>NZ_JBPDXO010000001.1:623193-811495 GCF_051295855.1 Methylococcus sp. S1M
TCCGCCGCCGCCTTGGCCCTGGCTTCTTCCGCGGCTCTGCGCCGCGCCTCGGCTTCGGCCTTTTCCTTCGCTTCGGCTTCCGCCTTCTTCCGCGCCGCCGCTTCCGCCGCCGCCCTTGCCTTCTCCTCCGCCTCCGCTTTCCTTCTCTGCTCGTCTTTTCGAGCTTGGTCGGCGAGTTTCTTAGCTTCCATTTGCCGCCGGCTCTCTTCGGCGGCCTTCTCGGCCTCGATTTGCTGAGCGCGCCTGGACTCTTCGGGATTCGGGGTTGAAACGGGCTCCGGCCCCGTTTCGGCCGGCGGAGCCGCTTCGGTTTTCAGCCGCTCTGCCTCGGCGGCGATACGGGAATCATCCAAGACCACCGCCTCGATGATGTCGGGCTGGGCCGTTTCCGCCGATCGTTGGGAAGCTTCGAAATTCAGCGCGAACAGAATCAGCAGAACGATGTGGAGCACCAGCGCCAGCGCGAAGGGTCCACGCAGGCTGCGGAGACGAGGATCGGCCATCAATCTTCGACGGGATTCGTCATCAGTCCGACCTGCGGCACGCCGGAGTTTTTGAGCGCGGCCATCACGGTGATCACGCGCCCGTAATCCACGGCCCGATCGCCCCGGATCAGGACGGCGGTGCCTGGTTTTTCAGCGAGGGCGCGGGTCACCTTCTCAGTCAGGGCGGCGGGGTCGACCGGAACGTCTTCCTGGTTGGTCGCATCCAGGTAGAGCTGGCCGTCCTTGTCGATGGTGACGATGATCGGTTTGTCCTGATTCGGGTCGATCGGCCTCGCCTCCGCCTTGGGCAAGTCGACGTCGACGCCGGACTGGAGCATCGGTGCGGTCACCATGAAGATGATGAGCAGCACCAGCGAGACGTCGATGTAGGGTACGACGTTGATTTCGGCCATGGGACGCCTGCGGTTGCCGCGTCCGGCTCCGGTCGAGACGTTCATTTGGTGTGCGCCTGCCGGTGCAGCAGGCTCAGCAGTTCCTCGGTGAAGGACTCGTAGCGGTTCGCCAGCCGGGAAATGTTGGTCGAATACCGGTTGTATGCGATCACCGCCGGAATCGCCGCGAACAGCCCCATCGCCGTCGCTACCAGTGCCTCGGAGATGCCCGGCGCCACCATCGCCAGGGTCGCCTGCTTGACCGAGCCGAGCGAGCGGAAGGAGTTCATGATGCCCCACACGGTACCGAACAGGCCGATGTACGGGCTGGTCGACCCCACGGTGGCCAAGAACGGCAGCCTTTCGTCCAGCTTGTCCAGCTCGCGGTTGAGCGCTACCCGCATGGCGCGCTGGGTTCCCTCCATCACGGCTTCCGGCATGATGCCGCTCTGCTGCCGCAGGCGGCCGAACTCCTTGAAGCCCGCCAGAAAGATGAGCTCCAGGCCGCCACAGTCGTCGCTTTCCGTGGCCAGTTGGCGGTACAGGTCGGCCAGATCGATGCCGGACCAGAAACGGTCTTCGAAAGCGATGGAGGTCTGTTCGGCGCGCCGGATCTCGCGGTATTTGCCGAAAATGAACGTCCAGGAGATCACGGACGCCGCGACCAGAATGAACATGACGATCTGGACGACCGGGCTGGCCTCCTTGATCAGAGTAATGATCGACAGCTCAGAATTCATTTTTGCTCTGAGAGTTGAGGTAGATGAACGGCTAGAATCGAGAGGACCGGCAGGCGGTTCAAGAAGGTGGCCGGCAGGATTTTGCACTCCGGATGCCGGGTAGTTTATGAAATACCGGCCGGGCCTATCAAGCGGCGGCAAAAGCCGGCACGCCGGGCGGATTGGTTCACAAGGCTGAGATGTTAAAATGCGGCGGCCTGATATTCATGGATTCGTCACCCGGCCCGCCCGTCAGCCGCCTGCCACGAGGACCCTCTTTGGAAACCCATGCAATGAAAGAGCCGGACTACAGCCTTTACGTCAAGGCGTTCACCCGTTTATTCGAGGCTTACGACGCCGCCGCCCCTTACCTCGGCCTCACCGACGACTTCAAATACTATGTCAACCGCAAACGTAGCTGGCTGGAACGGCTGAAGTCGCCGGAGTTCCCGGTCGCCTTCCTGGGGGCATTTTCGGCCGGCAAGAGCACCATCATCAACGCCGTGCTCGGCAACGACATCCTGCCGCAGGCCACCAAGTCCTTCACCGCCATCCCCACCCTCATCCGCAAAGGCAAGAGCACCAAGGCCGTCATCCATTATCTGGACGAGAACGAACGGGACGAACTGAAGAACCTGTATGTCGAGGAGATTTCCAAGGAGCTGCGCAAGAGCTGCGACGCCTACCGCAACCTGAGCCGGGGCGAACTGCTGAGCCAGCTCGGCCGGGACATCGAACAGCACAAAGGGCAGTTCGGGTCGTTCAACAAGCAGAAGTTCTTCGACGAGTTGAAAGCCCTCGTCCACGGCTGGAACAAACTCAGCGGCGCGGAAAAGGAAATCGCCCTGGAGGAGTTGCCGCGCTACGTCACCGAAGACTACGAGGACGTGCTTTTCGTCAATCAGGCGGAAATCTTCCTCACCGACGTCAGCATTCCCGAAAACGTGGTGCTGGTGGACCTGCCAGGGCTGGGGGTGGTCAATCCGCGCCATCGCAAGGTGACCAAATCCTACGTGGAAAACGACGCCAAGGCCTTCGTCATCGCCATGAAGGTGTTTCACCTGCTGGAAGGCGAGGAAATCGAACTGCTGGCCGAGATCCACAGCCAGCGCAAGCGCGTGCTGCAGCGGGCGTTCTGGGTGATCAATCAGTGGGATGTGCTGAGTGCCCAGCAAAAGAAGGAAGAGCAGGTCAATTTCGACCAGAAGATCGACCGTTACGGTTTCCACATCGCCAAAGACCGCGTGTTCAAGGTCTCGGCGCTCAACTACCTGCTGCTGAAGCTGATTCAGGACGGTCGGCTGGAACAGAGCGTGAGTGTGCGTGAACATGCGGACGCTCTTCAGAAAGCGCTAGGCAGAATCCCCGAACGTCACGAAGCCGAACGCCATCTCAAGACGCTCGACGAAGCCAAGAGTTTCGCCGCCTTCCGCAGCAGCCTCTTCGACTACCTCGCGCATACGGCCCGGGCCGAATTCCTCGACGAAGCCCGCAGCGAGTACCTGGATCTGGCGAAAAGGTTGCGGGACCACCTCGAACCCCTCCACCAGCGCTACCTCAACACGAGCGACGACAGCATGAAAAACACCTTCATCGCCAGCGAGTTGTCGCGTCGTCAGGACGAAGTCCTGCGGCGCCTGCGTTCCACGGTCGAAGAGCACGTCAAGGCGTTGCGGACCGAGGTGCTGCCCGAGTTCGTGTTTTGGCGCGACGAGGACCAGGAGCAGCTCGGTCAGCAGATCACCCATGCGATCGACACGCTCGATCGCAAAGCGCTCAAAAACGAGCTGCTGAAGGGCCTGGACCTGCATAGCGTGGTCAGCCGCCTGCCGCACAAGATCGAGGAAAATCTGCACATCCAGCACACCTTCCGCTGCCAGTTGCAGCACCTGCTGGAGGAACAGATGGTGCGCCGTCACCTGGCACAGTTGCTCGAAGACATCTCCGCCACCGACGCCCTGCCGCCCGAGGTGCTGACAGTACTGCAGGACCGTCTGAGCGGCCGCGACATGCTCAACCGGCTCAAAGGGATGTGCGACGTGTTCCTGTTCGAATACGGCGAGGTCATCGACGACCTCGGCCGCGACATCATGGCCCAGGACACCGGCGACGCCGGCCGCAGAAGGGACGATATCCTGGAGCAGGTGCAGAAAAACGGCGACCGCGCGCTGGAAATCGCCCGAAACCTGCATCTGATCGGCCCCGGCGAGGGAGCGCAGCAAATGCTCGCGCTCGGTCTGGACAAACTGCGCCGCATTCAGGACAGCCTGGCCGACCCGAGGAGCGGCAGAGCCGAAAGCGCGCCAGTGCAGCCCGCGGCCGCGACGATCCGCGGCGACGAAATCGACCGCGCGCTGGACCGTTACAAAACCGGCCTGCTGGAATACACCCGCCGGCAGCAGTTGCAGATCAACAAGTTCGCACGGCGGGGCATCAAGAATTATTTCGAGGAACTCGAAGGCGAACTGCTGGGCTATTTCGACTCCATCAAGGGAGAAATAGCCAAGACCATCATGAAACAGCTCACCCGCGACCTCGACGCCGAACTCAAGGCCGAACTGGACAAGCAGCGGGCGATCCGGGACGCCTACGCGGTCGTGACGTCCGCCGTCGGACCGGACGCCGCTCGAGGTCCCCTGAAAAACCCCTCCACCGCGTGAAAAAGTGGGCCTGGGCCGGGGTGCTCGCGGCCGCCTGCGCCGGCTGCGGAACCGAACGCACCTGGATCTACCGGCCCGAAACGGCTGCGGCACGCAGCCCGCTGCTCGTTCTGACGGTTGCGGTGCCGCCCTTCCAGGATCTCCGCGCCAACGCGAACACGGACGAACTGATGCATTACGCCATGCCGGTGTTCCCCTTCGGCTGGCAGAACCTCTCGCATCCAGAGTACGCGCAAAGGCACGCGAACACGGGGCCATGGCTGTGGAAACCGGACGAGGACCTGGCGCAGGCCACCGTAGCGGAAATCGACCGGGCCAGGATATTCGGACGGGTAACATTCACCCGGACCGGGGGTGACGCCGACCTCAGGCTCGAAGGCGCAGTGAAATCGACCCAGTACCGTTCGAAGACCTTCGGCTACGGCCTGTCGGTCTTTGGTCCGCTGTTCTGGATCCTGGGCGCGCCATCGGACAGTTTCGAGAACGAACTCATCCTCGGCTTCAGGCTCGTCGAGAGCGGCAACGGCAAGGTCCTGTGGGAAAAGGAGTATTCCCGACGAATCGGCAAGACGAGCTGGATCTACGACGTCCAGGACGATTTCCGCTATCCCGAACTCGCCAAAGCCATCCTCCGGCAACTCTCGGAGGACCTTGCGGCCGTTGCTGACCTCGGCCCGTCGATGACTGCAAATCGATCCGCCGGCAGTGGCAGCTCCGCTGCTCTCCAAAATCAGCCTTCACCCCTCAGCCGTTTCAGTAAGGCGGCCGGCAAGGCCTGCGGCCGGAAACTGTCCGCGGCCAGACAGACGATGCCGACCCGCCCCTCGCACAACGTGACGTCGCCCCTCATCACGCGCTGCACGAAACTGAAACTTGCCGGCCGTGCTTCGACCAGATCCGCGCTGACCCTCAAGGCGTCGTTGAACCGGGCGGGCTTGAGATAATCGACCTGGACCGAGCGTACGGCGAAGATCACGCCCAGTTCCTCGCGCAGACTGTCTTGCTCGAATCCCAGCGCGCGCAGCCATTCGGTACGGGCACGCTCCATGTATTTGAGGTAATTGGCGTAATAAACCACGCCGCCGGCATCGGTGTCCTCGTAGTAGACCCGCACCGGCCAGCCGAATTCTTCACTCATCGCCGAACAGTTCCTCGTTGACATTCGTCCTCTGCGGCGGCTTCAGCCCGAAATGGAGATAGGCGTTGCGCGTGGCGACGCGGCCGCGGGGCGTCCGCATGATGAAGCCCTGCTGGATCAGATAGGGCTCCAGCACGTCCTCGATGGTGCCGCGCTCCTCGCCGATCGCCGCGGCCAGATTGTCCAGGCCGACCGGGCCGCCTTCGAATTTTTCCATCATCGTCAGCAGCAGACGGCGGTCCGACTGATCGAAGCCGTTCGGGTCCACGTCGAGCATTTCCAGCGCCTTCCCGGCCACTTCACCGGTGATCCGCCCGTCGGCCATGACCTGGGCGAAGTCGCGGACCCGCCGCAGCAGGCGGTTGGCGATACGGGGGGTGCCGCGGGAACGGCGCGCCACCTCCGCCGCGCCCTCCGGCGTGATCTCGCTGCCCAAGATACGGGCCGAGCGGGCGACGATCCTGCTCAACTCTTCGACGCTGTAGAATTCCAGCCGGTGCACGATGCCGAAACGGTCGCGCAGCGGCGATGTCAGGAGCCCGGCGCGGGTGGTGGCGCCGACCAGCGTGAACGGCGGCAGATCGAGCTTGATCGAACGGGCGGCGGGGCCTTCGCCGATCATGATGTCGATCTGGTAATCCTCCATCGCGGGGTACAGCACCTCTTCCACCACGGCGCCGAGTCGATGGATTTCATCGATGAACAGCACGTCACGCGGTTCGAGGTTGGTCAACAGCGCCGCCAGATCGCCGGCCTTCTCCAGCACCGGCCCGGATGTATGGCGGACATTGACGCCCAGCTCGTTGGCGATGATGTTGGCCAGCGTGGTCTTGCCCAGCCCCGGCGGGCCGAAGATCAGGACGTGATCCAGCGCCTCGCCGCGCCCCAACGCCGCCTGGATGAAGATCGCCATCTGCTCGCGCATCGCGCGCTGGCCGACGTAATCCTCCAGGCGCTTGGGCCGGATGGCGCGGTCGATCGCCTCCTCGTCCCACTGGCCCGCCGCGCTCACCAGCCGCTGCGTCGTCACTCGGGCCGCCCTCAGCGTACCGCCGACTGCAACGCCGCCCGGATCAGATCCTCCGCGCTGCGCCCTTCGGCGGCCTGCCTGGCCACCAGCGTATTCGCCTCCTGCGGCTTGAAGCCCAGCGCGATCAGGGCACTCACGGCCTCGTCGGCAGGATCGGCGGCCGGCAAGGGCGCTGCGCCGCCGGCGAAGCTGGCCGGAGCCAGAGACGGGACGCCGATATCCAGCCGATCCCGCAGCTCGATGATGAGGCGCTCCGCGGTCTTCTTGCCGATGCCGGGGAGCCGCACCAGACGCGCCGAATCCTGCCGCTCCACGCAGGCGCGGAAATCGTCGACCGAGATGCCGGAGAGGATGGCCAGCGCCAGCTTGGCGCCGATGCCGCTGACCCGGATCAGGCTGCGGAACAGACCCCGCTCGGCTTCCGTGCCGAAGCCGAACAGGCTATGGGCGTCCTCGCGGATTTGAAGGTGGGTGTAGAGCCGCACTTCAGCGCCGATCTCGGGCAAGTTGTAAAAGGTGGACATCGGCGCATCGAGTTCGTAGCCCAGACCCTGCACGTCGATCAGCAAGGAGGGCGCACGCTTGGCCACCAGGAGTCCGCGGATGAAGCCGATCATCGCCGAACCATCCGGCTCATGCGGCTCAGGGTCTGGCGATGGTGCAGATGGCAAAATGCCACCCCCAGCGCATCACTGGCGTCCAGTGCCAAGGGACCAGCCTGACCCAGCAGGAAGCAGACCATGTGCTGCACTTGGGCTTTGTCGGCACTGCCCTTGCCGACCAGAGCGAGCTTCACCTGGCGCGCTGCATACTCGTGCACCGGCAAACCGTGCGCCACGCCGGCGCAGATCGCGGCCCCCCGCGCCTGGCCCAGCTTGAGCGCCGAATCCGCGTTCTTGTGCATGAACACCTGCTCCACCGCCATTTCCTCCGGCCGAAACTCCTCCACGATCCGGCTGATCCCCTCGAAGATCCGGCGCAAGCGCTCGGGAAAATCGTCCGTCTCGGTTCGGATACAGCCCGCTGCCACCAACACCGGTTTGCCCGTCCAGTCCAGGATGCCGTAACCCGTCACCCGGGATCCGGGGTCGATGCCGAGAACGCGGGTCATCGCCCCGGCTTAGCCCAGCTCGGCAAGAATGTCCTCGCTAATGTCCGCATTGGAATAGACGTTCTGCACATCGTCGAGGTCCTCCAGGCGTTCGAGCAGGCGGATCATCTTTTCCGCGTCCTCCTTGTCGAGCTTCACGCTGGTACTGGCGCGCATGGTGACTTCGGCCGATTCCGGCGTGAGCCCGGCGGCCTCGAGCGCATCGCGTACCGCCTCGAACTGGTCGGGAGCCGTGAGTACGTCTACCGAGCCATCCTCGTTGACCACCACGTCGTCGGCTCCGGCATCCAGCGCCGGCTCCATCACCCTGTCCTCACCCAGATCGGCGCTGAAGCTGACGACGCCGGTCTTGCTGAACAGGTAGGCCACCGACCCGTCGGTTCCCAGGTTGCCACCCGCCTTGGAAAAGGCATGGCGCACCTCGGCCACGGTACGGTTGCGATTGTCGGTCAGGCAGTCGACCAACACCGCAATGCCGCCGGGACCATAGCCTTCGTAGCGGACTTCCTCATAGTTGTCGCCGTCCGCGGCACCCGAGCCTTTCTTGATGGCACGCTCGATGGTGTCCTTCGACATATTGGCGACGAGCGCCTTGTCTATGGCTGTGCGCAGACGCGGATTGTTGCCGGGATCGGGACCACCGGTGCGCGAAGCTACGGTGATTTCGCGAATCAGCTTGGTGAACAACTTGCCGCGCTTGGCATCCTGGGCCCCCTTGCGGTGCTGAATATTGGCCCATTTGCTATGACCCGCCATAGTACTTCTCAAGACCTCCCATTGAGTGAATCGCCAAAGTCTAACATTGTGGGCTAGCGCGAAGCGACCGGGAGTTGGATCACCCCCGGCAAAGGGTGAGCGCGAGTGAACTGAACCACCCGGGGTTTCGAGGAGGCTTTTTCCCTCGAGAGAATGAAGCCACGAGCAGACCCGACGAGCATCCCCCGCGAAGTCCATGGACGCGCCGTCCGCCTGGTGCAAGAGCACCGTGGCGAGCATCCCTGGCTGGGGGTGGCCCTCGAGTCCTGAACACTTTCATCGACAGCACCGGGATAGCCACGGGGTCGAGCCGATCCGCAAGATCTTGCGGATCGTCCGAATCCGCCGCGGGTGCCGGACTTCCCCTCCGTCTCGGCCGAAGCCGGCAACGGCCCGTACAAGACCGAATCGATCCACCGCCGAGCGCCGTGGAAGAACGGGGAAGCGGGCGTACTCGCTACCCAGGAACGGGTGGTCTGGTTCAATGACCACCGGCTACTCGCATCCGTCGGCTCTGTCCCTTCCGCCGAGGCTGAGGCACGCTCCCACCGTCAGCTCGCCGACAACACCGTGTAGGTCTCTCGACTCAAACCCGACGGCCTCCCCAGAACCCGGGGGAGGTTCACTTCCCATGAATCATCTATTGGAAAGTGGCGTTGACAGTCCTCGCCCTGTCCATCAACACGGTGCAGGTCCTGCTGGTGCCCGTACAGTCACCGCTCCAGCCAGTAAATTTCCGAAATATGAATGGCGATGCCGTCAATGTGACCATCGATCCTGAAGCGAACGACGCGCTTGCGGAACTGCAAGAAGTCCCGCAACTGATCCCTGAAGGCGAACTACTTACCGCTCCCCTGCTGGAGTTGGTTTTGGTAACCGAAAGAGTGTAAGCCGTGGGTGCTGGGCTCGGACTCGGACTCGGACTCGGGCTCGGGCTCGGGCTCGGGCTCGGGCTCGGGCTCGGGCTCGGGCTCGGGCTCGGGCTCGGGCTCGGACTCGGACTCGGGCTCGGGCTCGGACTCGGGCTCGGGCTCGGGCTCGGACTCGGACTCGGGCTCGGGCTCGGACTCGGGCTCGGACTCGGGCTCGGGCTCGGGCTCGGACTCGGGCTCGGGCTCGGGCTCGGGCTCGGACTCGGGCTCGGACTCGGACTCGGGCTCGGACTCGGGCTCGGGCTCGGACTCGGACTCGGACTCGGACTCGGACTCGGACTTCCGGAACAGCTTGCCGGCACGGCAAATCCATTGGCCGGCGTCGTGCTGTTTGCGCCGCCCGGCACGGCGTTGGTACCCAAACCGAACGCTGCAAACGTATTCCAAATCATGCAGACATCCTCACCACCGAAATGGGCCGCGGCCGATGCAATAATGCCGTCCCGCGCATCGACAAAAGTGGGAGAACAGGCAGTGTATTTGAGACCGTCCACTACATAGAGCAGCGCCCTTTGATTGCCCGCCCATGCGGCGGCATTCGACAGGGCAGGCGGATCCGCAAGATCGGCGCTTGAGCCGTGGGCATCGACCAACCGCCAATACATACGCCACAGCACTTCCGCCCAAACCGAACCTACGCCATGCGGGATCGCCAAGCCATTGATGGACGCATAGTTGAAGTCATTGATGGCTGAATCGGTACTGTAGGGTTTGGGCCGAATCCCGTCCCCGTCCGGGGGCTGGCCGAACAAATATTTTCCGAAGCCTCGTTTCATGGTTCCGCTGTCTCCCGGGCGAACCGTGAAAACGAGCCCGAAGAAATCGCTCCAACCCTCTCCAGGTTGCTGATCGTTATTGAGGCACGAAACATTCGAGGGTCCACCGACCAGCCGATTCGTCACGCCATGGCCATACTCATGCACGATGACGGCCCCTTCCAGATCCGCGTCGTGCGCAGGAAAAAAGCTCGAACCGTCGATGGCCCTGCTGCATACGTAGAGCTGCATGCGCGGCGGACTCCCATCCGCAGGCGTCAAAAAGTTGGCGTTGCAGGAACCGCCACCGTCCTGCGCTTCAGCCCGCAAATAATCGTTGCCAGCGCCACCCTTTCCGAAATTGTTGATTTGGAAATTACCGTTTGCCTCGTCGAAGCCGTAACGGTAAAAGATGTCGTGTGCCAGATTCGTCCAATAGAACAGATTGGTCGTGGCGGCCGATCTGTAATTCGCCGGAGACAGAGAGAGATCCATTGGAAAAGCGCAGGTCAGGGACGCGCCGCAATCCGGCTGCGCTCCCGTGGGAGAGTTAAAACCAAGTACGTCCAGATAGGCATACACATTATTGCCGCGCAAAGCCGTGTAAGCGGCCGAACCCGTGTCGTGCCAGCCCAGCGGAGACGCCAGGGGATCCGCCGGGTCGCTCAGAGTCTGGCGCCCGTCGAGCGGCGGTGCTGGCGAAGCCTGATCCGGACTTTCAAACGGCTGCGGATAGACCTGGTAATTGGCCGAGGCTATCCAGTCGAATCGCGTCCAGACTTTCCCGGACTTGGCATCGACCGTAAAGTCGTAGACATGCTGGCCATCGGGTGTGTGAATCTGGAAATTCCAGACCAGACGCGTGAGCTTGTCCCTGATCGGCAGCCACATCAGCCGCATCACTATGTCTTCGGTGGACAATTCGGGCTCGGTGAGCCGCGTCGTCTGTTGAGGATCCGTGCCTGACTCGAAAACCTCGGGTGGAGTTTGAGTCGAAATGCCCAGGTGCTGGGCTGCCGCCGTAACGGCCTGACTCGCCGACAATGTGGGCCTGGTGAAAGCGAGCGAGGCGGCCAAACCCCGCATACCGTTGTTGCTGATGGACTGCAGCCGGCCTTCTCCGTCGATATCGACCTGCAACTGGCCGTCATAAACGGGTATGCCTTGCCGCCGTTGCCGCAGATAGACGTGACTGGCACCGTTGTCCCGGCTGACCACCTCATCCGTCACTTCGAGATCCGCGTCGTCTTGTGCGGTCAACCCGAGCAACTGCCGGTAGTCGTCGAGAAATTTACGGGCACGGGTGACAGGTTGATATCCGGGTTGCGCCCCGTCGAACGGCCCGACGAATCGCCGGATTCGGCGGGCTGTACCTCTTGCCGTGGAATATTCAACCTCCGCATCCTTCACCCGTTGGCGCAGGTTCTTTTCTGCAGTCTCCTGGTCACTGCTCTGCTTCGCCCGAAAACCACGGTTGTAGTCCTCGCGGGCATCGAAGTTACGGGGGATGTCCTCTGATTGCGCGGCATGAGCGGCCATGTTGGCCGAAACGAAAACTGACAAAACCAAAAATATGACGAAGAGCCGTATCTTTCTCAAGGAATTCTGGGATAGCATTAGGCGTCTCTCCGCGAAATGGAGCACGGCAGATCAGGGACCATTTAGGCTCAACGGGCCAGAATGAATCAGTGATCAACCCTGCAAATCGAGAGCAAGAGCCGATAAATCAGGAAGCTATCGCCACCCCAAAATCCAGCAAACACGCTTTGTGATAACGGTGGCCAATGGCAGAAATTGCGGGGTGAAAGAGGGGGCGCATTCGCCCCCTCTCCGGAACGTCCTAACTCAGCCGGCCTTATTATTGCGGGAACTGGGACACCTTGGTGCCATCGCCGAGTTCGGCAGCCAGGGCATTCTTGACGTCGTCGACAGACGGGTTCCCGTTCAGCGGGATTCCGGACTCAAGGAGCAACACCGCCGGCAGCAGCCCCTCGCTGTCGCAGGTGTACATCAGACTATTGAAGGGGTTGGCCGTCTTCTTCTGCCAGATGCTGATCTCACAGGCGGAAGGATGGGTACCGAACGGGCCATTGAGTTCGTTGTCCACCCGCACGAATGCAATCCAGTTGCCGGCCGGGTTGATCATGAACCATCCGATGTTGAAGGGCGACGGAGTGACGACGTCGCAGATTTCAATGTGGGGCGGAGGAGACATGAAGCCCAGATTCTCACCCCGGATCGCAACCCAGCTCTGGTTAAAAATCTGGAACGGCGTGACACGCTCGATGCCGCAGTCATAGGGACCTGCTACGGCAGTCTGAGTCATTCCCCCCAGAGAACAAATGGTACCGGCAATCGCAAATGCTTTGGCTAATTTATTCATGACATACTCCCATCATTAGAAAAGAAAGAGTGCTTCACAACCTCAAGACAGAAACATCCCTCTTGTGACGGCTAGAACATTGGTAACAGTTCATGTTACCGACTCCACTTTTCCTGTGGCGACGGAAAACCTATCAGCTTAGGCAGATCACGTCAACCAAAAATATATCAAAGTATTATTTTGATTAATAAATATATTTTACATTACATGAAATCATGTTATTCGACATATAACTGTAACTGTTCACTAATTTCAGCCTCTCCGCCAAGCCATTTCTTCAACGTTGGACGTAGATGTTACGTCCCAAGTAACCACATTCCGCGAAGGAGTAAGGCGTCCTTGAAGACCATGATCGAGGCGGCACCGTTCCGCATCCAGAAGTGCCTGAACGATAACGGCTCGAAGTTCACCGACCACTTCCTGGTCAAGGCCCCGCAACCGATGGGGATCCACCCGTTCGATCAGGCCGGCGCCGAGCACACCCCTCGAACTCTGCTCGATTCCACCCCGTCAGCCGCAAACCAACGGCAGGCATCGCGCCCAGCTCTCTTTCACAAACAAGGGGTCACCATCTCACGGAACTTGACATGTAATTTGACACCAGGCCCGTTTGCAACCGAGGAACGGGGAGGCTGGCCCGAGGGTCTGGGCAACGTGCTTCAAGTCGTCGAGAGACACGTGGACTTCAAAAGCTGGTCATGGTTCCCCGGCGACACTTCACCGCAGAGGAAAGGAAACTGACCGAGACGCAACGACGCCTGCGGAGTGGAAGCCCGCCCACCGTCGGCAGCAAGTTTGAACGGAAGGGTTCCGCTGCCATCCTTCTCGCCCTGCCGCTCTTCAAATGTCCTCCCCAAGAAACCCGCCGCTCTGGTGCGCCCAAAGCCGGGCGTAGAGACCTCCCTGCGCAAGCAGGCTCCGGTGGCTGCCTTCTTCCACGATTCTTCCCCGATCCAGGACGACGATCCGGTCCAGGGCGGCCAGCGTGGATAGGCGGTGCGCGATCGCCACGACGGTCTTGCCCTGCATCAGGCAGTACAGGCTGGACTGGATCGCGACTTCCACCTCCGAATCGAGGGCGCTGGTGGCTTCGTCCAGGATCAGGATCGGCGCGTCCTTGAGCATCACCCGGGCAATGGCGATACGCTGGCGCTGGCCCCCGGAAAGCTTGACGCCGCGTTCTCCGACGTGGGCATCATAGCCTTTTCGGCCTTGGGGATCGGCGAGACCGAGGATGAAGCCGTGCGCTTCGGCCTTTTCCGCGGCAGCGATCATGGCCGCCTCGTCGGCGTCCGGCCTGCCGTAGGTGAGGTTGTCACGCACCGAACGGTGCAAGAGCGAGGTGTCCTGGGTCACCATGCCGATCTGCGCCCGCAGACTGTCCTGCGTGACCTGCGCGATGTCCTGCCCGTCGATCAGGATGCGGCCGCTATCGGCGTCGTAGAACCGCAGCAGCAGATTGACCAGGGTGGATTTCCCCGCTCCGGAGCGACCGACCAGGCCGATCTTTTCACCGGGACGGATGTGCAGCGAGAAATCCCGGAACACCGGCGGGCCGCCGCCATAGGCGAAGCCGACGGCTTCGAAACGGACATCGCCGCGGCTCACCTGGAGCGCCTTCGCATCGGGGCGGTCGGTCACCGTGTGGCCTTTCGACAGGGTGTTCATCCCGTCCTGCACGGTGCCAACGTGCTCGAACAGAGCGGCCATCTCCCACATCACCCAATGGGAAATGCCGTTGAGGCGCAAGGCCATCGCCGTGGCCGCGGCGACCGCGCCGATGCCCACCATGCCCTGGGTCCAGAGCCATAGCGCCGCGCCGGCCGTGCTGGCGATCAGCAGCATGCTGAGGGAATGGTTGACGATTTCAAAGCCGCTGATCAGGCGGCCCTGCCGGTATACCGTTTCGAGGAACTCCTGCATCGCGCCGCGGGCATACTCGGCCTCACGCCGCGCGTGGGAGAACAGCTTGACCGTGGCGATATTGGTGTAGGCATCGGTGATGCGCCCGGTCATCAGCGAACGCGCATCCGCCTGCCGGGCCGCCACCCGCCCCAGCCGGGGAACGAAGAACCGGAGCATCGCGACATACAGCAGCACCCAGCCCAGGAACGGCGTGAGCAGCAGACGGTCGAAGCCAGCGGCCACCAGGCTCATGGTCGTGAAATAGATGACGACGAAAACCAGCATGTCGGTGACGATGAGCACGGTATCGCGCACGGCGAGGGCGGTCTGCATCACCTTGGCGGCCACCCGCCCGGCGAACTCGTCCTGGTAGAAGCTCATGCTCTGACCCAGCATCAGCCGGTGGAAATTCCAGCGCAGCCGCATCGGGAAGTTCCCGGCCAGAGTCTGGTGCTTGATCATCGTTTGCAGCGCGATGACCAGGGGACTGGCCAGCAGCACACCCGCCAGCAACAGCAGGCGGTCCCGTTCATCGGTCCAGAGCCGCTCCGGCGGAATCCGGCCGAGCCAGTCGACGATGTTCCCCAGCATGCTGAACAGCATGGCTTCGAACACGCCGATGCCGGCCGTCAGCAACATCATGCCCGAGATGAAACCGCGCAGCCCCGCCGTGCAGGCCCAGAGGAAGGGCAACAGACCTTGGGGCAGACGCACCGGGGCAGCCTCGGGAAAGGGGTGGAGCAGTTTTTCGAAGAAGCGCAGCACGGGACCAGGGATTCGAATTTTGAATGAGGAAATGTCACGATTGGGAGGACCGGTACCCCGTGTCCCGGAAAACCGCCCTGCAGCCGAGGGCTCCGAAGGAGAGACCCGGAGACGGAAACGGCGGTCTACATCGTCCTCTTCAGCAACGGCCTCAGCGCGGCGAGCGGACGCGTGTTCAGCACGTCGCCCTTCTCCAGCCAGCCGCGCCGCGCCTGACCGACGCCGAAGCGGAGGTGGTCGAAATCCAGCGCGCTGTGGGCATCGGAATTGACACTGACCAGCACCCCTTCGGCCTTGGCCGCCTGGCAATAGGTGTCGAGCAGATCGAGCCGTTCGGGATGGGCGTTCAACTCCAGGTAGCAGCCCCGTTCCTTCGCCTTGCCGATGATCCGCAGCATGTCCACGTCATAAGGCTCGCGCCGCTCGATGAGCCTGCCGCTGGGATGGGCCAGCAGGGTGAAATGCGGATGATCCATGGCCTTCAGGATGCGCTCGGTCTGCCTGGCGCGCGACAGATCGAAGCGGCTGTGGACCGCCCCGATCACCAGATCCAGCCGCCCCAGCAGCTCGTCGGGCAGATCCAGCCGACCGTCTTCCAGGATATCGACTTCGATGCCCTTGAGCAGGGTGATGCCCCGCAGCTCGCCATTGAGCCGGTCGATCTCGTCGATCTGCTGCAGGAGGCGCAGCGGGTCGAGGCCATGGGCGACGGTCAGCCGGCGCGAATGCTCGGTGATGGCGAGGTATTCGAAGCCCCGCTGGCGGGCGGCCTCGGCCATTTCCCGCAGGCTGTCGTGGCCATCCGTGGCCCGTGTGTGGACATGGAGATCACCCCTCAGGTCGCCCAGCTCCACCAGTTCGGGCAGGCGCCCCGCCCGGGCCGCCTCGATTTCACCCCGATCCTCCCGCAGCTCCGGCGGAATGAAGGGCAGCCCCACCGCCCGAAACACCGATTGCTCGGTCTCGCCGGCTATGCGTTTGTTCCCCTCGAACACCCCGTATTCGTTGATCTTCAGCCCCCGCTCCTGCCCCAGCCGGCGGATCGCGATGTTGTGCGCCCTGCTGCCGGTGAAGTAGTGCAGGGCCGCGCCATGACTTTCCGGCTCGACCACCCGGAGATCGACCTGCAGCCTGCAGCCCAGCACGACGCTGCTGCGGGTCGGGCCGTGCGAAAGCACCTCTGCCACCTCGTCGTAGGCGGTGAAGCGCTGCATCACCGGGCTGTCCGCCGCGGCGGTGACCAGGATGTCGATGTCGCCCACGGTTTCCCGTGCCCGCCGGTAGCTGCCCGCCACCACCACATCGTCCACGCCGGGCACGGCGCGCAGCCAGGCGGCCAGCGGCTCCGCGTACTGGGCGGCGGTGACCAGCTTGAAACGCCCCGCTCCACCGCCATGCGTGGCCAGGGCTTCGGCGATGCGGCTCTCGGTTTTTTCGCCGAAGCCGGCCAGCGACCGGATGCGGTGATCGCGGACCGCGCGCTGCAGCTGCTCGACGGTGTGGATGTCGAGTTCATGATAAAGCGCCTTCACGCGTTTCGGCCCCAATCCGGGGATTTTCAGAAGTTCGGTGATGGCCGGCGGCAGTTTCTTGTGGAGCTTGTCCAGCGCCGCGCAGCGGCCGGTCTCGGCGATCTCCCGCATCTTGCCGGCGAGGTCGTCGCCGATGCCGGGCAGCGCGGTCAGATCCTCGCCCTTTTGCAGCATGGTCCGCACGTCCCGACCCAGCTCCTGCAGGGTGCGCGCGGCATTGCGGTAGGCCCGCACCCGAAACACGTTGGCGCCTTCGATCTCCAGCAGGTCGGCGATTTCCTCGAAGATGGCGGCGATATCGGCATTATGGATGGGCATGGCACACTCCCGCGGGATTTCCATGGATTCTGACGAGGCCGGTCCCACACTCCGCCGGCCGGACATCCACCCGCGCCAGCCCGAAGCGATCCACGACCCAGGCGTTGGTAGTCAGGTGCGGGGTGATGCGCTCGACGCTGAACAAAGACTCTTCCCGGCACAGGGCGGCAGGCAGCACGATCTGGTCGGCCAGGTGCTGGTCCAGGGCGGCGCCGGAACGATGGTGCGCCAGCAGCGCCCCGCAGGCTTCCTCGGCGACCCGTTCGGCGGATTTGCCTCTTCGTCCCAGTGCCGTGAAACCGGCCAGGCAGTGATCGTAGCGGGCGGTCAGGAACAAGCCCGCGCCGGCACAGGCCGCTTGCAGTACGGCCGGCTCGATGGCGGCGGCGATGCCGGCATCCGCCAGCACCGCCCGGCCCCGGGCAGCCATGCGTTCCGGAATGTGGGCCGGCAGGTTCGCCGCCAGGGCGCGCCCCGTGACCGCCTGCAAGGTACCGCGATGCCTGGCTTTCAAGGCTTCGAGAGACCGCCGGCCTCCTGCCACCGCCAGCCTGACCTCTCCCTTGCCGACGGGGTACCAGCCGGAGCGGACCAGCGACAGCTCGGCCCGCACACCCATGCGGGCCAAGGTCGGCAGCCAGACCTCGCGGACGTAGTCGAAAGGCGGACTCATCGGCACGTGGGTACCGCCCCTCAGCGAGACCGTCGAAGCGCCCTCGGCCAAGGCCAGCGGCGGCAGAACCGTCTGCAGCACCAGCATGACGGCCCCCGCGCTGCCGCCTTCACGGGCTTCCCCCACGTCCAGGGTGTAATCGCCCGCCCGGACGGGCCTGCCCGGGATGAACTCCAGCGTCTGTGAACCGAGCTCGGCGCCCCCGATCCGGGCGTCGCACAGGAGGGCAACGGCCTTCACGGCGGTGAGGTGCTGGGCCGCCAGCCCCGGCTTCCGGCGCCGGGCCCGGATGTTCTCCAGACGCACCGCGGTACCGGTCAATGCCGCCAGACTCAAGGCGGTGCGGATTATCTGCCCGCCGCCTTCGCCGTAGGAGCCGTCGATACGGAGCAAAGTCATGTCATGCACGCTCCGGCCCGGGCCGGTACCCCCCTTCGCCGGTCAGTGGCACGAAAGCCACGGGCAGCACGCTGCAGATCTGGATGTTACCCTCGGCGTCCTTGTCCACCGTCATCAACTCCTGATGGTGGTAAGGCGGGCCGACCGGAATCACCATGCGCCCCCCCGGCTTGAGTTGCCCGATCAATGGATCGGGGAAACAAGGGGCCGCCGCCGTGACGATGATGCCATCGTAGGGCGCGTGTTCGGGCCAGCCGAAGTAGCCGTCACCGATGCGGACTTCGACGTTGCGGTAGCCGAGCTCTTTCAGCCTCTCGGCCGCCTGCTCGCCCAGTTCCGGGATGATTTCGACCGTGTAGACCCGCTTCACCAGGCGCGACAGGACCGCCGCCTGATAGCCGGAACCGGCGCCGATTTCCAGGACGACCGACTCCTTCTCCGGATTCAGCAGATCGGTCATCAGCGCCACGATGAAGGGCTGGGAGATGGTCTGGCCGCAACCGATGGGGACCGGACCGTTGTCGAAAGCGAACTGCACCCGGTCGGCTGGCACGAAGCGATGCCGCGGAACCTTGCGCATGGCTTCCATCACCTCGGGCGACAGCGCGCTGCGGCCGGTGAGATGACGCGTCAGCGAAACCTCGGCCTCGAGGTCCCTCATCATCTGGGACAGACTCATCGCCCCTACCTCGCTTCGGGCGGAACAGGCGGACGATCTTACGCTTCTCCAACGACCCTGGAGCGCCGCGGCCGCCGTGATGTTGCAGAGATAGGCGAAACCCGCCCGAAGGCTTACAATCGCCCCACGATTACCTTAGCTCCCTTGTCAGACTTTTTCCCGCAGGAGGACGTCATGCAAGTCACCCGGCGCCAGTTTTTCAGGCTGAGTGCCGCAACGCTCGGGGGTTCCTCGCTGGCCGTCATGGGATTTTCGCCCCGGGAGGCGCTGGCGGAAGTGCGGCAGTTCAAACTGGCGCGCACGACGGAAACCCGCAATACCTGCCCGTATTGCTCGGTAGCCTGCGGTCTCATCATGTACAGTCTGGGCGACAAGGCCAAGAACGCCAAGGCGGAAATCATACACATCGAAGGCGACCCGGATCACCCGGTCAGCCGCGGCAGTCTCTGCCCCAAGGGGGCGGGACTGCTGGATTTCGTCCGCAGCCCCTCGCGCCTGAAATACCCGGAATACCGCGCCCCCGGCAGCGACGCATGGAAGCGCGTCTCCTGGGACTGGGCCCTCGAACGCATCGCCCGCCTGTTGAAAGAGGACCGTGACCGGAACTTCATCGCCAGGAACGAGCAGGGCCAGACGGTCAACCGCTGGACCTCGCTGGGCTTTCTGGCCGCATCCGCCGGCTCCAACGAAACCGGCTACCTGACCAACAAGATCGCCCGCGCCCTGGGGATAGTCATGCTGGACAGTCAGGCCCGCATCTGCCACGCGCCGTCCGTATCGGCCCTGGCATCCAGCTTCGGCCGCGGCGCCATGACCAACACCTGGATGGACATCAAGAACGCCGACGTCATCCTGGTGATGGGCGGCAACCCGGCCGAGGCCCATCCGGTGGGCTTCAAGTGGGCCATCGAAGCCAAGGCCAGGAACAAGGCCAGACTCATCGTGGTGGACCCGCGCTTCAACCGCACGGCGGCGGTGGCCGACTTCTACGCCCCCATCCGCGCCGGTACCGACATCGCATTCCTCAACGGCGTGATCCGCTATCTGCTGGAGAAGGACGCGATCAACCACGAATACGTCCGGGCCTACACCAACGCATCCTTCATCGTGCGGGAGGATTTCCGCTTCGAGGACGGCCTGTTCAGCGGCTACGACGCCGGCAAGACCGAGCAGCACTACGACCGCAGCACCTGGACCTATGAGCTGGACGAGCACGGCTACGCCAGGATCGACCCGACGCTCCGGCATCCCCGCTGCGTGTTCCAGTTACTGAAGACCCACGTCGAACGCTATACGCCGGACAAGGTGACCGAGCTGACCGGCACGCCCACGGACGCCTTCTTGAAAATCTGCGACCTGATCGCCTCCACCGCCGTGCCCGACCGCACCCTCACCAGCCTCTACGCCCTCGGCTGGACCCACCATTCGGTGGGCGTGCAGAACATCCGCGTCATGGCCATGATCCAGCTCCTGCTGGGCAACATCGGCGTCTCCGGCGGCGGCGTCAATGCCTTGCGCGGCCATTCCAACATCCAGGGACTGAGCGATCTGGGACTGCTCACCGACATGCTGCCCGGCTACATCACCCTGCCCAAGGACGGCGAAACCAGCCGCGCCGTCTACCTGGAAAAACGCACGCTCAAACCGCTGCGGCCGGGCCAGCTCAGTTACTGGTCGAACCTGCCCAAGTTCCACACCAGCCTGATGAAAGCCTGGTACGGCAAGGCGGCCACCCGGGACAACGACTACTGCTACGACTGGCTGCCCAAGCTGGACAAGCCCTATGACAGCCTGCGCATGTTCGACCTGATGGCCCAAGGCAAGGTCAACGGCTTCATCTGCCAGGGCTTCAACCCGCTGGCCTCGTATCCCGACAAGGGCAAGATCGCCACCGCCCTCGCCCGCCTGAAATTCCTGGTCGTCATGGATCCCTTGGCCACCGATACTTCCGTCTTCTGGCAGAACCACGACGAGTACAATCCAGTGAATCCCGCCGACATCCAGACCGAAGTGTTCCGCCTGCCGACCACCTGCTTCGCCGAGGAGGACGGCTCCCTGGTCAACAGCTCCCGCTGGCTGCAATGGCACTGGAAGGGCGCGGAACCGCCCGGAGAAGCGCGCAACGACATCGAAATCATGTCTGCTCTGTACCTGCGTTTGCGCGAAATGTACGAAAAGGAAAGCGGCGCTTTCCCCGATCCCATCCTCAATCTGCACTGGCCCTACCAGAAACCGGAGGAGCCCACGCCGGAAGAACTGGCCAAGGAATACAGCGGCTACGCCGTGGCCGACATCGCCGATCCCAAGGACCCGAGCAAGGTATTGGTCAAGGCCGGCCAGCAACTGGCCGGCTTCGCCCAGTTGCAGGACGACGGCAGCACCGCCTGCGGCAACTGGATTTTCAGTGGCGCCTTCACCGAAGCCGGTAACCAGATGGCGCGCCGTGACACGTCCGATCCCACCGGTTTGGGGATAGCCCCAGGCTGGGCCTGGGCCTGGCCGGCCAACCGGCGCATCCTCTACAACCGCGCCTCCTGCGATCCGGACGGCAAGCCCTGGAACGAAAAACGTCCCATCATCCACTGGGACGGCAGCCGCTGGACCGGCCTGGACGTGCCTGACTATAAGGCCGACGTCCCGCCGGGCAGCGACATGTCGCCTTTCATCATGAACCCGGAAGGGGTGGGCAGGCTGTTCGGCGCCGACCGGCTGGCCGACGGCCCCTTCCCCGAGCATTACGAGCCCTACGAAACGCCCCTGGACACCAATCCGCTGCATCCCAAGGTGGTCAGCAACCCGGCAGCGCGGGTGTTTCCCGGCGACAAGGCCATGCTGGGCGGCAAGGACGACTTCCCCTACGTCGCCACCACCTACCGCCTCACCGAACTCTTCAACACCTGGACCGACCACGTGCGCATCAATGCCTCGCTGCAACCGGAGCAGTTCGTGGAAATCGGCCAGGAACTGGCGCGGGAACTGGGCATCGCCAATGGCGAAATCGTCACCGTGCGCTCCAGACGCGGCTTCATCAAGGCCGTCGCCATGGTCACCAAGCGCATCAAGCCGCTGACGGTGGCGGGCCAGACCGTGCACCAGATCGGCATCCCGGTCCACTGGGGCTTGCAGGGTCAGACCCGCAAAGGCTTTTTCGCCAACAATCTGACGCCTTACCTGGGCGACGCCAATACCCAGACCCCCGAATACAAGGCGTTCCTGGTCAAAGTCGAAAAAGACCTGTCCGAACCCGGACCGCATACCCAAAAACTGGGCGAAGCTCAGGAAGGGCGCAGGCGCTCCGGCGGCAACGGAACTGCGGGTGCGACCGAGAAGTCGTCCTGGCTGACGCGCGTCCTCAAAGGGCGGCTGGAGGTTTGACCATGGCATTGCAATCCCTCGACATCGTCCGCCGCTCCGCCACCACGACGCCCAGCCCGCAGCAGCGGCAGACGACGGAGGTGGCCAAGCTCATCGACGTCACCAAGTGCATCGGCTGCAAGGCCTGCCAGTCGGCCTGCCAGGAGTGGAACGATCTGCGGGAGGAAGTCGGCATCAACGAGGGTTCCTACCAGAACCCGCACGATCTCACCGCCAATTCCTGGACCCTGATGCGCTTTACCGAGACCGAGGAAAACGGCACCCTCGAATGGCTGATCCGCAAGGACGGCTGCATGCACTGCGCCGACCCCGGCTGCCTCAAGGCCTGCCCCTCGCCGGGCGCGATCATCCAATACAGTAACGGCATCGTCGATTTCCACGAGGAAAACTGCATCGGCTGCGGCTACTGCATCGCCGGCTGCCCGTTCGACATTCCCCGCCTTTCCCCCAAGGACGGCAAGGCCTACAAGTGCACCCTGTGTTCGGACCGCGTGTCGGTGGGGCTGGAGCCGGCCTGCATCAAATCCTGCCCGACCCAGGCGCTGGTGTTCGGCAGCAAGGAAGACATGATCGAACACGCCAACGAGCGCATCGCCGACCTCAAGGAGCGCGGCTTCGAGAACGCCGGCCTCTACGACCCGCCGGGAGTGGGCGGCACCCACGTGATGTACGTGCTGCACCATGCCGACAAGCCGCAGCTCTACGATGGTCTGCCCCAATCCCCTCGGATCAGCGGTCTGGTCGGCCTGTGGAAAGGCATCTTCAAGCCCCTGGCCACGGCTGCCCTGGCGCTCACCGCACTGGCCGGGTTTTTCCACTATGTCACGGTCGGCCCCAACGAGACGGGGGAGGACGAAGAGGAGGAAAAGGCATGAGCAACGATCGGAATCCCTCGCGCATCGAGCGCTACAGCCCGGCGGAGCGTCTGAACCACTGGATCACCGCCCTCACCTTCCTGCTCCTGAGCTGCTCCGGCCTGGCGCTGTTCCATCCCGCCCTGTTCTGGTTCACCCAATTCTTCGGCGGGCCCACCTGGACCCGCATCCTGCACCCTTACATCGGCGTGGTGATGTTCGCCTCTTTCGGCGCTCTGGCGTTCAAATTCTGGCATCACAACCTGCTGACCCGGAACGACATCGTCTGGCTCCGCCGGATCGCCGACGTGGTGAGGAACCGCGAAGACCGGCTACCCGAGGTGGACCGCTACAACGCCGGCCAGAAAATGCTGTTCTGGACCATGATCACCACCATCCCGGCCCTGCTCCTCACCGGCATCGTGATCTGGCGGCCCTGGTTCGCGCCCTATTTCGACATCGGGGTAATCCGCCTGGCACTGCTGCTCCATGCCTTCTGCGCCTTCATCATGATCGCTGGCATCATCGTCCACGTCTATGCTGCCCTGTGGATCAAGGGCACCATCGGCGCGATGGTCCGCGGCAGCGTGAGCCGGGCCTGGGCGCGCAAACATCATCCGGGCTGGTATCGGCGGGTGACCGGCGGAGGGTAGACTCTGCCAACGTCCTTCGTTCGGTCTATAATGCCCGGCCTTTTGCGTGACCAGGACTTCACCCATGAGCCAGTTCGACAACGTCAGCGTCGTCAAGCAAGCCAACGTCTATTTCGGCGGCAAATGCATCAGCCACACCGTGCAGTTCCCCGATGGCAGCCGCAAGACCCTGGGGGTGATCCTGCCCTCCACCCTGCACTTCGAAACCGGCGCCCCGGAGGTCATGGAAATCGTCGCCGGCGGATGCCGCGTGCAGCTCGCCGGCCAGACGGGGTGGCAAAGCTATCAGGCCGGCGACTCATTCAGCATCCCGGGAAACAGCGGCTTCCAGATCGAGGTGAGCGATACGCTCCATTACGTATGCCACTTCGGGTGAGTCCTTCGGCGGTGCGACAGGAACGTGAAGGTCGGAATGAAACGGAATGCCTTCTACCTGCGTAAGCTGCTCGAGATCGCTCTGGGCATCGCCGCGCTGGAACTCCTGTTCCACCTGTTCCGGCTCGGCGCTGCGGTCTACGCACCGTAAACCCATGCCCCCTGATCGCATCCAGTACTGGTGATATCATCAGGGCGGAACCGTGAACGCGCATCCCGGCAGAGCGCGCGACGGACGTCAAACAACCTGATTTGAGGAACGAATCGATGAAATACCTGTTCAGACATCCTTTGCTGGTATTCGGTCTGGGCATCGCCGCCGGCTACCTGGTGCACAAATACCGCCGGGAAATCCTCGCGGCCACCTCGGGATTTACGGACAAAGGACGGGAGTTCGTATTGGGTTCCCAGCAACACGACGTCTCGGGCGGTTGCGAGGAGTGCGAAGACTGAAGCAAGACGCGGCCGACCGGGGAATGGAGAGGGCCTTCTACGCATACACCCCGGACGACCACTGATTCGATTACGCAAATCACGGGCCAAGTGCGAAAGGACGGCTCACCGGGAGAGCCGGTAACCTGCCCGGCAGTGGAAGTGCGCGATTCGGCAAAAAACTGCGGCTTTTCACTCACACTGCCAGGGGGCGAACCGTTCGCCCGCCGCCCCTGAGCAACGCCGAAGGGAAGCAGATGCCCCGGTTTCGGCCCGGCTCAGTCTGCGGCCGACCCGGGTCCGCACACCCGGCTTTTCGGCAGCGCCCGCGCCGAATCCCAGGTGCTCAAACCGTAACGGGACACCTTCTTGTATAGCGTCGAGCGCGCGATCCCCAAAACGCGGGCCGCCTGACTCATGTTGCCGCGGCAGCTGCAGATGGCCGCGGCGATGCTTTCCGATTCCACTTTCGACAGGCTCAGCCCGTCGGCGAAGTGGACAGCTTCCCGACCCTCCAGGCCGGAGGATCCCTCGTATTGCTCCGCCTCTTCGAGAAAATCGGCCGGCAGATCGTCCACCGTCAACACACTGCCGGAGCAGGCGAACAGAGCATTCCTGATCACGTTGCGCAACTCCCGCAGGTTCCCCGGCCAGGGATGACGCTCGAACAGTGCCATGACGCCTTCACCCAAACGAATCCGGGATGCTCCCGCCGCCGCAGCCTCCTGTTCGAACACCGCGTGGAATATCCGGCACCGGTCGGGCCGTTGCCGCAGGGGTGGGAGATGCAGACGCGCACCGTTGAGCCGGTAATACAGATCGCGCCGGAAACGTCCCTGGCGGATCGCTTCCTGCAAGTCGACATTGGTGGCAGCCACGACCTGGACGTCGACGCGCAGGGGTTTGGCGCCACCGACTGGCACGAACTCACCGGTCTCCAGGACACGCAACAGCGTCGCCTGGAGATCGAAGCTCATATCACCGATTTCGTCGAGAAACAGCACGCCGCCATCGGCGAGGAGAAATTTTCCCGGCTTTCCGCGGCTGCGGGCACCGGTGAAACTGCCGGCTTCGTAACCGAACAGCTCGCTCTCGATGAGGTCCTTGGGAATCGACGCGCAGTTGACGGCCACCAGCGGACCCTTCCGCCGCGGCCCGAGGCGATGGGCGAAGCGGACCAAGTACTCCTTTCCCGTACCCGATTCACCGCTGACGAGCAGCGGAATGCCTCGCTCCTGCAACCGCAAGGCCTTGTCGAGGAGCCCCTCGACCGCCGCGTCACGGATCAGGCCATGTTCACCCGGCGGCACTTCGGTCACCTGCTCGGCTCTGCGGTTTCGCTCCGGACCAGGCGCGGCCAGTCCGTCGCAAGCCATGCGCAGAAAGGCTAGCAGCGCTCCTGCGGAACCGCGCCGGTCGCTCACCAGACCGACCAGGGCAGTGGTT
Organism: Methylococcus sp. S1M; assembly: GCF_051295855.1. Lineage (NCBI taxonomy): Bacteria > Pseudomonadati > Pseudomonadota > Gammaproteobacteria > Methylococcales > Methylococcaceae > Methylococcus > Methylococcus sp. S1M. The sequence continues at coordinate 648,961 of NZ_JBPDXO010000001.1, forward strand.
TCTCCGGCCGCGTTCCGCAGCGGGCAGCCCGCGGTCACCAGGGCATGCAGCCTCGCACCGTAGTGCTCCTTGCCTTCGAAGGCGATGGCCGTACCCAGCACCGCCGCGCTGCCGATGCCATTGTTGCCCAGCACCTCTTCCCGCCAATCGGCGCCAGTCCTGAGCAGCTCCCGGATGACCGGCGCCATCCGCAAGCCGTCGTCCAGCACCCGGAAAATCCGGCAGCGGGCGTCCGCGACGATCAGGGCCGCCTGGGCGCCTTTCAGGAAATCGAAAATGCCGCGGACCCGTTCCCAGACCGACGCGAGCTCCAAGGAAACGCAAGGTTCCAGACCATCCGGGCCGGCCTTGCGGGGCCAGTCGTCGGTACCCGGCGGAAGCCGGTAGTCCTCGAAACAGCGGCACCAGGCTTCGGCCACTTCCGGGCGCACCCAGTCCAGGGCCGCCGGCAGAACCCCCGTCTGACGCATCCATTCCCACGCCTGATCGGGCCGATCCACGTATACACTGCTGAAACGGTTCCAATCGGGAAATTCGACGGGCCTGGAAACGGGTGACAGGTACTGTTCGCTCAACATCGGCGGCTATCTCCTTGGCATGAAGCTACGATCGACCTTTCGTACGGCAACTGCCCTTCCGGGAGCGGCCGGCCATGCATAACCACATCTTGACTTCTTGTTTTGCCGAACCTTCGACGGCACCTTGCAAGCAGGGCCGGAGGAGGCTCCGAATGCGCCCCTGTGCGGGACCGATTCTTTCGTCCATCGGCGAGGAGGCGTGTGTGACACAGTAGCAACTCGCTCATGTGCCATCAATGCGGCTGATTGTCGCAGAGAATCAACGGCATGGCCCAGCCGGACACCGTCGGGACCCGCGGCCGGTACGGGGCTCTTCCCAGTACCGTACTCTGTTGAAACCGCGAACGATTTGCCATTAGACTGCGCCGCAATCCAGGCAAGGGTGGCCGCTGCTCCAGCGGCCGTTCGCGCGGCCGCCACGCCCTGCAACAACCCAAGGAAACCATGTCCGAAGATCTCACCTCCCCCCCTGCCATGCGGCAGCGCTTCCTGCGCTCCCTGGGCAGCATCTGCCTCATCGTCATCCTGGCCGAAGTCATCGTGATGACGCTGTTGGGAGCGCTCCACCGCGGCGGGCTGGAGCTGGTGCGGTGGCAAGAAAGTGCGCTGGATGGACTGCTGCTCGGCCTCTTCAGCGCCCCCTTGCTGTGGATCATGGCGCTGCGGCCGCTCGCCCAGCAGATCGCCCGGGAAAGCCAGCGCAACAAGGAGCTCCTGGACGCCCTGGATGCGCATGCGCTGGTCAGTATCACCGACCTGCAGGGACGGATACTGTACGCCAACGACAATTTCTGCGCGGTGTCACGCTATGGCCGGGAAGAGCTGGTCGGACAGGACCACCGCATCGTCAATTCCGGTTACCACGGCAAGGCCTACATCCGCGACATGTGGCGCACCATCAGCCGGGGAAACATCTGGCAGGGCGAGTTCTGCAACCGCCGTAAGGACGGAACCCGCTACTGGGTCGACAGCACCATCGTCCCGCTGATGGACAATGCTGGCAAGCCGCGGCAGTACATATCCATCCGCCGCGACATCACGGCGCAGAAAGAAGCCGAGGCCCAGCTCGCCCGCCTCAAGCAGGCGATGGACGCCAACAGCGAGATGATCCTGCTCACCGACCGCGCCGGACGCATCATCTATGCGAACCCGGCGCTGTGCCGCTTCAGCGGAATGGCGGAAGGGGAATTGCTTGGCCAGAGCCCCAGCATCCTGGACAGCCCGCTCGCCGATCAAGAGACCCTGGCTGCCATGCAGGAGGCGCTCCAGGCCGGCCGGCCCTGGTCCGGACGACTCCTGAACCGGCGCCGGACGGGACCCGCCCTCCATGATGCCGAGGACTACTGGGCGGAGATCAGCACCACGCCGATCCATACCGAGGGCAACGGACTGGTGGGCTACGTCCAGATCCAGCACGACGTGAGCGCCCGGGTCGAACGGGAACGCGCACTGGCGATGGAGCAGGAGGACACCGCCGCCCGCCTGCGCGTCACCGAAACCCTGCAGCAAAGCGCCCCGCTGGATGAGCGGTGCCGGCAGGTGCTCCGCATCCTGTTCGGGCTCGGTACCTTCGGCCTGCAACGGAAGGGCGGAATATTCCTCAAGGCGGAGAATGGGGACTGCCTGAAGCTATTCGTGCTGGAAGGGAAATTCTGTGACGAATTCGTCCGGCGCGAACAGACCATCCCCATGGGCGCATGTCTGTGCGGCCGAAGCGCGGTCTCGGGGGAAATCCTGGTCTCCGACGACTGTTTCCAGGACCACCGGCACGAACACCGCTTCGAGGACATGGAAAGCCATGGCCATTACATCGTGCCCATCGCGTCCGGCGGCGATTTGCTGGGAGTGTTGTTCCTTTACACCGACCCCAACCCCACCCGTAGCGAAGCACGGATGGTGATGCTCCGGCAGGTCGGCGAAATGCTGGCGCTGGCGATACTCGAGGACCGCGCCAAGGCGTCCCTGAAGGCAGCCCACGATGCCGCGGTGGATGCCGCCCAGGCCAAGAGCGCATTCCTGGCCAACATGAGCCACGAGATCCGCACGCCGATGAACGGCGTGCTCGGCATGCTGGAGCTACTGAAAGACACCGACATGTCCCGCGAGCAGTGGGATCTGGTCGAAACCGCATCGAATTCCGCCGAATCCCTGCTCGAAATCATCAATTCGATTCTCGACTTCTCCAAGCTCGAAGCGGGCAAGGTCGAAATCGAACGGACCGAATTCAATCTGCCGGATCTGGTGGAAGAGGTCTGCGCTCTGCTGGCCGGCCGGGCCCATGACAAAGGTCTGGAGCTGAACTGCTTCCTACCCGCGGACCTGCCCAGGATGTGGATCGGTGACCCGACACGCATCCGCCAGATACTCACCAACCTGCTCGGCAACTCGGTCAAATTCACCGAGCGCGGTGAGGTTTCAGTCAAGGTGATGCAGGGGGAGGCCGGCGCAAAGCGGACTGACCTGAGTTTCGAGATCCGGGACACCGGCATAGGCATCGCGCCGGACGTCCAGGAGCGGCTATTCCAGCCGTTCACCCAGGCCGATGGCTCCACCTCCCGCCGCTTCGGCGGCACCGGTCTCGGCCTGTCCATCTGCCGAAACCTGGTCGAACTCATGGGCGGGACCATCGGCCTGGAAAGCGCCCCCGGCCGGGGCAGCCGCTTCTGGTTCACCCTCCCTCTCGAACCCCTCCCCGGCGCGTCCGCACCGGCCCTGCCGGACTTCTCCCACCGGCGGGTGCTGGTGGTGGACGACAACGCCACCAACCGTGTCATCCTGAGCCATTATCTGACCCACTGGGGCCTGGAAGTAGACGAAGCGGAGCGGGGCGACACCGCTCTGAACCGACTGCGGACCGCCGTGAACGAATCGAGGCCCTACGACATCGTCTTGCTCGATCTCCACATGCCGTACATGGACGGGCACGAACTCGCCCGGGCCATGAATGCAGAACCGGGGCTCAAGGATACCCCGCGTCTGCTGCTGTCCTCCGGAGGCTTGACCGGCGAAGCCGAGCTTCGTGCGCTGGGGATCGCACGCAGCCTGCTGAAACCGGTGCGGCAATCCCTGCTGTTCAACGCCATCGCGGAAGTCCTCGCTGCCAAGGCCACGGTACAGCGCCGGCCAGCCGCCAAGACGGAAACCGTCCTGCCGGCTTATGAAGGCCGCAGAGTGTTGGTCGTGGAAGACAACCGGGTCAACCAGAAGGTGATCGTCGCCATGCTCGGCAAGTTCGGTATCGTTCCCAACGTCGCCGACAATGGTCAAGCCGCACTGGAACTGTTGGCCCGTTCCTCTTACGACCTGGTCCTGATGGACTGCCAGATGCCGGTGCTGGGAGGCTACGAAGCCACCGGCGAACTGCGGGCCAGAGAGATGTCCGCGGGAGGGAGACGCACCCCCGTCGTCGCGCTCACCGCCCATGCCGCGACCGGCGAACGGGAAAAATGCCTGGCCGCCGGCATGGACGACTATCTCAGCAAGCCCATTTCCAGGGACCGTCTCGCCGAAGCGCTCGAGCGCTGGCTGGGCAATCCCGCCGCCCCGGCATCCGCGGAAACCGGGCAGGAGGCCGTGAACGACGATGGCGGAGATCGGCCCACCGGCCTTTCCTGGAACAGGGAGGAAACGCTGGCGCGCCTGGACCACGACGAGGCACTCCTGGCAGAAATGATCGCTCTCTGCATCGAGGAGCTTCCCAGACATCTCGCCGCCCTCCAGGAAGCGGGCGCGGCCAACGACATCGGCGCGCTGGCCGATGCGGCGCACGCCATCAAAGGCATGGCGGGGCATTTCTGCGCCGGTTCTGTCCGGGACCTGGCCGCGCGGCTGGAAGACCAAGCCCGCAAGGCGGGACCGATGCCGGACGCCGCATCGATCGGCGCACTGGAGACTGCCGCCGCACGGTTGCTGGAGGACCTGCACGGCGGCTCTCCCGCGGGAGATCCGGCAAAGGGCACGAACGATGCTGTGCCATGAAATCTCCGTCCGCAGGGACACCCGACCGGCACGCTTCGTCGCGTTCGGTCCCGGACAGGTGGAACATGCATAAGCCAATGCTGTGCGACTCGCTGCCCACCGCCTCCCGCACGGCCGCGGCGATCCTGAACCTGGCCCAGAGCGAGGACGTCACTGCCGAAGCCTTGGCTCAGTTGATCCAGACCGATCCTGCGCTCACCGGGCGGATATTGCGCTTCGCCAATGCTCCTGCCCAGGGCACGCGCCGGCCCGTCGCCAGCGTCATCGACGCCATCGACCTCGTCGGCCTCCCGGCCGTCCGACAGTTCGCCCTGAGCCTCTCGCTCATCGATGCCCATCGTGAAGGCAGATGCGAGGCGTTCGATTACGCAGCCTACTGGCAAAAGTCCCTAGCCCGCGCCGTTGCACTCCAATCGATCACGTCCCAGGCATCCACCGTAGCCCCCAAGGAGGCTTTCACACTGGGTCTGTTGGCCGACGTCGGCCGTCTCGCGCTGGCCACCGCCTGGCCGGAGGAATACAGCGAGTGTCTCCGGAAAGCGGACGGCGAAGCCTTGATCGCCCTTGAACGGGAACGCTTTGCCACCGATCACGACGAGCTGACCCGGATGCTGCTGACGGACTGGGGGTTTCCGCAGGTTTTCATCGACGCGCTCCAATTGAGCCAACAGGACGAAATCCGGGACGAAGGCCGCACCGGCCGCTTCGCGCGACAGCTGGCCCTGGCGCAACACATCGCGGATCACCGTCTTGCCGAAAAACCGCGGCGCGCGGCGTTGTCCCCATTGCTGCGGGCGGAAGCACGACGATGCGGACTCGGCGACGAAGACCTGGCTCGTTTGCTCGCAGACCCGCCGGCGGATTGGCTCGACTGGACCCGGACGATCGGCCTCCCCGGAGACGCCCCGACCGGAGGAGCGGAGCCTTCCCGTCCGCCGCCACAGACGGACGAAAAACTGCACGTGCTGCTCGCGGACGATGATCCCATCATGCTCGCCCGCCTCTCCCGGCAACTCGAAGCAGACGGGCACCACGTCGCCTCACGGCGGGATGGCGAAACCGCGCTCGCATACGCGCTCGAGCACCAACCGGAAATGGTGATCACGGACTGGCACATGAAACCCATGAACGGGCTGGAACTGTGCAGAGCATTGCGTGAATCGGCGCTCGGCGGCAATGTTTACATCGTGATGCTCACGGCAAGCGAGAGTGAGGATGCGTTGGTCGAAGCCTTCGGCGCCGGCATCGACGATTATGTCATCAAGCCTCCCAGTGTCAGGGTCCTCAAGGCGCGCATACGGGCCGGTCAACGCATCATCACCCTACACAAGAAGCTCGCGCGGGAACGCAAGGAAATCGAACGCTACTCGTCGGAACTGGCCGCTGCGAACCGCCGCCTGGAACTGATGGCCCATACAGACCAGCTCACCGGCCTGCCCAACCGCCGCTACGCGATGGACAGGCTGGAACGGGAATGGGCGCAGGCGCGGACGTTCGGCCGCCCGCTGAGCATCATGATGCTCGACCTCGACTGGTTCAAATCCGTCAACGACTCCCTCGGCCATGACGCCGGAGACCAGGCGCTCGTCCATGCCGCGCGCGTCATGCGCGAAACCGTGCGCACCAGCGACGTCGTTTGCCGGATGGGAGGCGAAGAATTTCTGATCATCATCCCGGACACGGCAGGGCCAGCCGCCATCCAGACCGCCGAGCGCGTCCGCAGCGCGGTCGAGCAGCAGCAGCCGGCGAAACTCAAGCTGTCCCGCCCGCTGACGGCCAGCATCGGCGTGGCGGACTCCACGTCCGCCCCCAGCCTGAAGGACCTGCTGCTGAAGGCGGACAACGCCCTTTACCAGGTCAAGCAGAACGGGCGTAACGGCGTACGCTATGCCGGTCTCTGACTATCCCAGGATTCGAGGGCGTCCTCCCCCGCTCAGACCCGCGGATCCTCCCGGGTCGCGGCGGCCCACTCCGCACTGAAACCGGCGAAAGCGTCAGTGTCAGGAATCTCCAGTACCACGGCTTCGGTGGTGAGAAACGTGCCGGCCACCGACGCGGCTTTTTCCAGGGCCAGCCTGAGCACCTTGGCGGCATCCCAAATGCCTCTGGCGTGGAGGTCGCAGAAACTTCCGCTTTCCTGATCGTAACCCCACGAGGGATTGGCGTGATCCATGACCTTGGCGACGACGGCCTCTCCTGACAGTCCCGAATTTTCTCCGATGATCCGGAGGGGCTCCGTCAGTGCGGAACGGACGATGCCGATGCCGCGTGCTTCGTCGGCATCGCGCGCTTCCAGCTCGGCCAAAACGGGCATGCTGCCCAGAAACCCGACACCGCCGCCGGGCAACACCCCCTCCTCCAATGCAGACACCACCGAGCGGTAGGCATTTTCGATCCGTACCATCCGCTCCTTCATCTCCACGTCGGTCACGCCGCCCACGCGGTAGACCGCGGACTTGCCGCTCAGACCGACGATCCGGGCCTCGATTTCCTCGAGCTCGTGCAAGCGCCCCGTCGCAGATCCCTGACCAGGCTTGAGCGCCCGGTACTGCTCCGCTTCCAGGCGCAAACCCTCCAAGCGGGCCCGGGAGGCTTCGGTGCCCGGTATGCCGAGCAGCGCAGTATCGTCGGCGCTGACGACCGCCCGCCGCACCCGCCCCAGGTCGGCCAGCGTGACCCGGTCCAATCGGTCGCCCTGCGCTTCCAGGACCGCCCGCCCGCCGGTCAACGCCGCCAGATCCAAAAGGCGGTTCGGCCGCTTGTCGCCGAACCCGGGCGCGGTGACGGCGACGGCCTTGAAGACGCCGCGAACGTGATTGAGCAAAAGGCCGGCCAGGGCCTTCTCGTGGACACGGTCGGCGGCGATCAGGAGGCTGCCACCGGCCTCGGTCACCGCCTCCAGCAGGGGTACCAAATCGATGAAATCGACCACCTCCCGATCGGTCATCAAGAGGTAGACGTCTTCGAGTTCGGCCAGCTCGCGAGCCCGGTCGGTCACAAAATAGGGCGACAGATAACCTTTTTCCCAACGATACCCGTCGACCACGTCGAGCAGGTCCTCGCGCCGCTGCCCCAGTTCGATCGACACGGCGCCGTGGACGCCGACCGCATCCAGCGCCTCCAGCAGCAACCGGCCCACGCCCGGTTCGCCCTTGGTCGCCACCGCAGCCACCCCCAGGATGACCGATTCCTTGTCGCCGCGCCAGGCCCGAGCCCCGATGTCCTCGCTCACGCGGGCGACGGCACGGTCGATACCACGCTTGAGAGCGATGGGATCGGCCCCGACCGCGAGGCTCTTGAACATCTCCCGGGCGATATGGCGGGCCAGCACGATGGCGGTGGTGGTGCCATCCCCTGCTTCGCGGGACATGGTGCCGGCGACGTCACGCAGCAGCCGGGCACCGAGATTCGCGACACGGTCCTTGAGTACGATGGAGTTTGCCACCGTGACGCCGTCCCGCGTCGAAATGGGGGGCAGGCCATCGGCACGGTGCTGGATCATGACGCTGGGGCCGGTGGCTCCCAGCGTCGGTATCGCCGCCCGCGCGAGTATCTCGATGCCCTGCATCATGCGCTGCCGCGCACTCCCCCTGTAAACCACTTCCTTTGCCATGTTGGTTCGACTCCGTTTCAGGATTGTTCGCTTTTTCGCGCCGCCGGCGACAGGTGGCGCATATAGGCCTCGCCGGCATTGGCGCGGGAGGTTCGGGCCCGCCTGAGACGGGACCAGATCCACACCAGTTCCCGGTCGCGGAAGTCCATGGTCCGCTTGAGCTCCCATTCCTCCTCGGGAGTGAGAACGTGGTCCCAGTATTCCTTGAGCTCGGCGACCCGGCCCGTGCCCAGGGATGCCGCAAGTCCCTTTTCCTTGCGTGCGAGCTCCTGGATGCTGGCGTCCAGCTGCTCGATCATTTCACGCAGGAATTGGGGCGGGAACTGCTCGGTGGTCACGGTACTTCCCCGGTTCAGGCCGCCCCGGACGGCAGGAATTTTTCGAAGAAGACCTGTTCGCCGGGGATACCGCGGCTGCGTACCAGCTCGCAGGCGGCATCGATCATGCCCGGCGGACCGCACAAATAAATGTCTGGGTTGGCGTCGGAGGACTCCAGATCTTCCCGCAACGCATCGATGGGCGAACCCTGCTCGCCTTCCCAGTCCCCGCTCGGGTGCCAGACACAGGCCTTCACGGTGAGATTGCGCATCGATCGTTCCAGGGATTTGAGCTCGTCGATGTAGAACAATTCTGGCTCGGTGTTCACACCGAAATAGATGCGGGTCTCGTTCGGCGCGGTCCACTCCTGCATCTGCCGCACCATCGAGACCACCGGCGCCAACCCGGTGCCGCCGGCCACGAAATAGCGCGGCGCCATGCCCCGCTCCTTGAGGCCGAACACGCCCAGTGGCCCTTTGACCGAGAGGACCTGGCCGACACGCGCGTCATTGCGCAGGTAGTCCGAAAACCGTCCCTCCGGTAACACGCGGATCAGGAACTCCAGGCGGCCTTCGGGATTAGGAAGGTTCGCCGGCGAGTAGGAGCGGGAGACATCGGTGCCGGGGATGGTCAGGTCCATGAACTGACCGGGTTCGAATTTCACGCCCCGGTTGCCGCATTCATCGGGCCGCTTCTGCAAAAGAAACTGGACGGTGTTGCTCGAAACCCAGTTGAGGCCGACGACCTCCGCCTCGAAACTGCCGACCTCACCAAAACTGATGCGGCAATGGGTATAGGGCAGTTCGATTTCCAGGTCGGTCTTCGGGTAGGTCCGGCACAACAGCACCAACCCTTCCTCCTCCTCTTCCGGCGGCAGCGCCTGAACGCTGCAGCCCTTGAGGTCGTAGTCCCCTTCGCTGCACAAGGCCTTGCAGGTCGCACAGCCGCCCTCCCGGCAGGACGACATCAGAAAGATGTTCTGGCGCAGGGCGGCGGTGATGACGTCCTCGTCCGAACGGCATTCGAAGCGGAGCGATTCGCCATCCTCCGTCACCGCCGTGATAGTGTGAACTCGCTGCATAAACTTACCTGTTCAATGTTGAACTCCGCCGGTCCGGTCCTCTGCCGGGGCGCGTTGTTCGGTCATACCAAAATAATTCAGTACGTGCGTCACGGCGCGGATCGACGACTCCAGGCTGATCGAGCAACCCTCCTGGACGATCCTTTCTTCCCGGACGATGACCCACCGCCACATGAAATCGAGATCCTTGGCATAGGCTGCGTAGGTCTCGTCCCGTTTGAGCAGATGCCAGTCCGCGGAAGGGAAGAAACCGGCCTGGGGCCGTGGTTCCTCGAACCATTCGTCTGCGTCGCCCGAAAATGGCTGAAATGCCGATTCGACCATGGTGATTTCCTTACGAAAGATGGAGGGGGAGCCGTGGACCGGCACGCCCCCTGAAAACCAGAGATTCCGGGCCGGCCTGCCGGCCCGGAACGGCATCCCTGCCCCCTGGACTTCACGGCGATGCCGTCGAGTCCAGGGCGAGACTTCCTCCCGTCAGTGCGGCGCCTGCAGATGCACCACCCGCACACCGCGCTGTTTGCGCAGTTCTTCCAGCGGCGTGTCGTAGTAGTTGAGGTTGCGCAGTTCCATCAGCCGGGTCCCCAACTGACGCTCGCCGTCCAGGAAATAGTTCACCGGCATGATCGGCGGCTTGTAGGCCTGGCGGAAACCGATATGGATCTTCTCCGCCTCCCACTTGTCCTTGGCCGCGTTCATCTTCGCGACGGTGCCGTCCAGAACGGACTTGGCATCCTCGCCGAAAGCGGTCTTATGACGGAAGTCCACCTCGTTGAAGGCGCGTGCCTTGAGGACGGCGACCTTCTCTTCGAGCTTGGCCTCGATCCAGAGGTAGTCGTTGTCCAGTTCGTAGCTGTTGCGGAACGGCGTGGTGTGGTCCATCCGGAACTGCTTCAGCATCTCGGCCGCTTTTTCCAGGGTGTTGAGCTGCGCGATCTTGTTCACCCAGGCGTCGCGGGTGTCGTTGCTGTGTATACCCAGTTTCGCCATGTCATTCTCCTTAAGCGTGATAGTCTTCGAGCTTGCGGTCCAGGCCCATCAGCTCACTGGTAATGGTGAACTTGTTGCCCAGGGTATAGGCCCGGCCGATGGTGGAGGAAACGTCGACGAGGAAGTCGTAGACGTTGAATTGCCGCCCCAACAGCTCGGAAATCTCGTCGCAATCGACCTCGATCTTGCCGTTGGCTTTGATCCACCAGTACCCCGCCCGGTCTTCCACGTTTACCGTCGGATTGACGTTCTTCTTGTAGTCCGTCAGAAGGATCTCCTCGATGAAGGTATTGATCTCGTCCGACTTCTTGAGGACCAGAACGACCGTGTCGCTTTCATGGACCACTTGGTTTTCATCGGCAAAGAACTGATCGGCGAAGTCCTTGCCTTTCAGGCCCATGATGCCGGCGTCGTATGCGTTGCTGTTTACGCTCATCGTAATAGTTCCTCTATTATTTCAATCCTGCCAGAACCGCTTTGACGATCTGATCGCGGTCCGCCTTGAAGTCGATCCTGCTGGCGTAGTCCTCGATCCAGTCGTCGACCACCCGGTACAGGGACGCGGTGATTTCTTCCTTGTCGGTGGTGCCCGCCGGCAGCTTCGCAAACAGCCCCATGAAGTCGCGCAGAGCGGCGATCGTGGGCTCCAGCCACTTGCCGGTCCAGTTGCGCATCACGGTGCGGTTGTAATCGCTGAACTCCGGATCGTCACCCAGGCAGTTGTAATACAGATCCTGTACGCCCTGCTTGGCGATCTGGAAGTATGTCTGGGCCTGGTTGATGAAGAATGGCGTCAGATTGTCGCCGAAGCGGGGAGCCAGCCGCTGAAAGAACTCGCGGCGGACGAACTGCCCGAACAGCGCGTCATAGACGGCGTGCACCGAGAAAGCGCTCTCGTTCCAGTCGAACACCTCCTGCCACAGCCCTTCCACGGCCAGACGGGCGCTCTTGTAGACCTCCCCGTTCGTCCATTCGGCCTTCGGCACCGCTGTGGACTCGTCGAAACCGGGTACGATCTTGGCGAGGAAACCCCGTTCGAGTTGGATCATCTGGGCGATGTCGATCTTGTCGAAGCCCCAGAAAGCCAGGCTGACGCGGGTTACGTCCGACAGCGCCTCCCGGGCGCCCTGCGAATGAGCGTTGAACAATCCGTATTCGTTGAACAGGAAGGCGCCCCAATACCGGTTGATGAACTCGTCCCGCCAAGTCGGGTTCATCGCCCGGATCTGACCGTCGGCGGAGTAACCCTGCAGGAAGCGGTCGGTGTAGCGCCATTCCTCGGCCTTGTCCTTGACGTACGGCGCATGCCAACGGCGGAGCGGGTCACGGTGCTTGAACCAGTCGACGGTGCGCAGCTCCGTGGTCTCGTTGCCCCAGGAAGGGCGGCCGCCGTGGAATTTCTGGGTCCAGTCGCCCCAGTCCAGTCCGCCGGCGATCCAGTCGGCGTTGGGCTGCGCATAAACGGTCAGGGCTTCATATTCCGTCAAGCGTTTCCAGCGGGGGGTGACGAAATAACCCATCTTGTTGTTGCCGTCCAGCGGAGCTTCAGGAAGCGCCTTCAAAATGACGGCCGCCATTTCCGGATCGGTCAGACCGCGGCGTCTTTCTCCTAACATGCTCATATCGATGTTCCTTTTTGGTTTGAGGTTGATCGAACGATCGTGTGTCGGGCCCCGCCCTGTGACGGAGCCCGACACCCGTTTCAATTGAATGCCTTCACCGGGTTCTTGAAGACGCAGTTCAGGCGTTTGATATCGTCCAACGTCCACAGCTTGTCGCCACGGACATGCGGCTGGGCGATCAGGGTCTTGCCATCACTGCGCAGCCCGTGCAGTTCGGCGATCACTTCCGACAGCTCGCGTCCTTCGTACTGTTCGAAGATGTTCTGGCACTCGTAGCGCTCCGGCTCGGCCAGCCACATGCGCTCGCCCCACTGGTCGCTGAAGGTGTGCATTTGGCCGTTGTACTCGTGCACGCGCAGGGTGCTGGCGCCCTTGGCCAGGCTCGGGCAGAACGGCACTTGCGACACGCGATCGATGTAGATGGGATGGTTGTTTTCGATGAACCACATCAGCGGGATGAAGCCCGAGGACGGATCCTCGCAACCGCGGGCGCGCCATTCCTCGTAGATCTTGCCGTAGTGGTCGTACCAGCCGGGGTAGTTGGCCTCGAACCACTCCATTTCTTCCTGATCCGGTAGCGCCAGACGGAAGAAACCGGTCGGCCACAGCGCATAAGCCAGCAGATACAGGTCGTGGTGTGCCCAGTAAGCGTCCTGCTTGGCGTCCTTGAGGCTGCGCGGCGACTCCACCCCGTACTTGCCCAGACGGCCGATCCAGATGCCGCCCCAGTCCTCGTACACCCAGCGGTTCCACGTCTTGACCCACGGCTCGACCTTGAACTTGGAGCCATACTCGAACAGCATGCCCAACACCGGCGTGAAGTACTTCTGCTGGGTCCAGAAGGCGTTGTTCAGGTCCGTGTTGAGATACTTGGCGGAAGCCGGATCGTTGGCGATGGAAACGACGGTCTGGTAACCGTTGGCCATGTGGCGCAGTTCGTCGGTCTCGATCGACAGGAACACCGTCGGGGTGATTTCATCGCCGTTGGCGGCAGCCCATTCGGTCACTGCGACGATCAGCGGATTGGTGAAGCAGGCCTCACCCACCAGTTGCAGGTTGAGGGAGCATTCCACGGCGTCGCCGGAAATGAAGCCGTCGGAAAACACGCGCTTCATGCCCTTCCACAGCGGACCGATGGTACGGGTGCGGCGAGCATCGTTGTGACCGGCCGGGTCCTGGCCGTTCTTCGCGAAGTAGTAGTTGACGTAGGCACACTGGTGGGTGTGGCGGATTTCATCCAACACCTGGGCCAGATAGCCGTTCTTCTGTTCCGCCGCCTGGGCGGAATCCCACAGCATCCCGGTAGCGGCGATGGCGTTGTATTCGCCCACTTCCAGGAAGTTCGAAACCACTTTCATGGTCTCGTTCCATTTCGGATGAACGCGAACACCGGCGTTGAGGCGGGTCAGCGCATCCTGCAGGCTACCGAACTGCCTTTCGTCCTTGACTGCCTCCATGCGCGCATATTCCTTGGCGATCAGCTTGAACTGTTCCTTGGTCTCGTTCGCCATCTTGTACTTGGTGGCGTACTTGGTCCGGTTGTTCTTGAAATCCCAGTTGAAGCTCTGGAGCCAACGGTGCACTTCCTGTGCATTCACGCTGGTGGGTGCCCGATTGGCAGCCAGCGCGTCCGTCGCGGCCTTGGTTGCGGTGCTAAGTGCCATTACTTGTTTCCTCCGTAACACATTCTATGAATGATGAATGCCCGATGACGTCACGGAACACCGGACATACAACCTCCGACGAGGTCGTGACAACCTAGTTACAGGGATCGTGCCAACTTTATTCTTCGGTTACGTATACCGATATATCAATATTTTGGAACACTGACACGATTATCCGAATGCTCCCGACGGGTATGGACGAGGTGTACGATATCGCTACACGTGTCTTTGTTTGATACAGCCATCGGACATAACGGTAACGTACCGGGCCGCCATAACTCTTCATTCATGACCGGACCCTGAGACATTTCGCCGCATTCAATGGAATCGTGATCCATGAAAAAATCGGGCTGCGCAGAAAGCGCTTATCTTCAGACAAGCACAATACAAGCCGATTTTTCCATACCAGAACCGTAAGGCTGATAACCATGCCCAAATATGTCATAGAGCGCACGATTCGCGGCGCCGGAAACCTGTCGCGCGACGAACTGCAGCAGATCTCCCGTAAATCCTGTTCGATCCTCAACGCCATGGGACCGCAGGTTCAGTGGATCGAGAGCTATGTCACCGACGACAAGGTGTATTGCATCTACATTGCCCCCGACGCCGCCACGCTGGTACAGCACGCACTGGAAGGCGGTTTTCCCGCCGATGCGATCAACGAAATCCGCACCGTCATCGATCCGACCACTGCGGAATGAACGCGATCCCCCGTTCCGGCATCGCCGGTGAGGCGCCAGCGACCGGCTATGCGGATCTCAAATCCGAACTCATGAGCCTGATCGACGAGCTGGCGGAGCGCCTTCCCGCCGCTCTGCGCCCCGCCCTCGCCCTGCGTGACAAGCTGCAGGCCGGCCATTTCGACGTCCTGACGGTCGGCCAGTTCAAACGGGGCAAGACCAGCCTGATCAACGCGCTGCTGGGTGAGAACCTGCTGCCCACGGCGGCGGTGCCGCTGACCTCGGTGGTGACCGTACTCGCCTACGGCGAGCCCCCCCGGATCACCGTCCAGCCGCTGGAAGGCAGCCCCTTCGACATCCATCCGGATATGCTCGCGGATTACATCACCGAGCCGGGCAACCCGGGCAACGCGAAGGGCGTGCGGGAAGTGCTGATCCGGACGTCCTCGCCGCTCCTGGGGAATGGCGTGCGCATCGTGGACACACCCGGCGTCGGCTCGGTGTTCCGCCACAACACCGACACCGCCTGGGCGCGGCTGCCGCAGTGCGATGCCGCCCTGTTCGTCCTCTCCGCCGACCAGGCGGTGAGTGAGGCCGAACTGGAATTCCTCCATGAGGTCCGGAAGTACGCCGGCCGTATCTTTTTCCTGTTGAACAAGATCGACATCCTGCAGGAAGCCGACACCGCCGCGATCGAGCACTTCTCTCGCCGTGTACTGACCGAGGCGGTGGGGACGGAGGTCCGCCTCTTCCCCATTTCCGCTCGGGAGGCCCTGATGGGAAAAGCCGGCAACGATCCGGCGCGGCTGGAGGCGAGTCGCCTCCCGGTCTTCACCGCGGCTCTCGAGCGCTTTCTGCTGGAGGAAAAAGGCGCCCTGCTGCTCGACGCCGCGGCTTCCGGCCTCGCGCGTCTGACCGGCCGGTTGCGCCTGGAAACCGGGCTGGAGCGGAATTCTCTGACCCTGCCGATGACGGAACTGGACGAAAAGATCGCCCGTTTCGCGGACCGCCGGGCTCAGGCGGAACGTGAACTTCGGCGGCTCGACGGACGTCTGCGGCAGGAGTTCCGTCTGCTGACCGAGGGAATTTTCGCAGGCGATCCCGAACGCCGGCTGGAAGACGTGCGTTCACGCCTGGGCAGGCGGTTCGACGCTCTGGTCCTCGGCCAGGACCATCGGCCCCCGAAGGACTTCGACGAGAGCCTGGAGAATTTCCTCCGGCAAGAGGTCGCGGAGGCTTTCGCCGACTGGCGGGAGGCGTTGGAAGACCAAGGCGAGGCGGCGGTCGCGCAAATCGCCGAAACCTTCGACCGCGAAATCGATGAAACGGTCGCCGACCTCCAGCGCTTTGCCGGCGACCTCTTCCAGATCGCCGCGCCAGCCGCGGCCCCAGAAACACGCTGGCCGGAACGAAGGCGCTCGGGAATCCGTCCCGCAGGCGAGCCCATGGGGCTGGATCTCATCACCGAACAGGCCCTCAAACGCGCGCCGGACTTGGTCGCGCCGCGCTTCCGAAAACTCAAATCCCTGGCCGAGCGCTGGGCTCGATACGGCATCGTCCGGAGGCGCAGGCGCCAGTTGACCGAAACGGTGGAAATGCTGACCGGACGCATCCGCAGCGACGTTCGGCGACGCCTGGAAGAAATGAGGGAGGAACTTTCGGCCCGCCTACGCCAGCGCCTGGAAGGCGTGGCGGATGGCCTGGATCAGGCATTGACTCGGGGCGCCGCGGAACGCTCCCGGGCTTCGGACCGGACTGGCTCCCGGATCCGGCAGCTCGAAGCGCAGTTGGCCTGGCTGGACGGCTTCGATGAGCGCATCCAATTCTTCCGCAAACGCACAATGGCGCAGCGCCGAACCTAGCCGCTCGACCTTCCCCCGGTCTTTCGTCTTCCAGGCGGTGGAGCTCATGCCGCCCGTTTTCTCCGATTCCGTGCTGCGGCCCGTCCCGCACGAACCGCTCTGGCGATTCGTGACCCGAAGTCGAGTGCCGCCGGTTTCGGGCCGCGTCCGGCTGGCCGTTCTGGGAACACAGATCCGCTGACACAAACCACCTTCGAGGTCTCCGTTCGACGGGAGCAACCTTCAGCCGCCCTTCTCGACCGGCATCTTCACTTCCAGCATCCCGCTCGAACAGAACAGGCGGACGGTGATCCAGTCGCCCTCGTGAAAAGTCCTGGCCGGTTTCAGCAGCATGAGGTGGCGCTCGCCCGACTTGATGACGAGCAGACCGTGCGGCGGCACGGTCAGCGAATCATCGACGGTCATCCGGACGAGACCGTCCCGCTGCACCAATGAATGGAATTCCACGGCCGAAAAATCCGGACTGTCGGCACGGCGGATGATGAGCGGCACGTCGCCCCCGTTGCGCAGCGTCGCGAATCCGGCCAGGACGCTGGCACCGGGCGGGGATTCCATCACTCTGGCCCCTGACACCTCCAGCCCTTCGCAGGCATGGACCGGCAGAGTGAACCATGCCAAGACTGCGCAGAAAACATGCACCTTCGTCATGGAGCAACCCGTTTCCCGAGTATCGTCTCGAAATCTGCGGCCAGGGCTTCGATCCGGAAAGGCGGGATCAGATAGCCAACCAGACGGACCTTCGGATCGAGCAACATCAGCTCCGCGGAATGATCAATGCCATAGCCCTCGCCGTCCGCGGCGGAATTCCGGAAAAACACGAAGCCGAGCTGGCGCCCCAGCGCCGTGAGTGTCTCCACCGTACCAGTGGCCGTCCGGAAACCTTGGTCGAAATAACGCACGTAGCGTCGCAGAGAATCCGGTGTGTCACGCTCCGGATCGACCGACACGAACAGCACCGTCAGCCGCTCCCCCTCTCCGCCGAGTCTGGACCTGGCCGCCTTGAGGAGGGACAGCGTGGTGGGACAGACGTCGGCGCAGTGGGTATAGCCGACGAAGACGACGGTCCAGCGCCCGGCCAGATCGGCTCGCGTGAACGGTCTGCCGTCGTCACCGGTCAATACGAAATCGGCGACGGGGCGCGGCTCCCGCAGTAGCGTGCCGGACACCAGGGCACCGGCGCGCTCTGCATGCTCATGCCAGGCACTAAGACCGAGGGCCAGAGTAACCGCGGCGATCATCGCGGTCGCCGCAAACCTCGACAAGCCGCGCCGGACGGAGCCGCGATCTAACCGCGTAGTGCGGTCCATACCCGCCGCATCAAATTTCCTTCCTCCCTCATGTCCTCAGGTATCCGCCTGCCGGTCAACCTTAGTGCGAAGCGCGCCAGGGCCGGTAAAAAAAGCGGGCGCAACAGATCCCGACCGTAGCCATCCAGCCGCCGCCGATTTTCCTCCAGACACGCCTCGAGCAGCCCTCCCACCGTGAAGCCCGGCATCAGACCAGCCGCCTGGGTAGCAGAAAACTCCCAACCGTTGCCCTGGTGGCGGGCGTTCCGCAGGGCGACGCCCACCAGCGCCGCGATCGCGCGGGCGTAATACCATGCCGAGGCCGGCCCGCGCCAAGCCGCCGCGCCCCGTCCCCGGCGTGCCTGATGCCAGGCCATCCAATTGACGAAGAACAGCACATGGCGAACCTCCTCCCCCATGAGGATCTCCAGGACGTCGAACATCTCTGGCGGCAGGAATCCACTCTCCCGCGCGAGACGGAAGAAGCCGAACCCCAGGAACGAATCCACGCATTCGCCGTAGCCGAAATCGATGAACGTCCGTTCGATGTCCGACGGCAAAGGCGGGATATCCCTGGCTTCGATCACGATCCCGTAGCGGGCGATCAGGTGGCGAACCAGACGCTCGTGGCGCCTTTCCTCCTCGGCCATCAATTCCATGGCCTCGCGTACCAAAGGGTCCGGAATGGTCGGCGCGAATGCCTCGATGATCCGGATCGCCCGCATCTCTGTGTACAGGACCTCCTGCCAGAACGGCACCTCCCTGAGCCGCTGCAGCATGTCCGGGTCCAGTTCGGGCCACGCCAGCCGTTCCGGCTCGAAGCGCAGATGGCTGTCGATGAAGCTCCGACAGAACAATTCCCGGTGCTCCGCCGAACCCGCCTTCGGTGTCCCTGTCGCCATGGTCTCAGCTCCCCATGGCGTTGCTGCGCAGGGGTGGCCGCAGCGCTGCGAGACGTCGCCAGACGAGCGTCCGTTCCAGGATGTAGGCTGCCGAGACGCCCAGCTTCAGCAGCCATTGCTTGGGACCGCTCCAACCCAGGAGCGCCGCCATGTGCCGGACGAATGCCAGTCCGACGTCACGGTAGACACGGATCTCGGCCAGCGCATAGGATTTGAGCATTCGCGCGATGCGGTCTCCGTGGCCCTGACCGCTGAGCCGGAGCAGCTCTTCGTGGGCGTAGGCGAGATGATTGGTTTCATCCTCTGCGATGACCCGCAAGCTCGGCGCCAGTTCCGCGTCGCCGCCGAATACCCGGAGCAGACGGTTGACCTCGTCGAACGCGCGTTCCTCGGTCACCTTGCTGTGCACCAGGTACTGCAGGATTTCCTCCAGCCCGAGCGGCTCGTCACGGCCGAGCCGGCCATGCGGCAGGCCGATGCCGCGGCGCTCCAGCAACATGCAGTAATCGGCATCCGCCGGCACCGGCACTTCGTCCAGGCCGGCCTTGCGCAGCAGCTTCGCGAACATCAGGCCATGCTTGGTTTCGTCGGCGCCGTGCCGGCGGACCTTGCGCGCCAGCACGGGGTCGGGCGTCAGCGCTGCGATCCGCTCGTTCTCCCAACCGCCCTGAGTCTCGCCTTTGGCGGCGATGCTCAAGAGGAGTTGGAACGCCCGGGGATCGCGCCGTATCTCCTGGAAAACGCTACGTGTAGAAAGCATGCGCATCTCCCTCGATGGATGCCGGATCCGTTCAGGCCAACAGTGGAGCGATCAGCACGGCTACGAGGCCCATCAGCTTGATCAGCGGATTGAGCGCAGGTCCCGCCACTGCCTGACAGGCGGTTCCCACCTGGTCGCCGGTCAAGGCTGCCCGGTGGGCCTCCGAATCAGCCCCCCCGTACATGCCATCCTCGATGTACCGCCGCGCACTGTCCCAGGCGCCTCCGCCGCTGCTCATGGCGAATGCCTGGAACAGGCCGGTGACGATGGCGCCGACCAGCATCCCGCCCAGCGCCTCCCGACCGCCGCCGAGGCCGACGAGGAGCGGAACCGCCAGCGGCACCAGCACCAGGATCGACGCCCGCTTCAAAGCAACGCGCAGACCGCCATTGGCCTGCCCGCCCGCTCCGGCCGGAGCGTTCCCGACCGCGCCGAGGGAGACCGAACCCAGCAGATACGGCATCAGACCGCCGGCGAACAGACCGGTCAGCACGACCGGATCGGACAGATTCAGTGCCAGGGGAACGGCGAAGCATTTCGAATATTCGGCAAACAGGGCCAGCATGGCCAGACCACCGGCGCCCACGACATACCCCTGCACCACCGGACGCGTCGCCCTGCCGGCCGCATCCAGCGAGGCGGTGGCCTGGCGCACCTCGTCCGGCAGACCGGCGGTCTCGGCAATTCCATGCGCGGCTTCTGCGGCGATGCCGTAACCGTCGATGGCGACCATGACGCCGCCGAGCGAAGCCATCGCGACAGCGGCGAGTCCCACCGCGAACAGGCCCGTCCCTTCATGGCCCGAGAAGCCCCCGCCGAGATGATACGGACCAATGAAAGCCGCGCACAAAAGAGCGATGGACCAACCGGTAGACTTCAGCCCCGCAGCCAGACCGGCGACGACGTTGGTCGCAGGACCACCGCGCGAGGCCGCCGCCACGCGCTTGGCGAAACCGAAACTTTTCGAGGTGTGATATTCCGTCGCGGCGATGTTCAGGCCGGCCAGCACCAGACCGATACAGGCCGCGGAAAACAGGTTCAGCAGGCTGAAGGCGGGCTGCACGGCGGGCAAGCCCAGGAACCATTCGGACGCGTAATAGAGGCCCACGCCGGCCAGGATCATGGTGACGATCACACTCCGGTACAGCGCACCCACGAGATAGCGGCTCTTGCCCAGACGCACGAAGCAGGCGCCCGCCAGGGATGCCGCCACGACGAAGCCGGCAACCAGCAGAGGGAACTCCACCCAGGGGCTGTCCGCACCGAACACGCTTCTGGCCAGCAGCATCGCGGCCACCAGCGCCAGCGTGAGGGTCTCGAACACGTCCGCCGCGGTCCCGGCCGCATGGCCGACATGGTTCCCCACGGCCGCGACTTCGCTCGTCTCCTGTAGCGGCGGACCGCCGGCGGTTTTCGCCCACACTCCGCCGACGGTCCGGGCGAAAACGCTCATCAATGAGCCGCCCAGCGCCAGTCCCAGCAGGCCACCGTGCACGTCGTCCGGCGTGCCCGCCGACGAGGCGAGGGCATAGTAGCCTGCCACTGCCGAGAGCGCGAGGCCGGCCACCAGCAATCCCATGGCGGTGCCGCTCCGGAAGGCGGTCGACAGCGCCGCGCCCAGCCCCGCACCCGCCGCGTCGGCGGTCCGCGCCTCGGCCCGCACCGAGACGGCCAGGCCGATGTAACCCGCCAGAGCCGAAGCAACGACGCCGGCGATGAAGCCGTTGGCGGTCCAGGCGCCGAGCTTGGTCAAAGCCAGCGCGAGCAGGCTACCGACCACCGCCACGGCGATGTATTGCCGCTTGAGGAACGCCCCCGTGCCTTCCTGGATCGCTCGCGCCACTGCCAGGACGTCCGCCGACCCTGCGCTTCTTCGCAGGACCCCCCCGGCGTTCATCAGCGCGCAGGCGACTCCCGCCGCTCCGCTCCCCAAGGCAAACACAACGATATTGCTCACATTCATCCCATACGCTCCTGTTGGTTGGTTGATATCAACGACTCGCCGCCACCGGTGCGGCGCCTGATTCCATCGTCATAAGCCATGCATATAACTCTGACCAATAGTACTGAACCAAGCTTTATAAGGGGGCAGAGTATGGCAGATATCCACCAATGGAAGATGCGACAAATTGTCCTGCGACATTTTGTCATATTCACCGTATCACTCCGATCATGTCAGCATCCTGCGCCTTCAGATAACCTAAGGACGAATATATGGAATTACTCGAATCCGCTGCCGGGAACCCGATGGGAATTTCTCCCGGTGCGCTCTTGGCTATTTTCCGTGAGTCGCCGTACCCACGATACCCCATGGGAATAGGTGAGCGCCATGGATAACTCGATTGAGATACTCGGCCTTTATCCCACCTGGTACCAGCCGGCCCTGGGCAGCGGCTGGGTATTGGGCATCATCGCCGTCGTCCACGTGCTGGCGTCCCATACCTCGGTCGGGGCGGCCCTGGTGTCGACCTGGCTCGCCACCGTCGCCGTCCGGCGGAACCGCCCGGAACTGCTGGAGTACGTCAGGCGGTACGGCGTCTTCCTGCTGGTGTTTTCCTACGTGCTCGGCTCCATCACCGGTCCCGGCATCTGGTTTTCGGCCACGGTCGCCAGCCCCCGGGGGCTTTCGGCCCTGATCCACAGCTACGTGTGGTGGTGGGCGACCGAATGGGTGTTCTTCTTCATCGAGGTGGTGGGCATCTATCTGCTGGTCTATCTGGCCGGCAAGGTGGATGGCAGGAGCTATCTGAAGATCGCCTGGATCTTTGGCCTCGCCTCCTGGGCCACCATGCTGATCATCGTCGGCATCCTGTCGTTCATGATGTGGCCCGGCCAGGAGCGCTGGTTCACCGAAGGCGGCACCCTCAACGGCTTTTTCGGCCTCTATACCTTTGCCCAGATACTGAGCCGCACCTGTTTCATGCTGATGGCGGCCGCCCTGGCCGGCGGGCTGATCGCCGCCTATCTCCGGGACGGCGCCTTCCGGCTGGAGATGACCCGGAAGCTGGCCTGGGTGGGCATGCTCGGCGCGGTGCTGGGCGCGGTGTTTTTTCAGTGGGGTCTGACGACGCTGCCGGAAAGCGCCCAGCTCCTCATGAAGACCCGGCTGCCGGGATCGTTCGTCCCCGCGATGTGGGCGATCCTGGCGGCGATCGTGATCTATTTCGCGGCGCTGCTGCTGCGCCCCGGCGCGCTCAATGTCCCCCTCGCCGCCGGGATGATGGCGGCCTTGCTGATATTCGGCATCTGGCCGGAGGAGCGGGCGCGCGAATCCATGCGCAAACCCTACGTCGCCGGCCAGTTCGTCTACTCGAACCAGATCATCGCCCGCGACGTGCCGGCGCTGGGCGTGAAATCCGAACTGCCGGCGCTCGAATCCCGCGGCATGCTGGCGCTGCATCCGTTCATCCCCGAGCGCCTGCGCCGCATCGGCGAAGGCAACGAACTGGAAGCCGGCCATGCGCTGGCCATCGTGTACTGCTCGAACTGCCACGGCCTGGGCACCACCGGCACCCGCCCCTTCGGCGAGATGTTCGCCGGCAACCGCGACGCCGAGGACATCGAACGGTTCATCAAAGGCGCCCTGGTCACCGGAAACATGGTGAACATGCCGCGCATCCCCTTGCGCGACGACGAGACGCACGCCCTGGCACAGTTCATCGCCAGCCTGCCCCTGTGGCACTCCATCACCCGCTGAACGGAACCCATCATGGACATCGAAACGCTTTACGCATTGCGCAGCAGCTCCGGACTGCCCAGCCATCCCGCCATTTTCCTGGTTCTCCTGGTGCTCACCTGGGCGCTGCACATGATCGCCGTCCACGTCATGCTGGGCAGCACGGCCCTGGCCCTGACCGGCGCGTTTTCATCGAACGCCAACTGGCGCCGGCTGGCGGGCCCGATGCTCGACACCGCCAAGGTCGCGGTCTCGATCGCCATCGTGATCGGCGTTGCGCCGCTGCTGTTCGTCCAGGTCATCTACGATCCGTTTTGGTACGTCTCCAACGTACTGTCGGCGCGCTGGGCCATCGCTTTCATCGTGGTGCTGCTGGTGGCCTACTGGGCGATGTACCACCATTACTTCGTGGGCAAGGAAGGCGGATCGGCCACCAGCCGCTGGTCGCTGGCCGTATCGCTCGCGCTGCTGCTCGCGGCGGGCTTCATCATGCATGCCCTCACCTCCCAGGCGCTGCGGCCCGAACTGTGGATGGCCTGGTATGCGCCGGAAGGGCACCTCGAAACCGCCGGTTCCGGTATCCACGAGTTCAACCTCGGGCGGTTCCTTTTCTTCATCGTGCTGGCGGCCCCGGTCACCGGCGCCTGGCTGCTGGGCTGCCGGCGCTACCTCGACCGCCGGGAACAGAGCGACGCGCCGTACCTGGACTGGATCGCCGGCCTCGGCAACAAGCTCATGACGACAGGCGGCTTCGCCGCCCTCATCTGCTATGCGGCATGGATGGCGACGCTGCCGGACAGCGCAGCCGGCTTTCCGGTGTCGCTCTGGTCCATCGCCGCCAACGCAAGCATCCTGCTGTTGATCGTGACCCCCGCCTTGTTCAGATCGGCCTCCGGCGGCTACGCGCCCTTCGCCGCCGCCGCAGGCGCCGTCCTGCTGATCGCGATCGCCCGCGAGGCGCTGCGCCACCGCATCCTGTTCGGCACGCACGGCTATGAACTGTCCACTTACACGGTCAACCTCGACTGGTACAGCAACGCGCTGTTCTGTCTGACCTTCGCCGGGGTGGGGGGCTTCGCCATCGCCTATTCCGTGGCGATATCCTGGGAAGCCGGCAAGAGCCCCGGCGTCTACACGGCCTCCCCGCGAGTGGACCGCCTCGGCGGATTCGCGCTCGCGGCGCTCCTCGTCTGGATCGCCCAGTACTTCTTTTTCGGCTTTCTCGTCATGACCCGATAGGGAACCCGTATGCGCCAAACTTTCTCCTACCTGTTTTTGGGGTTCGGCCTGGCCGCCGGAGCAACGGCCGCCCTGGCGGAAGCCTTGCCGCTGCCCGAATGGCAGCGCGAACTCGCAGCCAAACCCCAAGGCGATGCCGCACGGGGAGACACGCTCTACGCCGGGCGCGGCTGCGCCGGCTGCCATGGCCCGGACGGCGTGGCGGACAACCGGCAATGGCCCGTGCTGGCCGGGCAGCGTCCGCTGTACCTCTACAAAATGCTGACGGATTACCAGGCCGACCGGATGGCCGGACCGGACGCTGCCACCATGGCTTCCGTGGTCCGGGAACTGAGCCCTCAGGACATGGCGGACCTGGCCGAATGGCTGGGCGCGCTTCCGCGGCCGGCAGCGGCCGAGGCGCCGGAACCCGCGATTCTTCGCGGCGACAGGAAGCGGCTCATCCCGCCCTGCTCGGCCTGCCATGGCGCCCACGGCCAGGGCTGGGATCTTCAACCCGCGCTGCGGGGTCAGAACCGGGACTACCTCATGAAAGCTCTGCAGCGCTTCAAAAAAGGCGAGCGCAGCAACGACGTCAACGCCGGCATGAGCCAGTTCGCGGTCAAGCTCACGGATGAGGAAATCCGGGCGCTGGCCGACTATTACGGGCGTTGAGACCCAAGCTCTCGGCCTAAACGGCTGGCTCCGCCCCAAAGGACGCCGGAACCGCCAGGACCGGGCGCAATTCCCTGCGGGAATTGGAACGGGTTGCGCGATGGGTCGGCATGGGTCTTGGCGTTGACACCATGTAGCCGGAACCCGATGAAGCCGGTTCCGGCCTACCGCGGCGGACTGGCGTTCACGGCCACCGTGCAAAGAACGTAGTCGAGGGCTGCAACTTCAGTCGCGGGTTATTTACCCAGCAACGCCTTCTTGGCTTTTTCAAGCGATACCCGGAGAAGCTCGTAAAGACGTTGTCTTTACATCCTGCTATAGTAGCCCGAAGTGGAGGTATCGCTATGACCACGACTCACTCTCAGACCACCAGGCGCGATAGCCTGAATATCCGCATCAAACCGGAAGATCGCGGATTGATTGACCGGGCCGCCAAGCTTTTGGGCAAGAACCGGACGGATTTCATGCTCGATGCCGCGCGTAGAGCCGCCGAGGAGGCTCTACTCGACCGCGCCGTGTTCGTGGTGAGTCCGGAAGCCTATGCCGAATTTCTCGCGCGTCTGGATGCGCCGCCGCAGCCCAACGAGCGCCTGCGAAAAACCATGCAGACGTCCGCGCCGTGGGAGTAAGCATTGCCGCTTCTGGCTCCCCGACCGCTCGCTGAACACCATCGAACGGAAAGCTTCGCTTCCGGCATTACCTCCCTGGACGACTGGTTGAAGCGCAGGGCATTGGCCAATCAGTCCAGTGGCGCCTCCCGGACCTTCGTGGTCTGCGACGAACACCGGGTGATCGGGTATTACGCCCTCGCGGCCGGAGCGATCAGAATCCAGGACGCTTCGGGCCGGTTTCGGCGCAATATGCCCGATCCCATTCCCGTCGCGATTCTGGCGCGTTTCGCCGTGGATCAAGCTTACCAGGGTCAAGGGATTGGCCGCGCCCTTTTCCGCGACGGCGCCCGACGTGTGGTTCAGGCTGCGGATACGCTTGGCATTCGTGGGATCGTCGTCCACGCCATTTCCGAGGACGCCAAGGCGTTTTATCAAGCGCTGGGCTTTGATCCATCCCCGGTTGATGCCATGACACTCCTGGTGACGTTAAGCGACCTGCGCGCCGCACTGCCCGGCTAACCCCGAATGTTTCATCCCCCCTGACTCAACTGGCGTCGCGGACGCGCGGCCTGATTCTTGATCCCCTTCGCCCCGTGATGCCCCATTGAAGGCTGAAATCGACGGGTTCCAGCCCGTTGATCGCCGACCGAATCCAGCGGACTCCGGGGTCGAGACGCGCCGCTCCTTCGGGCCATGGCCCGATACCGGTCTTTTGGGCCAGGCATGGGACATGATGGTGCTGAGCCACGCGATTCACAAATGGCACGCCATTCAAGAATTCGGCGCCAAAAAAGGGGCGCCGAAGCGCCCCTTGAGAGGGTTTCTCTTCTCCGGTTACATGCACATGCCGTGGTCGCTGTGCCAGGTCTTCGGCGCCACGCGCACGTTGACCGTGACGCTCTGGCTGGCATGGCCGCCCTGGCCGTCGGTCACCAGCACCTGGAACGTCACGCCGCCGGATGCCTCCGCGGCGGCCTGCCAGGTGATGAGGCCATTGGCGTCGATGCTCATGCCGGCGGGCTGCCCTTCCAGGGCGTAGCTCAGCGGCAGGCCCTTATCGCTGGTGGCGGTGACCTGGTAGCTGTAGCTTTTGCCGGCATTGAGTCCGCCGACGCCAGGAGTGGAGGTGATGGTGATACCCACCGCCTGCGTCACACAGGACCCGTTCCAACTGTTCGGGTCCCAAACCGAGGACTGGCCGTCCGGACAACGCAGGTTCATGGTGACGGTCTGCGTGGCGTAGCCGCCCTTGCCGTCGCTGACCGTCACGGTATAGGGGAAGGTGAAGGGACCGTTCGGCCAGACCGAGAATGCGGCGGCGGGCCAGTTGTAGCTTACGAGGCCGTTCTGGTCGACGGTCATGGTTTCGGTCTTGGGATCGTAACCATGCTGGGGACGATAGCCCAGGAAGAAGGTCAGCGGATCGCCGTCCGGATCGGTCGCAATCACCTGGAAGGAGCACAAGGAAGTCGAGCGAAGCGAGCGAGTGCGACGCTCCCCGCGAAGCCGTAGGCCCGGATGTTTTGTCGGAGTCCGCGGCTTCATCGCGGGCGGAGACAAAACATAAGGGAACCGACACGGCGTCGAGTCATTGTGGGAGCCTTGGCGGAGTGCGTCGCATAAGAGACGGACGAAGCCGAGGCGGACGCAGGACGGCGCGGGCCGCCGAAGGCAAAGACGTCGCCACAATTTGCTCCCGAGGGTGACTGGGATGTCCCGTCGGGTTTCGCAAAAAATGGCGACGCTCCAGGCGGAAGCACCGAAAAACCGCGCGAACCAGCAAGAGAACTCCGGCTAGCTGGACCGGGACAGGATACATGCTTGTCCGTCCCTGCCGATCTTGGCTAAGATCGACCAGAGACCTTTCGAAGGAAGCCCAATGAGCACCGTCAACATGCTGGAAGCCAAAACCCATCTGTCGAAGTTGGTGGAACAGGTGGAATCCGGCCAGGAACAGGAAATCGTCATCGCCCGCAACGGCAGGCCCGCTGCCAGGCTGGTGCTCATCGGCAAGGCGCCTGCGACGGACAAGCGCATCGGCGTCGCCAAAGGGGCCTTCGTCGTGCCGGACGACATCGATGCGGATAACGCCACGATCGCGAAACTCTTCGGCATGGTCACAAATTGAGGCTGCTGCTCGACACGCACATCGCCCTGCGGGCGATCACGGACAGTCCGAGACTGCCTGCCCGGGCACGCGAACTGATCCTTGCACCGGCATCGGAGATTTTCGTAAGCGCCGCGTCGGTCTGGGAGATTGCCTTCAAGCATACGCTCAACCGCGGCAATATGCCGGTTTCCGGCGCCGAAGCCGCCCGCTATTTCACGGAGGCCGGCTACGTCCTGCTCCCGATTACCGCCGAACACGCCGCCGCTACCGGCACGCTGCCCCGGCTCCACGCCGATCCCTTCGACCGCATACTGATCGCTCAGGCCATCACGGAACCGCTCAGGCTGATGACCTGCGATGCGACCGTGGCGAAATACGGCGACCTGATGCTGCCGGTTTGAAGCACTAGGCTCCCAGCAGCTCCGCCGCCAGCCTGGCCGCCTGCCCCCGTATTTCCGGCACTGCCGTGGTTTCCCACAACCGCCCCTTCTGCGGCGGCCCGAGGGTGAACAGGAACTCGGACGCGGCGCCTTCCGCGTCGACCAAGGCACCGCTGTCGGCGACGTCCAACCCCAGCGCCAGGGGATCCGGCCGGATCAGCCGCTTTTCCAGCAGATCCTTGACCAGGGGACTGTCGAGCCTGCGGTAATCGCTCTCCGAACCGGAACAGTTCACCACCGCATCGACACTGAACTCATCGTTCCGATCACTTCCCCGCGGCCGGATGGCGACTTCGACCTGGCTGCCAAGATCGCGAAAGCCGCGGATGCGTCCGACGTGACGGACCAATTGGGCGGAGTCCAGCATCCCATCGAGCCGCGCGGCGATGCCGGGCGCCAGCCGATGGCGGTGGCAGTCCCAGAAGGTTCGCAGATGGCGCAGGAAGCGGCGCTGCTCCGAGAGTCCGAGACTCTTCCATAAAATCGGGGTCGCCGGCCGCAGCGCGTCGATCGCGGGACGCCAGTCGGCGCCGGTGTCGCGGATGAAAGCGCGGATACTGTGCAGGCCTTTGCGGACGGCCCCGACGGCACCGGAGGGCTCGACGCCGAACGCCGCCGGCGCTCCCGGTTTGTGCCGCTGAGGCCAAAGGCCCCGCCTCGACACCACGTGGATGGCGCCGCGGTAGCCGGCCTGGTTCAAAGTGATGGCCCAGTCGACCATGGTGAGGCCGCTGCCCACCAGGAGGCAGGACTCGGTCGGCAGGAGCCTTTCCAATACATCGGGCGCCCAGGGATCGCCGTGATAGCGGGCGCTGCGGTAAAACGCGGCATCGGCGCCGGACGGATCGCCGGGGCGGAAATTCCCCAGCGCCAGGACGACGCGGTCGGCCCGGAGCTGCGCGCCGGAGGCCAGCCGGAGGCCGACGGCTCCCTCCTCGACCTTCAAGGAAGCAACCTCGTCGATCCGGCGCTCAAGGCCTACGCCGGGCGCCGCGCCGCGCTCGGCCTCATCGAGCACCTGGGTGATGTAATCCCCATAGGCCCGCCGCGGCAGATAAGCCGCCGCACTCACCTCGCCGACGCAAGGGCAATCCAGCAATTCATCCTTCCGGGCCTGCGCCCAGCGCAGGAAGTGCTCGCGGTCGTCGGGATAAGCGCTCATGTTCCCGGCGGGTACGTTGAGGAGGTGGCAGTCCTCGGTGGTGCTGTAGGCGACGCCGCGGGCGAAGCGGCCGCGCTCCCGCTCGATCAGATGGACCGTCAGCGGCGCCTTCGCCCTGGACAACAGGTGCGCGGCCACCAGGGTGCCGCTGAAGCCGGCGCCGACGATGGCGATGGTTTGGGGTGGGGAGGCAGGTTTCATGGATCGCTCGCTCAGAGTGCGAAAACGACGCCGGCTGTGGAACAGCCGGCGTCGATCGAATGACACAAGGTTAAATATTAGCAGACTCTGATTATCTCATCACCGATCCAGGATATCCCCCTCAACGGCCCAACTCCACGCTCCCCGCCTGGATGCGCCGCACGGCGGCGACCAGCGCGTCGACATCCTCGCGCGTGTTGTACAGCGCGAACGACGGCCGCACCGTGGTCTCCAGGCCGAACCGCCGCAGGATGGGCTGGGCGCAGTGGTGGCCGGCGCGCACCGCGATGCCCTGGCGGTTGAGTGCCTTCCCCACGTCCTCGGTGCGGAAGCCCGGCAGCACGAAGGAGATCACCCCGGCCTTTTCCGCCGCCGTGCCGATGATGCGCAAGCCCGGCACGGTCGACAGCCCCTCGGTGGCGTAGGCCAGTATCTCCTGCTCGTGCCGCTCCAGGTTTTCCCGGCCGAGACGCTCCACGTAATCCAGCGCCGCGCCCAGCCCGACCGCGTCGGCGATGTTGCCGGTGCCGGCTTCGAACCGGTGCGGCGCGGCATGGTAGATCGTGCGCTCGTGGGTCACGTCCTGGATCATGTTGCCGCCGCCCTGCCAAGGCGGGGTGGCATCGAGCAGCTCCAGCTTGCCGTAGAGCGCGCCGATGCCGGTCGGGCTGAAGATCTTGTGGCCCGAAAACACGTACCAGTCGCAATCCAGAGCCTGCACGTCCACCGGCATGTGGGCGATCCCCTGAGCGCCGTCCAGCAGCACGCGGGCGCCGTGGCGATGGGCGATCTCGATCATCTCACGGGCAGGCGTGACCGTGCCCAGCGCGTTGGAGACCTGGGTGAAGGCCGCCAGCCTAGTGCGGGGCGTGAACAGCTTTTCGTACTCGTCCAGCAGGATCTGGCCGCGATCGTCCACCGGCGCCACTTTCAGCTGTGCCCCGGTTTCGGCGCAGAGCTGCTGCCAGGGCACGATGTTGGCGTGGTGCTCCAGCCAAGTGATGATGATTTCGTCGCCCTTGCCGATATAGCGCCGGCCCCAGGACTGGGCCACCAGGTTGATGGCCTCGGTCGTGCCGCGGGTGAAGACGATCTCGTCCTTGCTCGAGGCATGGAGAAAGCGCGCCACCTTGTCGCGGGCACCTTCGTAAGCATCCGTCGACCGCGCCGCCAGTTCGTGCGCGGCCCGGTGGATGTTGGAGTTCTCGTGCCGATAGAAATACACCAGCCGGTCGATCACCGCCTGGGGCTTCTGTGTGGTCGCGCCGTTGTCCAGCCAGACCAGCGGATAGCCGTGCACCTTTTCCTGCAGAATCGGGAAATCGCGCCGCACCGCGTAGACGTCGAAGCCCGGATGCGCCGAGGTTTCGCCCGCCACCAGCGCCGGGACGCCCTCGTCCAGTTCGGCCTCGGGGAAACCGCTTCCGCCGCCCAGCGCCAAGGTTTCGCCGAGGAAATACAGCGAGGCCTCGCTCCCCTCGCCGCCCGCCGTCAGCGGCGATCCCGCCGGCGCCAAAGACTGCCCGAGGGAGATCCCGTTCAGGCCGTCCAGCTCCGACGAAACCGGCAGCGACGTCACGTCCCGGTTGGCCCCGAATGCCGATGCCGGAGGAATCGCCCCGGCAACCGGCAGCGCGCCCACCTCGACGCCGGGCGTGACCGGCGCGGTCGACCCCAACCGCAGCCCCGGCGGCGCGCTGCGCCCCGGAGCCGAACGGGGATCGGCGGCCAGCCACACCGTCGGGACCGTGAAGCCCAAGGGCGGCTCGAATCCCGGCGGCACCACGTTCAGATTCGGCACAGCCTGCGGCGAACTGGGCCGGGCCGATTCCAGGAAATAGAACGCCGATCCCGTGGACTCGGGTTCCAGCGGCTCCTGGAGCACACGCGGCGAGACGCCGATGGCGCCCGCCAGCGCGGCGGGTATGGACCGCAACGCCGCTTCCGACGGAGGCGTCGGCAACGGGGTGCCGGGCGGCGACTGCGGCGGGGCGGCGGGAGCCGCCGCCAGCGGCGGCTCCACGGCGCCGACCGGGGAACCGGGCACCGCCGCGAACAGCGCGTTGGCGATCTGCCGCAGCAGCGCCGTATCGTGCGGTGCGGCGGCGTCGGCCTCCCATTCCGGTACCGCGCCCGGCTCCAGGATGCTGCCGATCCACGTATCCGGACTATTTGTACTCGTGCTTATAGTCATGGTACTTGCCCACCTCGACCCCTTCGAGCACAGCGACTGCATCGTCCGTCAGCACCGCCAGCGAGCAGTACAGCGAAACGAGGTAAGAAGCAATGGCCTTGCGGCTGATTCCCATGAATTTGACCGAGAGCCCCAGGCCCTGCTCGCCCGGTAGCCCCGGCTGATACAGCCCGACCACGCCCTGGCGGGCTTCGCCGGTGCGCAGCAATAGGATGCTGGTTTTGCCGTCCTGAATCTTCAGCTTGTTGGTCGGGATGATCGGGATGCCGCGCCAGGTGAGGAACGGCGAGCCGAACAGGTTGGCGGTCGGCGGCGGTACGCCGCGGCGGGTACACTCGCGCCCGAACGCGGCGATCGCCTGCGGGTGGGCCAGGAAGAAGGCGGGCTCCTTCCACACTTTGGTGATCAGTTCATCCAGGTCGTCCGGCGTCGGCGCGCCCGTCAGCGTGGAAATGCGCTGCTCGGGCACGACGTTGTTCAGCAGGCCGTATTCCTTGTTGTTGATGAGTTCGTCTTCCTGGCGCTCCTTGATGGTCTCGATGGCCAGGCGCAGCTGCTGCTGGATCTGGTCGTGCGGACTGCTGTACAGGTCCGACACCCGGGTGTGCACGTCCACGGTGGTGGACACCGCGCTCAAGAAATACTCGCGCGGGTTTTCGTCGTAGTCGACGAAGGTCTCGGGCAAGTCCCGCTCGTCGCGCTGCGAGCAGGCGGTCAGCACCCGGGATTCGTCCTTGACCCGGTTGAGCCGGTAGATGCCGGCTTCGACCCCGACCCAAGGCAAGAGGTGCACCAGCCAGCGCGGCGTGATGGGCTGGAGCTGGGGAACGGTCTTGGTGGCGTTGGCGAGCTGGCGAGCCGCCGCATCGCCCAGTGCGAGTTGTCTCGATTCGATTTCTGCCATCGGTTACTCCTTGAGGGTTTGATGGTCGTGGGGGTAAGGCTGTTAAGTTAAGAGAAGTCCCGTCACTCCGGCACGGATTCGCATACGCGCTCTGGCGAGTGCCGGAGCCCAGAGGCCATGGATGACTCGCGCCGCACACATCCCTGTGACCTGGATGTCGGTATTCCCTGCCGGCATGACGGCTTAACTCAAGGGCATTGGTCGTAGGAGTGTGCTTCACTTGCTGCGGGTCGGATTTTCCTCCTGCACTGGGGTTCAAATGCCGGCGCCGGCATCGAAGGTTTCGTTGCGCACTTGCGCCTGGCTGACGTTGCTCCTGGGCGGCACGCTGCGGGTCAGCCAGACGTTGCCGCCGATGACCGAGCCGCGGCCGATGGTGATACGCCCCAGGATGGTGGCGCCGGCATAGATCACGACCTCGTCCTCCACGATGGGATGGCGGGCGTTGCCCTTGATCAGGGCACCGCTTTCATCCACCGGGAAACGCTTCGCGCCCAGCGTCACCGCTTGGTACAGCCGCACCCGCTCACCGATGATCGCGGTTTCGCCGATGACGACACCGGTGCCGTGGTCGATGAAGAAGCTGCCGCCGATCTGTGCGCCGGGATGGATGTCGATGCCCGTGGCCGAGTGGGCGACGTCGGAGACGATCCGGGCGATCAGCGGAACGCCCAGTCGGTACAGTTCATGCGCCAGCCGGTGATGGATGACGGCGGTCACGCCGGGATAGCAGGCCAGCACCTCGTCGACGCTGCGCGCCGCGGGATCGCCCTCGAATGCCGCACGCACGTCCGTGTCCAGCAGTTCCCTGATCCGCGGCAGCCGAGCGGCGAACTCCCGGACGATTGCCACGGCGCGCTCCTGCGCATCCTCACCCGACTCCTGGCCG
The DNA here is from genome assembly GCF_051295855.1 of Methylococcus sp. S1M. Lineage (NCBI taxonomy): Bacteria > Pseudomonadati > Pseudomonadota > Gammaproteobacteria > Methylococcales > Methylococcaceae > Methylococcus > Methylococcus sp. S1M. The sequence goes on from NZ_JBPDXO010000001.1 coordinate 682,375, forward strand.
GAAACGAAAAGCAGTTCGCAGCTCACCTGCTCGCGCAGCGACCGGAGGCTGGAATCCAGGGTGTGGCCGACATAGTGGTCGATCCCTTCCCGCGCGATCTCCACGGCCCCGAGCCGATTGGGAAACAGCGCCGCGCTCAGCCCGCCCACGATCTCCGACAAGACCTTGCGCGAAGGCAGCTTGGGCGGGCGGTCCAGCCGCTGGCGCGCTTCCAGCGAGCGCTCCCGCAGATGGCGCAATTCGGCGACGATGGCATCGATGCCCCAGTTGGGGCCGGCGGACAACCGGGTCTCGAAGGACTTCATCCGTGCGCTCATGCGGCCAGCCCCGTCGCGTCGAACACGCCCTCGAACAGCACGCTGCTGAGGTAACGCTCGCCGGAATCGGGCAGGACGACGACGACGGTCTTGCCTTCATTGCCCGGCCGCTTGGCGACCCGCACGGCGGCGGCCACCGCGGCGCCGCTGGATATCCCGGACAGGATGCCTTCCTCGCGCGCCAGACGGCGGGCGTAATGGATGGCTTCCTCGTTGCTGACCGGCTCGATCTCGTCCACCAGCGACAAATCCAGCACCTCCGGCACGAAACCGGCGCCGATGCCCTGAATCTTGTGCGGCGCGGGCTTGAGCGGCTCGCCGGCGCGGCGCTGGGTCAGCACGGGGCTGGTGGCCGGCTCGACCGCGACCGAGAGCACCGGCTTGCCGAGCGTCTGCTTGAGATAGCGAGAAACCCCGGTGATGGTGCCGCCGGTCCCGACGCCTGACACGAAGATGTCGACCGCGCCCCCGGTGTCGTCCCAGATTTCAGGGCCCGTGGTCTCCTCGTGAATTTTGGGATTGGCCGGATTCCTGAATTGCTGCAGCAGGACGTAACGGCCGGGATCGGAGGCGGCGATCGCTTCCGCTTGGGCCACCGCGCCGGACATGCCCTTGGCACCCTCCGTCAGCACCAGTTTGGCGCCGTAGGCGATCAGCAGCTTGCGCCGTTCCAGGCTCATGGTTTCCGGCATGGTCAGCGTCAGCGGGATGTTGCGGGCGGCGGCGACGAAGGCCAGCGCGATCCCGGTGTTGCCGCTGGTGGGCTCCACCAGTTCCTTGCCCGGCCCCAGCAGGCCGCGCTGTTCCGCATCCTTCACCATCGCCGCCCCGATCCGGCATTTAACCGAATAGGCGGGATTGCGCCCCTCGATCTTCGCCAGCACCGTGGCCGGCGCGCCGTCGGTCACCCGGTTGAGGCGCACCAGGGGCGTGTGTCCGATGGATTGCGAGTTGTCTTCGAACCAATGTGGCATGGAAACCTCCCTAAGTTCCGCCCGATCCGGATCGCGGGCAACAAAAAAGCCAGCGGTCCCCAAGGGGACACGCTGGCTTCCGGTGGTCCGGTCAGCTCCGGTATGTGCGAAACAAGGTACAGAGAGCGCTCGGGGCTTGTCAAGCCGGATCGCGGCCAACGATCTACGAAGATTATGGAATATAAATAGCTCTGTTGATTCTTTAACAAGATAAACGAGCTCGGATAAACTCGCGCCAAACCACAGGCTTTTCCGGACAGAAAACGAACATGAGGAGTTACCGGCAACACAGCGTCCTGCCCGGCTTCCCGCTGGCACTGGGCTTCACCCTGCTCTATCTCAGCCTGATCGTGCTGATTCCCCTGTCGGCGACCTTCCTCAAGAGCGCGACCCTGGGCTGGGGCGGGTTCTTCGAGGCGGTGACGACACCGCGGGTACTGGCGTCCTACAAGCTGACCTTCGGCGCCGCGCTCGCCGCCGCGGCGATCAATGCCGTCATGGGCCTGCTGGTGGCCTGGGTGCTGGTGCGCTACGAATTTCCCGGCCGCAAGCTGGCCGACGCGTTCGTCGACCTGCCCTTCGCCCTGCCCACCGCCGTCGCCGGCATCGCGCTTGCCACCCTCTATTCGAGCAAGGGCTGGATCGGGCAGTTCGCGGCCCAGGCGGGATTCAAGATCGCCTTCACCCCGCTGGGCGTCACGATCGCCCTGACCTTCATCGGCCTGCCCTTCGTGGTGCGCACGGTACAGCCGATCCTGGAAGACCTGGAACAGGAACTGGAGGAAGCGGCGGCCAGTCTGGGCGCCACCCGCTGGCAAACCTTCCTCAAGGTGATCCTGCCGACCCTGTCACCGGCGCTGATGACAGGATTCGCCCTGGCCTTCGCCCGCGGCGTCGGCGAATACGGCTCGGTGATCTTCATCGCCGGCAACATTCCGCTGGTCTCGGAAATCACCCCGCTGCTCATCATCACCAAGCTGGAGCAGTACGACTACGCCGGCGCCACCGCCCTGGCGGTGTCCATGCTGCTGGTTTCGTTCACCCTGCTGCTGGCCATCAACCTGCTGCAATGGTGGACCCAGAACCGCCGCGGCTCCCGCATCTGAACGGCACACCGACCGAATCTATCGCCATGTCCGCACAAACGCTCACCTTCGCCTCGCACATCCATCATGTCCATCACGCCGCCCGCGGCGAAGCGCCCTGGGTGCGCTGGTCGCTGACCGCCGCCGCCCTGGTCTTTCTCGCATTATTCCTGCTGATGCCGCTGGCGCTGGTGTTCGTCCAGGCCTTCGCCAAGGGCTGGGAAACCTACGTGTCCGCGCTGGTCGACCCAATGGCCCTGGCCGCGATCAAGCTCACCCTGCTGGTCACCCTGGTCGCGGTGCCGCTGAACACAGTGTTCGGCGTGGCGGCGGCCTGGGCCATCGCCAAGTTCGAATTTCCCGGCAAGAACCTGCTCACCACATTGATCGACCTGCCATTCTCGGTGTCGCCTGTCGTGTCCGGCCTGATCTACGTGCTGCTGTTCGGCATGCAGGGCTGGCTGGGTCCCTGGCTGCACGAGCACGACATCAAATTGATCTTCGCGGTACCGGGCATCGTGCTGGCCACGATCTTCGTCACCGTGCCTTTCGTCGCCCGCGAGCTGATTCCGCTGATGCAGGCCCAGGGCAACGACGAGGAAGAAGCCGCGCTGGTGCTGGGCGCCTCGGGCTGGCAGACCTTCCGCCACATCACCCTGCCCAACATCCGCTGGGGCCTCTTGTACGGCGTGATTCTCTGCAACGCCAGGGCGATGGGCGAATTCGGGGCCGTGTCCGTGGTGTCCGGCCATATCCGGGGCGCCACCAACACGATCCCGTTGCACGTGGAGATCCTCTACAACGAATACAACAGCGCCGCGGCCTTTGCCGTCGCTTCGCTCCTGGCGATGCTGGCCCTGGTCACCCTGGCCTTGAAGAGCGCCCTGGAATGGCGGCTGGCCCAGCAGATCGACGCCGCCAAAGACGAAGAATGAATCGAGACTGAACGACCATGAGCATCGAAATCCGCGACATCACCAAATCCTTCGGCAGCTTCCAGGTCCTCAAGGGCATCGACCTGACCATCGGTTCCGGCGAACTGGTGGCCCTGCTCGGTCCCTCCGGCTGCGGCAAGACCACGCTGCTGCGCATCATCGCCGGGCTGGAGGCCGCGGACAACGGCCAGATCCTGTTCCACGGGGAAGACACGACGCACCGCCACGTCCGCGAGCGCCAGGTCGGTTTCGTGTTCCAGCACTACGCCCTGTTCCGGCACATGAGCGTGTTCGAGAACATCGCTTTCGGCCTCCGGGTGCGCCCGCGCGGCCACCGCCCGCCGGAGGCCGAAATCCGGCGGCGGGTGCACGAGCTGCTGGAACTGGTCCAGCTCGACTGGCTGGCCGACCGCCATCCCGGCCAGCTCTCAGGCGGCCAGCGCCAGCGCATCGCCCTGGCCCGCGCGCTGGCGGTGGAGCCCAAGGTTCTGCTGCTCGACGAGCCGTTCGGCGCACTGGACGCCAAGGTCCGCAAGGACCTCAGGCGCTGGCTGCGGCGGCTGCACGACGAGCTGCACATCACCTCCGTGTTCGTCACCCACGATCAGGAGGAGGCGCTCGAAGTGGCCGACCGGGTCGTGGTGCTGAACGCCGGGCAGATCGAGCAGGTCGGCTCGGCGGACGAGGTCTACGACCATCCCGCCACGCCCTTCGTGTGCCAGTTCATCGGCGACGTCAACCTGTTCCACGGCCGGGTGCACGACGGCCGCGCCCTTATCGGCGAGACGGTGATCGACCTGCCGGGCACGGCGGAATCGGACGCGGAGCAGGCCTTGTTCTTCGCCCGTCCCCACGAAATCGAAATCGGCGGCGACGGCACAGGCCTCGACGCCGTCGTCCGGGACATCCGGCGCCGAGGCAACGCGGTGCGGGTGGAGTTGGAGCGCAAGGACGGCCAGGGCGCCGTGGAAGCGGAACTCAGCCGCGAAGCCTTCGGCCGCCACGCCATCAAGCACGGCGACGAAGTGGTGATCCAGCCCAGCAAGATCAGGGTGTTTCAGCCCTGAAGCGCATTATTCGGCCCGGCCGCTCCGGCCGTCTATTCGATCACATCCGAACAGACCTGCTGGTGAAGCTCGGGCTGCCCGGCCATGGCCGCGCAGACTTCCACCAGCCGGCCGGAATCCTGCACGATCGGCAGCATGTCCCGCGGTTTCTGCTGGAAACCCCGGATCGCCGCGTTCACCGCCGCCTCGCGATCCTCCGGCGAGACTTCCTCCCAGATCGGGAGCACCGCGGCCGCCACCGCCTGGCTGGTTTGAAAATCCCAGGGCCCGAGGGTGGTGGCTCGCCTCAGAGCGAGCCTGAATTCGTCGTCGGGGACGTCGAAAGCCGCCTTCAAGCCGAGTAAACGCGCCCAGGCCATCGGCCAGGCCGGCCGCAGCGACACCCCGCGGCGGGCCTCGGCAGTGGCCTTGGCGCTCAGCCTGGCCTCAGCGTCCGGGTTGCTGCGGGCGAGCGCGAGCTGCCACATGTACAACTGGCACAATTGTTCGTGGAGGACGGGATTGTCGGGATCCAGGGCGACCGCGCCGCGCAGCACGCGCTCGATGCGGTTCAGCTCGGCCTCGGACGGCTGCTTGTCCGGTTGCGCCATCCATGCCTTGAACAGCCAGCCTACCTGGATTTCATGAACGCCGGCCTTGGCCCGCTTCAGGCAAGTCCAACCGAGGAAAAACAAGCCGCCGGCCAGCAGGTAGCACAACAGGATGCGTAAAGCGGCGGACATTCGGATTCAGAAGTCATTGAGTACGCAATCCGAGAATTTCGCTCGGGTTGTCGACGACCAGCCTCCTCGCCACTTCCGGCCCGGCCACGCGCTCGACCACCTCCCGCCCCTCCTCCAGATTGGGAGGGCGATGTTTCACGTTGTGTGCGTCGGACGCCAACACCGTGATCCAGCCTTCCTCGAGGAACTGGAGCGCCCTTTCTTCACAACGCTCGCCGAACTGCCCGGCCAGCGAACCGGCGGTGACCTGGAACAGGCATTCCATTTCCACATAAGGGAATATCCTGCTGAAGTCGCGCAGAACCGCCTTGTTCCGCTCCGGATGGGCGATCATCGGCAGGATGTCGCGCTTCATCAGCCAGCGCACCAGCGCGTCGGTGCCCGGGGGGATCTGCTCGTGGGGAAATTCGAGCAGCATCACCCGCTTGCCCCGGTACTCGCCGAGGAAGGGAATCCGGTCCTGCGCCAGCAGGCTCATGATCTCGGCGCACACACGGACTTCCGCCGCCATTCCGACTTCGAGCGGAATCCCTTCGCGTTCCAGTTCCGCCTGAAAGGCCCGGAAGACACGCTCGATGCCGGCCTGGTCGTTGTCCCAGCAGCCCGGCTGGATATGCGGCGTCACCACCGACCGCCGAATCCCTCTGTCCGCCGCGAGCCGGGCGAGCTCCACGGCCTGGGCCAGACTTTCCGGACCGTCGTCGATGGCAGGCAACAGATGGCAATGAAGGTCGATCATGGGAATTCGAAGCTCCAATGCTGCAGTCTGATTCGGGATCCACACAACCGAGGTAGCCGTTCCCTATTACTGGGCGCCTTCCTGCTTGTAACTCCCATAATAATAGTCGCTGTAGTAGTAGCTGCTGTAGCCGCGCCGGCTTTTTTCCAGGTTCAACTGGCTCAGGACCACACCGGTCAGCGGCGCACGAACCTTGCGCAGCCGGTCGATGCCCGAACGCGCCATGTGCACCGGCGTTTTTTCCGCCTGGATCACGTAGATCACCGACCGGACCAGCCGGGACAGTGCCAGCGCATCGCTCACCGGCTGCATCGGCGGCGCGTCGAGGATGATCGCGTCGTACTCGCTCTCGAGCTCGGCCATCGCTTCGGCGAAGCGGTGGGAAGACAGCAGCTCGAGCGGATTCGGCGGAATGATCCCGGCCGGCATCAGATCGATATTGCCCGCGTCGTAATGGTGGATGCACTCCTCCAGGGTCGCCGTCTGCACCACCAGGTTCGAAAGACCGGGCATCTTCGCGGACAGGCCGCAGCGCTTGGCCAGGTTGGGCCGCCTCAGATCCGCCTCCACGACCAGCACCCTGGAATTGAGCTGGGCCAGGGCATAGGCCAGGCTCATCGAAATCGACGACTTCCCTTCGCCCGGCAGCGAGGACGTCACCAGGATGCTCATGCGCGGATCGTCCAGCGCGGAAAGCATGATGCCGGTGCGAATCGTGCGCACCGATTCCGCGAAATTGCCCCGCGGATCTTCCAGGAAGACCCTTGACACATCTTCCTTGACGCCTCGCTTCTGTTTCTGGGGCACCAAGGGTACCAGGCCCAGCAAGGGGAGCCCCAGCTTCTGCTCCACCTCGCCCGAACTCCGGAACGACTTGTCCATGAAATCGAGCAGGAAGGCGAGGCCGATTCCCGCCATCAGAGAAAGGAAAAAAGCGATGGTCACGCCCAGTTTCTTGTTCGGCTTCACCGGCACCCTGGGCAGAATCGCGGCATCCATGATGCGGGCATTGGACGGCTGCAGGTCGCCCGCCTCGGAAGTTTCCTTGAGACGTTTGAAAAACATCTCGTAAAGTTCGCGGTTGGACTGCACCTCCCGCTGCAATTCGCGATATACGCTTTCTTTCCTGGCAATCCCCTGCAATTCGTTCTTGAGCCCGTCGATCTGGCCGGCCAGCGCATTCTCGTTGGCATACGCGACTGCGATCTGCTGTTTCAGCCGGGCGGCCACACTGGCGATCTGCTTCTTCAGCGCGGTTCGTACCGATTCGAGATGGGTCTCCGCGGTCACCCGCTCCGGATGCTGCGCGCCGTAGCGGCTGGACAACTCGTTGACGCGCGTCAGCGCCTCGTGTTCCTGCTGCTTGAGATCGCGCACCGTTTCGTCGCCGTAGATCGCCGGCATGCTTTCGATGTTGTCGGGCACCTGGCCGCCGAGGCCGGCGATCTGCCCGTAAGCCGTTTCTGCTTCCAGACGTGCCTTTCTGGCTTCGATGTACTTTGCATTCAAGTCGCTCAACTGGCTGGCGCTCAGGGACGACACCCCCGAAGACGTCCCCCCTGAAGACGAAGCGTTCCCGATGTCCACGAGTTTCTGGTTCTCGAGGTATGCTTGCAGGCGGCGTTCGGACTCGGCCAGCTTCTGCCGCAATCCCTCGAGACGGCTTGCGAGCCATCTCGAGGCCAACTGCGTCCCCTCGGTCCGGGCTTCGAGATTGGCGTCGATATAAGCATCACACACCGCGTTGGCGACCCGCATCGCCAGTTCCGGGCTGGCCGCTTCGAACGAAACCTGCACGATCTGGGTGTTGCGTATCGCGGTCACGTTCAGACGCGCCAGAAACTGGTCCACCACGCGATCGACCGGATCCGGCTCCTCGGTGGACGTCGTCACCGGCTGAGATGTGCCGAACGGCAGCCAGGAACGCCAATCCAGCAACGAAGATTCCGCCTCACCGCCATCCACCGGCTCCCCGGAGTCGGCCGAAGCAAGGTCCTTGGGGATTCGCGGGCCATCCGGTCCGACCGGTCCCGTCTCTTCTGCAGAATCCGGCGCCGGGGATTCGCCCACGAACTCCGGATGCGCGGTCAGATTCAGGGCCTCGATGACCTTGCGGGCGATGGCGCGCGATTTCAGTACCTCGACCTGCGTGTAATAGTAAGCGGCACTCTTGGTATCGATGCCATAAAGCTCCTCGACGGAAACGACCTTTTGCTGCTTCGGCTCGATGACCAGCGAGGCGGTCGCACGGTAGATCGGCGTCTTCGAGAGCAGAATCAGGAGCGTCAGGACCGAAACCGACACCGCCAGGCCGAGAATGCCCCAGAGATGCCGGCGGATGACGGCCCAATACCGCCTGAGGTCGAACTGTTCCTCCTCCGAAACGTATCCGCCAGCCTCATACGGAACGTTGACGACCTGAGGAACGTTGCTCGGAATGACGGGCGAATAGATGTTCTTGTCGTTCATTGCGGCGGACCGGAAGGTAGGAAACGGTGAGCGAATCAGAAGAAGCTTTCCTCTACCGTTATGACGTCCCCCGGATGCACCGGCGTCATCACGTCGGCCTCGAGCTGCGGCTGCGCAGGATCGTCCTCGCGGAGGATCACGATGTCCCGGGAGGCCAGCTCGCCGAAGCCGCCGGCAAGAGCCACGGCCTTCCCTACCGTCAGCCCGGGCTGATACGGATATGCGCCGGGCTGCTTGACCTGCCCGCCGATGTAATATTTCCGGTATTCCAGCACGCTGACGTTCACTTTCGGATCGACCAGATAGGCGCCCCTGAGACCATCCGTGATGAGACGCTCCACTTCACCGGGAGTCTTCCCCTTGATGTGAATCTCGCCCAGAAACGGGTAGGAAACCGTACCCGCATCGCTGAGCCTCGCTTCGATGCTGAGATTGGGCTCGTTCAGGACGGAAATCTTGATCAGGTCGTCCGGACCGAGCCTGTAACCGGACACCTTGTCCTCCCCATGCAACAGGCTCAAGAATGACGAAGCGACAAACAACAAGGCAATCCTGGAAATGACTCGAAACATGGCTGTCCGTCTTCGGCAAGAATATTGTTCAAATTTCCATCTACAACAGAATGCGATCCCAGACCTGTCCGTAGAGCAACCCCGGACGGCCAACTCGATAGCCCCCCTAAAAATTCATCTGCAAGTTCAGGATGACCAGGTTACGGGTAAAACTATATTGCTCAATGGTAGAGGAACGGTCGGTATAGGTATATTGGAGCCCGCTCGTCAGCCAGCGCTGAAGCGGGTAATAAACGCCGACGCCCAGCATGTACCCTTTGTCCGTTCGGTCCGACCCCGTGTAGCTGTTCTCCATGGCATTCGCGTAAATGTTGCTGCTGAGCTTCGGCAGCCACTGATGATTCCACATGACGGTATAGGTCTGGTTGTTGACGGCGCCGCCCAGATAATTCGACTCGTTGGTGATCATCACGGCGCCGACCCGCACGGTATCGATGGAACGCGGCTGCCACAGCACGGCCGCGTCGAACGTAGGCCGGGGCTGGCCATTGGTTCCCAGTCCCTGGACGGGTTCGTCAAATTCTTTGACGAGAACCCCCGCCTTCAAAATCCCCGTCGTCTTTGCCGTCGCGCGCCAAGTCACGCCGCCGAGCACCCGCAACTGGTTGTTGGTCTGCGAGATCCCGTTCGGCAGGGGGTTCAAATAGTCCGAGAAGCTCTCGTTGATTTCGAACAAAAGCGAAGTCTTAGGCAGAACCCGATAATAGAACGCACTGCCAATGTTGTATTGATTGAGAGAACGCCCCCGCGTGAATTCCGGGTTATTCTGGTAGTACCTGTTCATATAGTCGAACCGGAATTCCAGGAGACCTTTGGCCCCCTCGGCCCCGTACCTGTACAAGGCCCCGAAACTCTGGCTCTGCCATTCATTTGGATTTTTCAACAGCAGGCTCGCGTCACCCTGTACGAATTGAGTACCGAGCGGATCATGGGCGTAACTGAGCGACCCGTTGAGGCTCAGACGGTTTCTGTGGTCGAAGCGTACGTCGCTGAACGCGTTGACATAATTGTCGACGTAATTGTTTTGCGGAACGTTTTCGTAGACGTTGCCGCGAAACGAATAGCCGAGGCCGGCAGTGAGACTGCGGTGGTGAAACGGGAGGAAGAACCAGGGCTGGATGAACGTCCCGAACGAACCCTTCTTGAGAATGCCGGTGTTCAGCACGTTGTCGTCGTAAAAACCTTCCACCCGCATACGCCCGACGATCGGGAGACGGAAGTCGAATTCGTCGTCAAGTCTTCCTTCCGTGCCCAACGGCTGATCCATCCTCACATATTGCGGCGTACGGTTGTAGGGATCGTAGGTGTTGCCGGGACTGAAATTCGAATAACCGCTGGAACCGTCCAAAGGATTGGCGACGCCATTCCCACCCTGGGACCAGGTGGACGCGGGGTACAGCGCGCAAAACCCGGGCAAAAGACGTAAGGCAAGCAAAGCCGTACGTTTCAGTAGCGCTTTCGTCCCCGAAGAAGGTACCTTGCCGGCACTATGGCCTCCCTCTCCATGACCGACGAACGACGAGAGAGCCGGGGAATCCATGGAAACCGGCTGCGGCAGACTCCGACGCATCGTTATAACCCCTGGCTTGGAAAAACGGCCATCGGCCAAACCAGCCTCACCTTCCACCCTCTAACCATGCGCTTCCGACTGCCTGCTGGCAGGCTTATGATGATGAACAGGCATATAGCGGGCAAGCCAACCCATGGCAAGCAATACCGTAAAAAAGCCGGCATTCGCCGGAATCTGCAAATTGAAATCGACGAAGGAGTGAATCAACAAGGCGACGACTCCCATGAAGGAGCCAATTCCTGTTGCCCGCAGCAGGGAATCCTGGCGTTCGCGGAGCGCGAACCCGGCCGCTCCCAGGCTCAACAGAACGGCCAGTGCCATCGGCAGCCAACCGACGATTCCCCATTCACCGAGAAATTCCAGATAGTCATTATGGGCATGATCGTACGGAATGACCACCTCCGCACCGCCATAAGGCAGAAACGACGCCACGAACGAGCCCGCGCCGGCGCCGAACGGCAGGTAATCCAGTACGTAAGGCACCGCGTAGTCGTACAGATCGACCCGATTCGAAGCCTCCGTCACCGTGGTCTGCTCCAAACGCCGTGCCACTTCCTCGATCCCGAAATAACTGCCGACGATCACGAGATCGACGAGCACGATGCTCGACAGGATGGCCAACACCAAACCGCTGGAAAACCTCGACGAACGGGCGAGCAAGAGGTAAACGGCGCCGGTGACGCTCAAGGAAACCGCGAACCCCACGTTCCCCATGCGCGACCGGGTCAGCACCAGACCGATGGCCATGATCACGACGGCGATGCGAAGCGGCGCCTTGTCGCTGAGCAGGAAAGTCGCCGCTCCCCGCAGCCAGTCGCGCCAGTTGCCGCCCGGGGAGGAGAACCGACCGGCTATCAGCAGTCCGACCCCCACCGCCAGCGTCATCTCCAGCAAACCGGCAAGATGGTTGCGGTTGACGAAAGTACCGACCGCGACGGATCTGCCCACTTCCCTGCCGAAGAAGCCGAACTCAAGACCAGTCAACGACTTGGCCGAGCCATACAAGGCCTCGAACACCCCGCATGCCACGATCGCATAAGCCAGCCACCGGATCCTTTCCCGACTGCGGGTCAGCAACAGAATCAGCGCGAACAGGATCAGATAGGCCGCCCCCTTGAGTGCCGCAAGGCGGGTGTAGTACGGGTCGGTACTGAACGCGGACGGAAGGTCGGGGTCGACCCGGCGAGCATCCGGATAAACTCGCGCGGCCCGAGGAAGCAACTCGTCCGCCAGATCGGAAAACCACGGAGCCCCTTGAAAACCCGCCCATACGACACTCGCGCCGATCAGCAGCAAGGCGGGCCATGCCCTTCGAAACGGCATCGTAAGCGGGAGCCTGCCGTGGGCATGCAAAAGGCAACAGACGGCCCCGAGAACGAATACGGCACTGGAAAAAAGATAGACGGCCCCTTCCCAGTTGCTGCCCCAGGGCAATGGCAGCCACAGGATCACGGCCAGCAGGACAGAAAACAAACCCTTCTCAAATGAGGCAGCCACGAGCCGTCTGCATTCCGTGCGCAAAAAACCCGCCGGATCGAGCCGATCCAGCGAGTTCGCTCTCTATCCATCCGAAATCAAAGGATCCGGCAGTTGCTGATGTACTCGCGCAACCAGCTGATCCAGCTCGCGAACCATTTGTAGTTCCAGCCGTTTCCGTGATTGTTGCTGCCCCGAGCGGACAAGATGTCTTCTGCGGATTCCGGATGAGCCTTGAGGTCGCCCAACAGCCCCGCCAGCTCCCTCTGGTTGGCCTTGCTGCTCAGGGAGTTCAGCAACTGATTCTGGGTGGACTGAATTTCCCAGACCCGGGACTTGTATTCCCGTTTCGAAATCTTGCCGGCATCCAATTCGGCCCGAAGCGCCTCGATGCGGCTTGCCGCCTGGTCCTTGACGGACTGCCGGGCGTCCTGGATCAGCTGCCTGTCCGCATCCGACAGCGAGGCCTTGTATGGCGCGGCGGTTCCCGTAGACGGCATCAGCAGCGGGATCGACAGGGCAAAAATCGTCGTGAGTCGAGTGAATGCAACCTTCATGACAGGGTCCCCCCAAAAAGTGGTACATGAGCGTGGAAAACGGCTACCGATAGCAGTATAGAAGAGCCAGGCGAAGATTCAATGGCCAGAGGCGCATTTTTTCCCGCTGATCCTCGGACCTGGCTCGCACGACCGGGTCTTCGATGTATTCATGAACCATCTGGTTCCTGAGCTTGCCCATGGTCAGCCCTGCGTCAGCGGAACCGAGCAACCCTAAACGTTCGGCGCGGTCGAGATTGTCGATGACCGCGGATGTTTTTTCACCCAGGGCAGCCAAGAGCAAGGGCGACAATTTGTCGCCCAAAGTGTCTTGCAGGCGGCCAAACCTGCCGACAAAGGCCTCCACCCGTTCGGCCAGATCGGAGTCTTCTTCGAGATGCTCGGCCTGCTCCATAGTGAACGGATTCCCGAAGAGGCACTGGTCCGTGATGGCGAGGTGCCGGCACTCCTTGCGCACCACTCTGGCCAGAAATTGAAGGCGTGTCTTGGGTTCTAAGGTCACAGCAGCTGCCCTTCCTTGAATGCGATCTCGTGAATGGGCAGGCGCTCGAGATTGGGGGCGCACAGCAACACATCCACCTTGCGTCTGCGCATGGCGCGCGACACCGCCGCCGCCCTCTGCGCGGCCATGAGCACGGGGTTTTCCACGGGTTCCGGCAATTCAAGCATGAGGTCGAGATCGCCGCCATGCGCGGTATCGTCGATCCTGGAGCCGAAGACTCGCACGCGGCACGGTTTTCCCGCCACTCGAACCGCAAGTCGTCGAATGAGCTGAATTTGATGGTCGGTCGAGCGCATGTCTCAGGAGGGCCGCAGCGGAGTGAGCAAGGCGCGCCATTTCGCCAGCGCGTGGACCTGGTCGAATTCGTTTTCAAAGGCGGTCCGGGCGTTTCTTCCCATCCGCTCCCGCCTCTCGCCGTCCCGGCTGAGGGCGAGCAGAAACCCCGCCAGTCCATCGGCGTCTCCCGGCGCGAAGCTTGCGCCGCAGGCATGCCGTTCTATCTGCCGGGACAGCTCGCCGTCTCTGGCCCCGACAAAGGCGACGGGCCGGCCGGCCGCCAGCACGCCGTAGAACTTGGACGGCAAGACCAGTCCTTCCAGCGCGGGCAATAGCGAGATGAGGTGGATATCCGGCAGGGTCAGGCTGAGCCCCAGACGCTCGCGGGGCTGGTACGGCTTGAAAAGGACATTGGCAAGCCCCCGCCGGCTCGCTTCCAGGCGCAGCTTTTCGTAACCGTGTCCGCCGCCGATGAAAAGGAATGCCATACCGTCCAGGCCGCGCAGGAGCTCGGCCGCCGCCAGCAGGGTGTCGAACTCATGGGCCCGGCCCAGGTTGCCGGAATAGGCGGCGACGAACCTGCCCGACAGCCCCCACTCCTCCCGCAGGGGGTTGCCCGCCGCCGCCGTGGGCCGGATCGTCCCCCCGTCCGCCCAGTTGTGGATGATCTCGACCCGCTCCGCCGGGACGCCCGATTCGCGCAGCCGCTCCGCCATTCGCTCGCCCAGGACCACGTTCGTCCGTGCCTGCCGCAGCGATGCATTCCGCCAATCCCGCAACCGGCGCACGGCCAGGCCCGGCATCCGCACGCCCAACGCCTCGGCCACCTCCGGAAACAAGTCCTGCAGCCAGTTCACCAGCCTCGCCCCGCGCAGCCGGGCAACCACCGCACCCACCAGCGAAATCAAAGGCGGGTCGGTCTTTGCCACGATCACGTCGCCCGCCCGCGTCAGCCGCCACAGGCGCCATCCTGCCGAGACATAGAAACTCAGATAATCCAGCGCCCGCCCGGGCAGCCATGCCCTTCCGAAGCGCGAGGTCCACACCCGGTGCACGAAGACCCCGCCCACCGCCTCGAACGCCGGCAGGTCCGCGCCGGGGTCATCATAGCGCTGCCGGCTGGTGATCACCCGCACCTTGCGGTCCGATTCGCCGAGGGCGAACGCCAGATCGGACAACAACTGGCTGGTCGCGGAGTGGTCGGGGTAGAAGAAGCGGTTAAGAAATAGAATCTGCATGGATGTCGGTATGGGTAATCACGTTTCTCATGGCCCGATGCGGCTGGTCGCGCTCCGGGTCATTCTTGAATCTGGCTCAGGCGATGAGTCTTCGGAGGATCCAGTCTCGAAAACCTCGTCCCACACCACCAGCAAACCGGGAAAACGCGTCGATGCCATGGCGTCCCCGGCGCCGAAGACCTCGGGCCGTCCATAACGGCCATTCATCAACGCATAGCGAAATACGGTGTGGTCGACGGGATGAACCAGCCAGTATTCCGCCACGCCGGCTTGTTCATAACGGTCCCGCTTGACGCCCTCGTCCTTCTTGGCGGTGGAGGGCGACAATATCTCGACCACCAGGTCCGGGGCGCCGCGGACCGCCCGCTCGGAAATTTTCCCCCGGTCGCAGATCACCAGCAAATCCGGCTGCACCACCGTATCCACCAATTCATCCGCTTCATCGGAGCTGGGCAACAGCACATCGACCGGCGCCGCCAACACGCGGCAGCGCCGGTCACGGAAGAAATTGCCCAATACCAGACCCAGCTGGAAAGAAACGCTCTGATGAGTCGTCGAAGGCGACGGACACATGTCATAGGCCTCGCCGCCGATCAACTCCCAGCGTTCCTCTTCCGGCCATGTCCGGTAATCCGCATAGGTCCATCGCCCGGGTTTCTCCAATGCCGCCTTTGTCATGGAATCACTGCCTCATCATTGATTCAGAGCATCGAGAGCGTATGGGGCCTTGGTTCCCGCCCGGGTCGACTTCCATCCAG
Organism: Methylococcus sp. S1M; assembly: GCF_051295855.1. Taxonomy (NCBI): domain Bacteria; kingdom Pseudomonadati; phylum Pseudomonadota; class Gammaproteobacteria; order Methylococcales; family Methylococcaceae; genus Methylococcus; species Methylococcus sp. S1M. Next base: position 697,632 of record NZ_JBPDXO010000001.1, read on the forward strand.
TCTGCCATCACCATTGGCCCGGGCGTCGACCGGCAAACCGGATTCAACGATTAGGACTTGACCAAGAATAACTTCCCTGATTCGAATCTCACAAATCCGTTCGATCCAACGTAGGAGCCCGCTTGCGGGCGATCCGCAACGGCCAGTACCTACTCTCCGCTCGATCGCGGCCAAGGCCGCTCCTACAGAGATCATCAGGAACTCATATCCGCCCCAGTCCTCATCTATCAACCTAGGGAATATCCTGAACCCGCAGCATGCTGCCCGGTGGGGCCCTGAAGGGTTCCTTGACCTGGTTGAAGACATTGCCATGCTCCAGGAGCCCGACCACGCCGGCGTCGACCTGCAAACCCACATCGGCGTTCTCGACGGTGTTGTTTTCCACGATCACGTCGCGCGTTCCTGGCGCGGCACGGTTGCCGCCGCCCGTGATCAGCAGGTGGGCATTGGAATAAAGATGATTGCGGCGATGGACGGCGGCCAGGGCGAGCGGGGCGGTATTGGGCGGTTTTTGATTTCCCCTTGTGCCCAGTGATGCCTCTCCGGATAACCATCCCTGGGCCAACCCGAGGCCGCCGTGATAGTTGTTGCCTTCCAGTATTTCGTTGTCGAAGAACTGGCAGTACCAACTCGGCTGGTAATGCAGATACCACATGCCGGAATTGTAGAAACCGGCGGTCCGGGTCGACTTGTTTCCCGCCGCGATATTGTCGATCGACGTTCCGTAGTAGGACAAGGCCACGCTGGCGTCGCTGAAATCGTTGGCGATGAACATATAGTGCTGCTGCATTCCCGTGACGGTGACCACGGAAGAGCCATCCGGCGGGACCTTCCAGGGGCGGTCGAGATGGACCGAATCGCCGTCGATATGATCGATCTGCGCGAACTGGCCCATGCCCTTGCCGCCCAGGATGAAGACCCCGGCGCCCTTCCAGCCGTCGGCGCGCTCGCGCTTGCCGGTGGGCTCGGCAGTGAACGCAAAGGCATTGGCTCTGATATCTTTCAGCGGCCCATAGTACAGGCCGCCTCCGGCATCGGAGGTCATCGCCTCGCGGTCCCAGCCGTGCATCAGGCTGAGTCTGTTGCGGGCGAAGAAGACATTTTGTGAATAAGGCGTGCCGCCCAGATTGTTGATGCCCCCGCCCGTGGACATGAGATCGGCTCCGGTGATCTGGTTGTCCTCGAAGATCAGTCCGTTCACTCCCGACAGGCAATACCAGCCCCAGCGGCCGTTGTAGAAATGGTTGTTGGCCACGTAGGCGCCCTTGGGCTTGAAGAGATACAGCGCCCGGCCCGAGCCATACAGATCGTTGTCGGTGATCACCAGATGCTCGCCGCCCAGCCGGAGCGTGTCGCCACCGCCGGTGGACAGTTTCAGACTTTCCCTGAAGCGCTGATCGACTTGTTCGGGCTTGAGATGGCCGCGGTAGACGTCGGCGCGCGCCGTCACCCGCTGGATGCGCACATGACCCGGTTCGCCGGCGGGCGTGGCTTGCAGGTCGCCAGCGATGAGGTGCGTATGGTTCGAGGCGTACAGCGTCAGATCCTCCAGGGCGAAGTGATTGCTGCCCTGGATGAGCGCCGCGGGCGGCTGTTCCATATCGGGCCAGAGCAGGTTCACCCGATCGCGGCGCTCCCCGCGCAGGGTGACGAAGCGGGGGAGAATGAGGGCCTGCGTCAGCAGGTAACGGCCGCGGGGAAAATACACCACGCCGCCGCCCAGATCGCCGGCGGTCTTCACCGCCGCCAGCACCGCCTGGGTGTCGTCGGTGGAGCCGGCGCCGGTCGCCCCGAAATCGCGGACATCGAACTGCCGCTCCGGCCAATGTTCGGCGGCCTTGATCTCCAGCCGGCCCGCCGGACTCCAGGCCCCGCTGTCGCCCGCGCCGCTGTGCAGATGAAGATCGTAAGCGCCCGGTTTCATGTCGGCAGGCACCTCGAACCTTGCCTCCCACGGGCTCGAAGACGCCGCCGCAAGCCGCCGGGAAGTCCTGTCTGACACGGAGTTCAAAAGCAGAACCGCGGAAGCCGGCGCATGGCCGATGCAGCGGCCGAAAACCCGAATCCAGCCGCCCGGCGCGGCGTGCACGCCCTGATCGCCCTGCGCCCAGTAGACCGTGGGTGCATTGAGCAGGCCGATCGTCGAAGCATTGGCGTTCGTAATGCGGGCGGCATAAACGCCGTCCTCGAATTCGGCCGGAATGATGAACTTGACCGACTGGTCCGAAGCCTGCAACGGTTCGACGCTCGCGCCGGCTACGGTGCGTTTGGGGCTGGCCGGAGCGCCGCCGGCATCGTCCTTCAGGCGCGTCAACTCGATCCTGGGATGCTCGCCGAAGCCGTCGCCCACCATCAGGGCCGCCTCGCCGGGCTTCACCGGGTCGCTGGCCCAGAAAATCTGGGGTGCGCCGAGAGCCGGCGCGGCCAGTAGGAAAAGGGCAAACAACAGGCCATGTTTGAGCATGAAGGATATCTCCTATGTTTGCGTACAAGACGTCTCAGGGGTGTCCGCCGCCTATCCACAAGGAATCGAGCTCAAAGCAGTTTGACCGGTCAAACCGCCACCGCAGGTAGCCTTGATGCGGCGCAATCGGAGGATCAGCATTCGGCATTCCATCCGTGACCCTCTTCAAAATCAGGTTCGCCGGGCGGCAAGGGCCAGATCGTGTGCGGGTGTTCGGGCAAAACGACGATGGCATCGACATGGAATGCCTGCGCGGCGCGAGTTTCCCGAAAGGCATGGCGCAAAACGCCAAGGCATTCGCTCAACCAGCGCACATGCCGGTTGAGCGATGCCACGGTAAAAAATACCTGCCCCCGGTACGAAGTTGCGACGGTAGTGAACCATGGAGCGTGCCGTATCCGAAGGAAACCGTACGATGAACCTCTACCTGTCGTTTGCTGAACGTCGGTAAGACGAATAAAGATGCACTCTCACGACAATATCCATTCGCCACCGCGTTTGATCGCGGCATACAGGGCGTCAGGCGCCAAGTCGATTTCATCAGGCCACGACACGAACCCCTCCGTCACGCATATCCAAATCCGGCTCTTTCAATCGCTCGAACACATAGGTTTGTGACAAGCCGGCCCAGCCATTCGAGGTGACACAGGAAATCAAGGCGTCATGATTCTCGAAGATGGTTCTTGAAATGCTATTCTCGGTTGCCTACCCTTTCAACGCGTTTCGATAATGGAGGGAGCCCCGTGCGGCCATCTGTCGCGCTTGACCTTAAACGAAACGCCGTGCGCGAAGCGGCAGGCCGCTTCCGTGCGGCGAACCCGCGCATCTTCGGATCGGTGCTGCACGGCACCGACCAGGACGGCAGCGATCTCGATCTGCTGGTCGATGCGCTGCCCGGCGCGACGCTGTTCGACCTAGGTGGCCTGCAAGACGAACTGGAATCGTTGCTCGGAGTTCGCGTCGATCTGCTGACCCCGGCTGACCTGCCGCCGAAATTCCGGGCCAAGGTGCTTGCGGAGGCGCAGCCGGTATGAGTGGAAACCGGCTTCCCGATTACCTCGAGCACATACAGCAGGCTGCGACGGATGCTTGCGGCTTCGTGGAAGGTCTGAGCAAAGACGACTTCCTTGCCGACAAGCGCACCCAGCAAGCCGTCATCATGAGCCTCATCATCATCGGCGAGGCTGCCACGAAGGTGATGGAAGGCCATGCCGAGTTCACGCAGGCGCACCCCGAAATGCCCTGGCGCAGCATGCGCGGTATGCGTAACCGCATCGCCCATGGCTACTTCGACATCAACCTCGATGTGGTGTGGGAGACGGTGCAGACGGCGCTGCCAGATCTACTCAAACAACTGCCGGCCGTGCGCCGGGATGTCCATGACGAGGAGCGCAACAACCCATGTTGAGCCGTATCCAAAGGAAACCGCGATTACGATGAGCCTCTGCATCGAGGCTGCCTGCTTCAAAGCCGGATTCCCAATACCGCCTCGATCGCTTCCACCACCGAACATCCCCTCTGGGCCATGCAACGCTCGACTTCCACGACCTTGGCGTCGACCAGGTAACGGTACCAGAAGCCCTGCAACACGTGGAACGCCGCGCCCGCCTGCCCGTCCAGGAACCCCAGCCGCAGCACGTAGCGATAGAAGAAATAGACGAAGGCCCGCACACCGCCCGGAAGCCGGGCGTAAATCTCCTCCTTCACCCAACGTTTCACCCCCGCCTGGCTGCCGCGCAGGCTGGCGACGGTGTCATGGGGCATGAAGCCATATTTCAGGTTGAGCAAATCCACCGCCTCGCGGCTGGCGTAGCGATTGTGCTTGTCGGTCCACCAGGTGAGCGGATTGAGATTGTCATCGATCAGCTCGCCCTTGAAATCCACCGTGGCCCCGACAACCTTGATGTGCTCGTCCATCCAGCGGTTTTCGCACTGCCCCCGCCCGTACCGGAACAGCCGCAACACCTTCACCGGAAAAACCCCGCCCCAGCGGATCAGCCGGCCCTGAAACGTCATCCGCCGGCCAAAGCTCACCCCGTCGATCTCCGGCCCAAGCTCCGGCAGGCGCGCGCGAATCTCCGCCGCCAGTGCCGGCGTCAACACCTCATCGGCATCGATGCGCAACACCCAGCCAGTATCGGGATCGAGTTGCGTCAAAGCCCAATTGAACTGCGTGGCATGGTTCACCCACGCCCGCTGGATGACCCGCGCGCCCTTGGCCTTCGCAATCGCCAGCGTGGCGTCGGTGGAAAAACAATCCGCCACCACGACCCGGTCCGCCACCCCTTGCAGGCTATCGATGCAGCGGGCCAGATGTTTTTCTTCGTCATGGGTGAGGATGATGGCGGTGAGGTTCATGGAAGATCGGATAGTCGGTCGCAGAAATCACCCTAACGCGTGCAGCATGGCCGCATTGCGCCGTCGAGGAAACGTTGATTGCGCTCGCCCGCGACCCGGGATCGTCGGGATATCCGTGAGCGATCGCATTGCGAGCCATGCAACGTTTTTGCCGAAGGCACGGCACCACTTCGAGGATGGCCGGCAATACCTTCTGGCCCATACCGTCCTGCAATTCAGCGGAACGGTAGGCCGCCTGATCCAGATTCCCAATCTGTAGTTTCAGGATATTCCAGCGAGCCCTCCGACGGTTCCGAATTTTTTGCGGAGTCACGCGCATTAACCAAATCCTCGAAAAAATAGAACCATTCGGTCCACGTCGACACGGTCGAGGTCACTTGCCAAGCTCACCAGAATGCATGCATCATGAGGAACCCGATCTCCTTCAGGCGCATCATCATGCCATCCCTGCAAATCCGCAACCTTCCCGACGATCTGTACCACGCCTTGTCTTTTCGCGCCGAGCGGGCGCACCGCAGCTTGGCCCAGCAGGCCATCATCGAACTGCGCGAGGCCATCGGTACGGCCGCTTCCGGGCGCCGCCGCCAAATCCTCGAGCGCATCAAGCTAAATCTCGAAACCCAGGGCGTTCAAACGCCATTTATCCCCCCTGAGCAACTGCTGCGCGAAGACCGGGAGCGCTGATCTCATGCGCGCGGTGCTCGATGCCTCAGCGGCAGCCAATATTGTCATGCGTACAGAGCGCGCGCCGGATTTCATTGAAAGACTCGAGGGTAGTTCCTTGGTCTTGGCTCCTGCCCTGTTTCACAGCGAAATCGCCAATACGCTTTGGAAATATGTCCGTTTCGGCAATCTCGATAGAGAAACGGCCCTAACCTGCTACGAGGAAGCCATCGGTTTGGTCGATGCTTTCGAAACGGATGAGCAACTCGCCACCGAAGCCATTTCCGCCGCGATCCAGTATAGCCACCCGGTTTACGACTTGCTGTACGTCATTCTTGCCAGAAGGCACGGTTGCAAGGTATTGACGGCCGACAAGAAACTGATTTCCCTGATCGAAAAAATCGACGAAAACATTCTGCCCTGACGAATACGGAAGTGGCGCCAATACGGCGGAATCGGCAACCACCTGCTGCGTCCGGGTTGGCATCAAGGCCTCCGGGCAACGGCGATCATGGCCTTGGCCAGCGCCGGGACGCGCCCGACCCGCTCGAAGCGGATGTCGCGAAAGCCCGCTTCCTCCAGCAGGAAGGAAAGCGTCTTCATCGACCAGAACTTGATGTGGCCGTGATCCCAAAGGGCGGTGAAGTGCGCATCCATCTTGCCGCTCAATGCCAGGGCCAGATTCTTCCAGTAGCCGTGATACGGGGTGGAAACGATGGCGGTCCCCCCCCCTCGACCAGCGAAAACAGGGTGGCGGCATACTGGCGGGGAAAGTAGACATGCTCGACCACCTCCAGGCTGAGAACGGCCGGGAAGCGGCCGTAGCGCCCGGCCAGATCGTCGTAGGCGGAGCCGGAACAAAGCGCCAGTTCCGGATAGGCCGCATTGGCGGCGCCGATGCCTTCGGCGGAAGGGTCCACCCCGGTCACCTGCCAACCGCGCCGGGTCAGTTGGTGCGCAACCGACCCGTTGCCGCAGCCCAACTCGAACAGCCGCCGCCGATCCGCCGGGAGGTTCAGCCCGTCCAGCAGGCGGAACACGGCGGGCAGCAGATAACCGTGGGAGTGGTTCAAGCCGGCGTCGGCATAGCGGTAGCCGGAAATTTCGGTAGTATCCATCAGTGGCAGTGCTCCTGATCGAGGCGAGAGAGAGTTCCCTGTTCACCGCAGTAAGGGGATGAGGTTTCCGACCGTAAACCGTGATCCTCAAACCGGCGCGGCTTTACCGGTTCGGCCGGGTTGCCTGCCGCAACCATCCAAGGTCCGATGTCGCGAAATACACTGGAGCGGGCAGTAATGACCGATCCATCGCCGATGGTGACGCCTGGCGCTACGAAAACGCCCGCGGTGACCCAAACCCACTCGCCGAGGGTGATCGGCGCGGTGATCAGCGGCATGGCGCGATCCGTGTAATCGTGGCTGGCGGTGCAAAGGAAGCTGTATTGGCTGACCGTGGTATGCGCGCCAAGCCTGATGCGGTCCACGCAGTAGCAATCCACATGGTGGCTGAGGCAACTATGATCGCCCATCTCCAGATTCCAGGGCGCCCAGATTTTGACGGAAGGGTAGGGATGCGCACCCCGCCCGACCTTCGCGCCAAACAGCCTGAGCAGAAACCGCCGCCAACCGTGCAAAGGCACGGGACTGGGGCGGTAGAGCAGCAGCCAGACCAGGTTCCATAGAGCGCGGGCCAGTTTGTTAGCGATGGACAAATTCCGTGAGCGAAAAGCGGATCGTGCAGTCATAGTTCCCATCCTGACACCCGGAAAGCCGGCGCGGTGCGCAGGCGGTTTTCGACATACTCCAGATCACGCACGAAGAGGGTATTGCCGCCGGCGGCGGTTTCGGCGCGAGGCGTCAAGGCGCGCTCGAAAGGCCGATAGGCGCAGGCGGTGAAACCCAGGTCCCGCAACTGCCGGCGGATGGCGTCTTCGTCGAAGCCGTAGCGGCGGCCGCTGCCGTTCAATTCGAGGATCAGCGCGCGCAGCGCGGGATTCGCCAGAACCCGCTGGGCGCCGGCGAGGACCTCGGTTTCGTAGCCTTCGACGTCGATCTTGAGCAGGGCAGGTGAAGCATCGCCCACGACCTCATCCAGGGTGCGCACCGGAACCTCGACCGCGTCTGCGTGATCTTCCTCCTTGCTCAATACGTGATTCACCGTGTCCAGGCGGCTGGTGAAGCGCAACACGCCCGCTTGACTGGCCAATCCCAGATTGAGCGCCTGCACCCGGCCGCCCATCTCGTTGATGGCGATGTTGCGGCGCAGGGCGGCGAAGGCCTGCGGCAGCGGCTCGATGCTGAGGCAGGCGGCGCCGATGCCTGCCCCCGCCAGCACGGTGTAGGAGCCGACATTGGCGCCCACGTCCACGAACAGGTCCTCCGGGCGCAAGTAGTGCAGGAGGAAGGCCATGTCCTCGAATTCGTGCAAGCCGACATAAAGGTTGCCGGTGGCGCCGGTCATGCCGGGCCGGACGACCAGGCAGGCGTCGTTGACGAAGGGGCACACCACCTCGCCCGGGAGCAGCCGGCTGCCGAGCTGCCAGCGTACGAACCGCGCCAGTGCCGGTAATTTCCGGCCCTGGCTGAGCGGGTGGTTCAAAAGAAAAGACAGGGTGTTCAAGATGCCCATTCAGTCTACCTTCGCTGAAATCGCCGTCGCCTCGATACGCTGCCTTAGCCAACTGATGTTCTTCTTGACGACGGCCGCCGGGTTTCCGGCGATGACGACGTTTGCCTCGTCGAAGGCGCGGGTGACCACCGACCCGGTGGCGACGACGGAATGATCCTGCACTTTGACGCCCTTGAGGATGATCGAGTGGGCGCCCACCCAGACGTGATTTCCGATGGAAATATTCCTGGCAAAATTGAGTCTTTCCCCGCTCTCCCTGTCCACGATGGAATGCGAATCGCCGGTCCTGACGTCGATGTCATAGGCGAACATGCAGTCGTTGCCGATCTCGATTCTGGAACAGGGTTCGGTCACGGCGATATGCACCGCGCCAAAGGTGCTGCCGGCCCCGACGGTCAAAGCCCCGTGATGATCCTCGAACCACAACACCGTGCCTTTATCGAAGGTGCAGTTCTCACCGATGGCGATACGATGATGGTTTCCTCGGATGAGGAAGCCCACGCCGTCCAGGATGCAACCGTCCCCGATGTCTATCTGATTGGAATCACCGGCCACGTCAAACCACACCGAAGACAGGACCGCATGCTTGTAGCGGATGACGTTCTGCCGGCCCTTTATTTTCTTCTTGATCCTGTTGAAGAAATACCCCTTGTAAAAACGGCGCAGGTAAAATCCCATTGCGGGATGAGCCTCGCCGAGCCGCAGACAAAACTGTTTGAGCCTGTTTCTCATCGCGCGCGACATTCATCGGATCAAATCGGCGGCATCCGCCGCCAACTCTTCATACAACCTCGCTAGGCGCTGGCCGTAGGCATCCCACGTGAAATCCGCCAACATCCAGGCGCGCCCGGCTCGCCCCATGGCCCGGCGGCGTTCGGCGGAGAGTCGGCTCGCCTCCCGCAGGCCATCCGCCAGCGCTTCCACGTCGGGAGCCACCGTCCAGCCGCAGCCCCGCATCGGCAGATCCAGCCAGGGCGTGGCGCGGGTGGTGATCACCGGCACCCCCGCCATCAACGCCTCGGCCACCACCAGCCCGAAGTTCTCCGAACGCGACGGCAGCACGAACAGCGCGCTTTCCGCCAGGGCCCGCGCCTTATCCTCCCCATACAACGGCCCCGACAGTTCGACCCGGTCTTCCAGGCCCAAGGCCCGGATTTGTCCGGCCACCACCTGCGCGTGGCCGCCTTCGTCCGGACCGGCGATGCGCAAGCGCCAATCCGCGGGCATCGCCCTGGCCCAGGCTGCCAACAAAAGATCGAGCCCTTTTTTCGGGTGGATGCGGGACAAAAACAGGGCGGTCTTGCCATCGCATGAGGAAACCGCTGCGCTGGGCGCCACGCCCAGCGGAACGACGCGGGTGGGCGTTCCCGGCAACACCGCGGCCACCGATGCCTGCTCCGCCGCCGCGGTGACGTGGATCAGCCGGGCCGTGCGCAAGAGCCTTTCCTGATACAGGCGCCACGCCAGCCGCTTTTTGCCGGCCCGATGGCTCAGCGCCCAGGGCTCCAGCATGCCGTGCGGGCTGACGACCAAAGGCAGGCCCGCCTGATGGGCCGCCCGCGCCGCGGCAATGTCCGATTCCAGCCACAGGCCATGATCGTGAATGACGACCCGATGTCCGCCCTGCCTCAAGCCAAGCACCCGGTCGCGCAAGGTCCGCCGGAAGCGTACATACCGCTGGATGACGCTGCGGGGCCGTCGCAGCGCCCATAGCTCGACGCCGGGCGCGAAGGCACCGGGGGCGATGGACTCGGCATCCGACCAGGTGATGACCGCCGTCCTGTGCCCCGCGCGAGCGCAGCCGTTCGCGGCATGAACCACGGCGTCGGTCACGCCGCTGTTGCGCCACAGACGGGCGATCGTATGAATGACCGCTAACGTTCCGCTCATGGGATCAACCTTGGATTGGGGTGGGCAACCCGCCCACCCTACGACATGGCTCGATGATCTCATCCGCCGGTGGATACTGGAAAAAAGGCACCGGGGGCGCCCCGCCCGCCAGCCGGTGATGGAGCAAATCCACGAAGTAGCGCGCACCCGCTTCCGCGCTCAATCGCGCCAGCGCCAGCCGCCGGCGCTGCAGACGTGACGAGGGCGTGAATGCCCCCTCTTCCGCCAGTGCGACGATGGCTTGGGCGATCGCCCCAGGATCGCGCGGCGGCGCCAAACGGCCGAATGACGGCTCGTCCAGCATCAGCGATGCACCCACGCAGCTCGTGGCGACCACCGCCGTGCCGCCCATCAATGCCTCGCTCACCACCACCCCCCAACCGTCATCGGATGATGTGGAGGCCAACACCAGCACGTCCAGTTGCGCCATCACCTCACCGATGGATTCAATGGGCAGCACGCCGCGGAAATCTGCATCGACGCCGTGCTCCAGGCAAGTCTTTCTCAGCGCCGCCTCATCCAGCCCTCCGCCAACGAGGGTCAGGTGCGCCGGCCGTTTCAGCCTGGCCACGGCCTGTACCAGGTCGAAAACCCCTTTCATCGCCACCAGCCGGCCGACATAACCCACCCGGACGGCTGGCCGTCCCTGCCCGCCCGTCTCCCCGGACGATGACCGGGAAAGGCGAGGCGGCGCCACGAAATAGGCAAACGGGAACACCTTCTCGGACGGATAGCCGACCGACAGATACCAGGGCGGGCCATTCCTGCCGATCGCCAAAACCAGCTCGCAGTGCGAGCGTAACCATCCCTCGGTCAGCCGGGACTGCAGGTAACGCAGCCCCCCGGCCCAGCCTTCCCGCACGCGCGGCTCCGACAGGATGGCGAAGCGCGCACCGCAGGCCTTGACGGCTTGCAACCCGCGGATCAGCGTCGATAAATGCCGGGTTCCCGAAAACACATGAAAAGTGCCGGGATGCCGTCCCTGGACGAGCCGCTCGATCTGTCCGGCACCGGGGGCGATGAGAGTCTCGATGCCGTTGCCGTCGGGCGCCGACCAGCCCATGGCCTTCCGATCCGGCGGGACATCGGAATCCGCGCAACAGATGATTTCGACGTCGGGCAGGGTGCGGGAAACCGCCTGCATGAAATCGGATTTATGCGGGGAAACACAGGGCTCCCAGAAGATGATCCGCCGCAAGGGAATATCGGAATTCAAGGAAATGTCCATCATCGAAAAATAAAATCCTGAATCCTTTGCCCCACCGCAACCTCGGAAAACAACTCCATGGCGCGCTCCCGGCCTCGTCTCGCCCGTATGGCGCACTCTTCGGGATGGTCCAGCGCCCACAAGATGGCCGAGCAAAGCGCCTCCGGCGTGGCCTCATCGAGCAACAGAGCATTCCGGTCATCGAACAACAGCGGAATGTCGCTGGCTCTGGTCGAAATCAAAAGCCGACCGGCGGCAGTGATTTCCACCACCTTGGACGGAAAAGTGGTATCACCCATCCCGGAACCGGGCAGCTTGAGACACAATGCGGCATCGCAGGACGCCAGCTCCTGTTGATACTGCTCCATGGATAGATTGGTCTTTCTTTCCACGGAGACGCGCTCATCGTCGATTTGCGCGCGCAGCCGTTCGATCAGCCCCTCGCCACCGAAACCGGTGACGACGAATACCAGCGCCCCGTCGCGGTAATCCATGCGCTCGCGAATCAGCCTGACCGCATCGCAGAATAGGTTCAAGCCGGTATCCTCGCAAAGCGAGCCGCCATAGAGAATTCGAAACGAACCTTCATCGGGCGATGGCCTGGACATTGGGATATTCATCTGCCTGACCGCGCCATAAACGACGCAAGCGGGTTGCAATCCATGGTTCTGCGCAACCTGTAACGATACCGTCACCCCCCCTCGGCGGCACAAAAAACGAACCAGCTTATAAGTCATGAGATTGCCAATCTCGCGCCAGCTTGAGCATTTGTTCAAAGGCCCATCTTCCAGATCCAGTACGGCGGAATTTCCTTTCAGCCTTAATAGCAGCAGCGCAGGCAGATATTCCGGCATGAAGTTATAAATCAGCACCCGGTCGGTTTTCTTGATGAATCTCCGGCAAAATCCGGCAAAACCGATCGCGCCGAGCAACCGACGCAACACCGGGTCGGCGGCGACGCTGAGGTAAACGACGGGAGCGCCCCGCTCGCGGATGACATCGCCTTGAACCGCCCGGCTATTTGACGCTCGGCCCAACACCGGCAAGGAAACGGCATAGGCTCGACATCCCACGCTGCGAAGGGCCGATACGACCGAAAGCACCTTGTTGCTGGCAGCGCCGACATGGAGACGCTGCTTCAGCTTTTTCTCGTACCCGGGCGAATTGATCGCGCAAAAATAGAACACGCGGGGTTCGGTCTTCATGGGTCGTAGATTTTGACAACCTTGGCGGGTACCCCGGCCAAAAGTGCATTGGCTGGGTATCGTCCTGGCGTGACCACGGCGCCAGCGGCCACCACGGAGCCTTCGCCTATTCGCACGCCGGCGAGCAGGGTGCTTCCCACCCCGATCCATGACCCCGCCCCTACGACGATATCATCGGCAAAACCTTCCCCTGCGCGCCGCTCGGCCGTGCCAATTCGATGGCTGCCGCATACAAACTTCACCTCCGGAGCGATGTCGCAGCGGTCGCCAATCACAACGGACGACCCGACCGGGATATAAAACCTGCAGCCGATGCCAAGCCAACAGGAGTTTCCGATGGTCACATCACCCCGCCCATAAAACCTTATATGTCCAGTAAGGCTAGTCCTTTCCCCGACGTTAATGCCTACGCATCTCAATAAAAAAGCCTTTACTCTAAAACAACGGGTTGGGGGGGTTACAAAGAACAGCATTGCCGCAAAATAGTTTCGAAGCATCAAACACCCTTATGCCCGCACCAATAACGTCTCGCGCGAGTTAATAAGACAGAATCTGTCGAGATTCAATACAAATGCAACCACCATAAAATAGACAAATTGGGTGAAATAAGCACCTGCTATAGGCGCAGAAAAAACCGACGCAAAATACACGATCAACCACAGCAACAACATTATCTTAGCTTGATAGACAAACCTGTCGTTACCGCACTTGTGCCTTATCATCACGATTAGCGCACAAAAAAATGGAAGATATCTCAACATCAACCCAAAGTATCCACCCTCAGAAAACGCCTGAAATAAGCTGCTCTCGTAATGAGTATTATACTTCATGTCGTCGGCGAACGCGCCACTGGAGCTACCAAGACCGTTGCCAATGATAGAGTAGATGTCAAAATCCATAAACAGCTCCGCACCCTCTCGCCATCGCTCATATCTATGGTCGTTTCCTCTGTCTGCTTCATCAAAAGCGTTGCTGTATCTGTCAAGCAACATTGCCGACTGCTCAATGTCATCTATATATCTAACAAAAACAAATGAAAAAACAAAGATCATCACGCCCATCACCCCAAAAAATCCTTTTTTCCTCCTTATATAGCCAACGGAAAGAATGAATACCAACCCGACAAAAAAGGTGATCTCGAGCAATAGCGCAGATCGGCTCCCGGAAAAAAACAATCCAATGGGGGCCAAAATGAATAACATGGAAGAATAGACTGTATCTTTCTTATTTGCACTCGACATGAGCAGCAACGCGGCGGCAAGGACTGCAAAAAGCATAAACGGTGCGATTGTATTCGAAGCGCCAAAAAGAAAGCTCGCCCTACGTAATATTTGACGCTCGATTTGTTCATCCATCCCCCATTCACCGGTACGGGGAAGAAAATCGAGCCATCCGGTCAAATAATCGATAATCAACCCTACCGACGACACTACGCCCAGAATAGTGTAAAGCCGAAGAACGGACAATGTCTTACCCAGAGAAATTACCGAAACCGCAAAACCAAAAGCACCAACAAATCCGATGTATCCAATTACAGCATACCCAACTCTAATAATAGATATACCCTCAATCATCGAGGTAACGGCCAGCACGGCAACCATAATCATTAGCGCCTTGACTATAGCGCGAATATGTCCTGTCCGCCCATTGATGATAGACCGTTTGACGCTAATGACAGGAATGGATAATACCAATAGAACCAGTGCGAGCAGCTGTTTCCAAATCACGAGCGGGGTTCCGTTCAACGCATAGTTGATGATATCGTGGTTTGGCAACAAAATAGAAGCAAACCATCCAGCAATGTACAGCCGCCTTTCAGGCTTCAGCGATGAAATTGATACTGGCAAATATGTAAAACTAACCACAAACATAAACTTTCAAGCGCCTGATAAAAAAGATGATAGCTCTACTTATCTTTGCCGAGACCTCCCTTGCCATCAACAAGAAACACCCCTTTGCGAATCTTCTTGACGCAAAGGGAATATATGAATAGTACCTTGCCAGCTTGAAGTATGGATTTCCTGCACCGACAACATCATCGGACCTTGTTAAATATATATACTTTCCGTCGCCGATCCGAGATACATCGTGTTCATCGAGATCGAACAATAAATTCTTTTCCATCGGCCTAAACTGAGCACCAAAAACTCTGATGTACCTTTTGCAATCTCTAGAAGTTAGAGCATATTTCTTCTTCTTCAAAAGCTCCAATGGCTTTGTCCCATACAAATCGACTTCCAAATCTCTGCGATCCAAGCCCAAACCACGAAAAATTTCGTCATTGATCGGCTCCATATACGAATCATAGTATGCCAAGCCACCATCGAATGGGAAAAACTTGAATTCCTCCAATGGACGACACGCCATGCCTAATGGAACTTGATAGACATCGCTCCCGTCCTTCACATGCGACCCACCCGGATCGGAGCAGTTGGTCGAATATGTGATATATGGATAGTATATGTATTTATTATGCTCAACAATATAAGCGAAGAAATATTTCTTCCACGACGATTCAGGCCACTCTTTAACGTATTGCGGAAGCGCGCCGACATTATTGACAGAATTCTCATCGGCATTCAAATACCAGTCTTTGAATCTCGCCCACTGGTCACCTGTCCATGCTTGGCCCCACGAACAAGCAACCTGCATAAAATATCCGCTCGATCCGTTATATATCGGCTCAAATGGCAAACCAGCACATTCATTGAACTTCTGCGCATAAAGCGCGATTCCGGCAACCATTGTTTCATTCCGATAAAATTGCAAGGCATTGACGGCATAATCATAAAAGTATGGATCAACGTACAGATCATCTTCCAAAACAATCGCAGATCCATATTCCTCGGCTTTATCTCCACACCATATGATATGGCGACGTAAACCAATGTTTTCGGTTCGCCGAACCACTTCTACAGTACCGTGCCGGAAGTCAAACTCCGTTGCGGTCCTGACTACTTCAGGACTCGCTCCGCCGTCCAGTGAGATTATCAATTTGACGGGGAACGAATATGATGCCGACTGAATAGAGTTCAACAAACGAGCAAGGGCTTTTTCCCTCCTGAATGCCGCTACTACAATCACCGGTTTCATGTGGAATCTTACGTTGTTCTTCAAACCGAACAGGTTTGTTTGTTGGTTTTCAACCTGAATACAGCAATATAGCCAGTGGTTCTTGACAGCATGTTGAAAGTGATTGCCTTCAATATCAAGAAAAACCGCGAAATGAAGAAAAACAAAAACCTGTTTGGCAGTGTCCTTATATATCTCGAACGCATGTTATAAGGAATCAGCGAATCGCGGCGGAATCGAATATCGACCAGTTCGAGCCTGAACCTGGAATGATACTGTCTAGAAGCATTGCGATCAGAGAACAACAGAAGCAATCCTTCTGGATAATATGGCTTTATATGGTCGATGTCGGCAAAAAATCCATCATATAACGTTGGCGTCAATACGACCATTATCGCCTCTTCGCTTGCGCGAGAAAAATAGCCTTCGAGGAAGCTCACGATGCCTGGGTAACCCAGATGTTCTATCACATGAGAAAACAAGATGACATCAAAACCCGTTTCGCCCATCTCGGTATCGAGATAACACTCGCAACCCGCGGCCGTCGCCTTTTTCACCATCTCGGGAGAGATATCGACCCCAACGATATTCTGATATCCCATGCCCTTCAGCAGCAACATGTTTTCACCAATCCCGCATCCTACATCGAGAATCCGCGCGGACTTTCGGACATATCTGCCAAAGCATGACGCCAAGGTTTTTCTATCGAATTCTTGCATATATTCCGTCTACGGTTTCGTGAATATAAAAAAACGATGATAGGGCATCTCGTGAACTCGGTAGGTTTTTTCCAGCACCGCATGAGCAGTCAAATCACCGACGATGCGTGACAGCGGATAACCACGCTTGTTTATTTCCCAATAATGGTGCCCATCGAACGTATGTTCCGGCGAACGGAGCTGCGGGCGCGGCACAAGAAATGGGTGCGTACCGAATTTGGGCACATGGATCTGGTACCGCCATACCCCTCTGGCATCGGGCAGGCTGATGACCACATGGCGTTTACTGACGCGCACCATCTCAGAAAACGCTTTCAATGAATGCTCATACGGCAGGTGCTCCAGCATCTGGAAAGCGCAAACCACGTCATAGGTCGCATCTTCGAAAGGCATGTCGGTTGCGGAAGCCACATGATCGGGCTTCAGTTCCGGATCAAAATCCAGGGTTTCGACCGCTATTCCCAGTGCCGTCGCCATGTGCTTGAATAGTCCGGGCCCCGGGCCAATCTCGAGCACCTTTTCCGGATCGAGCCGTTGGACTTCATCGAGCTGATGCCAGAGGCTTGACCATCGCTCCTTCGACATATAACGATGAAACTCATAGATGGATTTATCGACTTGTTTTTCAAAACGCATATCAGACCGTATCCGCTATTGATTTGAGCAGCGGCTTGCCGCTGTGAACGATGACCCACAGGATCAGCCACGCATAGGCGACAACGCCGAACCCCGAAAACAGGGCGATTGCCGCTACATCGCTTTTGAAAACGACATAGCCGAGATAAAGCGCGAGCACCTTGGTGCCCGTACTGAACAACTCGTAGATGAGCAGGCCGCGTTGAAGCCCCAACGCCGGAATGGCCGATACGGCCGGCTTGTTGATGTATTGGAAGAAAAGCCAGAGCGACAGCCATTGTGCATAGACGCCGGCGGTTTCCCATTCCTCTCCAAAAATCAATCCAAACAGCATCGGGCCCGCGGCGATCACGACAAGGAAAGGCAGCGCGCCGCTGAGCGCCAGACCCAGGGTCGCCTTGACGATCAACCCTTTTGCATCTTCCCCGCGATGTATTGCCTCGTTGATGCGCGGGTAAAAGACCTGCATGACCGATGTGCCGATAAGGCCAGCAGGCAAAGCCAACACGCCGGAAGCGATAGAAAAGAAGCCGACCTCGGATGGACCGAAACAAGTGGCGAGCATCATGACCGGCAGGCTTTGCGAGAAGGTATTCAGCAATTCTTGCGGGGTACGATACAGCGGGAAGTCACGATGGCTCTTGGCAAGCGTCCATGCGTTCGAGGGGGGATCCGAAACCTTTGCCGCAACCGGCTGGATTGCGCGTGACATGCGCCAGCCAAACAGCGCCATGGCCGTTCCCAGCAGGCCATTCAAGATGTTCATGACAATCAGCGCTATCGCTGCCGGGTAGGCGAATCCCAATCCCGCTTTCGCCGAATTGATCAAAAGCGCCTGCCAGATTGCGATTCTGGCTGTCAACGCGAAGGCTTTCTTCCTTATCAGCCACTGGCTGGCCACCCGGTTGACGACGGAGACCATCATGAACACCGGGATGAGGTAGATGAACGCAGCAATCTTGCCGGCGTTCAGCAAGTCAAGCAGTTCGGACCCATAGAGAAACAAAAGGACGGCTGCCAGGATGCACATGCCGATGCCGATATAGATCGACAGCCGGGCCAGTCCGGACGCCTCGGCATCGCTTTTAGGCAGGACGATGGCAACCGGGTAGTTCATGGCCGCGACGGTCCCGAGTATACCCGCGACGGACATGAACACGCCCTGGATGCCGTATGCCTCGGGGCCATAAAGACGGGTGACGATGGGCGAAAAGGCCATCGTAATGCCCTGAGCAGCCGCCGTACCGCCGGCAACCGCGAGGACATTGCGAACGAACGGCCGTCTGGTGAACTGAAATATCGTGTGGCGCACTGACATAATTTTTCAGCGAGTGGCGGGTAACCCGGATGCAACGCCGGGGCATCCGGGGCTCCCAATCCGGATCAAGCCGGAAAGGCCGGGTAGCGCGCGGCCAGACACCGGAACGGCGCGGGCATCGCGGTCGTAGGAGTTCATGACTGGCGCCCGGCCAAGATGTGCCGCATGGCTTCGGGACCGGGTTCCAGCCGGATGAGGTCGTTCAGCGTGTCGTCCGCTCCTGCCATGCCGGGTTCGCTCATCCGCCCTTCGTCCGTCAGGAAGTACCGTTGACTGGAGCGCCAGGCACCCAGCCCCGCCGGCTCGATCGACTCGGCCACTTCGCAGGCGGCCCGCCAGTGGCTTTCGCCATCGTATATCCCGATGGGAAAGATCGGGGGGTGATTTGTTCGGCTCCACGATCCGGCCCCTTTTCACCAGGTCTTGATACAGCCGGCCCGCATACACCAGGCTGCGCCGCACCATCCAGAGGGCACGGCGGCCTTGGAACTCGATGAGCAGGTAGACATGCGGCCCGTCGTCCTCGGGCGTCACCCGCCAGATGGCGTCGTCTTCCCGTTCGCGCAGGTCGTCGGTGACATGACCGCCGCCCCCCTTCTCCAGGCCGCCGTAGTCGACCCGGGACACCCCGTCTTCACGCACGAAGCCGCGTGGCAGGTCTTCCACGATGAGGGCGCGGGCGAAGACGTGCCTGTACGATCCGTCATGCATGGTCGTGCAGCAGGTTCCGGTTCGGCAATGGGTGGGGCCTGTTCACCAATGAGAGCCTGCTTTTCAGGTCTCGAATACCGCGGAAAGGCTTTCCGCGTCCAGCAGGCGTTCGGCCCAGGCCTCCAGCCGTTCGGGCGGCGCCTGCTGGATGCGTAGTTCGGCCCACTCCGGCAAAGGCCCAAAGCGACGGATGAGCAACCGGCGCAATACCAGAGCCTCCCCCATTCGGCGCCCTTCCTGACGGCCTTCCTGACGCCCTTCCTGACGCCCTTCCTGACGCCCTTCCTGACGCCCTTCCCGACGTCCCTCCTGGCGTCCTTCGGCGAGAACCTCCTGGTAAAAGCGGGTTTGCCTGAGATCGATGTCGGTAATGCCCAGCATAGCTTGTATCTCCTCGCGGCTGCTGCGCGGTAGTTTGTAGATCAGTATGGTTTCGATGAAATTGAGCAGTTCCAGGTCCTGGACTGGCCGCTGGATCATTCCGGCGGCACGGGCCAGTGCGACGTCAGTATCGTCGACGATCAACCGCAACAAATCCCAACCCGGGGTTTCGCTATCTTGCCCGCTGAGGACACCGAGGTCTACCCGCCGCACTTCCGGCAAACTCAGCAGGTTGGCGTAACCGCGGGGAATGCGCTCGATGCCGGCGCTGGGATACAGGACCAGAGCGCGCCATTCGCGGGGATGCGCCAGCCGTTGCAGGTAGAGGAAGATTTCGGCGAACAGGCGCCGATACAGCGTGTCGTCGGGCTGAAACTGGACTTCGATGAAAACATGGGGGTCGTCGCCGTCTTCGATCGGCGACAGCACGCCATCGATCCGGAAAGCGGCCTGTTTGAGCTCTTCGGACCGGAAGCGGTAGTGAGCCGCCCGGCCAGGGTCGAGGCCAGCCAGATCAAGGGCCACCGCCGGCCATTGACGAAAGAGTTCATGAAACAGGGTGTCGGTCTTCACAACCGTCCATCGACTTGATGGGCCGGAAACAGGTACTTGACGTCGTACAGCACGGCGCCGGGACGGCCATGGGCGCGGATGGCGAAGGCGCCCTGCCGGCGGAACTGGTCATGGGCGACCGCCAGGACGATGGCGTCGTACCGTCCGACGGGGGGGCTTTCGAGGACGTCGATGCCATATTCATGCATGGCCTCTTCCCGGTCGATCCAGGGATCGTGGACTTCCACCTCGGCGCCGTAGCTCCGCAGTTCGTCGATGATGTCGACGACGCGGCTGTTGCGCAGGTCCGGGCAGTTTTCCTTGAAGGTGTGAGGCCGAGGATGAGTATCTTCGAGCCGCTGGCCGAGCCGGAAGTCCGCTGGCGGGAATGGTCGAAAGCATGACGCCTCACTGCACGTTCAACACTTGAACACCAAGCATAGCCGGCCGAAGCGGGGCGGCAAGGGTCCTTTCGAAAAATTTTTGGGGGTTGCCGGAGAAATTAAGAGCCCTTTCACCCCGCGAACTCGCCGGTCTCTTCCAGGAATGCCTTGTAGGTTCGTTCGAGGCCTTCCCGCAAGGGAATCCTGGCCCGCCATCCGCAGTCGGCCAGCCGTTGAACGTTCAGCAGCTTGCGCGGCGTGCCGTCGGGCTTGGCGGTGTCGAATACGATTTCTCCCGCAAAGCCGGTGATTTCCCCGATGAGCTCGGCCAGCTCCCGGATGGTGATGTCCTCCCCGGTGCCGACGTTGAGATGGCTCTGCATGGGTTCCGTGCAACCATCATAGGCCGCCTTGTCGAGATCCATGATGTGCAGGCAGGCTTCGGCCAGGTCGTCCACGTGGAGGAATTCGCGCCGTGGGCGCCCGCTGCCCCAGATCACGACGTTGGGCGCCCTGCTCGCCTTGGCTTCATGGAAACGCCGCAGGAGCGCGGGGATCACGTGGCTGTTTTCCGGGTGGTAGTTGTCGCCGGGGCCGTAAAGGTTGGTCGGCATGGCACTGCGGTAGTCGGTGCCGTACTGGCGGTTGTAGGACTCGCAGAGCTTGATGCCGGCGATCTTGGCGATGGCGTAGGGCTCGTTGGTAGGCTCCAGCATGCCGGTGAGCAGCGCGTCCTCACCCATCGGTTGCGGCGCGAACTTGGGATAGATGCAGCTGGAGCCCAGAAACAGCAGCCTTTGCACGCCGGCGCGCCAGGCTTCGTGAATGAGGTTGGCCTCGATCATCAGGTTCTGGTAGATGAACTCGGCGGGATAGGTATTGTTGGCATGGATGCCGCCCACCTTGGCGGCGGCGACGTAGACCTGGTCGGGCTTCTCGGCCTGGAAAAACGCGCGGACGGCGGCCTGGTCGGTGAGGTCCAGCTCGGAGCGGGTACGAGTCAGGATGTTGGTGTGGCCGCGCCGCCGCAGCAGCCTGACGATGGCGCTGCCGACCATGCCGCGGTGGCCGGCGACGAAGATGCGGGGACTGGCTTCCATCGCCGTCTACTCGTTGTAATCGTAGGCGGTGAAGCCGGCCATCTTGACGAGGGCATCGCGCTTCGCGGCCGCGTAATCGCTCTGCACCATTTCCTTGACCAGTTCCCGCAGGCTGGTCTGGGGGCTCCAGCCGAGTTTCTCGCGCGCCTTGCTGGCATCCCCGAGCAGAGTCTCGACCTCGGTCGGACGGAAATAGCGCGGATCGACCCGGACGATGACGTCTCCGGCTTTCACCTTGACGTCCTTGTTGGATACGGCCACGACTCTGCCGGTTTCGCGTTCGCCCTCCCCTTCCCAGGCCAGCGAAATTCCCAGTTCTTCCGCGGCGAAGTCGACGAACTGGCGGACGCTGTACTGGACCCCGGTCGCAATCACGAAGTCGTCGGGCTGGTCTTGCTGGAGCATCAGCCACTGCATCTCGACGTAGTCGCGGGCGTGGCCCCAGTCGCGCAAGGCCGACAGATTGCCGAGGTAGAGGCACTCCTGAAGGCCGAGCGCGATGCGGGCGATGGCGCGGGTGATCTTGCGGGTGACGAAGGTTTCGCCCCGCACCGGACTTTCGTGGTTGAACAGGATGCCGTTGCAGGCGTAGATGCCGTAAGCCTCGCGGTAATTGACCGTGATCCAGTAGGCGTAGAGCTTGGCGACGGCATACGGGCTGCGCGGGTAGAACGGCGTGGTTTCCTTCTGCGGAACTTCCTGCACCAGGCCGTAGAGTTCCGAGGTGGACGCCTGATAGTAGCGGGCTTTCTTTTCCATTCCGAGGATACGGATGGCTTCCAGGATGCGCAGGGCGCCGATGCCGTCCGCATTCGCGGTGTATTCCGGCTCCTCGAAGCTGACCGCGACGTGGGACTGGGCCGCCAGGTTGTAGATTTCGTCCGGCTGCACCTTTTGGATGATGCGGACCAGACTGGTGGAATCGGTCAGGTCGCCGTGGTGCAGGATGAAGCGGCGGTCCTTCACGTGCGGGTCCTGGTAGAGGTGGTCGATGCGATCGGTGTTGAAGAGCGAGGTCCGGCGCTTGATGCCATGGACTTCGTAGCCCTTGCCGAGGAGGAATTCGGACAGGTAGGCGCCGTCCTGGCCGGTGACGCCGGTGATGAGAGCGATTTTTCGGGTCATGGTTTGGTCACGGGGTTTTGAATGGACTTTTCGCCGGGTGCGTTCGAATCCGCAGCCGTCGACAGCTCGACGTGCAGCGCGGCGATCTCGGCGCGCAGCGCTTCGTATTCCGCCTCCTTGCGCGCCAGGTAGGCACGGGTGAGGCTGAGCTTCTGTTCGATGCCTTGCGGGGTCAGCAAGTAGAGATAACCCAGCTTGCTGCCGCTGCGGCGGAAGTTGCCGGCCTTGATGAAGCCTTTTTCCAGCAGTGCCTTGAGGAGATAGTTGGTTTTTCCCAGGCTGATGCCGAGCCGCTCGGCAAGCACCCGTTGGCTGATGCCCGGGGAATCCTCCAGGTTCTTGAGAATCCGCAATTGGGCCTGTTCACGAGGGGTCATCGGTTCGGCGCAAGGTCTGTTCAGGCGTTGAACGCAGCTTAGCAGCCAAACGGGTTACGTCAAATTCGAGCGGCTTCGGTCGTCCATCGTCCGACGCAAGCGCACGCAAAGATTACGATCTTCGTCGGTCCCGGTTCCGGGGCGCGGGCCCGGACCCCGCCCGCAGGAAACGGCGCGCGGGTTTCAGTAGCCGAAGCCACTCCCCATCATCCACATTTGCGGATTTTCCGTCATGTCGAGCTTGAGTTCGGACGCCATGAGCCGCTTGTCCGCCTGGACTTTCCGGGCGGCGAGCTGCTTCAGGCGGTCTTCGGCCTGCTGGTCTCCGACGTAGACACAGTCGCAAAGCTCGTCGTCGGCATAGAGGTAGGTCACGGCCTTGCCGGTCCGGTGCGCGACCAGCTGGCGCTGCGGGATCTTTTCCAGGTTGGCCTGCTGCTGCGGATTCTGGGCGTAGAAGGTCGTGAACCCGGAGGCGGAAAGCAGTTCTTCGACGCTTTCGACCTTCTCTTCCCTCCCCGCACACCCCGCAAGGAGGAAGAACACAGACGCGACCACCGGAACACAACATTGGGCTGCGCCGCTCATCGGCGCCATCCGCCGCGTCGTGTTCATCCGCCGGTCCTTCACAGACCGGCTTTGCCTCGTGTCGAGCCATTTCGGTTTCATGTCCACAGATCCGCCAGTGAAAAAGTCACGGCATCGAAAGGCGTCAGACAGACCGGATCGTCGTCCTTGAAGATGCCGAGCAACAGCCAGGAACCGTCGCGCAGCTCGAATCCCTCGAGGATGCGCGCCTGCGGATCGACCAGCCAGGCATGGGCCACGCCGCGGCGGGCGTACAGCGGCAGCTTGATGGCTCGGTCCTTTTTGGCCGTATTGGGCGAGAGGATTTCGCAGACCCAGTCCGGCACCACTTCGAAACGGTGGTCCTCAGGCACCGCGGGCATGCGCTCGCGGCGCCAGCCGGCAAGATCGGGCACGACGACTTCGACGTCGCGGACGAAGTGCAGTTCCGGTTCCGGCAAAATCCACCAGCCGCCAGGGCCGCCCCGGCCTTTGTCAAAAGGTCCGCCCAGTTCGATGTTAAGGCTGCGCTCCACTAAGGCGTGCGGTCCGGCAGGCCGAGGCTGGGCGTAAAGCTCGCCATCCACGATCTCGCCGACCAGATTGTCGGGCAGCGCCATCAGACGCTCATAGGGTGTCGGTGCGGCTACGGCTCGTGCTTGTCCCATGGCTGTCGTTCCCCATTCGAAGGCCGCGCACAGTGTGCCGGCTTCGCGCCAGCGACGCAATGCGGCCGCTTCGAACGGTTTTTCCGTTCAAATGCCCCGCAACCAATGGTTCATAACAACCCCGGCCGGGCCGGCAGGGGTGGAAAATCGTCCATCGTTTCAGGCAAACGGCTTATTGGCACTAAATTTGCTTGTCCTGCGTATCCCTCTCGCCTTTCCCCAGGTTCCTCCATGACATTACTTCTGGCCTATGCCTCCGTGGCGGCCGCGCTATCTTCGGGTCTGCTGGCGCTGCTGGGGGAGCACCGCGCCGCCTGGACGGGACCGGCGCTGCAGGTCGCCAAGCTGGTCCGCATCCCCGTTCCCCTGCGCCCGAAGCCGGCGGTCGGCCATCATCGGCGCTTGCCGCACGCCTGGCGGCGCATGGTGTTCGCTCTGCTGACGGCGTCCGGCGTGTCGGCCCTGGGGGCGGGCCTCCTGCAGCTCCATGCCGATGCGGCGGTTTCCGGCCAACTGCCTTTCGGTCTGCCCTGGCTGCATTGGCATGTGCGGCTCGATACCTTGTCGGCCTTCTTCCTCGTGGTGCTCGGCCTGGGCGTCATCGCCGCGGGCGTCTACGGTCCGGGCTACACCCGCCAGTTCGCCGGCCAGTACTCGTTCGGGGCGCTCGGTCTCTTCACCGGCTCGTTCGTGGCCGGCATGGAGGGGGTCCTGATCGCGGACGATGCCTATCTCTTCGTGATCGCATGGGAGGCGATGACGGTATCGAGCTATTTCCTGGTGGGTTACCAGCACGAGCATGCCTCGCACCGGCGGGCGGCTTTCCTCTACCTGCTGATGGGCGAGGTAGGCGCCATCGCCATCATCCTCGCGTTCGGCATCCTGGCCGCGGCTTCACACAGCTTCGCCTTCGACGCCTGGCGGGACGCACACGTCACGCCGGCCTGGGGAACCGCCGCCTTCCTGCTGGCCCTGGCCGGGTTCGGGATGAAGGCGGGTCTGGTGCCGCTTCACGCCTGGCTGCCGGAAGCCCACCCCGCCGCGCCGGCCCACGTTTCCGGCCTGATGAGCGGGGTGATGCTGAAGATCGCGGTCTACGGACTGCTGCGTTTCGCGTTCGACCTGCTGGGCGACGTGCAGTGGTATTGGGGCGCGATCGTGCTGGGCCTCGGAACCGGCTCGGCGGCGCTCGGCATTCTGTACGCGGTGGTGCAGAGCGACCTGAAGCGCCTCCTGGCCTACTCTTCGATCGAGAACATGGGGATCGTGTTCATGGGGTTGGGCCTTTGCATGGTCTTCATCGGCAAGGGACACGTGCAGCTCGGGCTGATCGGCCTGGTCGCCGCCCTGTATCACGTGCTCAACCACTCATTGTTCAAGAACCTGCTGTTCCTGGCGGCGGGCTCGGTGGTCCACCAGACCCATCGGCACGATCTGGAACACATGGGGGGTTTGATCAAGCGCATGCCGGTCACCGCCGGACTGTTCCTGGTGGGCTCGGTCGCGATCGCCGGCCTGCCGCCGCTGAACGGCTTCGTCTCGGAGTGGCTGACCTTTCAGGCAGCGCTGCAGGCGGCGTCGGTCATCGACAACGGTATCCTGCGCAGCATGGTCTCGGTGGCGGCGGCGATCCTGGCGTTCACCGCCGCCGTGGCCGCGGCCTGCTTCGTCAAGCTCTACGGCGTGGCCTTCCTGGGCCAGCCGCGCGAGCGGCGCTCGGCCCATGCCCACGAGGTGTCGCATTCCGGCATGCTGTGGGCGCCGGCCATGCTGGCCGGCCTGTGCCTGCTGCTCGGGGTGCTTCCGACCTGGGTGCTCGACGCCATGCGCCCCATCACCCGCCAACTGCTCGGGGAAACCCTGACCAGCGCTTCGGCCCGAGGCTGGCTGTGGCTGACGCCGGGCGGCGTCAGCACGGCTTCGTACTCGGCCCCGCTGGTGCTGCTGGCGATGGCGCTGGCCTGGTGGCTCCTGCGCCGGCTCGAGCGTCGCGGGCCGGCGGCCGACGTCCGGCGCGCGCCGGCCTGGGATTGCGGCTTCGGGGGACTGAGCCCCCGCATGCAGTACACCGCCGCCGCCTTCGCCCAGCCGGTCAGACGCATCTTCGCGCCGGTGTGGGAGACCGTCGAAACCTCGACCCCGGAGACGGCGGCCGCCAATCCCTTGCAGGTCACCGCCCTGAGCTACCGGCTGGAGATCGGGGACCGCTCCTGGCGCTGGCTGTACCTGCCGCTGACCCGTGTGGTCGAGGATTTGGCCCGCCAGACGGCGCGGATCCAGACCGGGCAGGTGCGGATCTACATCGCGTATTCCTTCATGACGCTGATCGTTCTCCTGGGAGTCGTAAGCTGATGGACTGGTTGCTCGCCCTGATCCAGGCCGTGCTGTTCACGCTGCTGGCGCCGCTGTTTTCGGGCTGGCTCAAATGGGTCAAGTGCCTGCTGCAGAACCGCCGCCCGCCCCCACCGTGGCAGCCCTACCGCGACCTGCGGAAGCTGTTCGGCAAGCGCCCGGTGGTCGCCGACACCGCATCGTGGCTGTTTCCGGTCACGCCCTACGTCGTGTTCTGCGCAGCGGCCCTGTCCGGCGCCATCGTGCCGTTCTTCGCCGTAGACCTGCCGACGGCGGCCATCGCCGACATGATCGTGCTGGTGGGCTTCTTCGCCCTGGGCCGTTTCTTCCTGGCCCTGGCCGGGATGGACGTCGGCACCGCCTTCGGCGGCATGGGCTCGTCGCGGGAGATGACCATCGCCTCGCTGGCGGAACCGGCCATGCTCATGGCCATCTTCACCCTGGCCCTGACCGCCTCCACCACCAATATTTCCGTCGCCATCGATTATCTGCTGGACACCGGCCTGGCGCTGCGGCCTTCCTTCCTGTTCGCGCTGGGGGGGCTGCTGCTGGTGGCGGTGGCGGAAACGGGGCGCATCCCCATCGACAACCCGGCGACCCATCTCGAGTTGACCATGATCCATGAAGCCATGATCCTCGAATACAGCGGCCGCCATCTGGCGCTGATCGAATGGGCCGGCCAGATCCGGCTGATGCTGTACGGCGTGCTCATCGCCAACATCTTCCTGCCCTGGGGACTGGCCCGCGAATTCACGCCCGAGGCGCTGGGCATCGGGGCCGCGGCCATCGCGGCCAAGCTCGGGGTGCTGGCGATCGTCCTCGCCCTGGCCGAAACCTCGGTGGCGAAGATGCGGCTGTTCCGGGTCCAGGAGTTCCTGGGGTTCGCCTACCTGCTCAGCCTGCTCGGCATGCTGAGCCACATCATCCTGGAGGTCTAGGCGTCATGCCCGCTCCGGCTTACTCGATCTACGAACAGGCGATCCTGTTCATCGCCGCCCTGGTGGTCTTCTCTTCGTTCCTGATGCTGGGCCAGAAGCGCCTGTCCGGCATGATCCATCTGTTCGCGGCCCAGGGCGCCCTGCTGGCCGCCACCACCGCGCTTGCCGCCTACACCCTGCCCTATCCGCACCTCTACATTTCCGCTCTCATCATCGTGGCGCTGAAAGTCATCCTGATACCGGCGATGCTGCACCGGCTGATCGTCCGGCTGGCCATGCACCGCGACGCCGAGCCGCTCTACCTGTACGGCTACGTCATGATGACCGCGGCCGCGCTGGTGATGTTCAGCTACTACGTGGTGGAGCCGATCGAGCACCTCTCCACGCTGGCGACCCGCAACGCCATGGCGGTGAGTTTGGCGGTGGTGCTGCTGGGAATGCTGCTGATGATCACCCGCCGCCAGGTCGTCACCCACGTGATCGGCTTCATGGCGATCGAAAACGGCCTGTTCTTCGCCGCCGTGGCCTCGACCCAGGGCATGCCGATGGTGGTCGAACTCGGCATCGCTTTCGACGTGCTGGTCGCCGCCGTCATCTTCGGCGTGTTCTTCTTCCATATCCGTTCCAGCATCGACTCGCTGGACGTGGACCGGCTGAACCGTCTGAGCGAGGTGGAACCGTGAGCGCAGTCTACTGGATTCTGGGCATCCCCTTCGCCGGGATGCTCTATCAGGCCTGGCGCGGCGATGCGCCCGAGGCCGGGCGGCTCAACACCCGCTTGTGCGGCCTGGTCTTCCTGACTTCGCTGGTGCTGGCGGTCGAGGTGTTGCGCCAGGGCACCATCGAGCTGGCTGACCTGCAGTTCCGCGTCGATGCCTTCAACGTCTACCTGGTCGTGCTGACCGCCTTCGTCGGAACGACGACGGCGATGTTCTCGGCGCCCTACATGGCCAACGAGCGTGAACACGGGCGGGTGAACGCCGCGCGCATGCGGCTCTACCATGCCATGTACCAGGGCTTCATGCTGACCATGTACCTGGTGCTGACCACCAACAACCTGGGGCTGATGTGGGTGGCGATGGAAGGCGCGACCCTGGCCACGGTGCTGCTGGTCAGCCTGTACCGCTCCCCGGAATCGATCGAAGCGGCCTGGAAATACTTCATCCTGTGCGGCGTCGGCATCGCCCAGGCGCTGTTCGGCACCGTGCTGCTCTACTTCGCCGCGGGCCAGGTGGAAGGGATGGGCGAGCACGGACTGCAATGGTCGGTGCTCTACGCCCATGCCGCCGAACTCAATCCCACGGTCATGAGCATCGCCTTCGTGTTCCTGCTGGTCGGATACGGCACCAAGATCGGGCTGGTGCCTCTGCACAACTGGCTACCGGACGCCCATTCCGAAGGCCCGACGCCGATGTCGGCCATCCTCTCCGGCCTGCTGCTGAACGACGCGCTGTATGCGGTGGTGCGCTCCAAGATGCTGGTGGACGGCTCGCTGCAAAGTCCGCTCGCCGGCCGGCTGATGATGGGCTTCGGCCTGCTGTCGTTCCTGGTCGCGGCGCTGTTCCTGCACCGCCAGCGCGACGTGAAGCGGCTGTTCAGCTATTCCTCGATCGAACACATGGGCATCATGACCTTCGCCTTCGGCCTGGGTGGCCCGCTGGCCACCTTCGCGGCGCTGATGCACATGACGGTGCACTCGCTCACCAAGTCGGCGATATTCGTCACCGTCGGCCATGCCGCCCAGATCACCCGCACCCAGCGGATCGAGCACATCCGCGGCCTGCTGCGGACCCAGCCGATGGTCGGCTGGGGGTTGGTGCTGGGGGTGGTGGCGATCGCGGGGATGCCGCCGTTCGGCGTCTTCACCAGCGAATTCCTGGTGCTCACCGCCACCATGCAGGAATTTCCCTGGCTGACGCCGCTCCTGCTGCTGGGGATCGCCATCGCCTTCGCCGGGCTGTTCCGCCATCTGCACCCCATGGCCTATGGCCCCCGACCGGCAGGACAGGCGCCGGTGCAGGCCAACCTCTGGCCGGTGATGGCCCATCTCGGCATCGTCCTCTGGCTGGGGCTCGCGATTCCGGGCGTGCTGGCCGACTGGTTCAGCCAGGCCACGCGGCTCATAGCCGGGAGCGCGCCGCTATGACCGCCACCCGAACCGCCGTCAAGGAGGACGGATTCATGGTCATCGATCGGCTGACGGCAAGCTTGCAGAGCCTGGGAACCCCGGAGTTCGGCAACGAGAAGGCCCAGGCAGGCGCCGTAGGGCCCGCCCTGCTGTGTCCGGTCATCCCCGAGGACTGGGGGGATGCCGCCGAAGCCGCCGCGGCCCAAGGCTGCCGCTGGGCGGCAGGCTGGGGCGAGGCCCGCGGCGAAAGCTGGGTCGTCAATGCCCTCCTCGAAAAATCCGGCGACTACCTGCTGCTCAGAACGGTGCTCCCGCCGGGCCGGACCGGCCTGCCCTCGCACACGCCGCACTTCCCCGGCGCGGCCCGTCCCGAACGTCATACGCGGGACCTGCTGGGGCTGAAATTCATCGGCCATCCCGACGACCGGCGCTGGGTGCGCCATCAGGCCTGGGGTGAACGCGAGTTCCCGCTGCGACCGGATTTTCCCCTGGCCGGCCAGCCACCGGCCGTCACGGCGCCGGACCGGAGCTATGGGTTCGCCTCCGCCCATGGCCCCGAGGTGAACGAAATCCCGGTCGGCCCCGTCCATGCCGGCATCATCGAACCGGGGCATTTCAGATTCCTGGCGCTGGGAGAAACGGTGCTGAACCTGGAAGAACGCCTCGGGTACGTGCACAAGGGTATCGAGAAACTGGCCGTGGGCCGTGATCCCGAAGGACTGGCGCGACTGGCGGGGCGGGTATCCGGCGACACGACGGTGGGTCACGCCTGGGCCGCGTGCCAGGCCATGGAACACGCCGCCGGCGTCGCGCCGCCGGAGCGGGCCCTGTGGCTGCGGGCGATCTTCCTCGAACGGGAGCGGGTCGCCAATCATCTCAACGACATCGGCGCGATCTGCAACGACACGGCCTTCGCCTTCGGTCACTCCCAGTTCAGCCGCCTGCGCGAACTCTGGCTCCGCGACAACCTGCGCTGGTTCGGCCATCGCCTGCTGATGGACCGGATCGTGCCGGGCGGTGTCGCCGTGGACCTGCCGGCGGAAGCCACCAGCGCGATGCCGGCCGCCATGGCTGCCTTGCGAAGCGAGCTGGAAGAACTGAAGCCGATATTGGATGAAAGCACGATCTTTCAGGACCGCGTGGTCGGAGCGGGCGTGCTGCCGGAACGCGTCGCCCGGGAACTGGGCTGTCTGGGCTACGTGGCCCGGGCCTGCGGCATCGGCCGCGACGTGAGGGAGCGGGCGCCGCACGCACCGTACGACCGGCTGGGGGTCAAGGCCGTCACCCGCGGCGACGGCGATGTCGCTGCCCGCCTGTATGTCCGTTACGAAGAGCTGTTCGCTTCGCTGGACATCCTCGACCAATGCCTGCGGCGGATCGAACCGGGACCGCTGCGGGCCGACTGGCGCACCCCTCCGGCAAATGCCGAGGGACTGGGCCTGGTGGAGGGGTGGCGCGGCGAAATCGCCACCTATGTGCGCTTCGACGGCGCCGGCAGCATCGTCCGCTTCTTCCCCCGCGACCCCAGCGTCTTCAACTGGCCTGCCCTGGAAAAACTCATCCTTGGCAACATCGTGCCGGACTTCCCTCTGTGCAACAAGTCGGTCAACGGCTCGTATTCCGGCCACGACCTCTAGGAGCCGCCACCATGAACAAGCTATTGAGCAAGATTGCCCGTGTAGGCATCGTGACCGAAACCTTCAAGCCGCTGACCGACCCCGAGCTGGACCGCCTGGGTGCGGAACTCAAGGCCGTGATCGACGGGCGCTTCGCCGGGAGCCTCGCGATCCGGCAAGTCGACGCCGGTTCCTGCAACGCCTGCGAGCTGGAGATCGCCGCGCTGGGAAATCCCTTCTACGACATCGAGCGCTACGGCGTCCATTTCGTCGCCTCACCCCGACATGCCGACGTGCTGATGGTGACAGGACCGGTTTCCCGCCACATGCAGGCGGCGCTGCAGGCAACCTGGGAGGCGACGCCGGAGCCCAAATGGGTCGTCGCGGTCGGAAGCTGCGCCGCCGACGGCGGCGAATTCGGCGTGAACTACGCGAGTTGCGGCGCGGTGGGCAACGTGCTCGCGGTGGACGCCGTGATCCCCGGCTGCCCGCCGACGCCGGCGGTTCTGGTCCGCGGCCTCCTGTCCCTGATCTCGCGGTAGAGAACCACAGCTTCAACGCCGCGTTTGAGAGTGGCCGGCAAAAGCGGCACAGCTTCCGAATTCCGTGGCTGTCGAAGCCAGGCACCAGGCCTGGTCCCGCCGTTGCTGCAGCAAGCTGAGATGGCGGTTGAGGAGAGGCCTGACGCTCTCGTTGTAATGCGTCGGCACCAGCCAGATGTCCGGCACCTCCCGCTCGACGAAGCCGAACAGTTCGTCGGTGAACGCCGCGCTCACGCTCTCCACCCCGGAAAAATCGAGTTCGATCCAGTTGCCGGCCTTGCGGCCGAGACTGGCGATCACCGAGTGCGCCTGACGGACCGAGTCGAGCGCTTGGGTTCTGGGACTGGCATAAGCCAGCAGATGGATCGTGGCTGCTTCGTTGCGGGAGGGATCGGTCGAGTTCATGGCATCGGCGAAGGACGAGCGGTGGTTCCGGATAAGGGAAAACACGGTTCGTGCCAGCTCAACCACGCGCAAAAACATTGACTTACATGAGGACCGTTAGAATTTCTCCACCTTGATGGGGGAAATCCACCCTCGGCGCTTGGGGATTCCAGCCGACCGCTGGACTCCCCCCGCCTCGGGCTCTTGTCTGTAAAGCCGCCATCACGGAACATTCCGGGCCGGATCTTCCTGCCAGTTGCCCAATAAGGAGAAGCATGGACGAGAACGATCGGAACATTCATGGCGTACTGTTCGACTTGGACGGCGTGCTTTATGTGGACTCGCAACCCATCCCCGGCGCCGTGGAGGCCGTCGCGAAGATCAAGGCCAGCGGTGTGAGCTGCCGTTTCGTCACCAACACCAGCACACTGTCCCTGGCCGCGCTGGAGCGAAAGATCATAGCGCTGGGTTTTCCCGTGGAACGAAGCGAAATCCTCAGCGCCCCACAAGCCGTGCTGCGCCATCTGCAAACCACGGGCATGCGGGCCCACCTGCTGCTGGAGGACGACGTGAGGGCCGATTTCGCCGGGGTCCCCCAGGCATCGATGGAGGATGCCGACGCCCTGGTGCTCGGCGATACCGGCGCCGTCTGGACCCATGACTGCCTCGACCGGATGTTCAACGCCATCATGCGGGGAGCGCAGTTGATCGCCGTGCACAAGAACCGTTTCTGGCAAACCGGACGGGGCCTGCGCATGGACATCGGCGGACTGGTGGCCGCGCTCGAATACTGCGCCGGCGTGCGGGCATTGGTCATGGGCAAACCATCGGCGGATTTTTTCGCCGTCGCCCTCCGGGACATGGGGCTGCCGCCCGAGCGCACCGCCATCGTCGGAGACGACATCGAAGCGGACATCGGCGGCGGTCAATCCGCGGGGCTTTACGGCATCCTGGTCAGAACCGGCAAGTTCCGGCCTTTCCAACTGGAAACCGGCTCCATGCAGCCCGACCGGATCATCGACTCCATCGCCGATTTGCCGGATCTTCTGGTGGATACTCTATTTCCGTAGGTCCTGCCCTCCCTCCCTCGAGAACCATCGACTATATTTGATCTGGCTTGGATTCCGCGCGGTTGCGGAGAGCTGCGCGTTCTTCACTTTTCGGGCAAATCATCAGATCCATGGCACTGATCGACGATATCCTTGGCTACTTCGGCAATGCGAGTCCGGTCCTGGTCTCGGGCGGCGGACTCGCATTCACCGCCCTTCTCATCCACCTGCTGAGCAAACCCGCCGAACGCGTCGGCCTGATAGACCGGCCGGGGGGGCGGAAGACGCACGAGGGACTGGTCCCGCTCACCGGCGGGCTGGCCATCTACGGCGGTTTCGTCTTCGCCTCGAGCTGCGGCACCGGAATCGTTTCCCCCATTTTGCTGCTGGGGATGGGACTCGTCCTGGTGGTCGGCCTGATCGACGACCTTTACGGGCTGTCCGCGCGATTCCGGCTCGTGGCCGAAATCTGTGCCGCCCTGATCATGGTGGTGTGGGGAGGAAAGATGATCCATGATCTCGGTGACATCGTCGGCACAGGATCGCTGCGGCTCGGTCTGTTCGCCATCCCCTTCACGGTCTTGTGCACGGTGGGATTCATCAACGCCTTCAACATGTCCGATGGCATTGACGGCTTGGCCTCGGGCTGCGCCATCACGGCCATGTCATGGTTCATCGTCGCGACCTGGCTGGCAGGGCAACCGATAAATCCCAAGGAATGGGTTCTGCTGGCGGCCATTCTCGGCTTCGCCGCCTACAACGTGCGCCACCCCTTGCGCAAGAAGGCCTCGGCTTTCCTCGGTGATTCCGGCAGCATGCTGCTCGGCTTCGCGTTGTCCTGGGTCGCCATCCAGATGGTGGAGGGAGGGCCGAACCGCATCCTCTCACCCATCGCGGTGGCATGGGTGCTGGCGCTGCCTGTCATCGACACGGTCAGACTGATGCTTCAGCGGGGACTGCGGGGCGGCAACCCCTTCGTGGCCGACCGCGAGCATCTCCACCACATCCTCCTGCGGAAAAACCTGACGCCCGGGCAAACCTCGTGGCTGCTGGTGGGCATCAATGGGATGCTCGGCGGAATCGGCGTAATAGCCCACCATCTGGGTGTGCCCGACTTCTGGCTGACCATGGGATTCATCGGGATTTTCGTGGCGCATTACCGGCTGACGACTTACGGATGCCGCCTGGACCAAGCCGATCCCGCCGCTCGGCCTCTGCCGGTACCCGAGAGTCTCAATGCCCTGTCGGTCCGGCACTGCCTACCGAAGGCAGCCGAGTTGCCCATCGAAGTCAACCCCACATCGGACGGCATCGACCGCTACCGCGAACAGCGGCTCCGGCACTATTGACCGGCGCCCGCCGGCGCTGCGGGTCTCCACCCGGAGGCGACCTCCCGGTCCAGCATGTCCAGGAGGCTCTGTGCGTCGTCGGCGATCCGCGGATCGCCCGTCATTTGGGCACGCACGATGGCACCGTCGATGATCAGTAACGCCAGCGCGGCCACTCGCCTGGATTCGCCCCTCCCGGCCGCATCGAGCCGATCGGCGAGGTAGTCGATCAGGTCCTGCTTGTGGTCCAGCACCCGCCGGCGTTCCTCCGCCGAAAGATCCGCGGTCTCCGTGGCGGTATTGATGAAGGCGCAGCCGCGGAAGTCGGGCGACTCGAACCATTCCCTCAGGAACCCGGCGATAAAGCCCAACCGGAACCGCCCTTCCCGCTCGCTCTGCGCTTCGATACGCGCCTTGAACCAGTCCATCCAGAACGCATGGCGCCGGTCCAGGAACGCAAGCACGAGATCCTTCTTCGACGGAAAATTCCGGTAGAACGACATCTTGGCCACGCCCGATTCGGCAATGATCTTGTCCACGCCGGTGGCGCGTATGCCTTGCTGATAAAACAGCCGCAGGGCGGTTTCCAGAATGCGTTCGCGCGCCGTGCCAGGGTTTTCGGTTCTCATGGCATCCATCTTGACAGACGGGTCTGTCTCGTCAATGATGGAGACAGGTCTGTATCATTCCCGTCACCGCCCATCCTCCGGAGAACCGCCATGGCCGTCAAACCCGGATTCCGCCTGGGAATCTATGTCTGCAAGGATCTCGAAATCGTCGACTTCGCCGCGCCCTACGGCGTGTTCTCGGTCGCTCGCCGTTTCGACCCCGAGCTGGACGCCTTCTTCGTGGCCGAATCGCTGCGGCCGGTTCAGGCCCAGGCAGGCTTCACCGTGCTGCCGAACTACGCATTCAACGACCGTCCGGCGATGGACGCCTTCCTGATTCCCGGGGGATTCGGCACCCGCCAGGAGATCAACAACGGCAGGCTGCACGACTTCATCCGCGCCCTGCCGGAATCCACCCTGCTGGTCTCGGTCTGCACCGGCTCCTGGATCTACGGCCGGATGGGCCTGCTCGACGGCAAAGCCGCCACCAACCGCAAGGAACCCGACCGGGTGGAGCAATCGGGCCACGGCAAGACGCCGATCGACCGCCTGGCGGAGATCGCCCCAAACTGCCGCATCAGCCGGGCGCGCGTCGTCGACGCCGGCCGCATCGTCACCGGCGGCGGAATCAGCTCCGGCATGGAAATCGGATTCCATCTGCTGCGTAGGGCCGGCTACGGTGAGGACTTCATCCGCGAGGTCGCGCGGGTGATGGAATATGGCGCCGCCTACGAAATGTACTCGAAAGACGTCGAGTATGCGGCTTAACGCCGCGTATAGCGGTGCTTCACGCCGGCCGGAAAGTACTCCGGATCGGCGAAAGGACGCAGCACTACACGGGGAGTCTGCCGAGCCTCCGGCGTGTAATGGGCGAACTCGCTGTTCAGGCGCAAGAGCTCCGTCCGCACCGACTCGGCGATTCTCGCCGCCTTGGCCTCGTCGGCTTCCACACCGGGCAACAGTTCCACCGTCAGCAGGAGCTCGCGGTCCCCCGCCGCATCTTCCGGCGTCTCCAGCACGAACTTGCCGCTGACCCAGTCGACGATGCCAGGCCGTTCCAGGCCCACCGTCACGTTCTCCGGATAGATGTTGGCCCCGTAATACGAGACGGTGAAGTCGGCCCGCCCGAACAGGTAGAGGAAAGGCAAAGGCCGCTCGCCCCAGGCCGGATCGAATCCGTATTCGGAGAGATCGCGCGCGTCCCAGTCGCGCAGGAAGTCCCGCATCTCGGCATAGCCGACCAGCCCGCCCCGGTCGGCGATGTGGTAGCGGATCAGGGGCACGCCGTTGTCGCCGGTCACCACCAGCGTACCGTCGTGCAGTTCGAAATAGCGGCTCAGGGGATCGTACTGCACCAGCGTCGGCAGCCTGGACTCGCCGAACAGCTCGCGGGCGGCCTCGGGGTGGGCCGCGAAAAAACGGCGTATGGCGATGCTCAAAGGCGTTTCGTTGCCCAGGACGCCCCCATCGGCGGTGCCGTAGAGCGATGCGGTGTCGTAGCAGGGCGAGTCGGACCCGATCCGGGCGCAGACGAGGGAGCGCCATTCCTCGCTGAACACCTCGCCAGCGAACACCAGCTTCACCGCATGGCGTTCCCAGGAAATCCCCGCGGCCGCTCCGCTATCGATCACGTCTTTCACGAACGGCGGATAACCCAGCAGCACCGTCTGCTCGAAATGCGGCGCCAGCTCACCGATCACCCGGAAAATTTCATCGGGGCGGTTACCGGGCGTCGCCACCGTGACCGGATACCCCTTGCGGGCGAGATGCCACAGGCAGGAGGTGGTGTAAATGCCGCCGACCCAGTTTCCCAGGGCGAAACAGACTACCGCCAGGGTGCTGCGGGCGTGGGTCTGGAAGGCATCCCGGAACACCTGCTCGAACCGCAATGCAACGTCGAGTTCGTGGTGCAATGCCCTCGGCCAGAAGGTCGGCTTGCCGGTCGAACCGGAAGACACCGCGACCCTGTCGCAGGCCGCCAGGCGCCCGCCCCAGCACCGCTCGGGCAGAGGATAGGCATGCATGTAGGAGGGCTTGTCGGTCAGAGGCAGGAGCGCGAAGTCGGCGAGGGTCCGCACCGCGTCCGGACGAATCCCGTGCGCCGCCAGAAAAGCCCGGTAGGCCGGCACTTCCGCCGCCGCGCGCAGGAACAGCGACAGCGCGGCAGCGCCGGGATCGCAGGCCAATCGC
Organism: Methylococcus sp. S1M; assembly: GCF_051295855.1. Classification (NCBI taxonomy): domain Bacteria; kingdom Pseudomonadati; phylum Pseudomonadota; class Gammaproteobacteria; order Methylococcales; family Methylococcaceae; genus Methylococcus; species Methylococcus sp. S1M. The sequence continues at coordinate 734,791 of NZ_JBPDXO010000001.1, forward strand.
TCGGCCATCAAATCCTCGAGGGAGCGATCCAGAAACCGCGTCGGCTGATCGGCGAAAAGGGGGAAGGTCATGGGCTGGTCTCAAGGTCCTGGAGATTGAAGATGATAGAGCCACTGCGACTTGGGGGATAATCCGAGTTTCCAACACTCCTTGCAACGCGTTCCATGGCAATCACCCGCTCCACTCTCGAACGATTCCTCGCTGCGCTGCTGAGTCCCGGCGCGTTCGCCGATTATGGCCCGAATGGCCTGCAGATCGAGGGACGCGAGGAAATCCGGCGGATCGCCTTCGCGGTGTCCGCGACCGCCCATTCCGTCGCTGCGGCCGTCGACTGGCGGGCCGACGCTCTGATCGTGCATCACGGCCTGTTCTGGAGATTCCACGGTGCACGACCGCTGGTCGGACCGTTCGCGGGGCGGGTGTTTCCGCTGGTCCGCAATGCCATCAATCTGTTCGCCTACCACTTGCCACTCGACGCCCACCCGGAACTCGGCAATGCCGCGGTGCTGGGACACAGGATCGGCCTGGGCGAACAGGCGCCATTCGGGGACCATCAGGGTTGCCCGACCGGTGTCCAGGGTACGCTGCGGGTGCCGTTGCAGGCTTCGGCGCTGCGCGAGCGGCTGGCGGAGGTCCTCGAACATCCGGTGCTGCTGGCCACGCCGGATGCGACGGCTCCGGTTTGCACGATCGGGATCATCACCGGCGGCGCCAACGGCGGCTGGGCCGAGGCGGCCAAGGCGGGCCTGGACGCTTATATCACCGGGGAAATGAGCGAACACGACTGGCACGAGGCGCAGGAAGCGGGGATACACATGTATGCAGGCGGTCACAATGCCACCGAGCGGTTCGGCATTCAGGCCCTGATGGAACGGATCGGACGCGATCTGGAAGTCGAGTGCCGTTTCATCCCGAGTGCGAACCCGGCCTGAATCCGTCATCCCAAACCGACCGTTTCCCGGTATTCGGGTACCCGGCAATCCCACCCCAGTTCATGCTCGATCCGGAAACGGAGCGAGTCCGCAGCCTCGGGCTCGCCATGGGTGACGAACGTCTTGAGCGGCGGCTTGGGACATTGCCGCAGCCAGTCGAGAATCTCACTGTAATCGGCATGGGCCGACAGGTTTTCGACCAGCCCCACCTCGGCACGGACCGGCACGTATTCGCCATGGATCTTGACCGCTTCGGCGCCGCCCAGGATCGCCGCGCCTCGCGTCCCCGGCGCCTGGAAGCCCGTGAACAGCACGGTATTGCGGTGATCCGGAGCGAAGGCCTTGAGGTGGTGCAACACGCGTCCGCCGGTCGCCATGCCGCTCGCCGATATCAGGACCATCGGCGTCCGCCGGGCGCTCAGCCCCTTGGATTCCTCGGCGGTATTGACGTAGCGCGCGGTCCGGCACACCGCCTCGGCCTCCGCGGACGAAAGCCGGTGCTCAGAGCGGTAACGGCGGAACAGCTCGGTAGCGTCGACAGCCATGGGGCTGTCGAGATAAACGGGAACGTCCGGCATCCTCCCGGCAGCCTTCAGACGGTGAATGCAATACAGCACGCTCTGGGCGCGGCCGACGGCGAAGGCCGGGATCAGCACGACGCCGCCGCGGCGAAAGGTCCGTCCAATATAGTCGCCGAAAGTTTCCACCGGGTCTTCCGCGGCGTGACGGCGATTGCCATAGGTGGATTCGACCACGAGGAAATCGGCCGCCGGGCAGGACGCCGGGCTACGCATGGTCGGATCATTCGGCCGCCCCAGGTCGCCCGAGAAGGCGAGGGAGGAACGCAGGCCCCGGAGCACCACCGAAGCCGCCCCGAGGATATGTCCCGCCGGCTGGAAGCGGAACCGGAATTCGCCGCCCAGACGCACCTCGCGGCCGTAATCGACCGGCTCGAACAGATCGAGGCAGCGCTCGGCATCTTCCCGCGTGTACAGCGGCAAGGCCGGATGGTGGCGCGAGAAACCGCGCCGGTTGGCATACTCGGCTTCCTCCTCCTGCAGGTGGCCGCTGTCGGGCAACAGTATCCGGCACAGGTCGAAGGTCGCCGGCGTGCAATGGATGCGTCCGGCGAAACCGTTGCGCGCCAGCAGCGGTATATAGCCGCTGTGGTCGACATGCGCATGAGTCAGGACCAGTGCGGCGAGACTGTCCGGCGCCACCGGGAAAGGTTCACGGTTGCGCAGCCGGAGCTGCTTGAACCCCTGGAACAACCCGCAATCCACCAGGATGCGGCACTGCCCCTCGGTCACCAGATATCTGGAACCGGTGACGGTCCCGGTGGCGCCGATGAAGCCCAGTTCCATGGAGGATCAGGGCTTGGCCGCAGCCCCCGCGCTTCCGCCGTGACTCATTCCGCCTTGATGCTGCATCTGCATCATCATCTGATGGTGCGACTTCATGTGCTGCTTGATCATGTCGCGCTGCTGCTGCTTGAGCTTCTCCTTTTCCGCAGGGTCGGTCGCCGCCTGGATCTTGTCCATGATCTCGTGCATCTGCAGCATGTGATCCTGCATCATCTTGATGCGCTGATCCATCTGCTCCTCGCTCATCATGCCACCGCCCCCCATCATGCCGGGCCCCATGCCGCCCATTCCGCCGGAGGCGTGGGGATTCGGGCTTGCACTCGGCTCCTCCGCGCAGACCGGGCCGGCGAGTCCTGCAACCGCGACCCAGACCAGGATCAGGCTTTCAATCGGTTTACGCATCTTGCGACTCCTCAACATCGTTCTGGTGCGCTGGGGAATTCCAGCACGGCGGACGGTATCACCGAACCGGCCGCCTGACCAGCCCTCGACGCCTCATACCACCCACTGTTCGAATGCCGCCGAAAGGACCAGGCCGGAAGATTCCGGATGGCCATCCGGGCACCAGGGTAGCAGGGCCAGACGCGGCTCCGGCAGCGATTCGTCCAGGGTGTGGAGATATTCGTCCAGATACGGGAACTCGGGGTCGATCACATTGCCGATCCATCCGGCCGGGCGTACGCAGGACCGGCCGATCGCCGCGGCGCTGAGCAGCGCGTGGTTCAGACAGCCGAGGCGCAGATCCACGACCAGAACTACCGGCCAATGCAGGGCTTCTGCGAGGTCGGATACCCTCTCATGGTCGTTCAAAGGCACTTCCCATCCACCGACGCCTTCCACGATCACCCAGTCGGCCGCGCCCGCCAATGCCTCGCTGCGGGCGACGATCGCGCCGATGTCGATGGGCCGCCTCTCCAGACTGGCAGCGATATGGGGTGAGGTCGGCATTTCGTAGGCGAAAGCGTTGACATCTTCGTAAGACGCCTGGACGTCCGCCGCCGCCATCAGTAGTTCGGCGTCCTCATGACGCAGGCTGCCATTCCTCCGCACCGCGCCGGTCGCCACCGGCTTCATCGCAGCGACCCGTAATCCCCGCCGGCGCAGTTCGCGAATCAGCGCCAGGGAAACTCGGGTCTTGCCGACCCCCGTGCCCGTTCCCGTGATGAAAAAACCTTGTGCCACGATGCACCCTCATTTTTCGACCAATGCGGTCAATACTTCAAAGCTGGCGGTCACGGCGGACGCCATGCCCGGCAAACGCCCGTACGCTTCGCTCACCCGTTCCAGCGTGTGCCGGCTCAGCAGATGGCGCGGCCGGTTCCGGGTCAGGTTTCGCGCTCCCAGCGCCTTCAGCTCTTTCATCAGCGCCAGCACCGAAGGATAGCCACGCCGGAGAGTCCTTGCGTCGAGCCGGATTTTCGTGAATCCCTGCGCCCGCAGCTCCTGTTCCACCGAGCGGCGCGTCGCGAAGGCATTGACGTGGGTGTACCCATCGACGGCGCGCCAGGCCATCCGCAACTCGCCCAATGTGGCCTCGCCGAAGGTGCTGAACGCCAGCCTGCCGCCCGGACGAAGCACCCGGCAGCATTCGGAAATGGCACGGTCCAGCCGTTCGCACCATTGAAAAGCCATGTTGGAAAAAATCAGGTCGACCGACTCGTCCGCGAGTGGGAGGGCCTCGGCATCGCCCACGACGAGGCCCATGCCATCGGCGCCCGGCCGATGGGAGCGCAGGAACCGGAGCATGCCTTCGGCGATGTCCAAGGCCAGACATTCGGCAGTGGGAAAAGCGGCGACCAGCAAGCCGGAGAAATGGCCGGTGCCCGCACCGAGATCGAGCATGCGGGCCGGTGGCGGCCCGAGATGGCGGATGCCGGCCAGCAGCGACTCGCCCACCTCCCGCTGCAATGCCGCGACGCCGTCATAGCCGACGGCCGCCGCACCGAACGAGACGCCGACCCAACGCTTTTCGGGCGTATCGGCAAACGGCCCGATGTCAGGACGAGGCAATGAATTCATGGATCAGGCGGGCCGTCCGTTCTCCGTGGGTCAGGAATGGAACATGGGGGGCATCGTCGATGCGGTGACTGACCAGGCCGGTCTTCAGCCTGGCCAGCGCATCCCCCAGCTCGACCGGCACCAGTCGGTCACGCCGGCCCAGCAGCGCCTGCACCGGTTGGGGAAGCTCACGCAACACTCCGCGCAGATCGGCGTGGCGTAATACCTCCAGACCGGCCAGGAGCGCCGGCCGCTCCGGCGGCGGCCGTCCGGACAGCTGGCTGCGGACGCCGCGCAGCAATTCCCGCTCGTTCGGCATGCCCCACGCCTGCAGAGCCAGAAAGCGCCGGCAGGCATCCTCGTAGTCGGACAGAAAGCCGTCGGCGAAGCGCATCAGCGTGACGGCTTCCATTCCCGGCCAGCCGGGCTCGGCGACGAAGCGGGGCGTGCCGCACAGCAGGGTGAGCGAGGCCACGGCCCCCGGCGCCATGCGCGCGGCCTCCAGCGCCACCATCGCGCCGAGCGACCAGCCGACCCAGTGCGCCGGCCGGGGCACGGCCTCCAGAACGGCCCCCGCTACGGTTTCGAGCGACCAGTCCGCCAGCATCGGGCTGTGGCCGTGTCCCGGCAGATCGATCCGCGTGACCCGGAAACGGTCGGTCAGCCACGGCACGAAACCGGACCAGATGCCGCCGTGCATGCCCCAGCCGTGGATCAGGACCACCTCGGGCCCGCGCCCCGAAGTCTCGATGAACAGCCCCATTCAAGCCTCCTGAGGAACGGCGTCGGCCAGTGCCTCGAGCAGGCCGTCGATCTGCTCGTTCGAGTGCGCCGCGGACAGAGTGATCCGCAACCGGGCGGTGCCTGCCTGCACCGTCGGCGGACGGATGGCGCTCACCAGAAAGCCCCGCTCGCCCAAGCGACGGCTGGCTTCGAGGGCGTCGGCATTGGCGCCGATCACGAGGGGCTGGATCGGACCGGGCAGGTCGCCCAGTCCGAACCCCAGACTCGCGGCGCCGGCACGGAAACGCCGCACGTTGCAACGCAGCCGCTCGCGCCGCTCGGGCTCCTCGCGCACGAGACGCAGACTGACCCGGGTCGCCTCGGCGACCGCCGGCGGCAGCGCGGTGGTGTAGACATAGGTACGGGCGCGCTGGATCAGATAGTCGATCAGGGACTCCGAACCCGCTACGAAGGCGCCGAACGTACCCAGCGCCTTGCCCAGGGTGCCGACCAGTACCGGAACCTCGGGCGCGCCCAGGCCGAAATGCTCCAGGGTTCCGCGCCCTTCGGCGCCCAGGACGCCCAGGCCGTGCGCATCATCGACCATCAGCCACGCCCGCCCGTCCCGGGCGACGCGCGCCAGCTCCGGCAAAGGCGCCAGATCCCCGTCCATGCTGAACACACCGTCGGTGACGACCAGCCGGGTCTCGGCGCGGGACTCGGCCAGGGCGGCTTCGAGAGCGCGGGCATCGGCATGGCGGTAGCGCCGGAAGCGGGCGCCGGACAAGAGGCCGCCGTCCAGCAACGAAGCATGGTTCAGCCGGTCCTCGAACACCGTATCGCCGCGCCCGGCCAGGGCGGAGACGACACCGAGATTGGCCATGTAGCCGGTGGAGAAAAGCAAAGCCCGCGGACGACCGGTGAATTCCGCCAGTTCTTCTTCCAGCGCATGGTGCGCCGCAGAGTGGCCGCAGACCAGGTGGGAAGCTCCGGAACCGACACCCCAGCGGTCGACGCCGCGCCGAAAGGCCTCTCTCACCGCGGGGTGGTTCGCCAGCCCCAGATAATCGTTGCTGCAGAAATTGACCCGGGGGAGGCCGTCGATGACGACCCGGGTGTCCTGGGGACTTTCGACGATACGCCTCCACCGGTAGGCATCGCGCGCCTTGATCTCTGCCAAGGCCGAGGCCAGATCGAATGTCATGGAACTCAGCAGCCCAAGCCCGCCATGCGCAGCCCCAATCGCGCGAATAATCGCCGATCGCGCTGGGCCTGCGGATTCTCCGTCGTCAGCAGCCTGTCGCCGTAGAAGATCGAATTCGCTCCGGCCAGGAAACACAGGGCCTGCATCTCGTCGCTCATGTCCGAACGGCCGGCTGACAGCCGTACCCGGGATGCCGGCATCATGATCCGCGCCACGGCGACGGTACGCACGAAATCGAACGGATCGAGCGCCGCCGTATCGGCCAGCGGCGTGCCCTCCACCCTCACCAGCAGATTGATCGGCACGCTTTCCGGGTGGCGCGGCAGATTGGCGAGCCCGATCAGCAGGCCCGCGCGGTCGGCGGCGGATTCGCCCATGCCGACGATGCCGCCGCAGCACACGTGCATGCCGGCATCGCGCACCCGTTGCAGCGTATCCAGCCGGTCCTGGTAGGTCCGGGTGGTGATGATCTCGCCGTAATAGCTTTCCGAGGTATCCAGGTTATGGTTGTAGTAATCCAGCCCCGCTTCCTTGAGCCGCCGGGCCTGTTCATCGCTCAACATCCCCGCAGTGACGCAGGTTTCCATCCCCAGCGCCTTGACGCCTTCGACCATCGCCGCGATGGCCTCCAGGTCGCCATCGCGGGGGCTGCGCCAGGCAGCGCCCATGCAGAACCGTGTGGCGCCTTCTTCCTTGGCCCGCTGGGCGGCTTCCAGCACATCTTCCAGCGACATCAGCGATTCGCGCTTGACGCCGGTCTCGTAATGCGCGCTCTGGGGGCAATAGGCACAGTCTTCCGAACAGGCGCCGGTCTTGATGCTCAGCAGGCTGCTGACCTGGACTTCGTTCGGGTCGAAATGGCGCCGATGGATGGTCTGGGCCTGGAACAGCAATTCGCTGAACGGCAGCGCGAACAAGGCCTCGGCCTCGCCCTGGGTCCAGTCGTGGCGCAGCACGGGCTCTTCCGCCCGTTCCTGGTTCGTCATTACCGCTACTTCGGCATGCATTACACTCGATCTCCAGTGGATGGCCCGGATACCGGCCGTGTGCAAAGGGCAGCCCCCTCACCCCTGTCCCTCTCCCAGAGGGAGAGGGAAGTCAGCCCCCATGTTGTTGAATTATGAATCGGAGAACCGTCATACCGGCAAGGAAACCGGCATCCAAAACACAGGGACGTGAGCCCCGACTACCGTCCATGGCGCCTGGACCCCGGCCTCCCTGCCGTGGCGACGAACCTCTGCGGCTCATTTCAACGGCATTGTGATTCAGCCCCTTCTCCCTTTGGGAGAAGGGATGGGGATGAGGGCAAGCCTAACCAAACTCACACACGACCCGATATCGCAATTCAGGATATGGACACGCCGACAGCCTCTGTCGACGCGCAAACATGAAAATTGAAAACGGTTGGCTGAATATTATACAGAACTGGATCTATCCGCCCACCTGTCTGTTGTGCGGCAACGACGGGCAAAGGGGACTGGATCTGTGCGGGGCATGCGAGCGCCAGCTTCCCAGGACCGGCACCGCGTGCCTGCGTTGCGGCGAGGCCCTGCCCGAAGGCGCCCCCAGCCCTTGCGGACGCTGCCTGCGGCATCCGCCGCCGTTCGATAGCTGCCGCGCGGCGTTCCGCTACGAGGAGCCCATACGGCATCTGATCCACGGGCTCAAGTTCGGTCATCGCCATGCCTGCGCCCGCACGCTGGGAGAACTGGCCGCCGCCCACTTCATGCTACATGCGGAAATGCCCGAACTCATCGTTCCGGTTCCGCTGCACGCTTCCCGCTACCGCGAGCGCGGCTTCAACCAGTCGCTGGAAATCGCCCGGCACCTGAGCCGGAACCTGCAGGTCCCTCTGGAGTTTCGCGCCCTGACACGAAACCGCACCACCCGGCCGCAAGCCGAACTGTCCGCAGAAGAGCGGAGAAAAAACATCCGCGGCGCCTTCCGGATGGAAAGGGCGGTCAACGTCCGCCACGTCGCCATTTTCGACGACGTGGTCACGACGGGAGCAACGGCGGGCGAACTGGCGCGAACGCTGCGGGCAGCGGGCGTCGAGCGGATCGACGTATGGGCCGTGGCGAGGGCCTGAGCCGCGCCGCGGGTCTCCAGTTCACGGCGTCGAAGGCTCCACCGCCGCCGGCTGGGCGTCCGGCTCGCCTCTGTATAGGTTGGTCAGCTTGCGGCGGAATTCGTTGCTGATCGAGTTGATGTCGCCTTTCTTTTCCACGACCCGCGGCGTGATGAGCACCACCAACTCGGTGCGCTCGGGCTTTATCTCGGTGGACCCGAACATCCAACCTATCATCGGGATTTGGTTCAGGTATGGCAGACCGGTCTGGGTCTCGGAGCGCTTATCGGAGATCAGTCCCCCCAAGGCCAGCGTCTGCCCGTTGGGCACGGCGACGACGCTCTGGATTTCCCGATTGGCGAATTGGAAGGTTTTCTGTCCGCTTCCGACTTCGACCGGAGAAGGAGTAGATATGGCCTGGAATATCTCCAGCGAAACGAGGCCGCCTGAATTGACCCGCGGCCGGATTTGCAGGGTGACACCCGACTGCTGCTGCTGGAATTGATTGAACTGGGTGGTACCGATGGTCGCGCTGGCCGTCGTACCCGTTAGCACCGGTACCTGATCACCGACATTGATCTTCGCCTGTTGATTGTTCAGAACCATGAGCGAAGGTGAGGAAATCACATTGACCAGATTTTCCTGCGCCAACAGGTTAAGCAGAACCTTGACATTACCGCCGTTGGCGATCAGCGCATAGCTGAATCCCCCACTCGCGGATGCGGCCCCGTTGATGAAATCCTTTACCAAGGCAGCAAGCGGGCTGCCCAGTGCCTCCGTGCTGCTACCGCTGCTGATCAGCCACTTCAATCCGTACTGGAGATCGTTTTTCAGGCTGATCTCGACGATGGTGGCGTCGATGAGCACTTGGAGCGGCAAGACATCCAAGGCCTTGATCACCGCTTCGATCTCCTTCCAGTCCTGGGGCTTGGCGATCACGATCAACGCATTGTTGGCAGGATCGGCGACGACCCGCGCATTGTTGCCGAGTTGGGTCATGCTTGCTCCCTGACCGCCCGCACCCGACCGCGCGCCGCCGAAACTGCCCCCACTGGTACCCAGGCCGCCGCCAGAACCGCCCAAACCACCGCTGCCGGAGCGGCCGAGTCCGCCGCTGCTGCCGGAAGTTCCCATGCTGCCCGTCGTGCTCCCCATGCTGGAACCGCTGCTGCCGGAACTTCCAAATGAACTCCCCGAGCCGCCAAAGGATCCTCCCGAGCCGCCATAGCCGGCAGAAGACCCCCCAAAACCGCCTGCGGTCGCAGAGGCCGAGCCGAAGGCGCTCGATATGCCACTGCCGACGTCCATTCCGGTCAGCCCTGGCGCCAGCGAAGGCCCCTGCCGTCCCGCGCCGCCTCCGAAGATCCCGCCCAGCGTGTGGGCAAGCTCGCCCGCATCCACGTGCTGGCAGCGATAGACGTGGACATTGCCGGTACGGGTGGTGTTGTAGCGGTCGAGCCGTTCGATCCAGTCCTGCACTTCGTGCAGGAGATGCATCTCAGGAGCCACGGCGAGGATGGCGTTGAGGCGTTCGATCGGCAGGATGCGCAGCACGTTGCCCATGGCGCCCTTGCCGCCGAGCCCGAGGACCTTGGTCAGTTCGTCGGCGATGGTCGGCACGTCGGCGTTCTTGACCGGATACAGGGCCACGGACATGCCCCGCATGTAGTCGACGTCGAAAATCTGCACCGCTTCCATGACGCCGCCCAACTCTTCCGCCGTACCGGCCACCATGACCAGATTGCGGGTCTCGTCCATCCGCAGCACGGCCTTGGGCGGCATGATGGGCTCCAGCACTTTCTGCATTTCCGCGGCGCTGATGTAACGCAAAGGAATGACCCGCAACTGGTAACCCGGCTCCATCATTCCCACCCCGACCCCGGGACCGGAGGCGCTGATCGCCGCCTGGGCGTCGGGTTCGATTTTGTACATGCCGCCCTCCCGGATCAGCGCCGCCCCGTTCATCCGCAGCAGGGTCTCCAGCGTCGGGATCATCTCGTCCTCGGTCAGCGGCCGGGTGGTCTGCAGACTCACCTTGCCGGTGACCTTGGGACTCAGGACGTAATTCACCTTCAGCGTATCGCCGAGGATGACCTTGGTGACTTCCGACAGGTCGGCGTCGTCGAAATTGAGGGTGTACTTGCCTTCTTTCCGGGGCGAGGTGCGGCCGCCTCCTTTCCCGGTCGCACCGCCGCCGGCGGAGGACGTGGTGGCGGAACCCGGGTAGCCGCCACCGCCGGCGGACGGCGGATTGACCACGGCCCCCTTCCGCGGATAGTACTCCGGCTTCTTGAGCATGTCGGTCTGGGCCTCCGCCAGCGGCGCGGGCGGAGGCTCGGTCGACACCTTCTCGATCTTCAGGCTCTCCGGTGAAACCGGCTTTTTGTAAAAGTCGGGCAGCAGCGACTCGCAGCCACTCAGGCCGAGGGCCGCCGCTACCGAGACGGCGGCGATTCTTTGAATGAACTTAGGCATGCACGGTCGCTTGCAACTCGTTGAACGGCTTACTCATCGCTTTGATCCTCTGTGTCTTCGGCACCGTCGCTTTCGGTATCCTCGTCGGGCTCGCCCATTTCGCCCTCCTCCTCTTCCAGTGTCTCGGCATCCGGGGACTGGTTGCCGGCCGGGGGCTTCTTGCCGGGCTTGGCCTCCTGGGGCGGCTGCGGCGCTCCGCCGGCTGCAAGTTTCGGCTTGACCTTCAGGAGCGGGAGTTCCTTGATCTCCCCATCCTGCTGCATGATGACGCGATCGGTCTTCAGCTCCTTGAGAACCCAGCCACTGACGACGCCGCCTTCCTTGACACGCTTGTACTTGCCCTTGGGATCGACCAGCAGGGCGGTTTTTCCGGTCGGGGAAAAGATCATCCCCATCAGCTTGAGGTCGAGCGGCGTCCGGCTGACCGGCGGCGGCGGCTCTTCCACCACTTCCGGCGGCGGCCGGCGTCCCTCCACGAACAGCGGGCGCTCGACCAGCTCTTCGAATTCGCCGAGGTCCGGGAATTCGAAAGGAGCGAGCTCCGGTTCGTCCACCGCGGCTTTGTCCACGGCCTTTGGAGCCTCGGGAATACGGTGCATGCGGTCCACGCTGTACCACTCCACCCCCAGCAACAGTCCCAGCCCCGCACAGACCGAGGCGAGCAGCAGCGACAGCCTCAGCTCGGCACTGAGCTTTCCGATGTCCCATTTCATGTTCAGGGCGCTTTCTGCGACATGTACCCGACCGCATCGAAATCGATGCTCAGCTTGTCCGGCATGGCCGCCTGCTTCTGGCCGGGCCGGGGCGGAACACGGATCGGGCGGAGGTTGAGGTTTTCCACGAACAGCACCGGCTGCTCCGACTCGATCTCGTAAAGCACTTGCCGCAGCACTTCGGTGCTGCCGTTCAGACGGACTTTCACCGCAATGCGGGTGAACTGGTCTTCCTTGCGCTCGGGGATCACCTGGGTGCTGATCAGCTCGCCCCCTGCGGAGGTCACGGTATCCTTGATGCGCGACTGCAGGTCCGCCGCCGCCAGGGCGGGCGTGGCCTGGGAAAACAGGTTCTTCGCCTGCTCGCCCTCGTTGCGGATTTCCTGCAGGCGTCCCTCCCAGTACGATCTTTCGGCCGCCACCGTCTGGAAACGCTTCAGCCGGAACAGCAGACTCTCGATCGACTCGTCGTAGCCGGAGGACAAGGCCCACAGTGGCGCCATGATCAACCCGTACAGGGCCAGGACAGTCAGCGCCAGCAAAGCCAGGGCCGCGGCCCTGGACTTACTGACCTGGATTTTCAGATTGAGCAGACGCTTCAGAAGACCTCCCATTGACCGCATCCGATGCAATCTGGAACCGCTCCAGACCATTCGAGACGTCCTTGGTGACCGGCGACACGAAACTGGTGTTCTTGAACTCCTCCGAAGTCTCCATCCGGGCGATCAGACTGGACGCCGACGGCGACTGTCCCTGGACGACGAGATGCCCCTCCTTGTACTGAAGGCCATTAAGCCAGGTATCGTCCGGCATGACTTTGCTCAGTTCATTGAGCACGTCCAGTACGATCGGGTCCTTGCGCTTCTTCTGTGCCAGATATCCCATCTCGTGCACCATCTGCTCGGCCTCCTGCCGCAGCGCCTCCACTTCCTTGGCCACCTTGCCCGCTTTGCGCACCTCGACCTCGAGTTGCTCGACCCACTGGCTCTTTTTCCAGACCGGCACGATCAGGAGCGCCAGGATCAGCCCCACTGCCAGCCCACCCAAGCCAATGTTGAGCCAGCGGTTCCAGCGGCTTTTTTTTACCCTGAACCGCTCGGGCAGCAACTGGTGGGAGCGCTTGAAGGGGTCCTCGCTCACGTCCACGTAATCCGGCCGCCAGCCGGCTGCGATCATGGATTCGAGCATCAGATCCAGCTTTTCCCGCGGCACCACGGCGAGACTCACCCGTATCTGTCCCGCCGCCTTGAGCCGTTCGATCAGCCGTGCCCCGAAATACACCTGGTCGGGCTTGAACGGCGTAAGACGATCGAGTTCGAAGGCGATGACCTGCAGCAGGTTTTCTTCCGTCGCCAGCGGCAGTTTGACCACGCGCGTCATGCATTGATCGGGCAGAAGCCGGAGGACCGTCCGGCTTTCGGCCAGTTCGGGCTCCGCTTCCAGCAGCCGGCGCCAGGCCTCACGGCCGACGTCGTCCAGTGTGAACGAGCCGAGCGGACGCGCCCCGTTGGCGGTGCGGTGAACCGCATCAAGCGTTTCCCCCCGCCAGGTCAAGAAGATCCAGGAGGCCCGCCCCCCCAACAGGCGCCGGAAGTGATCCGGAACCAGAAAGGCCAGCTCCCCCGCCCACCATCGCAGGAAAGCCTGGACATCCAGTTCTATCGGTTTGCTGAAATCCACCATCGTGCTGAAAAGTCGGTGTCCCTGCCCGTCGCTAAGAGCCGGCAGCATTCCCCGGCCAGGGGGAAGAACCGCCGGAAGACGCATGTAAACGGGGAATTTTCCAATTTAATATGGAAAACGGCAAATTCTGGATATTCTGCTGGCGTTTCAGCACCGCCTCCACGGCGGCCCGGTCACCCTCGGGAAGCTCCGCCTCGACCCAAACGCCGTAGGCCGTATCGCCTCCAGTCGTCAGCTTGATCGGACTGTTGGCGCGATTGGCTGGGATCGGCGGAGGAGCGCTCCCGATCGCGACGGAACGCTGCGCAAGATACTCGCTGACTGCGGCTTCGTCACCCTTGAACACGATGCGCAGCATCTCCGGTCCGGCCTTGGCCGGATTGATGCCGTCGCGCCCCGTGTATACCGTGATCAGCGGCTCGACACGCTGATAGACCGCGGGCGTCAGACCGAGCACCTCCATCAGTTCGTCGGTCACCTGGAATGGGCGGTTGCGCGGACCCACTCTTCCCACCGCTTCATAGTCGCCGCGCTCGGCTCCCCTGGGCCGTTTGAGATCGTCAGGATCGCGCCAGTCGACGATGGCATCCGACAGGCGCTGAGCCAGATCTTCGTCACCCGTGACCCGCAGGAACAGCTCCCGCAGCGCGGCGTCCGACGCGGCGTTCATGTCCAGCTTTCCCTCCTCGTCCAGCACGCGGATCGTCAGGCGTCCGGTGCCCAGCGAGACCGAATAAGGGGTTCCGTCGGTCCTCCAGCGCTTGGCGGGATCTCTTTCGACCAGCATGGGCATGGCATAGTAGAGGCCGCCTTCGGCCAGGGCGCGCGCTTGGGCCGTCCCACGGACACTGCTGACCAGTTCCGATTCGCGGCGTAAGGTGAGGGAGAAACTTCCAGCCATGATCATCAGGAGCGTCAGCATCCACAGAACCAAGACGAGCGCCATGCCCTTCTGGCCGCGGACGGTCACCGCCCCCTCCGGCGGGCAGCCGGCTTCATTTCCTGGAGCGAGGGAAAAAGCGAAGTGGCCGGCGGCAAGAGGGTGCATGAAGGGGGGAGCCGGCCACTCCGTCAAGGGAGAGAGATGAAGACGCATGAACAAGCTACCTTCATGTGGCTGGGAACCTTCAGCCACGGACAAGAGTTAACCATGGTTTTGTATCAGGAGTGTGTTCGTAGGGTAGCGGATTGGTATCCCGGCGGTACTCACCGCGCCACCTCGAGGCGGGGCGCGACCAGCAACGGCGGCCACGGGTCCTCGCCTTCCGGCTGGATCACGAAGCGGACCATCCGCGGCATGACCGGCTCATTCCATTCCTCGACCCAGACCAGTTCACCGTTGCGTTCGTTCTGCCCCAGATAGGACAAACGGAACTGCGTCACTCCTTCCAGGACGAGCACGTCGTCGATGGGAGCGACCGGATCCTGGGGATTGTTGGTCAAGGGCAGGACGGCAACCCGCAGGTCCGTCCCGTCTTCCCGCTGCGCCAGATACAGCCGGAACCGGTGGAGACCGCCCCGCACGTAAGCCGGCAGGGTGGACACGAAACTCAGGGTCTGCGAAGTGCCGCGAAACGCCAGGACCATCCGGTTCATCTCGCCGGGCTCACGGATCGGCAAAGCCGTCGCCAACCGGGCGCGAAGAAACTCCTGCACCACCAGGGCGCGGCTGGCGCGCTCCACCGACACCTCGCCCTTTTCCCATGAAGCGGCCGCCATGCGCAGACTTGCAGTGAGGATCAGCGACATTACCGCCAGCAGGCTGGTCGCGATCAGCACCTCGATCAGGGTAAAACCACGGGAGGCCATGGTTACATGCGCGGTCCGAAAGGACCGCCCGGCAGGCGGCCGGGGACGCCGGAAGGGTTCTCGTTGAACAGCCGCAGGGTGCTCAGGGTGATCTCCCGCGGCTCCTCGCCCTCTCCCCATACGACGCTGGCGTCCACGGCGAACAGTTTGAGACCGGCCAGCGGCGATCCCGCCAGAGGCGCGTTGTCGGGCCTTACCTGCTGCTCGAGTGCCGGGATGGGCACGGGGGCGATCCGCAGAATCCAGCGGAATTCATCGCCGAAACGGCCTTCGGTCACGCCGGGCGCCAGCGGCGTTTCCACGCCGACGTCATCGAGCACCGACTCCGCGGCAATCACGGCGCGGGAATACTCCTCGGCTATCCGGGCCGAACGAGTCGCACCGCCGAACACCCGCAGCAGCACGCCCAAAGCGATGGCCATGATGGAAAACGCCACCAGCATCTCCAACAGCGAGAAGCCGGACTGCGCCTTGGCTTCAGGAATCGTCCGCTTCTTCCGCACTGGATGAAATCCTGCCAGTGAGCCAGTTGACATCGATCAGCCGTTTCCGGCCGGCGGCCTCCAGGGTCACCCGCCCCCCGGTCGAAGATCCGTCCGGAAAAAAGACGATGCTGCCGACCCCTTCGCCCTCGACCTCGCCGGCCGCGGTGAACAGCCTGAGCCCCACCCCGGCAGGGAGGCCGAATACCTTGGGGCGGGTACTGACCCGGTAACGGTGTCCCGGCACATCGAGCGTGAACCGCACCTCCTGGCGCCGGCTCAGGGCCTGGCCGCGGGCGAACCTCAGCCCGGAAGCCACGTCCCGGGCGGCTGAACCGAGCTGGGCGGCTTCGATGGCAGGCATGACATTGGGGACCGCGACCGCCATGAGGATTGCGCCGATGCACAGCGCCAGCAGCATCTCCAGCAGGGTGAAGCCACGACGCCGCATCCCCCCGTGCACCCTATTCCCAGCCGAGGATATCGGCATCCTCGCCTTCGCCGCCCTCGGCGTTGTCCTGGCCGAGCGACCAGAGGTCGTACTTACCGTGCTGTCCCGGCGAGACGTAATGGAACGGGTTGTTCCAGGGATCCAGCGGAACCTTCTTCTTGCGCAGGTAAGGGCCATTCCAGACCCGCGCCGTGCTGGGCTGTTCGATCAGGGCGTTCAGCCCTTCATCGGTGGTGGGATAACGGCCCACGTCCAGCTTGTACATGTCCAGCGACGAAGCCAGTTCTTCGATCTGGAGACGGGCGGTCTTGGACTTGGACTCGCCCAGATGTTTCATGACCTGGGGACCGATCAGTCCGGCGAGCAGCCCGATGATGGCCAGCACGACCAGCAGCTCGATCAGGGTGAAACCGCTGCGACTACGGACGAAACGTCGATGCTTCATGGAAAAACCTCGATCAGGGAAAAAGGGTTGAGGGAATCAGAAGGCCAGATCGTTGACGCTGACGATCGCCATCAGTATGGAGACGATGATGCCGCCGATCATGATGCCGAGCCCCACGATCAGCGCCGGCTCCAGCAGTGCGAGAATGCGCTGGACCGTGATCTTGATCTCCTTGTCGTAAGTGACCGCGACCCGTTCCAGCATCTCGGTCAGATGCCCGGACTCCTCGCCGAGCTTGATCATCTGCAGCGCCAGCGTGGGAAAAACGCCGGCATCGGTCAGGGGACCGGAAAGGGCGCCCCCTTCCTTCAGATTGTCCATGGCAATATCGACCCGCTCGGCCACGGCCCGGTTTCCCAGCGTCTCCTTGACGATCGAAAGACCGCCCAGGAGAGGCACGCCGTTTCCGAGCAGGGTTGCCAGCGTCCGGGCAAAATTGGCCACCTCGACCTTCCGCACCAGATCGCCGAACAACGGCCAGCCGAGGAAACGCCGATCCCACACCAGCCGGCGCGAGGGCTCGGCGAGTTCGTAGCGCCCCCACGCCACCAGCACCAGCACTACACCGAAGAGCGCCCACCAGTAATTTTTGAGCAGTTCGGCGATGCCGACCACGATCTGGGTCGGCACCGGCAGCTCCTTGCCCGCGGTTTCGAACATCTCCTCGAACTGGGGCACCACGAAGGTGAGCAGCAGCAGCAAGGAGCCGACGGACATGGTCAGCAGGATCGCCGGGTAGATCATCGCGGTCGAAACGGTGTCCCGCAGTTCCTTGGAGCGTTCGAGATAATCCGACAAGCGCTCCAGCACGTCCTCCAGCGCCCCGCCCGCCTCGCCGGCGCGGATCAGGTTCAGGTAGAAACGCGAGAACACGCCCTCCTGCCGTTCCAGGGCCGCCGAGAGCTGAGAACCGCCCTTCACCAGTTCGATGACGCGCCCGATCATGCCATTGAGCGCCACATCCTCCCGGGTCAGGTCTTCCAGCACGAATAGCGCCCGGTCCAGGGGCAGCCCGGCCTGCAGCAGCGTCAGCAACTCCCGGGTGAAGATGCCGATCTGTTTCTGCGAAATCCTGTTGCGGCGCCGCGACAGGCTGAGCCAGGCAAACGGGCGCGCGCCGGCGGGCGCCACCCGGATCGGGATCAGCCCCTCACCCTGGAGTGCCAGGACCAGGCTCATCTCATCGGGCGCTTCCCGCTCCGATTCCACTGATTCGCCGTCGCGGTTCACGGCCTTGTAAAAATAGAGCGGCACGAAAGTTACCTCGGCCTCAAAGCACAGGGGAACGGCGGCTTCATCGCCGCCTTCAGGAATCCGAGGTGACGCGCAGGACCTCTTCGACGGTGGTCAGCCCCATCAAAGCCTTGCGGACACCATCGTCATACATGGTATGCATGCCTTCGCGTAGGGCGACCTCCTCGATCTGCCGCGCCTGGGCGTGACTCATCACCAACCGCCGCACCTCGTCGGACATGACCAGGAACTCGAGGATCGCGAGCCGTCCACGAAAACCGGTGCCGCCGCATTGTTCGCAGCCGACCGGCCGGTACAGCACCACCTCGCCGTCACGCTGGAACCGCCGCAGCCCCATTTCTTCCGCGACCTCCTCCAGCGCCGGATGTGGTTCGCGGCAACTCTGACACAGCCGCCGCACCAGACGCTGGCCGAGAATACCATTCACGGTCGAGGTGATGAGATAGTCCTCGAGCCCCATGTCCAAAAGACGGGTCACGCCGCCGGCGGCGTCATTGGTGTGCAGCGTGGACAGTACCAGGTGGCCGGTCAGCGCCGATTGCACGGCGATACGGGCCGTCTCCAGATCGCGCATCTCACCGATCATGATCACATCCGGGTCCTGACGCATGATGGAGCGCAGCGCGCTCGCGAAATTCAGACCGATCTGGGGCTTGACCTGGATCTGGTTGACGCCTTCCAGCTGGTATTCCACCGGGTCCTCGACCGTGATGATCTTGCGCGAAGGCGTGTTGATCTTGTGCAGGGCGGTATACAGCGTGGTGCTTTTGCCGCTGCCGGTGGGTCCCGTGATCAGGATGATACCGTGGGGTAGCTCGAGGATCTCGAGGAAACGCCGCAACACCGAACCATCGAATCCCAGCGTGCCGAAATCGAAGGTGATGCTCTCTTTGTGCAGAAGCCGGATCACGACGCTCTCACCGTACATCGTGGGCACGGTGGAAACGCGCAGATCCAGCTCCTTCCCCTGCACCTGCAGCTTGATCCGGCCGTCCTGCGGCAGGCGCCGCTCGGCGATGTTGAGCTTGGCCATGATCTTGATGCGCGAAATCACCGCCGCGGTGGAGCGTACCGGCGGCGCTTCCACATCGCGCAACACGCCGTCGATGCGGAACCGTACCTTGAGCGTCTGCTCGAAGGGCTCGACATGGATGTCCGAGGCGCGCGATTCCACCGCGCGCTGCATGATGAGGTTCACCATGCGGATCACCGGCGCTTCGCTGGCGAGATCCTTCAGGTGTTCGACGTCGGCCTCGTCGGCGTCCTCGTCGCCGCCCAGGTTTTCGACGATTTGGCCCATCACCGAACGGCCCGAGCCGATCTGCTGCTCCAGCGCCCGGTCGATCTCCGAGGCCAGACCGACCACCGGATGGACCGGCTGACCACAGGCCAGCCCGAGCGCATGGATCAGCTCGGCATCGAACGGATCCTCCACCGCCACGACGAAACCGTCGGCCCTGGCCGCGATGCCGACGGCATGACGATCCTTGAGAAACCGGGACGCGATGCCTTCCGGCAAGGGCGACACGTCGGGATAATCGGTGGGACCGATCAGGGGAAGACCGCTGGCTTCGGCCAGGGTCTCGGCCACGTCACGCTCCGAGACCACGCCCAGCTTGACCAGCAAGGCGGGGAGGCGCAGCTCGTCCGCCTGTGCCGCGAGGCGCTTCGCCCTTGCCAGATCCATTTCGCGGACCTTGCCGCGCCGAAGCAGGGCATCGGCGAATCGGCCATAGCCGTCAGGATCCTGCAACAACTCGGCGGGCACGAGCGGTTCCGCCTCGGTCTTTCTCGATACTGCCTGGGTCATTGGTGGAGGTCGTGGAGGAAGGTCAATGCTCGCTGCCAGGGTCCGGCGCGGCGAAGGATTATGCTACAGATCACGAGATGATTCTTGACGATGGCCTGCCGTGCGCATCCTTGCGTGCCGTTCCGGTTTTCCTGCTCGAATGGACTACCTTTCCACGAGCGCACGCCCCATGTCAAGCCACGGCGGTCGTTGCCCGGGAAATCCAGCACATGACGTCGTAACCCGTCGTGCCGACATAGACCGCGCGGCTCCCGTCAGCTATCTTTTGTGCTTCCGCTACGTTCCGAGAAGTTTATGAATCCCTATTGGAGTGCGCTGGTCCGGGATCTGAAACCCTACGTACCCGGCGAACAGCCCAAGCTGGACAATCTCGTCAAGCTGAACACCAACGAGAATCCGTACCCGCCCTCGCCCAAAGTGTTGGCCGCGATCCGCGGCGAACTCGGTGCATCCCTGCGGCTCTATCCAGACCCGAACGCCGAACTGCTCAAACAGGCCATCGCGCGCTATCACGGCGTCGGTGCGAACCAGGTGTTCGTCGGGAATGGCTCGGACGAAGTCCTGGCGCATGCGTTTCAGGCCTTGCTGAAACAGACTCGGCCCATCCTGTTCCCTGACATCACCTACAGTTTTTACCCCGTCTATTGCGGGCTGTACGACATCGCTCACGAGACCGTACCCCTGACCGAAAGTTTCGAGATCCGGATCGAAGATTACCTGCGGCCCAACGGCGGCGTCGTCTTTCCCAATCCCAACGCGCCGACGGGCCGGCTGTTGCCGCTCGCGGACATCGAAACGCTGCTGTCGAAGAACCGCGACTCGGTCGTGATCGTGGACGAGGCCTATATCGACTTCGGCGGTGAATCGGCAGCGGCGCTGGTCAACCGATTCCCCCATCTGCTCGTGATCCAGACGCTGTCTAAATCGAGATCGCTGGCTGGTCTGCGCGTCGGCTTCGCACTCGGCGAGCCGGGACTGATCGAGGCGCTGGAGCGAGTCAAGGGCAGCTTCAATTCCTATCCGCTCGACCGCCTGGCGATCGTGGGGGGAGTCGCGGCCTTCGACGACCGTGACCACTTCGAATGGTCCCGGCAGGCCATCATGTGGACCCGGCAATGGCTTAGCCGGGGACTCGCCGAGTTGGGCTTCGAAGTGCTGCCGTCGGCCGCCAATTTCGTATTCGTCCGCCATCCCAGGCACGATGGCGCAGAGCTGGCGGCCGCGCTGCGGGACAGGCACATCATCGTCCGCCACTTCAAGCTGCCGAGGATCGACCAGTTCCTCCGCATCACCGTGGGAACGGAAGGGGAGTGCCAGATTCTCCTCGACGCTTTGAGCGAACTGGTGGCGGGACAGGCGGCCGCCTAGGCGGCGTGCTGCTTGCCGGCCTGGGCGACGAGGCGGTTCCAGGCCAGCGTCAAGACCAGGAGGACGGCTGCCGCGACGGCAAGATAACGACCGAGCGCGACGAAATCCGTCTGCACCATCCCGGCGCCGACAAGGGTCGCTGCGATGCCCTGGGGAAGAAAACCCAGGCCGGTGCCGATCCAGAAGTCGCGATGGCCGATCGCGCTGATGCCCAGCAGAATGTCGTTGTAGAGCCCTGCGACCGGAATCTGCCGGATCAGAACGACCGACCACCAACCTTTCCGGCCTTGCACGCGGGCGGCAAGGGATTGCAGTTTGGGATAGCGCCGCAGCACGAGTTCACGGGCCGACCAGCGCGCAAACAGGAATGTGCAGTAGGCCCCGAGCACGGTGCCTAGTTCACTCCACAGCGCGCCCCAAACCGCACCGAACAGCAGCCCCCCCAAAACGCAGAAAATCAGGCGCGGGAAGCCGATGGCCGTCAGCAGCGCGGAAACCACGATAAACACGAATGGCGCCCAGAGTCCGATGTCCTCGAACCCGGCGCGCGCGCCCCTGAGATAGGCAAGCCAGACGTCGAGCGGTGCCGCGAGAAGTAGGGGCACCGCTCCAGCCAGCGCCAGCACGGTGATGCCTGCGATCCGAAGCGGTACGGACGGACGTGTTGCTTTATCCATCTAGCCAAGTGTTTGTTCACCGACGGCTAGTTTCCAGGAAAACCGGCTGAAAAGATAGTCCCGGCCTCCCCCGATCATCCGCCCCCCTTCCGTATCCCCGCCGGGTATTGCTCGACAGATCCGCCCGATTTATTCCGTATATTTATAAATATATATTAAAAAATTCCTGATCAATATATGGCTCATCCTATAGACTGCCGGCTTTTCATTGGGAAAGGTCATGACTACTGCATACGCGATGTCTGGACTGTTGGTGGGGTTCTTGGTCGGTCTGACCGGCGTCGGCGGCGGCTCACTGATGACACCGCTGCTGGTGTTCATGTTCGGGTTCGCCCCCAAAACGGCGGTGGGAACGGATCTGCTGTTTGCAGCGATCACCAAAGGCAGCGGCGTCCTCGTCCATCACCGTTCCCACCGATCGGTGGAATGGAAAATCGTGTTGCAACTGGCGTTGGGCAGCATTCCCGCGGCTTTGGCCGTCGTCTATCTGCTGGAGACCGTATTCAAGAAAGACGAGGCAGTGACCGCGATCATCACCACCACACTGGGCATCGCCCTGATCTTCACCGGTCTGTCCTTGCTCCTGCGCAAACGGCTGTCGCGGAAATCAGCGATTCGGCGCCTGACCCATACCGAGCGTTTCGGACGCTGGCAGGGAGCACTAACGGTGCTGGTCGGCGTCATTCTGGGGGTGCTGGTCACCCTCTCCTCGGTCGGCGCCGGTGCCCTGGGCACCGTCGCACTGCTGTTCCTGTACCCGCGCCTGGCGACGGTGCGCGTCGTGGGAACCGACCTGGCGCACGCGATCCCGCTGACCGCCGTCGCCGGCTTGGGCCACCTGCACATGGGCAATGTGGATTTCACCCTCCTCGGCAGCCTCCTGCTGGGCTCGCTCCCCGGCATCTACCTGGGCAGCCAGCTGAGTGCCAAGATTCCGGAATGGCTGCTGCGCCCCGCGCTCGCCTCGCTCCTCCTGCTGATCGGCTGCAAGTTCGTGCTCTGACCCCCCTTGAGTACCGCCAGCGCGGCCTTAGAATATGCGCCGCTCCGGCGGGGGGCCTCGACGCCTCGCCGCTCTCCTCAACAACGACCCTGCAGGACGATTCGATCCCATGAGTCTGAGCCGCCGCCATTTCCTCCAACTCGCCGTCGCAGTGAATGCGCTTTCACTGTTCAAAGCCGGCATGGTTAATGCCGAACCCGGAATCGGACTGAAATTCGGCCCCCCCTCCCCCTTCTCGTTCGAGACGCTCAAGACGTTGGCGCGCGAACGGGCCGGCCGGGAATACGCCCCGCCGCCCCAACCCGATCCAGCGATCGTCAAGCAGATCGACTACGACGCCCACGGCAAACTGCAGTACCGCAAGGAGGCCGCGCTCTGGGCCGAAAGCGGCGGCAGCTACCCGATTTCCTTCCAGCACGTGGGCATGTTCTTCCCCAAAACGGTGATCATGAACGTCGTCGAGAAAGGCACGGCGCGGGAAATCCTGTACGATCCCCGTCTCTTCACCATGGGACCGGATCACGTGGCCAAGGGTCTTCCGGCCAGCCCTTCGGCCTTCGCCGGGTTCTGGGTACACGAGAGCCGCAAGGGTTCCGACTGGAAGACGCGGGAACCCTGGGTCACTTTCCTGGGAGCCTCGTACTTTCGCGCTATCGGCGAACTGGGCCAGGTCGGCCTGTCGGCACGCGGCATCGCGCTGAATCCCGGCACTTCCAACCCGGAAGAATTTCCGGATTTCGTTTCCTTCTGGTTCGAACCCGCCGCGAAAACCGACGATCCGGTGACCGTTTACGCCCTGCTCGATGGCCCCAGCCTGACCGGCGCCTATCGCTTCTTGCTGCGGCGGACCCGGGGCGTGGTCATGGAGATCGAGGCTGCGCTGTTCCTGCGCAAGGACATCGAACGTCTGGGGATCGCGCCGCTGACGTCCATGTACTGGTTCTCCGAAACCGCCAAACCCACCGGCGTGGACTGGCGGCCGGAAGTGCACGACTCCGACGGACTGGCGCTGTGGACCGGCGTCGGTGAACACATCTGGCGGCCGATCAACAATCCGTCGCACATCATGGTATCGAGCTTTGCCGACAAGTCACCGAAAGGCTTTGGGCTCAGCCAGCGCGACCGGGTGCTCGACCACTACCAGGACGGCGTGCGCTACCACTTGCGTCCCTCGGCCTGGGTGGAACCGCTCGGTGACTGGGGCGAGGGTGCGGTGCAGCTCACTGAAATCCCCACCGACGACGAAATCCACGACAACATCGTGGCAATGTGGGTGCCGAAGGAGCCCGCCACGGCGGGTAAGACCTATGACCTGCGCTACCGCATCCATTGGCTGGCGGACGAGGCATTCCCCAGCCCGCTGGCGCGCTGCGTGGCAACCCGTCTCGGCAACGGCGGCCAGCCCGGCAAACCGCGCCCCAAGGGCGTGCGCAAATTCATGGTCGAATTCCTGGGCAAGCCGCTGGCGAAGCTTCCTTACGGCGAGAAACCGGAACCCGTGATTACCGCGACCCGGGGCGAATTGTCGCGAATCGAGATCGAAGCCGTGCCGGACGACGTCCCGGGCCATTGGCGTACCCATTTCGACCTGGCGGTGACGGGGCAGGATCCGGTCGAAATCCGCTGCTATCTGCGCCACAAAGACGAGGTGATGTCCGAGACCTGGCTATACCAGTACCACCCGTTCTGAGCCGGCGTCTTTCAGGAACGCAGCACGATGCGACGGAACGTGAGGTTGATGCGTTCGCCGCAGGGCCTGGCGGTCCTGGGCACGCAATGCCTCCAATGGGACTGCAGCTCTCCACCCATCAGCAGCAGGTCGCCATCCCGCAACGGCACATCCAGGGTCCGCCCCGTGCCGCGATGGCGAATCCGGAACAGGCGTTCCGCACCCAGACTCAGGGAGGCGATGAACGGACGTTCGCCGAGTTCGGGCTCGTCGTCGGCGTGCCAGCCCATCGAATCCCGGCCGCTGCGGTAGCGGTTGCAAAGGACGGCATTGAACACATGACCGCTGAACGCCTCGATGCGGGTCCGCAAATCGGCCAGCACCTCGTGCCAGGGCGAGGGTTGGTGCGACACCCCGGAATATCGGTAGGTGGCGCCGGGGTCGCCGTACCAGCACACGAGGCGCGGCACCGCCACATGCCGTCCGAACAGCAGGATCTCCTCGCTCTGCCAGGCCAGTTCGCGGAGCAGGCGGGCGCCGAGGACCGCCCGCTCATCCGTCGTGAGGAATCCCGCCGCCAGATCGAGTTCGCCATCTTCGGCGATCAGCCGCACAGTGGTGGACAGAGTGCCTTCTCGACCGTCTTCGAACAGGAACCGCGGCTGGGACCGGGCCGTCTCCCGGCCCGCGCCCAGGCCGGTCGTCCTTAATCCTCCAGTTCGGCTTTCAACACCTTCCCGTCTGCGCTGTACACGATCTCACGCTCCACGCCTTTGTCTTTGAACTCGATTTCGTAGACCGTCTCGCCGTGTTTCACCTTCTTCTCGTACTCGACGTCCGTCGCCGCCGGATAAACCGTTTTGAAGGCGTTCAGCACCGCTTTCGGCACCTCCTGTTCGGTCAGGTCTTCACCGGCCGTGACGCCGGCCGACAGTGCCAGCACACTGGCGGAGACAAGGACATTTGCAATCTTGAGCTTCATGATGCGACTCCCGGAAAAATCCTCTCTTTGGAACCCGTTCGACCGGCCGGACACCCGCGAGGTTCCGGCCATGCGGCTGCGCCGTCAATTTTCCGCACCGCCCGCCGCCGGGTCGTCGATGTCACAGACCGATTCCAACCACATGGCATTGATGACACCGAATGCACATGCGAAACCCACCCCGAGTATCCACGCGAAATACCACATCCCACACCTCCCCGATCGTAGTGTCGAGCCGTCAATAAAGCGTATGGTCGCCCTTGGCGATGTCCGCCGCCGTGACCTTTCCCCAGATCACCCGATAGGCCCATCGGGTATAGAGCAGTACAATGGGAAGAAACATCAAGGTGATCGCCAGCGACCATTGCAGATTCAGATGGCTCGCGCTGGCGTCCCAGATCGTCAGGCTGCTGCGGGGATCGGTGGTCGAGATCAGCATGAAAGGAAACAGACCGAAGCCTACCGTCCAGAGCAGGCCACCCATGCCCACGGCGCTGGCGGCGAAAGCCGCGGCGGAACGGCCGCTGCCGGCGAGGGCTGCCGCTGCGGACACCCCGAGCACGGCCAGCGCCGGAGCGACGAACAGGCGCGGATGTGCCAGGAAATTACCCAGCCAGCTTCCGGAAAAATCGACTGTTTTCGCCATCGGGTTGGACGGCGCATTGGGCCCGGCCATGGTCAGGATTTCCGGGCGCGGAATGCCGAGAATCACCCAGGCGGCGGCGAGGACCATCAGCAGGACCAGGACCACACCGCCGATCGCGGCGACGCGACGGGCGCGCTGCTCGATCGGCCGTTCGGTCCGGCAGCCGAGATAAACCGCGCCGTGAAACACACAGGCCAAAAGGCCGATCACGCCGCAGAGCAGAGGAAACGGCGTCAGCAGACCCCAAAAGCTGCCATCATAGAACGTGCGCAGACTCCCATCGAGATGGAACGGCAGGCCGACCAGCAGGTTGCCCACCAGAACCCCCATGAGGACCGGCGGCACCGCACCCCCGATGAACAGTCCCCAGTCCCAGGCGTTGCGCCACTGGGGAGACTCCAGCTTGCTGCGGTAATCGAAACCGACCGGCCGAAAAAACAGGGTGTACAGTACCAGTAGCATCGCGATGTAGAGCCCCGAGAACAGCGTCGCGTACACCGCCGGCCAGACGGCGAAAATGGCGCCGCCGAGCAGGATCAGCCAGACTTGGTTGCCGTCCCAGGTCGGGCCGATGGTGTTGATCACCACCCGCCGCTCGACGTCGTTGCGCCCGATGAAGGGCAGCAAGGCGCCGATGCCGAAGTCGAATCCGACGGTGAGGACGAATCCCGTCGCCACCGCTCCCGTGATCACCCACCAGATCACCCGCATGGTTTCATAGTCGAACATGGGAACCTCCCGCTGCGCATCAGACTGCTGAACCGGAGAGCGCCGCCGCCGGCCGCTCGAAATGATATCGCCCCGTGTGCAGGCTGCTGGGGCCGAGCTTGACGTACTTGACCATAAGATAAAGCTCGATCGCCAGGAGCGCCGTGTAGAAGAAAGCGAAACCCGCGATGCTGAACCACAGATCCCCGGTGCTGAGTGAGGAGGTACTCAGGTGCGTGGGAAGCACACCGGAAATGGTCCATGGCTGGCGGCCGTACTCGGCGACGAACCACCCGGTTTCCGCCGCAATCCAAGGCAACGGGATGGACCAGACCGCCAGCTTCAGCAGCCAGCGTTTGCGGTCCGCCACCCGCACCGCGCAGTAATAGAAGGCCATCACGAAGATGAACAGCAGGGTGAAGCCGCAGGCCACCATCACGCGGAAAGTCCAGAACAAGGGCGCTACGCTCGGAATGGTATCGGCGGCCGCCTTCTGCACCAGGTCTTCCCCCGCCCCGGCGATGCGGTCCGTATACTTGGCAAGCAACAGGGCGAAACCCAGATCGGCCTTGTGCTGCTCGAAATCCGCCTTCACCGCCGGGCTGGCGTCCCCTCCCCTCATCCTCTCCAGCGCCCCATAGGCGATCTGGCCACTGCGGATGTGGGCCAGGCTGGACGCCCGCAGTTCCTTGAGTCCCTTGACCTCTTCGTCGATGGAACGCGTGGCGATCAGGCCGAGCACGTACGGTATTCTGAATGCATAGCGGGTTTCCTCCCTGTCCTGATCCGGGAATCCGACCACCGTGAACGCTGCCGGCGGCTTCTCGGTATCCCAAGCACCCTCGATCGCCGCCAGCTTCACCTTCTGCACCTCGCCGTCGGTGTAGCCGCTCTCATCGCCCAGCACGATGACGGAGAGAACCGAAGCCAGTCCGAACGCCGCCGCGATCGAGAAGGAACGGCGGGCGAAACCGACGTCCCGCCCCTTCAGCAGATACCAGGAAGATATGCCGAGGACGAACATCGCTCCGGTGACATAGCCAGCCGCGACCGTATGCACGAATTTGACCTGGGCCACGGGATTGAAGAACACCTCGGCGAAACTGGTCAGCTCCATGCGCAGGGTTTCGTAGTTGAATTCCGTGCCCACCGGATGCTGCATCCAGGCATTGGCGATCAGAATCCACAACGCGGAAGTATTGGTGCCCAGCGCCAGCAGCCAGGTGACCGATAGATGCTGCACCCGGCTCATGCGGTCCCAGCCGAAAAAGAACAGGCCGACGAAAGTCGATTCGAGGAAGAACGACACCAAGCCTTCGCTGGCCAGGATGGGGCCGAAGATATCGCCGACGTAGTGCGAGTAATAGGACCAGTTGGTGCCGAACTGGAATTCCAGGGTGATGCCGGTCGTCACTCCCATGGCGAAGTTGATGCCGAACAACTTCCCCCAGAAGCGGGTCATGTCCTTGTACACCTCCTTGCCGGTCATCACGTAGACCGATTCCATGATGGCCAGCAGGAAAGCCAGCCCCAAGGTCAACGGCACGAACAGAAAATGGTAGAGCGCGGTCAGGCCGAATTGCAGCCTGGAAAGGTTGACGATGTCTTCACCGATCATGGCTTGAGCGCCTCCTGGTTGGCAGAGGAAAGGGGACTGGAACCGATCAGAATCGCCGGATACGGCGGTTCCCGGCCTTCCGGCTGTGAGCGGAAGAACAGCGCCCACAATCCTGTCAGCACGATCATCTTGAACAGCAACGCCAGCGTGAGCTCCCGCGCCAGCGAAGAACGCCGGCCCGGTGCGCCCACGCGCCGAAACGCGGCCGCATCCACCTGCTGCGCGGCCGTTGAGACGAAGCGAAATCCGTCGTATGGCTTCATGAGATCCCTCGCATACCGTCGGAATCAGGCCGCTAGCCGCGGCCGGCTGGCGCGAATGCGCCAATCGTACACCTTTTCGGGATTTTCACCACACGACCCGCATCCTGTTCCGGCATCGGCCCGTCCTCCCTCTAATGGGCCGTACGACCGGTGCCGAAGTAGCGTGTGTGGAGCCATCCACGCAGCCGGGACAACAACATCCCCACCAACACAGCCGTGGCGCCGCGGAAAAAATCCGCGTGAGCCGCCACCAGCCCGCCGACCGCCTCCAGCCTTTCCGGCGTGAGCTCACGGTACAGCAGGAACACCGCGATCAGCGCGACGAATCCGCCGAACATCCGACGCAAGGTCGTTCCGCCCACGCGCGCGGCCAGCCATCCGCCCACCACGCTGCCGCCCACTGCTGCGCCGGCAATCGGCCCGGCCAGGTCGTAGCGGACTTGGACATGCCCGCCATAGCCCAACAGGGCCGCCAGCGAATTCATGGCGACCACCATGAGCGACGTCGCCACAGCCGCATGCATGGGCAAACGGCCGAGCAGGTTGAGCGCCGGCACGACCATGAAGCCGCCGCCCGCCCCGACCAGTCCCGTCAAAGCTCCGACCATTCCGCCATCAAACAGAACGGCCAAGACTGGCAACCGCAACGGGCACTGCGGTGCCCGGCCCGGAGGAACCGCATCGCCGCGGCGTCCTCGCAGCATGGCGACCGCGGTCGCCAGCATCACCAGTCCGAACAGGATCAGCAGAATTCCGCCAGGCAACGCCGCAGCGGTCCGGCCGCCGCCGTAGGCGCCCGCCATTCCCGCCAGGCCGAATACCGCTCCCATCTTCCAGCAGACCCGGCCGCCCCGGATATGGCCGGCCAGCGCCGCCAAGCTGGTAAGGCAGACCACGACGAGCGACGTCGTGATCGCCTCTTTCGGGCCGAAACCGGCGACATAGACCAGCATCGGCACCATCAGCACCGATCCGCCCCCGCCCAATAGTCCCAGAAGGAGCCCGATCCCCAGAGCCGACACTAGCGCCCAGGTCATCGGCTGATCAACCCATGAGGATCCGCCGCCGGCAGCCGTCCACAGGCCTGGTTGGCGGGCAGCGCACGATCGATGTATTTCGGATAATCCAGTTCCAGAGCACGCATGATCGCAATGAATTCTTCCCTGCTCCTGCCGCCGCCCAAGCGGGGGTTCCGGACCATCTCGCGGCCGATCGTGCTGACCGTGTTGCCGTGGTAATCGTGTCCCGGATAAACCAGCGTTTCCGGCGGCAGGGAGAAAAGCTGGCGCTGGATGCTGTCATAGAGCGTCCCGGCGTCGCCCTCCTGGAAATCGGTGCGGCCGCAGCCATCGATGAACAAGGCGTCGCCGGTGAAAACCCGGTCGCTCATGACATAGCTCACGCAGCCGGCGGTATGGCCCGGTGTGTGACGCACCTCGAATTCCAGATCACCCACCTGCAGTGGTACCCCGTCGGTCACCAGCAGGTCCGCGCAACCGGCTCCGGCGTCTCTGTGCACCACGCTCTTGCTGTTCAGGCGTTCCCTGAGGAGCGAAGCACCGGTGACATGATCGGCATGCACATGGGTTTCCAAAGTGTAGACCAGCCTGAGTCCCAGTCCGCGCAATAGCCCTTCGTAGTGCGGGACCTGGGTGTCCACTGGATCGATCAGCACGGCGCGACGGGTACGTTCACAACCCAATAGATAGGTGTAAGTCGAAGTATCGGTCTCGAACAGCTGTCTGAAAATCATCCGGCCCTCCAGCAAAAAATCCTCGTCTCACATATTTTTAAGGAAGTCAAAAGTCGTGCCACGAGCGCTGATCACATGATTCATGACAAACCAGTGGAATTGCTCCGGAGGACGTTTCATTTTTTGATACGCTCATGAAACACGTGCTACGATTCATGAAACACTATGAAACGTCGAAGCGATACCCCCTCCGGTCTCCCCCTCGACACACGCTGCCTGCTCGATGCGCTGGCCGGACTCGAATGCACCGGCGCCCTCTACCTCCTGGACGAGGAGGAGCGGGTGAGCTACTGGAGTTCGGCTGCCGAGCAGCTGACGGGCCACACGGGTGAATTTGCGACCGGCGAATCCATCGCCCGGCTGCTGCCCGGCTATGGCCCCCCTCGAGCTGACGACGGCAGAGGCGAGGACGAAATCCGGGTCGAGCGGGCGGATGGCTCGGCGCTGCTGTTGCGACGCCGGTACCATCCCCTCCGGGACCGGGAAGGGGCCGCCCGGGGCCGCCTGGAAGTACTCACCGCGATCGAAACCATCGGTACCCCTCTGGCGGAAGCCGATGTCGAGATCTTGCATGGACTGCTCACGCGCGAACCGGCGATGAAACAGGTGTTCCGTCTCATCCGCAATGTCGCGGAAACCGAGGCCACGGTATTGGTCCGCGGCGAATCGGGCACCGGCAAAGAACTGGTCGCCCGCGCCGTGCATGCCGAGAGTCACCGCGCCAGGGAGCCGTTTCTCGCGGTCAATTGTGCCGCGCTGGCACCCTCACTCCTGGAAAGCGAACTGTTCGGGCATGTCCGCGGCGCGTTTACCGGCGCCGTGCGCAGCCATGCCGGGCTGTTCCAGCGCGCCGACGGCGGCACCTTGTTCCTCGATGAAGTCGCCGAACTGCCGCTTGAGCTGCAGGCCAAGCTGCTGCGCGTGCTTCAGGAACGAAGCTTCGTTCCGGTCGGTGGCGACCGCACGCTCAGCGTGGATGTAAGGATCGTGGCAGCGACCCATCGCTCGCTGCGGGATGCGGTGCGCGAGGGCCGCTTCCGCGAGGATCTGATGTACCGTCTGCGGGTAGTCCCCCTCTTCCTGCCACCCTTGCGTGAGCGCCGCCGCGACATCGGCCTGCTGCTCTGGCATTTCATCGAACGGCACAATGCCCGCGGCCTGCGCCGCATCGTCCGCATCGACCCCGATGCCATGCGCCGGCTGCTCGACCATGCCTGGCCGGGTAATGTGCGCGAATTGCAGAACGTGGTGGAATACGCCTTCGCCGTGGGGCGGGGGGAGGTGCTGGAACTCGATGATCTGCCGCCCGAATTCCGCGACGAGCGCGCCGGGCCGCAAACGTCCATGGAAGCCGTGCCGGATGAGGCCGATCGCATCCGCACGGCGCTGCGGCAATCCGGCGGGCGCATCGACCAGGCCGCCCGGCTGCTGCAGATGAGCCGGGCGACGCTATGGCGCAAAAGGAAGAAGCTGGGCGTGTGACGGAAGGGGGCAGCCCTGCCCCGGATTCCGGGCTCCCTATTGGATGTCCCACAGCCCCATCATACCCATGTCCTCATGCTCGAGGATGTGACAGTGGAACACCGTGACACCGCCGTAATCCTTCACCGGCACCAGCAGTTTGACACTCCCCATGGCCGGCACGATGACGGTGTCCTTCCAGGCCGGCGTCGTGGTATACAGTGATTTGTAGGCCGAATCGCCGCCGCTGATGGAAATCACCTGCGCCGGGTTGACGTGCTGATGAAAGGGATGGTCCATCATGCTGTTGTTGTAGATTTCCCACACCTCGTAGGTTTCACGTCCCGAAACGATGGTATAGGCCTCGGTGTCCGAAAAGGCGATGCCGTTGATGGAGGCCGAGCCACCGCCCATCATGCCCATCCCCATGCTCAGGGTGATCTGCCGGGTGACCGCATTGGCCGGCACGTTCAGCCGAGTCGCGCTGGGATCGACCATCGCCGGCAGGTTCTGGCTCAGCGATGAGCCGGTGACGTTCACGGTCATGAGGGTGATCTGCTGATTGGCCGAGTCGCCCGCCCCCCGGTTGTATGGCAAGGCCTGCAACTTGTAGTAACCCTTGGTGCTCGAAGCCTTCACCAGGACGTCCACCCGCTCGCCCGGCGACAGCAGCACGGTGCTCTGCGCATAGGGCTTGTCCAGCAGGCCGCCGTCCGTGCCGACCACCCGCAGCGAATGGCTGCCCAGGCTGAGCTTGTAGAACCGCGCGTTGCTGGCGTTGACGATCTTCCAGCGCTGCACCTGCCCTGGCCGCATCGCCAGCACCGGGTTGACTTGGCCGTTCACCAGCATCGTGTCGCCTTCCTTGCCGTTCATGAAGTCCGCCGACGTGTGGGCTTCCGGCGCGCCGCCGCTGAGAGTGATGTCCTTCAGGACCAGGATGTGCGTTTCGTAGCCCGAGAGCGCCGTTCCCTCGTCCGCCACCTCCAGCGCTCCCGCCTGGCCTGCCCAGACCTGTTCCGCGACATTGCCATGTACGTGCGGATGATAGAAGTTGAGGTTCCCGCCCCGGTGAAGCGAAAGATCGTATTCGTAGTCGAAGGTCTCACCGGACGGGAAATGCACCAGGACGTTGTCGGCGTTCCCGGCGGGCGAGACGTGCAGGCCATGGGTATGCAGATTGGTCATGTCGCGGGGCATCCCCATGTCGTTCACCCCGCTATAGGGCAGCGAATTCTTGAAATGGACCTTCAGGATGTCGCCCTTCTTCACCTTGATGGTGGGGCCGGGGAAGAAGCCGTTGTAAGTCTGCAGGTTTGCCGTCGTCCCGTTGACGTTGACGGGTGCGATTTTCGCTTCCAGGTTGACTTCGACGACGCCCGGGGTCATCGACAGATTGGGCAGCGTCGGTGGATCGGCGAACGCCGCTCCGCGGGGCGGGTCGATGACGGTGGTCGATGTGCAGCCCATCATGCATCCGCCGCCCATCATGGCGGCTCCGGGAGAGGCATAGACGGCGGCGGCCATCGTCACGGCCGTCAGTACGATATTCCGGGTTCTTGTTGTCTTAGTCATTTTTATAATTTTATGTATTTGGATAGATTTGACATTAATGACCACGAGGGCCAGAACACTGGATGCAGATATCGAACCATCCGCTGACGACACCCCCGTGATCAGATGAATCAAAGGCTTCTCTCCTCCTGGCCGCCTTTCGATCCGGAGGGAACACGTGATTTCCCTCGATCAGGAAGGTGAACTGCCTCACCCCGAAACCGCGCCCGGCAAGCAGAATTTGCGGAAGATCGATGTCACGGTTCACGCTATAATTGGTTATTTTCGTCCTGTAACCGCGCGGTTCGCCCCATCATGTCAAGCTCAAACGTCAAGAAAGTCGCTCTGGCCTACTCCGGCGGCCTCGACACCTCGGTCATTTTGAAGTGGCTGCAAGAAACCTATGGCTGTGAAGTCGTGACCTTCACCGCCGATCTCGGCCAGGGCGAGGAAGTCGAGCCTGCCCGCGCCAAAGCCCAGGCCATGGGCGTCAAGGAAATCTACATCGACGACCTACGCGAGGAGTTCGTCCGTGACTTCGTCTTCCCCATGTTCCGCGCCAATGCCATCTATGAAGGCGAATATCTGCTGGGCACCTCCATCGCCCGCCCGCTGATCGCCAAACGCCTGATCGAGATCGCCAACGAAACCGGCGCCGATGCCATCGCCCACGGCGCCACCGGCAAGGGCAACGACCAGGTGCGCTTCGAACTGGGCGCCTATGCCCTGCGGCCGGACATCCGCGTCATCGCCCCCTGGCGGGAGTGGGAACTGACCTCGCGCGAAACCCTGCTGGCCTATGCCGAAAGCCGGGGCATCCCAATCGAAATGAAGCGCGGCAAAACCTCGCCCTATTCCATGGATGCCAATCTGCTGCACATCTCCTACGAAGGCGGCATCCTGGAAGACCCTTGGGCCGAGCCGGAGGAAACCATGTGGCGCTGGTCCGTCTCGCCCGAAAACGCTCCGGACCGGCCGACCTATGTCGAGTTGACCTACGAACACGGTGACATCGTCGCCATCGATGGCGAACGGATGACAGCCGCGGCGGTTCTGGCCCGCCTGAATCAGTTGGGCGGTGCCAACGGCATCGGCCGGCTCGACATTGTGGAAAACCGTTACGTCGGCATGAAATCGCGCGGCTGCTACGAGACCCCCGGCGGCACCATCATGCTGAAGGCGCACCGCGCCATCGAGTCCCTCACGCTGGACCGGGAAGTCGCCCATCTCAAGGATGAGCTGATGCCACGCTACGCCAGCCTGATCTACAACGGCTATTGGTGGAGCCCGGAACGCCGGATGCTGCAGCAGATGATCGATGCCTCCCAGGCACCGGTGAACGGTGTAGTGCGGGTGAAGCTGTATAAAGGCAATGTCAGCGTCGTCGGCCGCAAGTCGGAGTCCAACAGCCTGTTCGACATGAACATCGCCACCTTCGAGGACGACCGTGGCGCCTATGACCAGAAGGACGCGGAAGGCTTCATCAAGCTCAACGCGTTGCGCCTGCGCATCGCCGGCCGGAAAGGCGCGAGCTTCGCATAACCATCAAGATGCCGCCCCGGCACGGCGAGCCGCGCCGGGAAACACAATATCGCGGCTGTGACGAAACGCCGCCCTCGCCAAATCCCGTGGATATGATATATTCAAGAATAATTATCATTTGCGGGGTTTGCCTATGGATTCCAACCTGAACCTGAACAGTCTCAAAGAAGGCGAATCGGCGATCATCCGTGCCATCAGTGCGGAAGGCGCCCTCTACCACCGCCTGGTCGGCCTCGGTTTCCGGGTCGGGAAGCCCATCGCCGTCGTCCGCCACGGCCGGTTCAAGGGCCCCCTGCAGGTCCGGATCGGAAATACCGACATCATCATGCGGCGCAGCGACGCCGAAAGAATCCGAGTCATCGCCAAGACAGCCTGATGAAGAGAATCGCCCTGGTCGGCATGCCGAATACCGGCAAATCCACGTTCTTCAACCGCTTGACCGGAGCATCCGCCCGGGTCGGCAACTGGCCGGGCATCACGGTCGACCTGCTGAGCGCGAGGATTATCCTCGGCGGCACGGTCGCGCAAGTGGTAGACCTGCCGGGCATCTACAGCTTCCACGGTTTTTCCGAAGACGAGAAGGTGGTTCGCGACTTTTTGGAGAACAACCCGGTGGACCTGGTCGCTGTCGTACTCAACGCCACCCAGATCGACCGCCAGCTCCCTTTCGCGCTCCAGGTCGCGCGGCTCGGACTGCCTACCGTCCTGCTACTCAACATGGCCGATGAAGCCCGCCATCTGGGGATCAGCATCGATGCCCGGCGGATGGCCGAATTGCTGCGCATGCCAGTGATCCTTCT
The DNA here is from genome assembly GCF_051295855.1 of Methylococcus sp. S1M. Classification (NCBI taxonomy): domain Bacteria; kingdom Pseudomonadati; phylum Pseudomonadota; class Gammaproteobacteria; order Methylococcales; family Methylococcaceae; genus Methylococcus; species Methylococcus sp. S1M. Next base: position 770,246 of record NZ_JBPDXO010000001.1, read on the forward strand.
GAGCGCAAAGTACGGCAATGGCTTCCAGAGCGTCACCCAGACCCTGCTGCGGGCCCTCGATTCAGGCACCGCCCATGCCCCGCCAGACGTGGCGCAGACCTTCTCGGAGGACCACCAGATCGAAACGGCGGCCGCGGCCGTCATGCGTGCCGCGGTCCGGGTTCCAAGACGATTGCCGGAAAACGCCACGACGCGCATCGATCGCCTCCTCCTCCACCCTTGGGCAGGACTCCCGCTGTTCTTCCTGTTCATGTTCCTGCTATTCCAATTCATCTTCACGCTGGGAAAACCGATGCAGGACGGGGTGGCCTGGGCATTGACGGAGCTGCGTACACTCTGGCTCGAACCGCTGACGGCCGGCCTCCCGGCCTTCGCCAGCGGACTGCTTCTGGACGGCATCTACAATGGTGTCGGTACCGTGGCCGCCTTCGTGCCCATCATCATCCTGTTCTTCCTGGTGATGACCCTGATCGAAGACAGCGGCTATCTGTCGCGCGTCGCTTTTCTGATGGACGCCCTGATGGCCCGACTGGGGCTGGACGGACGCAGCTTCGTCATGCTGCTCATGGGCTTCGGCTGCAACGTGCCGGCACTGATGGGGACACGGGTCATGCGCTCACGGGACCTGCGTCTGCTCACCATGCTGGTGATCCCGTTTTCGCTGTGTTCGGCGCGGCTGCAGGTGTTCCTGTTCATCACGGCGGCACTGTTCACCGTGGAAACGGCGCCGGCGGTGTTGTTCAGCCTTTATCTCCTGAGCTTCACGACGGCACTGACGACCGCGGTGGCGTTCAAAAACCGGTTCGTCAGCAACGAACCCTTCGTCATCGAGCTTCCTCCCTACCGCCTGCCGACCTGGCGCCAGATCTTCCTACGCGGCTGGCATGAAGTCCGGCATTTTTTGAGACGCGCATCCAAGTTCATCACGGCCGGCGTGGTCGCGGTTTGGTTGCTCACCCACCTCCCGACCGATGTCCCGGCCGGCAGCGTGGATACGCTGGCGGGTCACATCGCCGCCTGGCTGGCACCAGTGCTGTCCCCCATCGGCATCGATGCCCAGCTTAGCCTCGCTCTGATCTTCGGTTTCATCGCCAAGGAAATCGTGGTCGGCTCGCTTGCCGCCATCTACGGACTGGAAGGCGATGCTTTGATGGGACTGATGGCACAGAGGCTCGACTGGGTGCAGGCCTACAGCTTCATGCTGTTCACCCTGATCTATCTGCCGTGCCTGTCGACAGTGGCCACCCTGCGCACCGAGTCGAAAAGCCGTGCGTTCATGTTCGGCTCCATATTCTGGTCGCTGCTGCTGGCCTGGCTTACGAGCTTCGTGTTCTATCAGGGCGCGCGCTCGTTGGGGTTCTGACGGACGTTCGGACGAAAAAGCCCGCATTACGCGGGCTTTTTCGTCCGGCAACCGGGACGGTGGTCAATGGATGCCATATTTCTGCATCCGGTAGAGCAGTGTGTCCCGAGAAATGCCGAGCAGACGGGCGGAACGGCTGCGGTTGCCGTTGGTCCGGTTCAAGGCCTGGCGGATCAGATCCATTTCCACCTGTTCCAGTTCGATGCCCATGTCGGGCAACGGGAACAGACCTTTGGCGGCAGGCGCCCGATGGGTGATTTCGAGGGGCAGGTTGCTTTCCTCGATCACCCGGCCGGCCAGCAGAATCGACAGCCGCTCACAGACGTTGCGCAGTTCCCGGACGTTGCCCGGCCAGCTGTAATTGCAGAGGCGGTTCAATGCCGCCTTGCTGAAGGTCGCGGGCGCCAGCCCGTGTTCGCGGGCGAACCGCTCCATGTAATGCTGCAACAGCAGGACGATGTCACCCATCCGTTCCCGCAGTGGCGGGATTTCCAGGGGAACCACGTTCAGTCGGTAATAGAGATCCTTGCGGAACTCGCCGCGTTCGATCTTGGCGTGAAGATTGGCGTTGGTGGCGGCAATGATGCGCACGTCCACGTTGTAGGTCTGGGTTTCACCCACCGGCTGGATTTCGCCCGTTTCCAGGAAACGCAGAAGCTTTGCCTGCAAAGGCAGGGACAAAGAGTCCACTTCATCCAAGAACAGCGTGCCGCCATCGGCGGCGGGGAGGCGGCCGGTCTGGTTACAGACCGCGCCGGTGAATGAACCCCGACGGTGGCCGAAAAGCTCGGATTCAGCAATCGCCTCGGGAAGAGCCGCGCAATTCAGCGTGACGAACGGCTTTTCCGCCCGGGGACTGTGCATTTGAAGAGCGTTGGCCAGAACCTCCTTGCCGGTTCCGGTCTCGCCGACGATGAGGACGGTGACATCGGTCGCCGCGACCAGTTTTGCGCTTCTGGTGAGCGCTTCGAAGCTCGGTGATTGTCCAATCAGTGTATCAAACATAACCTCACCCAACTTTCTTAATATTCGAGGTGGTGCAGCACCAGCGGATTCAAGCCCGGGAAAGCGGCCAGCACTGCCAGTACGATGAGGGTAATCCCCGCGATCTGACGGAATTTCTGCATCCGCGATAACCGCACCAGCAGGCTGGTCATTATACCGACACCGACCACCGCCGGCAAAGTCCCGATGCCGAACGACAGCATGGTGAACGTGCTCCGGACGACGTCCCCCGTGGTGGCGGCCAGAGCCAGCGCCGTATAGACCAGCCCGCACGGTAGCCAGCCCCAGACCATGCCGAAGAAGAAAGCCTGTGGCAGGGTCTCCACCGGAATCAGCCGGCGTCCGTACGGCTCGATGCGCTTCCAGAACAGGGCTCCGCCTTTTTCGATGTAGGCGAAACGGGGAAACCAGCCTCCGATGTGCAACCCTGCGCCCAGCATCACCAGCGCCGAGAGGATCTGTAATACGCGGTGTCCGTGCCCCTCGCCCAGGGGGATGGACAGGACATGCTCCAGAAGTCCGGCGATCAGGCCACCGATCGCATAACTGGTGATCCGCCCCATGTTGTAACTCAGCACGAAAGGCATCAACAAGCCCTTGTTGTCACGGATCTCCCGCCGCAGGCTCAGCGTCAATGATCCGATGATGGAGCCGCACATGCTCAGGCAGTGCAGTGCGCTGAACAGTCCCATCAGCAGAGCGACCAGATAGGACGTGCTAAAAGCTTGTTCGATAGGGTGCATGGGAGCGAAACGATACCAGAAATGCCCGGGGGCCGACAGGCCGAAACGCCCCGGCCACCGAGTTCAGCCTGCCGCGAACACGTCGCGGATCTGCGCCTGTGCCCGCTGGGCGGCCTCGCGGGGATCGGCTGCATCGCGGATCGGCCGGCCCACCACGATGTAATCGGCACCGTTGCGGAACGCCTGATCGACCGTCACCACCCGCTTCTGGTCGTCCTCAGGACGGTTTTCGACAGGCCGGATGCCGGGCGACACGACCATTAGCTCGTGGTCGATCTCACCGCGCAACAGCGGGACCTCGAGCCCGGACGACACCACCCCGTCGCAACCCACTGCCAGGGCGCGCCGGGCACGGGACAAGACCAGTTCCTGCACGTCGCACTGGAAGCCGAGATCACGCAGATCCCCCTGGTCCAGGCTGGTCAGGACCGTGACCGCCAGAATGCCGAGGCTCCCCTTGTTGCGGGCCGCCGCCTCCATGATCGCATCGTTGCCGTGCACGGTGGCGAAATCCACCCCGCGCCGGCTCAGCGCCTTGACCGCGCGGCCGACGGTCTCCGGCACGTCGAAGAACTTGAGATCGACGAAAACCTTCTTGTCTTTGGCCTTGAGCCAATCCACCAAAGCGAAACAGTCGCCGGACATGAACAGCTCCAGCCCCACCTTGTAGAAGCTCACGGCGTCGCCGAGGCGTTCCACCAAGGTCTTGGCTTCGGAGACATCCGGCAGGTCCAGCGCCATGATCAGGCGATCGGCCACGGGAATGGGCTTGTTCGAAAGGAAATTCGGCATGTCGGGTTCGTCGGGGCAGTCAAGAAAAACGGCGCCTTTCGCGCCGTCACGGCGAATTATGGAGCCAACGGCGTGCTTTGCCTAGGACCCTTGCGCCCCCAATGAGGGCGACTGCCGATAAAATGGGCACATCGCAGTTTCCGGACGGCATCTCAATGACGGGCGTACTGGCGCAAATGAGCGCCCTGATTCTTTGCGGCATGGCCCTGCAACGGCTTCAGCCTCTCGGCGTCGACCCCGAACGCCTGCGTCGAACCGTGACCGGTCTCGTCTTCAATGCCCTGCTTCCCGCGCTCGTCTTGTCCGCGCTTTGGGGCGGCGGCGCACATCCCCAGGGATGGAAGATATCTCTGTTCGGGGCGGCGACCGTCCTGTTCGGCCTCAGCGTGGCGCTATGCTTGGACCGGGCCTTGCACCTGGACCGACGGCAAACGGGGGCGACCCTGCTCGGCATCGCCTTCTCCAACGTGACCTTTCTGGGACTGCCGGTGCTGGAACGGCTCTTCGGCCCGGAACTCGCCCGCCCCATCGTCATCCAGATCGATCTGTTTTCCACCGCTCCGCTGGTCTTCACGCTGGGCGTGTACATCGCCTCCCGTTACGGTGAAGTGCGGGCGAATCTTTCCACTGCGCTCCGGGCGCTGTTACTCAATCCCCCGCTTTGGACGGCGTTCGCGGCTCTGATGCTCGGCGACTTCGGCATTCCACGGCCAGCCGTCCTGGAACCGCTCCTGGAAACCGCCGCCTCGGCCGTCGCCCCCCTCATGCTGCTAGCCCTGGGGCTGGGTCTGCGATGGAACTCCTGGCGCAAGGAAAACACTCGGCTGGTGGCCCTGGCATCGGGACTGAAACTGATCGCCCTGCCCCTGTTCGGCCTGAGCCTGACCCACGGTCTGGGCATTGCCGGAGACACCCGCGCCGCGCTGGTGCTGGAGGCAGGCATGCCCAGCATGCTGCTGGGAATCGTTTATTGCGACCGCTACCGGCTGGATGCGGGGCTGTACGCGATGCTCGCAACGACGACCACCTTGCTTGCCCTAGTGTCTCTGCCCGCCTGGCACCTGTTGCTCGGAACCTTCATCGGAAGCCCGGCATGACGCAGCCCCAGGCCGAAATCCTTTCCCAGGGCGACGAGCTGGTAATGGGCCAGATCGCCGACACCAACGGTGCCTGGCTGTCGGAACGGCTGACGGAACTCGGATTCGCCGTCACGCGGCATACCACGGTGGGCGATGAAGTCCACACCCTGACCACAGTTCTCCGGGAAATCGCTGCACGCGCGGACCTTTGCGTCTGCACCGGCGGCCTGGGTCCCACCCTCGACGACCTGACGGCGGAAGCGGTAGCCCAGGCCTTCGCCCGCCCCCTGAAGGAAGATCCGGAGGCCCTGCGGCAGATCCAGGCCTGGTTCGCCGGCCGGGCCGACCCCATGCCCGAGCCGAACCGTAAGCAGGCATTTCTGCCGGAAGGCTCACGGCGGCTGGACAACCTTCGTGGCACAGCGCCCGGTTTCGCACTGGATCACGGCGGCTGCCGGTTTTTCTTTCTGCCCGGCGTCCCCCACGAAATGGAATGCATGTTCGAACGCCTCGTGAAGGCGGACATCCAGTCGAGCTTCCCCACCCGACCGATGCAACGGGTGACCCTGCGAGTGCTCGGGATCGGGGAATCCACCCTCCAGCAGCGGCTCGATCCCTTCGCATTGCCGCCCGGGATCAAGCTGGGCTTTCGCACCGTTCCGCCGGAAAACCACGTCAAGCTGCAGTTCCCGGCGGATTTTCCGGTCCCGGAACGCGATCTGCTGATCGACGAAATACGGCGCGCCATCGGGACTGCAGTCTTCAGCATCGACACGCCGGAGCGGCCGGAGGGCACGTTGATCGAATGCGTCGACCGGCTGATGCGCCACGCCGACGCCAGCTTGGCGACCCTGGAAACCGTGAGCCGCGGCCATCTGGCCCAACTCTGCGGTGCCTTCGGCTGGTGGACTTACGGGCTGGTCGTCCCCGACGGCCGCGCCGTCGTCCAGCACCTCGAACTGTCCCCCGGCAACGGCCCGTCCGACGGTCCTCTGGATGTGGCAGCGATCGCCACACACCTGCGCAGGCGGCACGGCACGAGCCACGCGCTGGCCTGCATGGAATCGCCGCGAAATCCGTCCGAACTGGTCATCGCGGTCGCCTCCGAGGTAGGAACCGCCAGGGTGCGGCACAGCCTGGCCGGAAACCCCGGATACCGGCGAGCACTGAGCGCAGCGCTGGCCCTGGACTTTCTGCGCCGCACGCTGCCTGCTCCCTGAACGGTACGAGGAGATTGCCAGAGACGCCCTACAATGCTACTGTTGGCTTCCGCAAAGGCGGGTGTAGTTCAATGGTAGAACCTCTGCTTCCCAAGCAGATAGCGTGGGTTCGATTCCCATCACCCGCTCCACATCGACTCACGGCGAGCGGCCGGATCGGCGTCGCATCCTCCTCGTTTCCGGACAGCACGCCAACTGCCCATACGACAGCGGAACGTTTCCCGGAACATCCACTCTAACTCCTTCGTATCAGCCAACCCATTTCACCGTAGCGCGTTTTTCATTTTGGGAACAACGGAAGGCTGCCAAGAAAGACAACAGCGGAGATATTTGATGCGAAACATCCTTACCACCGTCGCGGCTTCTGCAATATGCAGCTACGTCGGCGCTGCCAAAGCCGAAGCAATGGACTTCGACCCGATTCCCGCCTCGGCTTACGCGGAAGCCACGACCGACAAGACGATCCTCGACACCGTGCCCTGGCTCATTCCGGATGGCTATTCCCAGCGCATCGTCTCGGACGAAACCGATCTGGACATCTACCAGCTCAACGACCGGCCGGCCTTCATCGTCACGAACGAAACCGGCCCGCTGGCAGGCCGCTACCTCTACCGCACCCATGAAACCTATCCGGGCAAGGACGCCCATCTGGACGGGAGATCCGGCGGGGCGCTTTCGGTGGTCGACCTGGAAACCGGCGCCACCCGGTTGCTGGCGACCCGCGCCGACTGGGAGGTACTGGACGGCTTGACCTGGACGCCCTGGGGTTCCTTGCTGTTCGCAGAGGAAACCGACGAGCCGCAATACCCCGATCCGGATTATCCCGATGCCAAACGGGGTCTCGTTTACGAGCTGAAGCTGAACAAGGACGACCCCACCGTGGCCCAGTCGGTAACGGCCCTGCCCTCGCTGGGAGCCGTCCGCCACGAAGCGGTCGAGTTCGACCACAAAGGCAATGTCTACCTGTCCAGCTCGAACCGGGACAGTTACATCTATAAGTTCGTGCCGAAAAAGCGCGGTAACCTGAGCAAAGGCAAACTATACGCGCTGCGCGTCAAGAACGGTGGCCAGACCGGCAGCGCGAAATGGGTTCCGCTCAACATGAACCAGGCCCGGATCGATGCGCACGAGGCGGCGCGCGCAGCCAATGCGACACCCTACTGCAATCCGGAGGACATCGAACTGATCGGCCAGAAATTGTACGTGGCGGTGAAGTGCGAACCCCGCATCGACGGCGTCGACGGCCCCGGGGTGATCCTGTCCGTCACGCTGGGCAACAAGCCCAAAGTGGCCTATTTCGTCGAGGTCGGTAAGAACGTTCCCATCCAGAATGCGGCAGCTGGAATCACCGGCTTCTTCCGTCCGGAAACCCTCGCGGCGGGACCCGACGGGAAACTCTGGATCACGGAGGACACTCAGCCGAGCGACATCTGGGTGGCGGATACCCATACGGAAGCCGGCGGCCTGAGCAGCGGCGTGAAGCTTTTCGCCTCGCTGAAGGATGCCGAGGCGGTGGGTACGGGCATCTATTTCGGCGCCGATGCCGGCACCTTGTACGTCAACGTCCACGACTCGGCCACGGGCAACGACAAGACCATGGCGATAACCGGACAGCATAGCCATTGAGGGGGCGTCTCCCCGTCACCCAAAAGAAGCGGTCCCCGGACCGCTTTTTCGTCCGCTGCGTCAAGGGCTGGAGAAAGACGTGCCCGGAGTATCGGGGAGGAAATAGCAAAAAAGCGCGATGAGGAGGTACACGCTCAACAGCTGCACCCCCTTGAACCAGTTCGACCTGCCGTCTCCGACCAGCATGGACAGCAACAGAACCGGGAGCATGATGATCATGATGCCGGCATTACCGACCATCAGGTTCAACGGCCGGGGCGCCATGAAATAACTCGCCAGCACGAGCAGCGGGGCGACGAACAGTGCGATCTGCACACTGCTGCCGACGGCGATGCCCATGGTGAGATCCAGTTTGTTCCTGCGGGCCACGGTCACCGCCGCCACGCTTTCCGGAGCGCCGCCGATCAAGGCAAGAATGATCACGCCGATGAATGCCTTCGACATACCGAGGCCGGCCGCGGTTTCCTCGATCGAACCGACCAGTATCTCGCTCATCATCGCGAGTGTTGCCGAAGAGATCGCCAGATGCGCCACGGCTAACTTGGCGTCCGTACGGCCCGGCTCGACATTCGCGTCCGGAGCGGTTTCTTCCGACACGAAATAATCGGGGTGAGTCTTCAGCATGAAAACCAGGGTCATCGCATAGGTCGCCAAAAGCACCAACGCGACGCAGACATTGAGGCCGTCTTCGCGATCGATCATTTCCGGCGGTATGAAATTGTCGAATACGCTCGGCACCACGATGCTGATGGCTGCGACCATCAATACCGCCCGCTGAATCCGCGCGCCATGCCGATTGAACTTCTGGACATGGAAACGCAATCCTCCCAGCAGGAAGGCCAGCCCGAGCACGAACAAGAGATTGCTGAGAATGACCCCGACGATCGACGCCTTGACGACTTCGATCAGCCCCGCACGCAGGGCCATGAGCGAGATGATCAACTCCGGAGCGTTGCCGAAAGTGGCGTTGAGCAGACCGCCAACCGTCGGGCCCGCCCGATGGGATACCCGTCCAGTGGCGTCCACCATCGCCGCGGCCAGCGGGATGATGGCAAGAGCGGCCGCCGCGAACCGAAAACCCGCCGGCACCGAGGCCAAATGCTCGAAAATGACGGCCAGCGGGATGAAGACCAGAAGAAACTTCATGAATTGGACGACATATCCCGATCCCGCAGAACATTGCCGACGCCTGTCCCCGCAACGGGCCGATGCCGGCCGCCTAGGATCAGCGGCCCTTCTCTTTTAGGAAACCGTAGGCATTGAGCAACAGGGTCGACACCGGACCCAGCATGTGGCCTTGCCGGGCCTGATGAACCGCGAACCCGACGAACGTCAGAAACATCGCGGACTGGAAATCGAGCGCACCACCGGTCGCCCGACGCAACCGGCGATCGATGACCTTGAGGCCAGCTACGGTGGCATCTGCGATGGAAAGCGGGGAAACCGACGCCGCGGGCGCGGTGACGGCGAACAAGTTCCGGTCGGCGGCATAGCGGGTGATCGGCTGCCACGCCTCGCCCAGATTGTGGACCACCAGCAGACCGCCGGTTACGGGCCGGACTTCCACCGATGCCACTTCCGGATGCGCGGCCAAACCGTTTGCCAGTTCCCGCAACGCCGCTTCATCGCCGCGTTTTTCGGCGACGCGCAGCCGCAGCCTGCCGGGCAGGCAGTGAACGATCTCCGCCCTCAGCATATCAGTCGGCGGCCTCGACTCCTTTGGCTTCTGCCGCGGTTTCACCCGCCGCCGCACCGGCAGCGGCACCGGCCGCGAGTTCGGCCTTGACTTCCGCGACGATGTCTTCGAGATTCTCGGCGGCTTCAGCCAAGATTTCGCGCCCCTTTTCCGAAAGCAGGATGGCGGCTTTGACGGTCGACCGCGCCATCGGCCGCGCGGCCCGCGCAGCGGCGGGGAGCGCCAGACCGGCCAAGGCCACGACGCCAGCGCCGATCGCGACACCCTTGACGATGTCGTTGTTCAAAACCTCGTTGACCGGCGGCAATTGGTCGAAAAACTCTTTGATCGGGGGCATGGCAAATTCCTCAGGCAGCCAATGCAGTATACCGGACGGAGGCTTTTCCGGGCCGGCGTTTCAACTTCTTGTATTCCGCTTCGATAAGCGATCTCGAATATTTTCGCTCTAATCGACGAATAGTAAAGTGGCTGCGCGCGGTATCCTGAAAGTGTTGAATGAACACGCTGTTGATAAGTGCGCCCCCCAAGGCGCCGACAACGGGAATAAGTTTCGCGGCGGCCCGTTCCGAAAGCGCCACGCCGAAACGTTCGGAAACATGGCCGACCAGATTGACCAGGGCCGGCGCACTCCTGCGGTCCAGGCCACGTCGCGCGATATGCCGGGCGGCGCTGGATAGCGGCAGCTCCAGCGCAAGACGGAGGCCGTAATAGCCTGTGTCGGCCGCATCGTCCTCACTGGATCGTCCCCCCAACGCGAAGACTTCGAGACAGGCGAGCTGGCCTTCGAGCGACTCCACGTCCTCTCCTTCCTGCCGGGCAATGTCGGCGATAGCCCGCAGCATGAGGACCGTCGTCAGCGGGATTTCCAGCAGCAGTGCCGGCCCACCGAAGAAGCCACCGACGGCACCGGACACGGCACCCATCATCCAGTAGCGGCGGTCGGCCAGCGGCGCGGCCGACGCGCTCAGGCTGCCGATCGCCATGCTCAGAGCCTTGGCAACGGCCGCATCGACGCCCCGATGCCACGCCATGTAGCACGAGCGCGGCAGCAGCTTCACGGCCATTTCGATGGGCGTTCCGACCACGCCGGACAGCCTCGCCGCGAAGCTGGGGTATTCAAGGTGATCGAACGCCCGCTGCAAGGCCCGCCGGTCATCTGGAGTCAGTGCAAAAGGGAGCACGCGCTTTGATTTGGCTGAACGCATATCGAGTGTTTGAGAAAAGGAAAACGCGAATTGGTGGGATATCCGCAAGATATGTGTTATCCGTTCAAGCTATCAGGTTGCTGTGACGGTTTCATGACGCCGCAGCGAGATTTGTCGATACCTTGCCTGACAGGGAAAACCACACGAACCACGGTACGGCCTGGGCTATACTTCATCCCTTTCTTTTTTCGGCAATGTCAGAGAAATCGGGCCGCCGCGCTACGTCCTTGTGAAAATGTCCTTCGGTGCGATGAAAACCTCCCTGTCATCCCTTCGGCGTACAGGGCTCGTGGGGCTGGCCGCCGCCAACCTTTCCGGATGCTTGGCGCCGACGGCACTCGACCATGCCGTCCTAGCCTATAACGAAGCCGCGACCGACATCATCGACAAACAGATCCTTTTGAACATCGCCCGTGCCGCCCGCCACCAGCCGATTCATTTCACCGCCCTGTCCAGCATCGCGGCGACCTACAACGTCACGTTCAATGCAGGCGCCACACCGGCACTGACAGGCAACTCGGGCGGGTTGATGATGCCGGTCTTTGGCGGCTCCGTCGCCGAAAATCCGACCGTGAGCATCGTCCCCGTCGAGGGGGAAGCCTTCACCAAGCGCATGCTGGCGCCGCTGCAGGAAAACAAACTGACCCTGTTGCTGCGCCAGGGCATGGACGTGGACATGGCTCTACGTCTCATGGCGCAGGAGTTCCGAACGTTCCGCGAAGGCGAAGAAGTCGCCTATGTCAATAAACCCTCCGACCGGGCCGGCTATTCATTCTTCCGGCGCCTCGTCCTGCACCTGTCCTCCATCCAGGACCGCAACCGGCTGTACGTGGAACCGCTGTTTTTCACCCAGTCCTGGACGCTCCCGGCCTCTACAATGACTCCGGAAGGGTTCGCGGGACTGGAGAAAGACTATGGGGTCCGGTTCGATCCGGACACGAACAGCTACGTCCTGTCGAAAAAGGTCACCGGCCGCCTGATGATTACCAACTACGATCCAAACAACCTGCCCGAGGCGGAGCGCATCCGGCTGAACCGGGAGGCCGAAACCGGCCCGCCCAACGAAATCGCGGTGGATATCCGCAAGGACTACCCCGGCGGCGAATTCCCGATCCACGGCACGTTCCGGCTGCGCAGCTTCCACAGCATTCTCGGCTTCATCGGCAACTCCATTGCGGAAGAACCGGAGTACGACGTCGCCCCGGACCCCAGAACACCGCCGGTCAAGGAGAATCCCGTGTCAACCGTCGGCATCGTGGAGACGGATTCGCGTCCGTCGACCGCGGGACTCGCCGTGGAATTCGACGGCCGTTACTACTCGTTGCGCCCTGAATCCGGCCATCAATGGAATCTGGAAGCCTTCCGCCTCCTTTACCAGCTTTACCAGATGACGGTGACCGATCTGCCGACTTTCGGGACGCCCAGCATCACCATCGCAAAATGAAAAAACGCCGGGTCACCCCGGCGTTTTTTTGTGGATCGAGGCTGACGCCGCTCACTTGAAAGCCGGCATGCCTCCCAGATAGCCGACCGCCGCCTTGGACTTGTCGATCAGCGGCTCGAGCTGGCCTTTGAGGGCCGGGTCGATGTTGGAGGAGAATTCGCCCGCATGCTGGTAGTTGCTCATGATGTAGGAATAGCCACCGAGGGAGTCGATGGCCTGGAGCCCCGTGCTCTCGGCCCCCGCCGGCAGGGAGAGGATGCGCGAGAGCTTGCCGGTGTCCACGTTGTAGGCCCACAGGAAGTTGTTGATGTGGAGCGTACTGCTGTCCTCCCCGATGAACAGGGTGCGCATCTTTTCCGAATATTTCAGATTGTCCGGATTGGCGATCCTGTCGACAGCGGCGGTATTTCCCGCGGCATCCTTGGCGATGTCCTGTCCCAGCACCAAGGCCTTCATGTGAGTCCCTGCGTACTTGCTGTCGATCCTGCGGCCTTCGGTGTCCAGCTTCCAGGTCGCGAGATCCATCTGGTAGACCGCGCCTGCCAGCAATTTGGGGATACGGATGTGGTTGGCCGGATCCTTCGGTTTGTCCTCCATGCCACTGCTCAGGCGCGTCATCGCCAGATAGACTTTCCGGTCGCGGGCGTTGACCGTCACGCCCTCGAATTTTTCGAATTCCGTGGTGGCCCCCATATACGCGGCGAAGCGGCGTGTCTCCAGGAAGGCCGCCGCGGTTTCCATCCCGGGTTTCAGCTTCAGATTTTCCACCAGCCCCTTGTTGTGGCCGGCGATGATCTGCCTGAAACCTGCCGGAGGCGCTTCATAGGAACCATCGGCCAGTTTGTTCACCGGGGCGGTTTCGAAGATGTCGGCAAAGGTCACGCCGCTCGCCACCAGCGAATCCAGCTCGGCATCGCTGGCATGGCCGAGACGGACCCATGCCAGATCGGCTTCGCCGCCATTCTCGGCGCTGATCTGCTGCCATTTCGCGGCATACAGCGTCCCGGCAGACAGATCACGCTTCCGGTCCGCCACAAACATCGTCAGCACGTTATAGGTACCGTCATCGCCCTGGAACACCGTGCGTTCATCGGGCAGCACCTGAACCAGCTCGCGGGACACGCGACCCAGGGCCCGATGGCGGACGACGCGGGTTGCGCCGCTTCCGTCGACTGTCACTTCAGGCACGATGCCGTAGTTGTACACGTTGGCCACCTTGGTCCCGGCAAGATAACGCTCCATCCCCTCCAGACCAATGGATCCGCTTGCACAGGAGCTTTCCACTTGGCAACGGGCGTCCGGCTCATACTCCTCGCTGCCGAGATGGGTATTCCAGGGCGAGAGGGAGCCCGCACAGGGAATCCACAAGCCATCGATGGCCGACATGTCGATGTTCTTGAGGCCGGTCGCCGCCAGCGCCCCGGTTTTCCCGTCCTGCGCGATGCTCGCCAGGCTCATGGTCATCGGCTGCTTGCCGTACTGATCGACGCCGGCAGTGTCCAGCCAGTCGTATTCGAAATGGGTAACCAGAAAAAGCTTGTCACCGCCCCTGGCGGGGATGCGGATCAGACTATTCGCGTCCGGACTTTCGGAGATCATCGGATTGCCGTTCGAATCCAGCAATGGCGTACCGGTCACATCATAGATCGCGCCGGCAGTCACGCCGCCAATGGTGTCGGTGTTATAGAAGAGCGTGTTGTAATTGAGATCGTAGATCCGGCTCCCTCCGCTCTTGAAAGTGACCTTCGCCTTGGCGTTGGTGTAGGCAGCAGCCCTTTGTTCGGCGGTTTCGGGCGCCGCCATCCCGATGAACTCCACTGACTTCACCGGAATCGCGCCTTTGACGGCGGCGATGACAGGGGATGCCCCCGCACCCGCCAGAGCCATACCGACCGCCGTAGCCAGAAATCTTTTTTTCATCATCTTCAAACCCCTCGAAATATTATGATGATCTTTATACCGTACGGCCTGCACCGTCCGGATGAGCGGGCGATCTTATTTGCTCGAAGTTAAAGGCGGATGACAGGGCCGGCTCCGAACGACGGCCGGAGAGTTCCTATGGACGCCGAAAAATGACTGTGGTATCCGTGTTCCCGTCGGACATACCGAGTGCAATGCATCCGACGACCATGAAGCCTTACCACCCACGAGAGGAGGAAAGCACGATGAACGTTCTGAACAGAGGCATCATCAAAGGGCTGCTGACCGCGGCATTCGCCACGATGCTCGGCCTGAGCGCGGCGCAGGCGGCGGAAGATCACAAGGCAGAGGCGTTGAAACATGCCGAAGCCGCGGTGGCGGCCGGCAATGCGGCAGGCGTGGCGGAACATGCGGAGGCCGCGAAGACCCATGCCGCCGCCGCCAATGCGGAAAAGAAAAGTCCCCACTACGACGCTGCGATCACGAGCCTGAACAGCGCCATCGAGCACGGGAAGATGGGGCACGCCGACATCGCCAAGAAATCGGCCGAGGAAGCCGTCACCCACTTGAAAGCCGCGCCCTGAGACGGAAGTCGGGTTTAGGGACGAACCCCGCTAATGGGGCGGGCCGATGCTCATCGGCCCGCCTTTCCCGTCATCATCCCATATCGGAAAACTACGCTTATTCCCACCGGAGAGCCAGGGGACGCCTCCAATCTTGGGCTAGCGTTCAATGCGTACTATGAATACACCGGATCGGGGCGCGATCGTGAAAGGCTTTCGTGCGCCTCAAACCGGGGGGGGGGGGGGGCGAAGGATGCCACCCTGGCGAGAGATCTTCAGGAGCACGTTAAGCGGACGACCGCTCCTTACAAGTATTATCCGAGGGAAATCGAGTTCCTGGACGAACTGCCGAAGACCGTGAGCGGAAAGATCAGGCGGGTCGAGCTGCGCAAGCGCAAAGCGCACGCGCTGAGGTTATCCTTCGGCCTGCGCGTTAAACGCGGGCGGCTCACGGATCGACGTTCCTGGGCGAGAGCAGGAACCTGTTGTTGGAGGGCTGGAGGGGACGATTCGTGATACTGGTGCCCCAGCAGACCTGGGCCGAGTCCTGGAAAGCGGCGATCTGGTCGGAGGACATCGCGATCGGCGTCAGCATCTCCGTCCACAGCACACCTTCAGCGCATCTGGGCAGAGCGATGTTTTCGCCTGGGGTGGTAAGGGAACCGTTGAAGCGCACATAATTGCGCTTTTTGGGAATCAACCCGGTCAGCTTAAGAGCGACCGTCGAGGGGTCGTTGAAGCTCGGAGCCTCCTTGACGCCCTTGTTTTCCTTGCCCGTGACGACGAAGACGCCAATCACCGCGAGCTGCCCGGTCTGCTTGTTCTGATGGACGAGATGAATCTCCATCGGGAACTGTTGGCCGTTTAGAGTGTATTCGCTCGGGGTATGCTCGTGGATGTTGATAAGGTCGAAGCGATCCTTCCCGATCTTTATGAAGTTGCCGTTGCCGTGGTTGAAGGCGACCTGATCGTCGTGGTCGAGAAACAACACGTCGGCGACATTGTAGTGAAAGCTAAGCTTGGGCAGGTCGGCCTTGGTGACGTTGGCGGTGACGATATCGAATGGAGACTGCCGCGAACCTGTCCCGCACTGAATGGGAAACAGGGTGTTCCAGTTGCTGGGGCCGTTGGCGCCGCTGTAGGACCAGTCGGGTTCGCTTGGGCATCCCGCGGCTCCGGCCGGGCGCGAAAAACTCAGGATACAGATGAGGGCCAGTGCGGCCCAAATGGTTCGCCGTACCATCCCAATTCCTCCCTTCAACGGCGAGATCCATCTCACCCGGATTTGAGATGGAGAAAAGAATGTAGAGAGATCAACAATAAGTCAAGGAGGCGGCTTAAGCCCTCCCTGCTTGATGCGGGTCATCGTCGGCAGCCGACCGACTACGCGACTATTCGAGACACGACAGCCCCCCATCAGGGGCAAGGTGATTCCCTGTCTCCGAAGGTGCGCGAAAAGCCACAAGGCAAGAAGCCTCGCTCCGTGACGGTCGGATCATCCTGGACCGGCAGAGTGCGCTCGACATCTTCTGAAGCGAGGGCGATCTTGAGCATCAAAAGGGGGGAGTTGCGAACAGTTCCCAGACAACGTTCGTCTCTAGGGCGTGACCCACTCGCTCGACTGCGCGACCTGCACCGCGTGGGGGAATTCCGTGGCCGAGGTCGAGCGCGTCGAATGGATCCGGAAGAACTACCCCGACGCGCACCGGCTCCTGCAGGCGAAGACCGGACTCGTCTGGGACGAGGTAGCGCGGCAGAGCGGGAAGCTCAGGCCGTTCCTGGAGGCGGTGGCGCAGGACCCGCCAGACGGTTTGCAGCCTTCCTAGCGGCCCGAGGATAATCCGGGCGTGATGCGGCTCGGCCTGCCGTACTCGTCCGGAATGACGAGGTACTGGCGGTAGTGGCCCTGGGAGTCCGTCTCCCAGACGTCATAGATCGCGGAGCGGCGCTGCCGTTCCCGGATGTCGTCCATAGGATCGTGGAAGGGGTAGAACCCTCCGTTGGCCGCGCGGCGGCGGGCGAGTTCCCGTTCGTAAG
Source organism: Methylococcus sp. S1M (assembly GCF_051295855.1). Taxonomy (NCBI): domain Bacteria; kingdom Pseudomonadati; phylum Pseudomonadota; class Gammaproteobacteria; order Methylococcales; family Methylococcaceae; genus Methylococcus; species Methylococcus sp. S1M. The sequence goes on from NZ_JBPDXO010000001.1 coordinate 786,939, forward strand.
GATCGCTCGAATCTACAGCAGGGTCGAAGGCAGCCGCCGTCACGGGAAACAGCGCAACCAGGAACAGGAAGTTCTTCATGGCTTTGTACAACATCGGCGATCCATTCGGTAGCTTTCTCGGCGCTTACCGCGACATCGTAGCCCTCCAGGAACAGGACCGTCAACGGCGCGAGGCGGCGGAACTGCGGGACGCGCAGGATGTCGCCGGGAAGTACCTCTCGCTGTACACCACCACGGACCCGGCGGGCAACCTCGTCACGAAGGACGCGCACGAGGCGCTGCGGTCCCCCGAGGCGCTGGAGCTTTTCAACCATCCGTTTTTCCAGGGCCAGCTCAAGCACGGCGTGCCCGACAACGTCGCCAAGGTGCGCGTCGATGAGGTGGTGCCCACGGGCAAGGACGACCGGGGCAACCCGCATTACGGCCTGCGGGTGTCCTGGCTGGACGGGGACGGCAACGTGCTGTCCCACGGGCCAATCACCGAAGGGCGCACCAACCGCGACGACGATCCAGTCAAGCTGGTCAACGCCGACACGCTGCACCACGCCGTGATGTCTTCGCTCTACGCGAAGGATCGCGGCCTGGCCGATTACGTCAATACCCGTCTGAATCAGGCGAAGCTTCGCCGAGTGGCAGGCATTCTCCAGAACGCCCGGACTCCTGAAGAACGCCAACAGATTTTAGGCCTCGCGGCGCAAAACGGACTCCCCCCGGAGGACCTGGTCAAGATGGTAGCCCTTCCCCAGACCCGGCTCTCCGCCAACGGCGTCCAGATCTCCGTCGATCCCTACGGCAACGAGACCTTCGCCGGCGTCAGCCCCGGGCTCCAGGCCGCGAACCGCAACGCGCTGTACCAGGACGCGATGGTCCGCGCCCAGGCGGCCGAGGACGCGGACCGGCGCTTCGCCGCTTCCGCCCTCGAGCGCCGGCTCGCGCAGGACCGGGCGCGCTACGAGCAGAAGCGCGGCCTGCGGCTGCGGGACGCCTTCGACATCGAGCGCATGCTCGACGCCGGGTCCGGCGCTTCCGCCCCCGCTTCCGCCCCCGCGGCCCCGTCCGACGCCGAGGCGGTCATCCACCAGGCGGCGATCGACAACAACCTCGATCCCGCCCTGCTCAAGGCGGTGGGGCTGGTCGAGAGCGGCCTGAACCCGGCGGCGGTCAGCCCGAAGGGCGCCCGCGGGGCGTTCCAGCTCATGCCGGCGACCGCCGCCCAGTACGGCGTGACCGACCCGCACGACCTGAAGCAGGCCGCCAACGGCGCGGCCCGGTATCTCCGGGACCTGACCGACCTGTTCGGCGGGGACACGGAGAAGGCGCTGACCGCCTACAACCTCGGGCCGGGCGCCCTGATGAAAGCCCTGCGTTCCGGCGAGCCGCTGCCGAAGGAAGGGCATGGGAGGTACACTACGGCTGCCGGATTGCCGCTTTCAACTCGTCGGCACCCGAAACCACCCCACCCTCACGGGTGCTCAATCGAAGAACAACCCCGCCAGCGGGGACGAAGCCGACGCGAACCGGCGCCTAGGCATCCTGCCCGCCAGGAAGGCTTCACGCCCGGCCTCGATCGCCTTCTTCATCGCCGATGCCATCAGTACTGGATTTTTAGCCTCGGCGATCGCCGTGTTCATGAGCACGCCGTCGCAGCCGAGTTCCATCGCTACGGCGGCATCGGAAGCCGTACCCACGCCCGCGTCGACCAGGACCGGGACCTTGGCGTTTTCCACGATGGTCAGGATGTTGTAGGGATTGCGAATCCCCAACCCCGATCCGATGGGGGCGGCCAGGGGCATCACGGCGACGCAGCCGATCTCTTCCAGGCGCTTGGCGATGATCGGATCGTCGTTGGTGTATACCATGACATCGAATCCATCGCGCACCAGGATCTCCGCCGCCTCCAGCGTCGCGGTCACGTCCGGGAAGAGGGTGGTCGGGTCGCCCAGCACCTCCAGCTTGACCAGACGATGCCCCCCGAGCAGCTCGCGGGCCAGCCGGCAGGTACGCACGGCGTCTTCGACCGTGTAACAGCCGGCGGTATTGGGCAAAATGGTGTAGCGGTCGGGCGGGATCACGTCCAGGAGACTGGGCTGGCCCGGGTCCTGGCCGATGTTGGTGCGCCGGATCGCCACCGTGACGATCTCCGCACCGGACATTTCCACCGCGGCCCGGGTTTCCGCCAGATCCTTGTATTTGCCAGTCCCGACCAGCAGGCGTGAAGTGTATGCCTTCCCGGCGATCACCAGCGGATCGCCCTGCCCCCCCCCGATGGCGTGGACGATTTCCACCCGGTCGTCGGGCTGGAGGACCCGGGAACCATAGTCGCCGTGTGGCACGATTTCGAGGTTCAGCTCGACGGCCACACGTTTCCCGGCGAGGTCCATGGCGACGATCAGATCCTCCAGGGTCGTTCCAGGCAGTACCGTACGCTCTTCGCCGTTGACGAAAACACGCATGCGCTCAGGCCCCCCGCACGTTCCGGATGCCTGCCGACCGGCCGCGCCGGCTCTCCACCGCGGCGGCGAGCCGTTCCAGCACGGCCACGCTGTCATCCCAGCCGATGCAGGCATCGGTGATGCTGACACCGTATTCGGGAATCATGCCCTTGTGGAGTTTCTGATTGCCCGGCTTGAGGTGACTTTCCACCATCAAGCCGATGATCCGCCTGTCGCCGCCATCTATCTGTTCGGCCACGTCCTCGGCCACCCGCAGCTGCTTCAGGTAATCCTTCATGCTGTTGGCATGGCTGCAGTCCACCATGATGTTGGGCGGCAGGCCGACGGCTTCCAGCGCCCTGGCCGCCGCTTCGACGCTGGCCGCGTCGTAATTCGGCCGGGCTCCGCCACGAAGGATGATGTGACAGTCGGTGTTACCGGTCGTGGAGAAGATCGCCGAATGACCGGCCTTGGTCAAAGACAGGAAATGATGTGGCCGCCGTGCCGCACCTATGGCGTCGACAGCAACCTTGATCGTGCCGTCGGTGGCGTTCTTGAATCCAACCGGACATGACAGCCCCGATGCCAGTTCACGGTGAGACTGGCTCTCCGTGGTACGAGCACCGATGGCGCCCCAAGCGATCAGGTCGGAGACATACTGCGGGGTGATGAGATCGAGGTACTCGGTGGCCGCGGGCATGCCCAGTTCGTTCAGATCGAGCAACAGCTTGCGGGCGAGGCGCAAGCCTTTGTTGATGTTGAAACTCTCGTCCAGATCGGGATCATTGATCAGGCCTTTCCAGCCGACGGTCGTTCGCGGCTTCTCGAAATAGACCCGCATCACGATTTCCAGATGTCTCGCCAGTTTCTGGCGGAGTGGCAGCAGCCGCTCCCCGTATTCGAGCGCGGCCTTGGGGTCATGGATCGAACAGGGCCCGATCACCACCAGCAGGCGGTCGTCCTCCCTGGAAAGGATTGCGTGAATCCCTCGGCGGGCGGTCAGTGTCGTGAGTGCGGCCCGGTCCGTGATCGGGAATTCCTCATGAACCTGGACGGGCGGAATGACTTCCTTGATCTCGCAGATGCGAAGATCGTCGGTGTTGTACACGCTGGGCATGGCCGCAAATCTCTCTGATCGACAATTCGAAGCCCCTGCGGCCGGGCCTCATCATCAGCGCAGACGCCGGGAAATCGGACTATTTTAGCCTAGCGCAGCGTTTGGGGATAGTCGCCGTCAGGGATGAGCGGAGCCGTTGAGGCGCCATTCATGCCCGGACGTCATGCTGGAATGGGGACGTTCAGACCGCATGGTGCCGGATCACCAGGCCCATGGCCTGGTAGATCACGTATTCCGCCAGATTTTCCGCGTGGCAGGCGATACGTTCCAGCGCTTTGAGGACCAGAACCAGATTCACCGCCCGGTTGGCACCGCCGGCATCGGAACCGCCATTGTCCATCAACCCGCCGAGCGTCTGTTGGAACCTCTCGGAAACCTCGCGCTGGCTCGCGATGAACTGCTGCGCCTGTTCGGCTTCCCACGAATCGACGATGCGCAATGCGCTCTCGAACCGCTTGACCACGAGGTCAGCAAGCACGAGGACCTGGTTGCGCGGCACTTCGGCAGGATAATCGGCCGGGACGGCATACAGCCGTTCCACGCACGAGGCGATCTTCACCGCCTCATCGCCGACGCGCTCCAGATCGGTAATGGCTTTCGACAGCGCCATCACCAGGCGAAGATCGCTGCCCTTCGGACAGCGGCGGGCGAACAGCGCAACGACCTCGGTATCGGCTTCAACTTCGAGATCGTCGACCTGGTCATCCTCTTCGATGATTTCTGCTGCCAGACTCACGTCGCCCGTTTTCAGGGAACGCACCGCCTCTTTGACCTGGGTCAGCACCAGCGTGCCCATTTCCAGCACCTTGTAGTGCAGTTCCCGCAACTCGCCGTCGTAACGGCGGATACTGTGACCTTCCGTAACCTGATTCATCGAACGCAATCTCCGCAATTAGCCGAATCGGCCGGTGATGTAGTCTTCGGTGAGGGGATGGCGTGGGTTGGTGAAGACCTGTGCCGTATCACCGACCTCGATCAGCCGGCCGAGATGGAAGTAGGCCGTACGCTGGGAGACGCGGGCCGCCTGCTGCATGGAATGGGTCACGATGGCGATGGTGTAGAGCTCGCGCAACTCGTCGATGAGCTGCTCGATCTTGGCCGTGGCGATGGGATCGAGCGCCGAACAGGGCTCATCCATCAGGATCACTTCGGGACTGACCGCGATGGTCCGGGCGATGCACAGGCGCTGTTGCTGTCCACCCGACAAACTGGTACCGGGCTTGGCCAGATCGTCCTTGACCTCGTCCCACAAGCCGGCCCGCCGCAGCGACGACTCCACGATTTCCTCCAGCTCAGCCTTGCTATTCGCCAGACCGTGGATCTTCGGCCCGTAGGCGACGTTTTCGTAGATGCTCTTCGGAAACGGATTGGGCTTCTGGAACACCATGCCCACCTGCGCCCGCAGCGGCACCACGTCCAGCCCGCCGTCGTAGATGTCCTGGCCGTCGAGACGGATCGAACCGGTCACCCGGCAGCCCACGATGGTGTCATTCATCCGGTTGAGACAGCGCAGAAACGTCGACTTTCCGCAACCGGAAGGGCCGATCAGAGCGATGACCTCATTGTGGCCGACATCCAGACTGACGTTCTGAATCGCATGCTTTTCGCCGTAATAGACATTGACGTCCCGGCACATGATCCTGGGGTTCGGCGAGCTGATTTCTCCGATCGTCCGGGTGAACTCCCTCTGGTGGGCGGCGATCAAAGTTCCCTTTTCCGGGCTTCTCATTTTTGCGCTCTCTTTGCCTTGAACCGTTTGACTCTCTGCGATTGTATTCATGCGCTCCCTCGAGCTTTTGGTAGTTTAACCCGCAGGCCCCGAGGACGAATCACCAGCGCCGCTCGAAGCGCCGGCGCAGGTACACCGCAGTGCCGTTCATCAGGATCAGGAATGCCAGCAGGACCAGAATCGCCGCGGAAGTGCGCTCAACGAAGCCCCGCTCCGGGCTGTCCGCCCACAGGTAGACCTGGACGGGCAGCACGGTCGCCGGATCGAAAATGCCGTGCGGAATGTCGACGATGAAAGCCACCATACCGATCATCAGCAATGGCGCACTTTCGCCCAGCGCCCGCGACATCCCGATGATCGCGCCGGTCAGCATCCCCGGCATGGCCAGGGGTACGACGTGGTGGAACACGGTCTGCATTGGCGAAGCCCCCACCCCCATGGCGGCCTCGCGTATCGAGGGCGGTACCGCCTTCAGGGCCGAGCGGGCTGCGATGATGATGACCGGCAGCGTCATGAGCGTGAGCACCAGCCCACCGACCAGCGGCGAGGAACGCGGCACGCCCAAGAAATTGATGAACACGGCCAGGCCGAGCAGGCCGAAGACGATCGATGGCACCGCCGCGAGATTGTTGATGTTGACCTCGATGAAATCGACCCAGTGATTGCGCGGCGCGAACTCCTCGAGATAGATGGCGGCCGCCACACCGATGGGGAGAGACAGTACCAGGGTGACCAGGACGGTGTAGAAGGAGCCCATCAACGCTCCCCCTATCCCCGCCTGTTCCGGATCGCGCGAATCACCGGCCGTAAAGAACTTCGCGTTGAATCGCCGTTCCAGACGACCTTCGGCCTTGAGCCTGTCGACCCATGCCAGTTCGCGGTCCTTCATGCGCCGCTCGGCTTCGGCGGCGCTGCGATCGAAGTAGCCCTTTTCCAGCAGGTCGACGTCCGCGCCCGCTGCCACCCAGATGCGGGCCGAATGACCGACCAACTCGGGATGTGCCAGGATCTCGTCACGGACGGCATACGAAGCGCCCGCGCTGATCAACCGATGCAGGGCGCGTTTGTCCTGACGTTCAGTGACATCCGGAAACAGCTCCCCCAGAGCGCGCTTCAGCAGTGCCCCATAGTCGGCCGAGGCCAGCGCTTCCGGCGAACGCCCGCCGTCGGGATCGATCACGGCCGGGTCGAAACTGACGTCGAGACCCACGTAGGTCTGCGAGAATGCCCGGTAGCCCTGGCCGAAGATGCTGACCAGCAGGATGACCAGCATCAGGATGCCCGCACCTATGGACATGAGGCCATAGAGGCGAAAACGCCTTTCGGCGGCATGCCGCCGCCCGAGGGAGGCCTTGACGATGTCGGCAGTGCGTCGCGAAAGGACGTGCGTGGCTTCGCTATTCATATTGTTCCCGATACTTCCGGACGATGTGCATGGCAATGATGTTGAGGGCGAGCGTCGCCAGGAACAGCACCAGGCCGAGGGCGAAAGCCGCCAGCGTCTTCGGACTGTCGAATTCCTGGTCGCCCACCAGCAGGGTGACGATCTGGGTAGTGACGGTGGTGACCGCCTGCAGGGGATTCCCGGTCAGATTCGCCGCCAGGCCCGCCGCCATGACGACGATCATGGTCTCGCCGATCGCCCTGGACACCGCGAGCAGGATTCCACCAACGATACCGGGCAACGCTGCCGGAATGACGACGTTTCGGATCGTTTCCGATTGGGTGGCGCCGAGGGCATAAGCGCCGTCTCGGAGTGACTGCGGCACCGCATTGATGAAATCGTCAGAAAGCGATGATACGAACGGAATGATCATGACTCCCATCACCAGCCCCGCAGCCAGAGCGCTCTCGGAGGACGCCTCGAGCCCCAGGGACTGCGCCACATCCCGGACAAAGGGAGCGACTGTCAGAGCGGCAAAGAAGCCGTAGACGACGGTGGGTACGCCCGCCAGGACTTCGAGCAACGGTTTGCCGACCGCCCGGATCCGGGGGGTGGCGTATTCCGCCAGATAGATGGCCGACAACAAGCCGATGGGAACGGCAACCGCCATGGCGATCGCCGAAATCAGCAAGGTGCCGGTGAACAGAGGCACCGCTCCGAATGCGCCGGAAGACCCGACCTGGTCCGCACGGATCGCCATCTGCGGACTCCAGTCGGTACCGAACAGGAACTCGGTGATCGGAACCAGTCCGAAAAACCGTATCGATTCGAACAGCACCGAAAGCACGATGCCGACGGTGGTGAAGATCGCCACCAGGGAGCAGGCGATCAAAAAAAGCATCAACGCCCCTTCCACCTTGTTCCGCGCCCGCAACGACGGCTGGATGCGCTGCCCGGCGACCACGCCGCCGATTACGGAAACGGACAGCGCGACCGCGGCCAGCAAGGCGTCACTCAAAGAGCGCAGGCGGAGGTATTCGGCGGCAGCCGCCTGTATCGCCGGGTTGGTAGCCGATGTTTCCTTTCCGCCCACCACGTTGCGGATGTCGTTGATGACAAGACCCAGTTGCTCGGGAGACTGGCCGCGGAGCTCGTCCGGCAGGCTCGAAATGACGAGGTGGTTGATGACCGGCCCCTCGAACATCAGCCAACAGACCAGCAGTATCAAAGCGGGCACTCCACACCAAAGCGCAACGAAAAATCCGTAGTACCCGGGAAGCGAGTGGAGGTTGCGGATTCTGCCCGAGGCGACCGCCAAGGAGCGACGGCGGCCGAAACGGTAAGCGGCGAGGCACAACAATACGAGGACGAAAAACAGCGTTGATTTGGTCATGGGTAACTTCTGGCCACAAAAATCGGACCGGCCGGCAATTTACGGACGCAGCGGAGCATCGGACATCATATGAGACCGTGGCCCGGAATCCCGGGGCATATGCTTCAGGGGGTTCCAGCCGGGGCGAACACCATGCCCACCCTAAAAAAACTGCCAGCATCACTCCGCCGCCCGCCGAATCCGTTGACGAAGCGGGCGCACGGGAACATACCACGTCCGGGAACGAGCAGAGACTGAGCAAGAAAACCTTTTAACCCGGCAACATTACAACGGTATTTCACCGGAAAAAACCTCATGGCCGCCCCACCCGCCACGTCAACGACCTAAAAGCGGTTCGCGACGGTTTTCGCCAATGCCACACGCTCAGGAACGTCGCGGGGGATTTCACGCAACCCCTCCAGATAGCGCAGGCGCGGCAGAAGCCCCGTTCGGGTCGCAAGCTGAATACTGAGACCGGGCCGTGCGTTCAGCTCGAGCATCAAAGGCCCGAGGTCGCGATCCAGCACGATATCCACGCCGATGTATCCCATGCCGACCATGTCGTTACAGCGGGCTGCCATGGTCAGGATGTCGTCCCAATGGGGCACACATATGCCGGCGAGTTCGCCGCCCGTGTCGGGATGCTCTTCGATCCGGCGTTCGCGCCAGATGCCATTGTAGGTCCGCCCCGTGATCATATCGACTCCCACACCGACCGCACCTTGATGCAAATTGGCCTTTCCGTCGGAAAGGCGGGTCGGGGCACGGATCATCGCCATCACCGGTACTCCGCGAAATACGACGATCCGGATGTCGGGGACACCGAGATAGCTCACTTCGGTGAAGAGCGGATCGAAATTGACCCGATACTCGATGAGTGCGCAGTCCGGAATCCCTCCCAAGCTATACATGCCGCTGAGGATGTTGGAAATGTGATGACCCAGATCCTCCTCGGTCAGGACCAGGCCGCTACACCTGCGGTAACGGCCGTCACTGCGTGACTCGACCACCAGGATGCCCTCTCCCCCGCTGCCGTGCGACGGCTTGACGACGAATTCGCCATAGGGGGCGAGCAACCGGGAGAGATCTTCGATCTGATGTTCGATTTCCACCACCGCATAAAGCCGGGGCACCGGAATACCAAGCTCGATCGCTAGCGCCTTGGTCCTGCGTTTGTCATCGACGAGCTGGTACAACGAGCGAGGATTGTAGGGCAGCACGAAGTCGGCGTTCCGCTCGTTCATCCCCAGGATGCCGAGCCGGCGAAGACGCCGCCAGGGAAACATGCGGTCTTTCCAGCCCCCGGCTTTCATCCCTTGAGCGCTCCACGGAAACGCCACAGTTCCAGCAGACGATATCCCGTGTAACGGCCCAGGAGCAGTGTGAGTGCCAGGACCACCAGTAGCAGTTCCGGAAAAACGAAAACGAGGTGCCCCAAATAGTCGCTACTCATGCTCAGGTAGCCAAGGACGGCCACGGCCAGGCTGCCAAACCCTTGCTTCAAGGCTTCGACCGGCCCAAACTCCTCCCAGACCATCGACATCCGCTCGATGGTCATCGCCATGATCACCATCGGGAACAAAGCGACGGATACCCCCCGGTCCAAGCCAAGCTTGTAGGTCATGACGCTCACCATCGCCATGAGCAGGATCACGATGATGAGAACCGCCGCCAGCCTCGGAACCAGGAGCAGTTTCAACGATTCCAGATAGAACCGCAGCAACAACCCCAGGGCGACCAAGAGACAGAACATCGCGACCCCCCAAAGCAGCTGGGTTTCCCGGAAGGCCGCCGCGATCAGGATCGGCATGAAGGTTCCGAAAGTCTGAAGCCCCACGACGTTACGCAGGAACACGATGAGAAAGGCCCCAATCGGCACCAGCAGCAGCACCCGATAGACGTTCTGCGTCTTGACCGGCAGGCTGAACAGGGAAAATTCCATGATCCTGGACCCCATCTTCCGCGCACGCTGCTCGGCGATCTGGGTCATTTCCTGCGAATGCCGGCGCACCGAATATTCGACCCGCCCGTTCTTCCCCCCCGTGATCTTGAGCAGGGGCTCGCTACCGACCGTCCACACGATCGCATCCCCCGGCAACCCTGTCTCACCGCTCGAAGGGTTCAGATCCACCCAGGAGTCGCCGTCGAACACCTCGACCCAGGGGGTGAGCGAACCCCGGCTGGCATTGTCCTTCAGGATCGCCAGGTAGACGGGACGGGCGGAAACGTCGGCCTCGCGCAGGATGGCCACGATCCGGCGCGCCCAATCGTCCGGTCCGGTGATGTCCTGGCGCAAGAGACTCACGTTGCTGTCGGCGTCGGCAGCGTTGAGACGCTGCAGGAGAGCCTGGGCGAACGTCACGTTGTCCGCCGATTTGCTGCGGACCTCGTTGAGAAGGCCGCGAGCGGCCGCCTGTAAGGGTTCGGGCAAACTCTGCGGCTCTACCGGCATGACCACTCCCGTCGGCGGGGGCGAGGCCTCCGCGGCCGGATCCTTGGCAAGGTGGATACGGTAATACAGGACCTGCCAACCGTGGGTTTCACGTATGGCCCAGCGCGCCTGCCGGCGTAGGCCGTTGTCGTCGGTCGTCAAACCGTAATCGCTGGCGACGAAGTTCTCGTCGAGCACGGTGTAACCCCGCGGCGCCCGCGGAATGGCGAACTGGACCTTGACGGCGGTATCCCGCCGGGCCTTGAACTCGATACGCGCCTCGACCGTCCAGACCTCGGCCTGTTCTGTCGGCAGCAGCGGCAATCCCAGAATCTCGACTTTGTAATAGCACAACGCCAGACCCACCGCCGTCAACACGGCGGCGAGAAGGCGAACGTGGAGTTTGCTCATGCCGGACGGGACTCCGTCATCTCCCCTCAGCGCCTTCCATCCGCGGGCGAGGGGACCGGCGTAGCGCTGCCCTTACCCCGCTGGTTACAGGGGTCGCCCTCCGCCTTGAAAACGAATGTTTCTCCCGCATCGACCACGGCGACGTCACTCAGAAAACTGCGGCCGAGCAACAGGGGGTAGTTGAAATTGCTACGATCCACCAGGGTGAATTCGGTCTGGTATTCACGTCCGTTCTTGCACAGCGTCAAGGTGACCACTTCCCGCTTTGATGACCCTTTGTGGCGCTCCTTGATGTAAACGGTGCGCTCCAAGGGCCTCTCGACGACGACGGTTTTATCGTCATCCTCGCTTTCCAGCGTGAACCGGACCCATTCCCGGCCGTCCCGGTTGAATCGCTGGATATTGTCCGAATGCAGTGCCGAGGTCTTCGCGCCGGTATCCAGCTTGGCCGTTAGGCGGAGATTCCACGGCAACAGAAACACCGACTCCAGCCAGCCCATGACGACCTTGTCTCTCGGTTTCGGCGCGTCGCCGGCGGAGGAAACGGCACTGACCAGTCCCAACAAGAATGCGATCCCAATACGATGAAGTTTCATGACGCAAACCCGGTCCTGTGATACAGCGGATTCGAAGTCTTTAGGATATTTTCCGCCTCCCTGGCAATCGACGAAAAACGGCCCACCAGTCTCCCCAGTGAGCCGTCATCCGAATTGGCGAAAGTGCCGGTCAGTCGTCCTGAACAACCGAAAGTCCGCGGGCCTGGCTCGAATAAAAGGCAGCCAGGTCGTGGATGTCTTCTTTGGAAAGCGCGCCGGCCAGACCGTTCATGATGGCATTCTTACGTACGCCGGTCTTGTAGTCTTCGAGCGCCTTCATCAGGTAGTTTTCGTACTGGCCGGCCAGACGGGGGTTGGGACTCTCACCGTTGCCGTCCTCCCCATGGCAGCCGCCGCAGCCGCTGGCCTCGGCCTTCTTTTTGCCATTGGCTACGTTGCCGGTCACGGCGTTCTTGACGTTGATGGCCCGAAAACCTGCGACATAAGCGGCGATGTCCCGCAGGTCCTTGTCGGAAAGCGAAACCGCGTTGCCTTCCATGCTTCCGTGCTGCCGCGCTCCCGAGGCATAGGCCTTGAGCGCGGAGACTACATAATCGTCGTGCTGCCCGGCCAGCTTGGGCACATGATAGGTCGGATAGGTATTGGAGTAACCCTCGATGCCATGACAGCCGGCACAGGTGTAGAACTTCTCCTTCCCCGACATGCGGTCTCCCTCCGCCGATGCCGTCCCGCTGCTGACCATTCCGGCCAGTCCGGCGACCGCAACCTTCCACAGGATATGGTTTTTCATGATGCTGAATACTCCCCAGTGACTAGTCGATCCGAACGCCGGGCAACCCGCGGCGCACACGCCAGCCGTGCGCCCCCCGGCAAGTCGGCGTATGGTACCGGTTTCCGGGAATTTGACAACCGCGGAAACCGGGAGGATGCATCGGCCTCCCCCCGGCCGATCCGGTCACAGGCTGAACGCTTGCTTCAGGGCCTCTTCCACCTCAGCCGTATCGATGATGGGGGTTTCGGGTTCCGTCACCTCGCCGAGCTTTGCCCGTTCCCTGCGCTCCGTATGGTAGGCCAGACCGGTTCCCGCCGGGATCAGACGTCCCACGATGACGTTCTCCTTCAGGCCCTGCAAGCGGTCGGTGGATCCCCGGATCGCCGCTTCGGTCAGCACACGCGTGGTTTCCTGGAACGACGCCGCGGAGATGAACGACTCGGTGCTCAAGGAGGCCTTGGTGATACCCAGCAGCACCGGTTCGTAACACGCGGGCACCTTGCCCTCTTCTTCCAGGCGGTCGTTCTCCTCCAGGAGCCGCGACCGGTCCACCTGTTCACCTCGCAGGAAGCTGGAATCACCGGGATCGGTGATTTCCACTTTCCGCAGCATCTGGCGGATGATCACTTCGATGTGCTTGTCGTTGATCTTTACACCCTGCAGCCGATACACATCCTGGATTTCCTTGACCAGGTAGGAAGCCAGCTCGGCGGTGCCGCGCAGCCGCAGAATGTCGTGCGGCGTCAGTTCACCTTCGGCGATGGTTTCGCCCTGTTCCACGTGCTCGCCTTCGAACACCGTGATGTTGCGCCATTTCGGTACCATCACCTCGTGCTGCTCGCCGCTCGCGTCGGTGATGATGAGGCGGCGCTTGCCCTTGGTTTCCTTGCCGAAGGACACCGTGCCGGTCGCCTCGGCCAGGATGGCGGGATCCTTGGTCTTGCGCGCTTCGAACAGATCCGCGACGCGCGGCAGACCACCGGTGATGTCACGCGTCTTGCTGGACTCCTGAGGAATCCTCGCGAGCACATCGCCGACTTCGACCAGATCGCCGTCGCGGATGCCGATGATCGCTCCGGCCGGCAGGAAGTACTGCGCCGTGATTTCGGTCGAGGGAATGAAGATGTCGTTGCCCTCCTCGTCCACCAGTTTGACCAACGGCCGCAGTTCCTTGCCCGCGCCGCCGCGCTGCTTGGGATCGATGACCACCATCGAGCTCAGGCCGGTCATTTCGTCGGACTGTTCACGCACGGTAACGCCTTCGACGAAATCGATCAGCTTGGCGCGGCCCCGGACCTCGGAGATGACCGGATGGGTATGCGGATCCCAGTTCACCACGATCTGGCCTGCCTTGACCGCGCCGCCCTCCCGCACCGACAGAACCGCTCCGTAGGGGATCTTGTAGCGCTCACGCTCACGGCCGTGTTCGTCGATCACGCTGATTTCGCCGGAACGCGAGACCGCGACCAGCGCATTGTCCCGGTTGACTACGGTCTTGAGATTGGTCAGCCGGATCTGTCCGCTCGACTTCACCTCGACGTTGCTGATCGCCGCCGACCGCGAGGCCGCACCACCGATGTGGAAGGTACGCATGGTGAGCTGCGTGCCCGGCTCGCCGATCGACTGCGCCGCGATCACGCCGATCGCCTCGCCGATGTTGACCTTGTGGCCACGACCGAGGTCGCGGCCATAGCACGAGGCACAGACCCCATAACGGGTCTTGCAGGTGATGACGGAGCGCACCCGGACGTTGTCGACGCCGTGCTGTTCGAGTAGCTGCACCGCCCGCTCGTCCAGCATCGAACCGGCTTCGAGCAGCACGTCTCCGCTCGCGGGATCGACCGCGTGCTCGGCCAGTACCCGCCCCAGCACCCGTTCCGCCAATGGCTCGACCACATCCCCGCCTTCGATCAACGGGGCCATCTGCAAACCGTCCGTCGTCCCGCAGTCATCCTCGGTGATCACCAGATCCTGAGCGACGTCCACCAGGCGGCGCGTCAGGTAGCCGGAGTTGGCCGTCTTGAGTGCGGTGTCGGCGAGCCCCTTGCGGGCGCCATGGGTCGAAATGAAGTACTGCAATACCGTCAGTCCTTCCCGGAAGTTCGCTGTGATCGGCGTCTCGATGATAGAGCCGTCCGGCTTGGCCATGAGGCCGCGCATGCCGGCCAGCTGGCGGATCTGCGCCGCCGAGCCGCGGGCACCGGAGTCGGCCATCATGAAGATGGAATTGAACGACTTCTGCTTGATGGTCTCGCCGTTTCCAACGGTCACCTCGTCCACGCCGAGTCCTTCCATCATCACTTTGGCCACCTGGTCGTTGGCATGCGACCAGATGTCGACGACCTTGTTGTAGCGTTCGCCGTCCGTCACCAGGCCCGAGGCAAACTGGTTCTGGATTTCCTTCACTTCACGCTCCGCCGCCTGGATGATTTCATCCTTTCGGGCGGGGATCTCCATGTCTTCGACGCCGAACGACACACCCGCCCTCGTCGCATGGGAAAAGCCGAGATACATCAACTGGTCGGCGAAGATGACGCTGGCCTTGATACCCAGGGTTCGATAGGCGTGGTTGATCAGACGGGAAATGGCCTTCTTGGTCATATCGACGTTGACCATTTCGAACGGTATGCCCTCCGGCACGATGTTCCAGATCAGCGCACGCCCCACCGTCGTCTGGACCCGCTTGATGCTCTCGGTACGCTCCCCGCCCTCGCCCACCACCACCTCCCGCACACGGACCACCACCTTGGCATGCAGGTCAACGGCGCCATTGAGGAACGCCTGTTCGGCCTCGTCGACGCTGGCGAAGATCATGCCCTCGCCTTTGGCGAACAAGCGCTCCCGGCTCATGTAGTACAGCCCCATGACGACGTCCTGAGTGGGATTGATGATGGGCTCACCGTTGGCCGGGGACAGAATGTTGTTGGTCGCCATCATCAGAGAACGGGCTTCGAGCTGCGCTTCCAGCGAAAGCGGCACATGCACGGCCATCTGGTCGCCGTCGAAGTCGGCATTGAAGGCGGTGCACACCAGCGGATGAAGCTGGATCGCCTTGCCTTCGATCAGGATCGGCTCGAACGCCTGGATGCCCAGCCGGTGCAGGGTCGGCGCACGGTTCAGCATGACCGGATGTTCGCGGATCACCTCGTCCAGGATGTCCCAGACCTCGGGCGCCTCGCGCTCCACCATCTTCTTGGCCGCCTTGATGGTCGTGGCCAGGCCGCGGAACTGCAGCTTGCTGAAGATGAACGGCTTGAACAGCTCCAGCGCCATCTTCTTGGGGAGACCGCATTGATGCAGTCGCAAGGTCGGCCCCACCACGATCACGGAACGGCCGGAGTAGTCGACGCGCTTTCCCAGGAGATTCTGACGGAAGCGGCCCTGCTTGCCCTTGATCATATCGGCCAGGGACTTGAGCGGACGCTTGTTGGAACCGGTGATCGCGCGGCCGCGGCGGCCGTTGTCCAGCAGCGCATCGACCGATTCCTGCAGCATACGCTTCTCGTTGCGCACGATGATGTCGGGCGCATTGAGGTCGAGCAGCCGTTTGAGACGGTTGTTACGATTGATGACGCGGCGGTACAGATCGTTGAGATCGCTGGTGGCGAAGCGACCGCCATCCAGCGGCACCAGCGGACGCAGGTCCGGCGGCAGCACAGGCAGCACGGTGAGGATCATCCACTCCGGCCGGTTGTTGGACGCCAGCATCGATTCGATCGCCTTCAACCGCTTGGTGTACTTCTTGATCTTGGTCTCGGAGTTGGTGCCGTTGATTTCCTCCCGCAACTGCACGACCTCGGCGTGGAGATCCATGGTGCGCAGCAATTCGCGGATGGCTTCGGCCCCCATCTTGGCGGTGAACTCGTCGTCGTATTGTTCGACCAGCTTCTGATATTCCTCTTCGCCGAGCAGCTGGCCCCGGGTGAGCGGAGTCATGCCCGGATCGATGACGACATAGGATTCGAAATAGAGTACCCGTTCGATTTCGCGCAACTGCATGTCGAGCAGCAGCGCGATGCGCGAAGGCAGCGACTTGAGGAACCAAATATGGGCAACGGGACTGGCCAGTTCGATGTGTCCCATGCGTTCCCGCCGCACCTTGGAAAGGGTGACTTCCACGCCGCATTTTTCGCAGATCACCCCCCGGTGCTTGAGACGTTTGTACTTGCCGCACAGGCATTCGTAGTCGCTCACCGGTCCGAAGATCTTGGCGCAGAACAGACCGTCGCGCTCCGGCTTGAAAGTCCGGTAGTTGATGGTCTCGGGCTTTTTCACCTCGCCATAGGACCAGGAACGGATCATGTCGGGCGATGCCAGGCTGATGCGGATCGCATCGAACTCTTCGCTTTGCGTCTGGCGCTTCAGAAAATTGATCAAATCTTTCACGTAAATCTCCCAGTCATCAATTCGGAAGGCAGCCGCGAACGGCTGCCTGCTGCGCGGGGCGGCGATCAGTCCTGCTCGAGCTCGATGTTGATTCCGAGCGAGCGGATCTCTTTGATCAGGACGTTGAACGACTCGGGCATGGCGGCCTCCATACGGTGATCACCGTCGACGATGTTCTTGTACATCTTGGTCCTGCCGTTCACGTCGTCAGATTTCACCGTCAGCATCTCCTGCAGAGTATAGGCGGCACCGTAGGCCTCCAACGCCCACACCTCCATTTCGCCGAAACGCTGTCCACCGAATTGCGCCTTGCCGCCCAGCGGCTGCTGGGTCACCAGACTGTACGGACCGGTGGACCGTGCGTGCATCTTGTCGTCGACCAGATGATTGAGTTTGAGCATGTACATGTAACCGACGGTCACCGGACGGTCGAACACGTCGCCGGTACGTCCGTCGAACAAAGTTGCCTGGCCGCTTTCGGGAAGATCGGCCAGCCGCAGCATGGCCTTGATGTCTTCCTCGGTGGCTCCATCGAACACGGGAGTCGCCATCGGCACGCCGTCCTGCAGATTACCGGCGAGCTCCAGCACCTCGGCGTCGCTCAGACTGGCGATGTCCTCCTGGCGGCCACTCACGTTGTACACCTGAGTGAGGAAAGACCGGATCTCCTCGATCTTGGCCTTGGCCTCCAGCATCCGCCCGATCTTCAGGCCCACACCCTTGGCCGCCCAGCCGAGATGGGTCTCGAGCACCTGGCCTACGTTCATGCGTGAAGGCACGCCCAGTGGGTTCAACACGATGTCGACCGGCGTACCGTCAGCCGAATACGGCATGTCTTCCACCGGTACGATGCGGGAAATCACACCTTTGTTCCCGTGGCGGCCGGCCATCTTGTCACCGGGCTGAATACGGCGCTTGACGGCCAGGTACACCTTTACCATCTTGAGCACACCCGGAGCGAGGTCGTCACCCATGGTGATCTTGCGGCGCTTCTCTTCGAGCCGCTTCGCGATTTCCTCGCGCTGCTGGGCGATCTGCCCGGCGATCGCTTCGATCTGAAGATTGACGTCTTCGTCCTGCAACCGGATCTCCAGCCACTGGGCGGGCTTGATCGAATCCAGGTATTCCCGGGTGATGGTGGCGCCGCGCTTCAGACCGCCCGGCCCCATGTCGGCGACCTTGCCCAGAACCATCTGCTCGGCCCGCTGGTAAAAGTCCTTCTCGATGATACGGAGCTGATCGTTCAGATCCTTGCGAACCCTCTCAATCTCGGCTTCCTCGATCTGACGGGCGCGTTCATCCTTCTTCACGCCGTCGCGGGTGAAGACCTGCACGTCTATGACCGTGCCGTCCATACCCGAAGGCACGCGCAGCGAAGTGTCCTTCACATCCGAGGCCTTCTCACCGAAGATCGCCCGCAGCAGCTTCTCCTCCGGGGTGAGCTGGGTTTCGCCCTTGGGCGTCACCTTGCCCACCAGGATGTCGCCGGCCTTGACCTCGGCGCCGATGTAGACGATACCCGACTCGTCCAGCTTGGACAGCGCGGCCTCCCCAACGTTCGGAATGTCGGCGGTGATTTCCTCGGGCCCCAGTTTGGTGTCTCGAGCGACGCAGGTCTTCTCCTCAATGTGGATGGTCGTGAAACGGTCGTCCTGCACCACGCGTTCCGAAATCAGGATCGAGTCTTCGAAGTTGTAACCGTTCCAGGGCATGAACGCGACCAGCAGATTCTGGCCCAGCGCCAGTTCGCCCATGTCGGTCGAAGGACCATCCGCCAGCACGTCGTTGCGGGCCACGACGTCGCCCGGCTTAACCAACGGCCTCTGGTTAATACAGGTGTTCTGGTTGGAACGGGTGTATTTGGTCAGGTTGTAGATATCCACACCCGGAACCCCCGCCTCGGTCTCCTCGTCGTTCACCCGGACCACGATGCGGCTGGCGTCCACGAACTCGACCGTGCCACCGCGCTTGGCGACGACCGCCACGCCGGAATCGCGGGCGACGATGCGTTCCATGCCCGTGCCCACCAGAGGCTTCTCCGTACGCAGCGTCGGGACGGCCTGCCGCTGCATGTTCGAGCCCATCAGGGCGCGGTTGGCATCATCGTGTTCGAGGAAGGGGATCAGCGAGGCCGCGACCGACACGATCTGTTTGGACGACACATCCATGTAGTTGATGTTTTCCCGCGACGCCAGGGTGAATTCATCCTTGTGGCGACACGACACCAGTTCATCCTTGAGCATGCCGTTTTCATCGACCGAGGCGCTGGCCTGAGCAATGTAGTACTGGCCCTCCTCGATAGCCGACAGGTACTCGATCTGATCGGTCACCCGGCCGTCGATCACCTTTCGATACGGCGTCTCCAGAAAGCCGTATTCGTTGGTGCGCGAGTAGACCGCGAGCGAGTTGATCAGGCCGATGTTCGGACCTTCGGGCGTTTCGATCGGACAGACACGGCCGTAGTGGGTGGTATGCACGTCGCGCACTTCGAAGCCGGCGCGCTCACGCGCCAGCCCCCCCGGCCCCAGAGCCGAGACACGGCGCTTGTGAGTGACCTCCGACAAAGGATTGTTCTGGTCCATGAACTGCGAAAGCTGGCTCGAACCGAAGAATTCCTTGATGGAAGCGGCCACCGGTTTGGCGTTGATGATCTCCTGTGGCATCAGACCATCGGCGTCGGGCAGCGACAGACGCTCCTTCACGGCCCGTTCGACCCGGACCAGCCCGAGCCTGAACTGATTCTCCACCATCTCCCCCACGGACCGGACGCGGCGGTTACCCAGATGGTCGATGTCGTCGACCGTGCCCCCCCCGTTACGGATGTTGATCAGTTCCTTCAGCACCGCGATGATGTCATCGTTTTCCAGCACGCCGGGGCCGGTAGGATCGGTCCGCCCCAGGCGCCGGTTGAACTTCATCCGGCCGACAGCCGACAGATCATAGCGTTCGGCCGAGAAAAACAGATTTTCGAACAGGGTCTGGGCGGCCTCCTTGGTCGGCGGTTCGCCCGGCCGCATCATCCGGTAGATTTCCACCAGGGCATCCAGCTGCGTCTCGGTCAGATCGATGCGCATGGTATTGGAAATGTACGGACCGCGGTCGAGATCGTTCACATAGAGCGTACGGATCTCGGGGATGGCCGCAGCCACGAGACGCGCATAGACATCCTCCGTGATCTCCTGATTCACCTTGGCGATCAGTTCGCCCGTCGAAGTATCCACGACGTTGTGGGCAAGAATCTTGCCGTACAGGTAGTCCTTGGGGACGTCGAGGAGGTTCACGTTCTCCTTTTGCAGCATCCGGATGTGACGCGCCGTGATCCGGTGGTCCTTCTCGACCACGATCTGATCGCCAAGCCGAATGTCGAAGCTGGCGATATCGCCGCGCAGCCGCTCGGGTATCAGTTCCAGCTGAATGCCGGCGGATGAGAGCAGGAAACGGTTGGTGTCGAAAAACTCGGCGATGATCTGCTCGTTGTCATAGCCCAAGGCTCGCAGCAACACCGTGGCGGGCAGCTTGCGACGCCTGTCGATACGGACGTAAACGCAGTCCTTGTGGTCGAATTCGAAGTCCAGCCAGGACCCGCGGTAGGGGATGATTCTGGCATTGAACAGCAGCTTTCCCGAAGAATGGGTCTTTCCCCGATCATGGTCGAAAAATACGCCGGGCGAACGGTGCAGTTGGGAAACGATCACCCGCTCGGTACCGTTGATGACGAACGTGCCGTTGTCGGTCATGAGCGGAATTTCGCCCATGTAGATCTCCTGCTCCTTGATGTCTCTGACGACCTTGGCGCCCACCGGCGCATCCTTGTCGTAGACCACCAGACGGACGAGCACGCGCAGCGGGGCGGCGTAGGTGGTTCCACGCTGCTGACATTCCTTGACGTCGAACACCGGGTCGCCCAGCCGGTAACTCACATATTCGAGTACGATGTTGCCGGAATGGCTCTTGATCGGGAAAACCGACTTCAACGCCGCATGCAGACCTTCGTCGCTCCGGGCGGCGGGCTGCTTGTCGAGTTGCAAAAACCGCCGGTACGAGTCAACCTGTGTCGCCAGAAGATAGGGGACCTCCAGCACGTCCTGACGCTTTCCGAAACTCTTGCGAATTCGTTTTTTCTCGGTAAACGAGTAAGCCATGTTGGTTCCTGACCTGAGTTTGGTTTGCTTGAAATATCGTGAGCCTAAAGCCTCCGGGAGGCTGCACCGGCAGTATCGGGAATATGCCTTGGCTCGTTATCGGATTGCCACGTGCGATACGGAGGACGGCATGGACAGACGTTCGGAGTCCACAAGGTAACCGATTCCGTAACAATCCGCAAACGCCGAAAGGCCGGCAGCGCGGGGCTGCCAGCCTGAATCGAAGCTCTTCCTTAAAAGGAGCGGACGCGCAACGTTTCGTTACTTGACGTCGACAGCCGCGCCAGCTTCTTCCAGCTTCTTCTTGATGTCGTCTGCCTCGGCCTTGGAAATACCTTCCTTGACGGTGGAGGGAACGCCCTCAACCAGATCTTTCGCTTCCTTCAGCCCCAGGCCAGTGATCTCGCGAATCGCCTTGATCACGTTGACCTTGTTGGCACCGAAGCTGGTCATGACGACGTCGAACTCGGTCTTTTCCTCAACCGCCGGCGCCGCGGCGCCCGCCGCGACCGGAGCCACGGCGACTGCCGCCGCAGCGGACACGCCGAACTTCTCCTCCATGGCCGAAATGAGATCCACGATCTCCATGACGGTCATGTTGGAAATAGTCTCGAGGATATCTTCTTTGGAAACTGCCATTGTCATTTCTCCGAAATTTCTTTCTGCCGGACCTGCGGGTTACGCGGCCTGCTTCTGATCTCGAACCGCCGCCAAGGTGCGCACGAACTTCGCGTGCGGCTCCGCCAGGGTGCGGACGAACTTTTCGATTGGCGCCTTCATCGCGCCCATCAGCATGCTGATCGCCTGCTCGCGGTTCGGCAGCGAAGCCAAACGCTCGAGCTCGGAAGGACCATATTGTTTGCCGCCGACCGCCACCAACTTCACGACGAGCTTGTCGTTGGTCTTGGCGAACGCACTGACCACACGGGCCGCGGAGCCCGGATCCTCAAGGGAGAACGCAAGGATCAAGGGCCCTACCAAACCGTCCTGCATGCACTCGAAACCGGTGCCTTCGACGGCTTTGCGCGCCAAGGTGTTCTTGACCACGCGCAGGTATACCCCGGACTCACGCGCCTCCTTGCGGAGCTGCGTCAGTGCCGAGACGCTCAGCCCCCGGTATTCCGCCGCAACTGCGGAGTGCGCTCGGGCGGCAACGGCTGCAACCTCGGCGACGACCGCTTTCTTGTCATCGAGTCTCAGTGCCACTCGTTACCTCCAGAAAAACTGAATAGTTTTGGGAAACCATTCAGAGCCATGCCACCCCGGCCGAAGCCGGGGACTCTCATAACGGCTCCTTTCGCCGAAATTCGGCTTCAGTCACCGTCTGCGCAGGCTGTACGATTAAGTGCCCCAAAGGCACGCCTGCGGTCTTTGACGGTCACCGGAAATCCGGTAACCCAAAGTCGGTTGATTCGTTGCTGTATCAGGCGGCCAGCGTGCTCTGATCCACCGCCAGGCCTGGCCCCATGGTCGAAGATACGGTGATCTTCTTCACGTACACACCCTTCGCAGTGCTCGGCTTAAGCTTCTTCAGGTCCGCCAGCAAGGCCTCCAGGTTTTCCTTGAGCGCCGCCGAATCGAAGCTGATCTTTCCGATCGTGCAATGGATAATGCCCTTCTTGTCGGTACGGTAGCGGACCTGACCGGCCTTCGCGTTCTTGACAGCGGTGGCGACGTCCGGGGTGACGGTGCCGGTCTTAGGATTGGGCATCAGCCCCCGCGGACCGAGAATCTGGCCCAACTGGCCCACGACGCGCATGGCGTCCGGCGCCGCGATAACGACATCGAAATTGAGCTCGCCGGCCTTCACCTGGGCACCCAGATCATCCATGCCGACGATGTCCGCTCCCGCCGCCAGGGCGGCCTCGGCATTCGCTCCCTGGGCGAACACTGCCACGCGAACCGATTTGCCGGTTCCGTGGGGAAGAACGGTCGCACCGCGGACGGCCTGATCGGATTTGCGAGGATCCACGCCGAGATTCACGGCGACGTCCACCGACTCGACGAACTTGACGGAGCTGACCGATTTCAGCACCTCGAACGCATCGTCGATCGCGTACACTTTGCCGGGCTGAACCTTATCCTTGATCGACTTCAGCCGTTTGGTCAAACGAGCCATCACACACCCTCCACAATCAAACCCATGCTGGTCGCACTGCCGGCAATGGTGCGCACGGCGGCGTCCATGTCCGCCGCCGTCAAATCCGGCATCTTCATCTTGGCGATTTCTTCCAGCTGAGCCCGCGTGACCGTCCCGACCTTATCGGTGTTAGGCTTGGAACTTCCGGACTTCAGCCCGAGCGCCTTCTTCAGGAGCACGGACGCCGGCGGGGTCTTGGTGATGAACGTAAAACTACGGTCCGCATACACCGTGATGACGACGGGGAGCGGAAGCCCTTTCTCGACGTTCTGGGTCTGGGCATTGAATGCCTTGCAGAATTCCATGATGTTGACGCCACGCTGGCCAAGCGCCGGACCGACCGGCGGACTCGGATTGGCTTCACCGGCCTTGACCTGAAGCTTGATGTAACCTGTGATTTTCTTTGCCATTTTTGACTCCTATGGGTACCAACGCCGGTTACGGCTCCCCGAAAACAAAAAGGGCTCGCGGTGCAACCACGACCCCCGTCTACCAAACCCGCCCAGCCTTAGCCTTTTTCAACCTGTCCGAATTCGAGCTCGACAGGCGTGGATCGCCCAAAAATCAGGACGGAAACCCTGAGCTTGCTCTTTTCGTAATTGACTTCCTCGACGACACCGTTGAAATCCTTGAACGGACCATCGATGACGCGCACCACTTCGCCAACCTCATATAGCACCTTGTGCTTAGGCTTCTTGACCCCTTCCTCCACACGCGCCAGAATCGCTTCTGCCTCTGCGTCACTGATCGGAGCGGGGTGATCGGGCGTCCCGCCAACGAAACCCAGCACCCGCGGAACGTCACGCACCAGATGCCAGGTGTCGTCATTCAACTCCATCTGGACCAGGACATAGCCCGGAAAGAATTTCCGCTCACCCTTACGCTGCTGACCCTGCCGCATTTCCAACACCTCCTCGGTCGGAACCAGGATCTTGCCAAAATAATGCTCCAGCCCGGCCCGGGCTATCCGCTCCTCCAAAGAACGCTTGACGCGGTTTTCAAAATTGGAATAAGCCTGGATCACATACCAGCGTAGCGCCACGATCGCCCCCTGTTACCCGGTGATCGAGGTGATTGCCCAAAACAGGAGCATATCGAGCAGCCAGAGAAAAATCCCGACGAAAAACACCAGCGCGACCACCATCAAGGTAGCCTGCGCCGCCTCCTGCCGCGTCGGCCAAACCACTTTTCGGACCTCGATGCGCGACTCACGGAAAAATCCGAGCAGCGCTCGCCCCTTGGCCGTCGCCGAAACCAATGCGACCGCGACAATACCCGCGCCGACGACACCCAGCGTGCGATAGACGACGGAATAATCGACGAAGTAATGATATGCGACGATGCCCGTGATCAGGCATACCAGCGCAAGAACGAGCTTGACGGTATCCAGACCGGAAGCACCGGACTCCGAAGTAGTTTGAGTAGACATGCGCCGGATCGCTATGAAAACAACAGAGGGCGCCCTTCGAGGGGCGCCCGCATCACATAGTGGCAGGCCAGGAGGGGCTCGAACCCCCAACCTGCGGTTTTGGAGACCGCTGCTCTACCAATTGAGCTACTGACCTAAATATTCAGGAGGGCGACCCACGAGCGCCGCCCAATCCCTTACTCGATGATCTTGGAGACAACGCCTGCGCCGACGGTACGACCGCCCTCGCGCACGGCAAACCGCAAGCCTTCGTCC
>NZ_JBPDXO010000002.1:0-611094 GCF_051295855.1 Methylococcus sp. S1M
GGCGCGAACGAGTCCAGTCCGGCGGACCAGCCATAGACACCTTCGTACCACCGCACCCACAGGTAGAACACGGTGTAAATCGCCAGTGCGAACGTGAGCCACTTCTTGTCCAGCAGCGGCGCTTCCGCCGCAGCTGCACCACCAATGGTTGTTGCTGCCATTGTTTGTTCCTCCTAAAGTGATGGTTGACAGGGGCCGGCATTCGGCGCCGACGCCCGCTTCTCTAATTCCCTATCGGTTCTGCCTCTAACGGGCATTTCATGGACCCCGCAACAGAGGCGGTACCGGTCCATCGGTGGAGGGAGTCTATCACCCTCCCCCAAACTGTCAAGAAAAATCTGCGACATTTTGACGCAGGGGTAGTTTCTTATAAATCAACGACATAAATAACTCTCCCGATGACATCCCTTCCATGGAATCCCGGCTTGGTCAAAGCGACATGCTTGCATAAAATCCGTCGGTCCTATACTTCTACAAATCCCCGTGACTCAGCTACCGAACACCCATCGTGACGTTTTGTCGTTTGTGAGACGCG
Source organism: Methylococcus sp. S1M (assembly GCF_051295855.1). NCBI lineage: Bacteria > Pseudomonadati > Pseudomonadota > Gammaproteobacteria > Methylococcales > Methylococcaceae > Methylococcus > Methylococcus sp. S1M. The sequence goes on from NZ_JBPDXO010000002.1 coordinate 536, forward strand.
TCCAGATCGGTACGATCGCTGTCGCTCTCTGTTTCCCGGCCCGGGCCGAAAAACCGGACATGGTTTTGGCTGCGCTCGGTTGCCTCGGCTGCCATGCCGACGAGGAGGAGCAGATTCCCGAACCGGCATCGTTACGCCGCTTCGATGCGAAGGAGATGGCATCTCTGTTGCGGGAGTACCGTGAAGGAAAAAGATCGGGCACGGTCATGAACCGGATCGCTGCCGGACTCACGAACCAGGACATTGAAGCGATCGCCGGCTTTCTGGGAAAGCGGCCATGATCCGCCGGCGGCGGTTCCTGCGCCTGCTGGCAGTCTGCGGCATGGGCTGGGGACTGGGTGGCTGCGCTTCCGGCAAGGGTCTTCGCTCAGGCGGCCGGGTCGTGGTCGTCGGTGGCGGTTATGGCGGTGCCACGGCCGCCCGCTATCTGAAGCAGATGAATCCCGGTCTGACGATCACATTGATCGAACCGCAGGAGACCTATCTTTCCTGCCCCGGATCGAACGAAGCAGTCGCCGGCCTCGGGGACATGGGGACTCTCGCGCGGTCTTATGACTGGTTGCGGCGGGAGCTGGATATAGGAAAGGTAACCGCCCGGGTCGCCCGCCTGGATCGGCAGCGACGGCGTGTGATACTGAACGATGGTGCCGAGGTCACCTACGACAGGCTAGTCCTCTCCCCCGGCATCGACTTTCGCTGGGAGGCGATAATGGGCTATGACGAGGCGGCGAGCCGGTTCGTTCCCCATGCCTGGAAGGCCGGCCCCCAGACCGCTTTGCTCGCCCGGCAGATCCGCGCGATGCCCGACGGCGGCCTGGTTCTGATCACCGCACCACCTTCTCCCTATCGTTGTCCGCCTGGCCCCTACGAACGCGCCTCGCTCATCGCCTATTACCTGAAAAAGCACAAACCCCGCTCCAAGATCCTGATACTCGATGCCAAGACCCGGTTTTCCAAGCAGCCGGCATTCGAGCAGGCCTGGCGCGAACTCTACGGCGACATGGTGGAATGGGTTTCCTCGGAAAAAGAGGGACGGCTGGAGCGGATCGATGCCGCCGGGCGAACCGTCGAAACCGAGTTCGACACTTTCCGTGCCGATGTGCTCAACGTCATCCCGCCACAGAAGGCCGGAGTTTTGGCGGAACAGTCGGGGTTGACGGACGCATCCGGCTGGTGCCCAGTCGACCCGTTGAGCTTCGCCTCGGTGTACGATCCGGCAGTCCATGTCATCGGCGATGCCTGCCAGGCGGACCCCATGCCCAAATCCGCCTTTTCGGCCAACTCCCAGGCCAAGGTCTGCGCGGCTGCCATCGTCGCCTCGCTGGCCGGCGAGCCACCGCCGGACCCCTTGTTGATCAATCACTGCTACAGTTTCGTCGCGCCTGACCAGGCCATCTCCATCACCGGTGTGTACGGCTACTCGCGAGACGACGGGCAGCTGATCGTCCGGTCGACCGGTGAAACGCCGCCGCACGGAGACCGCAGACGAGAAGCAGGCTACGCCCGAGCCTGGCAGCGCAGTTTCAAGAAGGACGTCTTCGGCTACTGACGCCCAGCCTTTCGCTGCCGGCCACCTCGCCGTTGCACCGCCAGAATCAGGACGAAACCGAACAGCACGGCAGCCAATGCAAGGTCGAGCCAGACTCCGGACACCACCACGCCGGCAACGCCCCCCCCCAGGAGCAGGGCCGCTCCCGCCACCGAGGCGATCTTGAGACGCAAAGGGCGGGCGGTCTGCGGAGGATGAGGATTCGTGACTTCCGGAGCGGTCTCGGGAAACGGCTCGTGATGACCGAACGACGCCGGATCTTCGATCGGTTCGATATGGGTCACGACGGTCAGATTCGCCAGCGCGCCTCCCAGTTCGGCTTCGATCTCCTCTGCCAGATCGTGCGCCGCCTGTACCGTCCAGGCTCCAGGCACCAGGAGATGTACGCTCATAAAGCGATGCGCTCCAGACTGGCGGGTTCTCAAATCGTGGAAACCGACCCCACGCTCGCGGAACGTTTCGAGAATGCCCCGTATCTTCAGGTTCTCCTCCAGCGGGAGCGACGCATCGAGCAACCCGGCGATGGTGCGGCGGATGAGGCCGGCGCCCGTCCATACGATGTTCAAACCCACCAGCGCCGCGACGCCCGGGTCGAAATCGTGCCAGCCGGTGAGACCGGCAGCGGCCACGCCACAAACCACTCCGATCGAAGTCCACACGTCGGTCAGCAGATGCTTCCCATCCGCCTCCAGGACGATCGAGCCGGCTTTCCGTCCCACCGAAACCAACAACCAGCCGACCAGACCGTTGACCACCGCCGCCGCGACTGACAACCCCAGGCCCAGATCAAGCTCGGCCAATTCATGGGGATGCAGATACCGGTCCCAGGCCGCAAACAGAATCGCTCCGGCAGCCACGAGGATCAGGACGCCTTCGAAGCCGCTGGCGAAATACTCCGCCTTGCCGTGCCCGAAGTGATGTCGCGCGTCCGCCGGCTGCGCCGATAACCTCAACATCGCCAGCGCCACGACCGCGGCCGAGAGATTGACTATCGACTCCAGGGCATCCGACAGCAGCCCCACCGAGCCCGTGACCCGATAAGCCGCCGCCTTGACCGCCATGGTGAAGATCGCCACGAAGATCGACAGCCACGCATAACGGGTAAGCGAATACGGCCGAGTCATCGTGCCATCCGCGACCGGTCGGAACTCACGACATGCCGGCATCCAGCGCCTTCGCCACGACGGCGCCAAACGGCCCGGGAAGAGTGAGTTCCACAGCTCGGAGCCGAGCCACGTCCGACATTTTCCGCCAGGTCTTGCGGACGATGTCGATGAGCTTGGATTCATCCTGACCGGCGGCGAAGGGGGCGAAATAGTACTCGAGGAAAACCAGGCAAGCCGTGTCTTCAAGGGCTTGCGATTCCGGGTCGGAGCGCAGGTCCCGCTTGCTCAGCAGGCGTTTCACCCGCCGGATCGAATCTTCGTCGTAACCGGCCCCGGCCATGATCAGCCCGAGCTGGTCGCCATGAAATCCGTACAGGCGGGTTCGCCACCGCAGATAACCCTCGCGGGTGGCAGGATAATCGCTGCGCGGAATTTCCCACCGTCTTATGTGCTGCCCCCGCGCGGCCAGGCGCAGAAGTTCGGATGCGGTGGGACAAAGCCGCTCCAGGCATTCGCTCATGCGCAGGCCGTAGAGCAGTTCCTTGGGGTAGGAGGTTCCTTGCCAATCCTCACGATTCGGATCTTGCGCATTGGCGGCGTCGATCGCCTGCACCACCCGCTTGAAAGGGTCGGAACTCATCGGATGCAACTCCACGGACCACAACGATCCGCGCATTGTATCACCCGCCGCCAAACCGGCTTGCGGGACGCAGGAAAGCCGGGGAAAATCACGCCCCCTGGCTGACCTGAACGAGACACGCACCCATGGCCGTGCAGATGCGCGAAATCGATTATCACCATGCCGATACGTTGCTATCGGGCTATTTCGCCTGCGACGACGAGTTTCCTCTGCCCCGTCCCGGCATCCTCGTCTCTCACGCCTGGGGCGGTCGCGACGCTTTCGTGTGCGACAAGGCCAGACGGCTGGCGGAATTGGGCTACGCCGCGTTCGCCCTGGACATGTACGGCAAAGGGATAGTGGGCAGCGGGCCGGAGCAGAACGCCCAGCTCATGGCGCCGTTCATGGCGGACCGCGGCCTGCTGCAGTCCAGGATGAACGCGGCCCTGGACACCGTGCGCTCGCTTCCCGAAGTCGATCCTGGACGCATTGCGGCGATGGGATTCTGCTTCGGCGGCCTGTGCGTTTTGGATCTCGCCAGGACCGGCGCCGACCTGCGGGGTGTGGTCAGCTTCCACGGTCTGTTCATTCCGCCGGGCAATACGGCGGGTCGGAAAATCCGCGCCAAGGTGCTGGTGCTGCACGGTTACGAGGATCCCATGGCGCCGCCGGAACAGGCCCTCGCCTTGGGCCGCGAGCTGACCGAGGCCGGGGCCGACTGGCAAATTCACATGTACGGTCACACCCTCCACGCTTTCTCCAACCCCTTGGCCAACGACCGGAGCTTCGGCACCGTTTACGACCCCACGGCCGACCGGCGCTCCTGGCAGGCGATGCAGAATTTCCTGGCCGAAGTGTTAAACTAGACGGCCACATCATCCCAGGCCCGTTGACAACACTCGAATGGATCTGAAATTCCTGGATTTCGAACAGCCGATCGCCGAGCTGGAAGCCAAGATCGAAGAGCTCAGACACGTCGGATTCGACAACGAAATCAACATTTCCGAGGAAATCTCCAAGCTCGAAGAAAAAAGCCGCAAGCTCACTGAATCGGTTTTTTCCTCTCTCAGCGCCTGGCAGATTTCCCAGATCTCGCGGCATCCGCAAAGGCCGCATAGCCGTGACTACATCGATCTGATCTTCCAGGAATTCCACGAACTGCACGGCGACCGCGCCTTCGCCGATGACCCGGCCATCATCGGCGGACTGGCCCGGCTGGATGGCGCCGCCGTCCTGGTCATCGGACACCAGAAAGGACGCGATACCAAGGAAAAGATCCACCGGAATTTCGGCATGCCGCGGCCGGAAGGGTATCGCAAGGCGCTGCGGCTGATGCGGCTCGCCGAGCGCTTCCGGCTGCCCATCGTCTGCCTCATCGACACCCCTGGGGCCTATCCGGGCATCAACGCGGAAGAACGCGGCCAAAGCGAGGCGATCGCTCGTAACCTGTTCGAAATGGCGCAGCTGCAGACCCCGATCGTCTGCGTGGTGATCGGCGAAGGCGGCTCAGGGGGAGCTTTGGCCATCGGCGTCGGCGACCGTCTGCTGATGCTCCAATACAGCACCTATTCCGTCATCTCGCCCGAAGGCTGTGCCTCCATCCTCTGGAAGAGCGCGGACAAGGCCGAGCTGGCCGCGGAAGCCATGGGTATCACTTCCGAGCGCCTGATGGAACTGGGGCTGATCGATTCGATCGTGCCCGAACCCCTGGGAGGCGCCCATCGGGACCGCGAGCGGATGGCCGACAACCTCAAGACCGAACTCAAGCGCAATCTCGAGGAACTCGCCGCCTTGCCGATGGAAGAACTCCTGGCCATGCGCTACGAGCGCCTCATGGGCTACGGCGTTTACGAAGAACCGGCCACCTGAGGGAGAACCCGCCGGGACGGGGCGAATCTGGTGAGATTGAGCCTCGACAGTTTCCGCGCCGGTCTCCACCCCGGCAGCACCTATCGGGTGGCTTTCAGCGGCGGGCTGGATTCCGCCGTTTTGCTCGATCTGATGTGCGAGGTCCGCCGCGTCTCCGGCATTGGAGTGCGGGCCATCCACGTTCATCATGGAATCCAGCCCGAAGCCGAGGCCTGGTCCCGCCACTGCGCGGCGGTCGCCGACCGATACGGTGTCGCTTTGGACATCCTGCAGGTCGACGGTCGCTCCCGGCCCGGCGACAGTCCCGAAGCAGCGGCGCGCACCGCCCGTTACCATTCCCTCGAAGCCTTGCTGGATCCGGGGGACATCCTGGTGACGGCACAGCATCTCGACGACCAGGCCGAAACGCTGCTGCTGCAGCTGCTGCGCGGCGCAGGGCTGGCCGGGCTCGCCGCCATGCCGAACGCCGTCGCTTTCGGCGCCGGCATCCTGCATCGTCCCCTGCTCCGCTTCGGCCGCCGGGACATTTTGGCTTACGCCCAGGAAAGAGGCCTCAGCTGGATCGAAGACCCCAGCAACCGCGACGAACGCTACGACCGTAATTTCATCCGCCGCCGGATTCTGCCGCAGCTCGCCGGGCGCTGGCCGGCCGTGGCGGCCAATCTCACCCGCAGTGCCGGCCACTGTGCCGAAGCCGCCGGACTCCTGGACAGACGAGCGGACACCCTGATGGCGGCCGCGACGGCCGCGGACGAGCCCGGCACCCTTGTTCTCGAGATCGTGCAGAGGCTGCAGCCGGACGAACAACGGCTGCTACTGCGCCGCTGGATACATAAGCGGGGTCTGCGAGCCCCCCCCGCGAAACTGCTGGAGCGGATACGGAAGGAGGTCGTCGAAACGGCCGGAGACCGTACGCCGATGATTGCCTGGGCCGAAGGCACGGTCAGGCGCTACCGCCATCGCCTCCATTTGCTTCCTCCGTCGGCGGATTTCGATGCCTCCTGGACGGCCGCCTGGAGCGGAGAAACACCGCTCACGCTGGCCGGCAATGGCAGCCTCCATGCCGCGCTGTGCCCCGGCCCCGGCATCGATCCGGACAAATGGCGGAGCGGGCGCATCACCGTGCGTTACCGACGGGCGGGCGACAGGCTCGAACCGGCAGGCCGCCGAGGACACCACGAACTCAAGAAACTGTTCCAGGAGGCCGGACTGCCGCCGTGGCTGCGAGACCGTCAGCCCATCGTCTGCATCGACGGCAGGATCGCCTCGGTCGGCGGAAGCCAGTGGCTGGCATCCGAGTTCGCCGGCGCTCCGGAACGGCTGAATATAGTCGTCCATTGGACCCCGGAACCGGTCATGGATTGTCGTAACGGCTCAGATCCAGCCAGCCCGCCGTGACGGGGCTGGCTTCGAGGTACCGGCGGTTGAACCAATCCGATATTCTCCAGAATGCCGGATTGCTTCGGCGGACACCGAAGCGCTCGACCAGCCTCCGCCCAAACGCCTTGGAACCGTCCACACTCAGGATGGCGTCCACGAATTCGCCGACCTCGGCTGCATCCAGATCGAAAAAGAAATTCGGATAACTTCCGACGATACCGCGAACCAGGGTCACTGTATCGTCCGCCGGCGTCCGCCTTATCTCTTCGAGAAACAGCATCGACACGTTTTCGAGCGCCGTATTCTTGACCAAGCTGTAGATCCAGCCGTCTTCCGCCCCACCGCTCCCGGTCCGGATGCGCAGGTACGACAGTTCGGGAAGAAAGGCGACTCCACCGCCCCTCGCGAATGCCAGGCGTCGCAGTTCGCGCTCGACGGACGCCTGCGCCGGCGGCAACGCTGGCTCGCCGCCCTCCCCGCATCCTTCCACTGCCACGCCGCAGCCGGTGAACGGATCGGGACGGCCCGCCGCCTTGCCGAAACCGGCCCGGACCCGATCGAAGAACTCCTGCTTGGGATTGCCGGTCCGATAATCGATGAGCGTCTCCCCACCCATCCCCCAGCGCGGACTCTGCCAAAGATCGTTGATTCTCGCACCAATGCCTTTGTACCAACGGGCGCGTTCGGCCTGCCGTATGCTCGACGGCAGGAACCGCAGAAAATTGTTTTCCGCCTCCATACGCATGAAGTCCATGTACAGACGGGTCGCCAACTGGTGGCCGACGTTGCCGAACACATCGAACCCGGCCACCAACAGATAATGAATCCGCTCCAGCAAGGGATAATCGACGACCCAGCCGGTCAGCGGCGTGTCGCCGACCAGCCCTCGCTCAACCGAAGCGCTGTCGAAATGCCGGAACACCGTCAGCAAGGCATCGCGATTGTCGCCGTCGCCATCCCACAGGTCAGCCAGCGTGGTGCCACCGCGCTCACCGTGTGCCCGAAGCCACGCCGCCTTGGCCGCCTGATAATCCTCTTCCAGTGCCCGGTAGGTGTACCAGATGTCCCCGATCCCGGGCGAGTTTTCCTTCTCGGCCGGCAGCCGCAGACGCTCCGCCTGATCGGCCAGGAATTGGGCGTCGTTGCTGACGGGATCGGCGTCCGGATGAGTGAAAGCCACCCAAAACCGATCCTGGATCACATTGAGTGCGGCCTGGCCGCGGCACACCGATCCCTTCATAAAACCGGAAAAAAAGAAATGGGCGTCGTCGAGCAGAAACCGGTAGCGCGACCTGGGAGGAATGGCAACGAACGTCTTGAAGGGGTTGGCGGCATCGGCGGCGGCATACCCCGGCAGCCGGTCGACCGCGTACTCGGGATCCAGAAACAGCTCCCGGTAGCGCCGCATCCGGGCGTCGTCGAGTTCGTAGACCATGTGGGTCTTAGCGACGATGCTTTGCTGCACCGGTCGCAAGCGGTAATAGAATTCCCCCGGTCCCGGACTGTCGTAGGGTCGGGTCGTCGCGATTTCCCGGATCGGCTCCCCGGGCGGTGTGCGGGAGCGCACCAGCCGGAAGAACTCGCGGGGCGCCAGACCACGGAAATGCAGATGGCCGAGGAAGAGATGTTCGTAGACATAGCGGGCAAACAGCCGTTCCTTTGGACTGGAGCCGTTGAGGAACGCCTCCCATTGCGCCACGGCCGATGCGGCCTCGGCCGACACGGGCGCGGGAGGCGGCGCGAACCCGCCCTCGCGCAGCCACTTCACCACGATATCGTGCTCGCGCTCGCTCAGACCGGGGAAACCGTAAGGCATCCCCCACTCGGGGTGATCGTCCTCGAAATCGTCGAACTCTTCGACGGTGGGACAGTTCAGGGTGCGGTCCAGACGGAAGTCGAAAGTGTCCGGCAACGCGCCGGAAACGGGCAAGGGATGCGCTTTCTTCAGTTCGAGCATCCGGAACAGTAAGGAATCCCGCAGATTCGCCTCGGGCGAATCGCCCCGTTCGTTCAGTACCGGGAAGAACCCCTTGGAACGCCAGCCTTGAACATTTTCTGCATCGATGAACAAACGCGTTGGCGGAGTGGCCTGGAGACGGGTAGTGTCATAGACGGGAGTCTTGCTGGCGCCGCGCTCCAGGCCGTCGAAGGACTCCAGCTTCAGCTGGCACGGCGCGTCATAACAGCCATGACAGACGACACAGCGCGAATCGAGGATAGGCTGGACATCGCGGCTGTAAGACACGCTGCCGGCGGCGAGGCGGGCCAGATAGTCCTCCTCGCTCAGGCGCCGCTCCCACGGCACCCGGGGACCATGACGTGCATCGTGACCGGTGCGGTAAGCCTCGATGCAGCCGGCGATCGCCAGCACAATCAGCGCCGCCGTCAGGCAACGGCGCCATCCCTGGAATTCGCCCCAGAGCGCCTTCGGTTTCATCAGTCACATCCGACTCGATAGTCAGGTCCGGTCCTGCAGATCTGCCATGCCGCCGACAGCGGCTCTGCCTATTGTAAGACGGTCTGCACCGCGGAATCTTGCAGATCAGGCGGATAGTCGTATTTTCGCTGGCTGTGCTTGCCCCCCACCCGGAGCCATGCGCGGATCAATGGCCGATGCAGCCGGGCGTGAACCGCTCCGGGTTTCGAGGAGGCTCCACGTCTCGAGAGGATGGCGCCGTGAAGAAAGCCATGAAAGTACTCCGCCGAAGTCCGCGAACTCGCCGTGCGTCTGGCGGGTGAGTGCCGCGCCAACCCCCATCGCAGTGGGCTGCCATTGAACCCCTGGCAGCCCGGATCGGCTGCTCGGCCGCCGTCAGTTTGCGGGGTGGCTCGCAATGCCGCAACGGGCACTGGTCGCTGCCGACGGCTCCACCGCTCTGCCGGCTCGGACGGCCCGCAGAAATCGGCTTTCCACTCGGCCAACCGATGGACGAACACCCCGTGCTCCCGGCACCGGGCATCCAAGGCATCACCGCTCAAGCCATGGCTTTCCTGCAACGCCATCAGGCGCTCTTCCCGCCACGCCCGAACACCTTCGACAAGGCTTGCTCCTTGAGGAGCTCAGGATACGTCGCATCCCTCACGCTCTCAGTATCCCCCCATCCCATCTGCTCCGAAAACCGGAGGCGACAACCATTCTGACGCGGGAGGAATCGAATGTTTGACTTCGATCCATCGGTTTAGTATTTTTGATTGAAACAATTGTTTCAATCATCTGGATGAATCCGCCGAACACCCATCCTTTCCCTGACCCCACTCGCAAGCGGCTGCTGCGAGCCGCGCTGGACGTGTTTGCCGAGAAGGGATTCCACGATGCCACGGTACGGGATATCTGCGCTCGGGCGGACGTGAATGCGGCGTCCGTCAACTACTATTTCCGCAGCAAGGAGGCTCTGTATTCGGAAGTGCTCGCGGCGGCGTTCCGCGAAACCCATGAACGCTATCCCGATACGCTGGCGTGCGATTCGAGCCTGCCGCCGGAAGTGCGGCTGCGCCAGTTCATCGCCAACTTCCTGGCGCGTCTGCTGGACGAGACCCATCTCGGACGCCATGGAAAGTTGATCGCCCGCGAGATCGCCGATCCCACCGCTGCGCTCGACCAGGTCATCGAATCCACGATGAAACCCCGCTGTGCGCTGCTGCAAGGCATCATCGCCGAACTGGTCGGCCCCGGTGTCAGTGAGGCGGACATGCATCGGCTGGGTTTGAGCATCGTTGGTCAGTGCCTCATGTATCGGCACTCGCGTTCGCTGATCGACCGGCTCTGCCCGGAGATCATCGCCACACCCGAAGAGATCGAGAAAACCGCGGAGCATATCGCCCGCTTCTCGATGGCTGCGCTCAGGCATCTCTCAGCCGGTGAGGCCGGACCGTGAACTACATCGCCTTGAAGATGCTCATGGGGGACCGCGGCAAGTACCTCGGCATCGTCATGGGGCTGACCTTCGCCTCGCTGATCATGACACAGCAGCCAGCCATCTTCGTCGGGTTGATGATGCGCTCGTACAGTTTCGTCACCGACGTCGGCCTCCCCGATATCTGGGTGATGGATCCCAAGGTGCAGTTCGTCGACGACATCAAGCCGCTGCAGGACACCAAACTGTTCCGGGTGCGGGGCGTCAGCGGGGTGGACTGGGCGATGCCCATGTACAAGGGGATGATCAAGGCCCGGCTGGCTGACGGGACCTTCCAGACCTGCAACGTGATCGGTTTGGACGACGCCACCCTCATCGGCGGGCCGCCGGTCATGCTGGAAGGCCGGCTGGAGGATTTGCGGCGGGCCGATTCGGTGATCGTCGACATCGACGGCGCCCGCGATAAGCTCGCCCGACCGTCGAAGGATCCGGCCGGCAAGCCCGTACCGCTGAAAGTGGGCGACACGCTGGAGCTCAACGACCGGCGCGCGGTGGTGGTCGGCATTGCCAAGACCACGCGGACTTTCCAGTCCCAGCCGGTGGTCTATACGACCTACTCGCGGGCCACGCTGTATGCACCCAGGGAGCGGAAGCTCCTGTCCTTCGTGCTGGTCAAGGCCAGGCCAGGACAGGAGGTCCACGCGCTGACCCGCCGCATCCGGGAAACCACCGGGCTGGCTGCCTATACCCAGGCCGAGTTCGAGGAGCTTACCGTCAACTATTTTCTCAAGAACACCGGCATCCCGATCAACTTCGGCATGTCGGTCACCCTCGGATTCATCGTGGGCGCGGCCATTGCCGGCCAGACCTTCTACAACTTCACCCTGGAAAACATCCGCCAGTTCGGCGTGCTGAAAGCCATGGGGGCGGGCAACGGCACCCTGCTGGGCATGATCCTGCTGCAGGCGACGCTGGTGGGTATGGTCGGCTACGGGCTGGGGGTCGGGCTGACCTCGCTGTTCGGCTGGTCCATGCGCAATACCATTCTGGCTTTCAAGTTTCCCTGGCAGCTGCTGGTGTTCAGCGGACTGGGAGTGACACTGATCTGCGTGTTCTCGGCCCTCCTGAGCATCCGCAAGGTGATCAAACTCGAGCCTGCCATCGTGTTCAAGGGCTGAGGAAACCATGGGAACATCGACTGTGGCGGTAGAATGCCGGGGAGTCCGGAAAACTTACGACGGCAGCGGGCAGCAGGTCGTCGCGCTGCGGGGCATCGATCTCGACATCCATGCCGGCGAGCTGATGATGCTGGTCGGCCCGTCCGGCTGCGGCAAGACCACCTTGATATCGGTGATCGCCGGCATCCTCGACCAGGACGAAGGGCTTTGCAGGGTATTCGGCCACGACCTGTTGCACATGAAGGACAAGGACAAGCTCAGGTTCCGTGCCGCCAACATCGGCTTCGTATTCCAGACCTACAACCTCCTGCCCAGCCTGACGGCGGCGGAAAACGTGTCGATCCCGATGATCCTCAACGGCATCAGCCGTCAAAAGGCGCAGCGCCGGGCCGTGGAGGTGCTGGAGCGGGTCGGGCTGGCCGAGCGCACCGGATCTCTGCCCTCAGAGCTCTCCGGCGGCCAGCAGCAGCGGGTGGCGATCGCCCGGGCCCTGGTCCACGGGCCGAAGCTGATCGTCTGCGACGAGCCTACGAGCGCGCTGGACCATGAAACCGGACACCGGGTCATGGATTTGCTGAAACAGGTGGCACTGGACGAGGACCGGGCGCTGGTGATCGTCACCCACGACGCCCGGATCTTCGAGTTTGCCGACTGCATCGCGCAGATGGACGACGGGCAGGTGGTGAAAGTCGTCCGGTCGTCCGGCCAGTCGTGACCTCCCTCATCGCGGAGACGGAATGTTACCCAAAGCCACCTTGCCGATACTGGCCGTAGCGGGATTCCTGTTCGGAGTCTATTCGGTGGTCACAGGCAACCAGCCGCCGCCGGTCGCGCCGGCGGTGGTGGAGCCTGCCCGTCCACCGTTCGCGTCGTACATCGCGGGCGCCGGGATCGTCGAGGCGAGAAGCCGGAATATCGGGATCGGCACCCCTTTGCCGGGTTTGGTCAAGAGCGTCGAAGTCAAGGTCGGCGATCGGGTCGAGGCTGGCGCCGTCCTGTTCCGGCTGGACGATCGCGAGCCGCTGGCGGAGCTGGAGATACGGCGGGCCGATCTGCTCAAGGCCCAGGCCGGTGTGGCCGAAGCCGAAGCTTCGCTGACCGATGCGAATACGCTCCTGGCACTGGCGGATGCCGTGACCGATGAACGGGCCATCAGCGCCGAGGACATCAAGCGGCGACGCAATGCCGTGTTGATCGCGAAGGCCCGGCTGGAAACGGCCCATGCCCAGGTCAGGCAGGCGGAGGCACAACTGGCTGCGGTCCAGACCACCCTCGACCGGATGGTGGTGCGGGCGCCGATCCGAGGGGAAGTCCTCCAGGTGAACGTCCGCCTCGGCGAATATGCCACCACCGGTTTTCTGAGCACGCCGTTGGTGATCATGGGCGACATGGACCGGCTCCACGTCCGGGTCGACATCGACGAAAACGACGCCTGGCGCTTTCGCAAGGACGGCAAGGCCTACGGTTATCTGCGCGGCAACAGCCAGCTCGGCACGGAGCTGAAACTGGCTTACGTCGAGCCTTACATCGTGCCGAAGCGCTCCCTGACCGGCGACAGCACAGAACGGGTGGATACCCGCGTGCTGCAGGTGCTCTACAGTTTCGATCCGGCCGCCTTGCCGGTATTCGTCGGTCAGCAGATGGACGTGTTCATCGAAGCGCCGGAATACACGGGCTCGACGCCGAATCCGCAACCCGGAGAGGGAGGCGGCGGGTGAGGAATCCCAGGCTGGGCGTCGGATTCTCGCGTATGTGAGAGCGAGCGTACCGGAGCGGTTCGATGACATCGGGTGATTCACCCTCCGTGGGACGCCGCGGTGACGGCCACGGTAACGCATCGGCTGAGACGATCGACGGGCTGCCCGAACCCAGCGGCTATATCCACACGCCCAAACCGAGGCAACCGATCACCGGCGACTCACCCGTCAGGCTTCCGCGGTGGAGGTCCGACTCAACCCGGCGAGCCTCCGCGAAAACCGGGGCGGTTCAGTCGCCGCAGATCGGGAGTTTGGCACCGAGCGCACCCCCGGAGGTTCAACTCCCACCCCATCGACGCCGTCCGCCGAGCGCCCCGTCCTCGGATCGACCCCGAGTTGTGTCATCATTATCCGCCGGTACGCAGACCGGACGGCATGGCCGAGGCGCCGAACCACCGCGGATTGACCATGCCCCGGATCGCGGGGGATGCCGGCCGGTTGCGGGCCGGCCCGATCCTGGCGGTCTGCAGGACCCGGAGCATGTCCTGAGCGCCCGGGTCGTAGGCGACGACAGCCACCGACCGCCCGGCGCTGCGGATGGCACGGGTTACGGCGGCCTTCGTTCGTTGATCTCACGGCTCGACGATCACGGTCGGCATGGGGTCGGCGATCTCACGAATCCGGCATTTCAACCCCTTGAAACCGGGCAAGAACACCAAAATGTCCGGACCGGGCAAATGCGAGAACTCTCCTTTTGGAAGCCGATGTAAGGAAATCGCCCTATGAACCAGCCGCGAGCCGATGGGTATGGAGCTTTTGTATGTTGTCGGTTGGCGGTTTTTGCCGTCCTGCTGTCGGCTGCCGGATGCCGGCAGCCGGGCCCGCCGTTGCCGGAAGAGACGCAAGCGAAGCTGGAGGAGTTGGACGCCCAGGGCGGCTACCGCCCGGAGCGGATCTATGCAACGAACGAGGTTCGCGAAACGTGGAAGCACCTGCACGCTGAACTCGACATCAGTTTTCTCGCGCCATCCGGAAGCGGGCGTTTCCCGCTCGTCGTCTATCTGCCAGGCCTGGGCGAAGACGCCACTGCCGGGGCATTCTGGCGCCGCAGTTGGGCGGCAGCTGGCTACGCCGTGTTCACCGTGCAGCCGGCGGCTCTCGGCAAAGTATTCTGGGCCTCGGACAAGCTCGATGCCGGTGAACTGCGGGCGACAGGGCGGACCTACTTCTCCTCGGCCTCGCTGGAAAGCCGGGTGAGCCACTTGGCCTGGGCGTTGGGCGAACTGCGCCAGCGCGCCGCGACTCCGGGTAACCCTTATGCCGTCGCGGATCCGGCCAAAGCGGCGGTGACGGGGTTCGACCTCGGCGCCCAGGCCGCGTCCGCCTTGGCGGGAGAGGCGGTCAAGGCGGCGTTCCCGGCCAATGCCGAATTCGGATTCGCCGGCGCCGTCGTCCTCAGTCCGCACGTCACGCTGGCCGAAGGCAAACTGGACGAGCGTGCCGCGGGGATGGCGATGCCTCTCCTCGCCGTGACCGGTACCGACGACGATGACCCCTATGGCATGAGCGCCACCTCCCTGCGCTCGGCTTTGTGGCAGTCCATGCCAGCCGGCGGCAAATACCTGCTGGTACTGCAGGGCGGTACCCACGACACTCTTGCCGGTGTGGAGCCTGGACAGAAATGGAAAGGGCCGCCGTCGCAGCCGGTACCGGGCGAAGGATCGGAAGGGGGAGGATGGCTGCCCTGGTCCGGCGACGACCTTACCTTGCAGGTCGGTCAGCGTTCCGGCACCGCCGGTGCCCGCAATGGCTCGGCCAGCGGTCCGTCCGGGGGGCCGATGCGGTCCGTCGAGCGGCCGCCGCGAAAGCGGGGGCCCGACGTCCGGCATTGGGCCGAGGTGGCCGGCGTCAGCACGGCGTTCCTCGATCTCGTCCTGAAAGGGCGCGAGCGGGCCAGGGAGTGGTTGGACCGTGATGCAGGCCGGTGGATGGGAGCTTCGGCGGAGCTCCGGCACAAGTGACGCGGCTCACCGGACCACCGACGCGCGGAGCCGGGCGACGAACCGCGCCAGCGCCGCTGCCACGCCATCCCTCACCCCGTCGACCGCATGACCCTCCCGCTTCGGCCCGAGCTGGACGCTCTTGCCGATCATGGCATCGTCTTCAAGCAGCAGTAGGGCATGCGCGGATCGTAATCGTGGCCGTTTGCGCCGGTGACCAGGCCCAGGCATGGGCTGCGTCAAGCGGCGTCAGGTTCTGGTATAGTGCCGTCGAGCTATGCCCTCTTCATATCGCTGCTCCCGATGCCTTCTGTCGAACTGCTCTCCCCTGCCGGCACCCTGAAGAACCTGCGTTATGCCTTCGCATACGGCGCCGATGCCGTCTATGCCGGCCAGCCGCGCTACTCGCTGCGGGTCCGCAACAACGACTTCCTGGAGAAAAACCTGGCGCTGGGCATCGCCGAGGCCCATCGCCTCGGCAAGAAGTTTTATCTCGCGGCCAACGTGCTGCCCCACAACGCCAAGATCAAGACCTTCATCAAAGACATCGCGCCCGTGGTTGCGATGGGACCGGATGCGCTGATCATGGCCGATCCCGGCCTCATCCTGCTGGCGCGCGAGGCCTGGCCGGAAATGCCCATCCATCTGTCGGTGCAGGCCAACACGTTGAACTTTGCGGCGGTGAAGTTCTGGCAGTCGGCCGGCATCTCGCGGATCATCCTGTCGCGCGAGCTCTCGCTCGACGAGATCGCCGAAATCCGCCAGCAATGCCCGGACACGGAGCTCGAAGTCTTCGTCCACGGCGCGCTGTGCATCGCCTACTCCGGACGCTGCCTGCTCTCCGGCTATTTCAATCACCGTGATCCCAACCAGGGCACCTGCACCAATGCCTGCCGCTGGAAATACGACGTCGCCCCGGCGCACGAGAACGCCGAAGGAGACTATGTTCCGGGAGCGTTGCGGCTGAACCTCGCGGAGTTGAATGGCAGCCTGGCGGACTGCGGCGCCGCGGAGCGCCACCCGCTGGCCGACGAAGTGTATTTTCTGGAAGAGGAAAACCGCCCGGGCGAACTGATGCCGGTGATGGAGGACGAGCACGGCACCTACATCATGAACTCCAAGGACCTTCGAGCAGTCGAGCACGTGCAGCGGCTGGTGGAGATCGGGGTAGACAGCCTGAAGATCGAAGGCCGCACCAAGTCTCATTACTATGTGGCGCGCACCGCCCAGGTCTACCGCCGAGCCATCGACGACGCGCTCGCCGGGCGGCAATTCGACTGGAACCTGCTCGGCGTGCTGGAAAATCTGGCGCAGCGCGGCTACACGGACGGATTCTACCAGCGCCACCATACCCAGGATTACCAGAACTATGTGCGGGGCTGCTCCGAAAGCCACCGCCAGCAGTTCGTCGCCGAAGTCACCAGGTTCGATGGCAGCATGGCCGAAGTCACCGTCAAGAACAAGTTCGGCGTGGGCGACCGACTGGAGCTGATCCGCCCCGAAGGCAACCTCGATTTCTTGCTCACCGGCATGGAGGACTCCCAGGGCAATGCCATGCAGGAAGCTCCCGGCGGCGGCTGGGAGGTCAGGATTCCCTTGCCCGCGCCCTGCGACGATACTGCCTTGCTGTCACGCTATCTCTGATGCCACCCACGGAGTTTCCAACCATGGAGTTCACCACCGCCGGCCTCTGCGACCAGTTCCACGGCACCCATCCGCTCCAGATCGTGGAGCCGCTGTTCCGCCCGTTCGGGGCGGTGTCGCGGTTTCACGGACGGATCACGACCCTCAAGGTCTTCGAAGACAGCGTGCTGATCCGTGAAACCCTGGCACGGGAGGTCGATGGCCGTGTCCTGGTCATCGACGGCGGCGCTTCCCATCGCTGCGCGCTGCTGGGCGGAAATCTGGCGCGGCTGGCCGCCGACAACGGCTGGCAGGGCATCATCGTCTACGGCTGTGTGCGGGACTCCGTGGAACTCGGTACGGTCCCCATCGGCATCCGCGCGCTCCACACCCACCCTCTCGATAGCCACAAGCGGGGCGGCGGCGACCGGGACTGCCTGATCACCTTCGCCAGCGTGAACTTCCGCACCGACCATTATCTCTACGCGGACGAAGACGGCATCGTCGTCTCCGAGGAGAAGCTAATCTGATGGGAAACCGCCTGACCCGAATCTATACCCGAACCGGCGACGACGGCACCACCGGCCTCGGCGACGGCTGCCGCACCGGCAAGGACAGCCTGCGCATCGAGGCCTGTGGTACCGTCGACGAGCTCAACAGCGTGATCGGCCTGGTACTGACCCAGGCCACTTCGGAGGAGCTGCGCGCCTGCCTGGTCGAAGTGCAACAGACCCTTTTCGATCTGGGCGGCGAACTGAGCTTGCCCGGCCAGCCCTCGATTCAGCGCCGGCAGACCGAATGGCTGGAGGTCTGGCTGAACCATTTCAACGCACGACTGCCCCCGCTCGAGGACTTCGTGCTGCCCGGCGGCAGCCTGGCGGCGGCCCATTGCCACGTCGCCAGGACGGTCTGCCGGCGGGCGGAGCGGCGGCTGGTGGCGCTGGCGCGCGGAGAAGCCGTCAATCCGGAATCGCTGGCCTATCTGAACCGGCTGTCTGACTTCCTGTTCGTGGTCGCCCGGATGCTGGCCCGCATGGGCGGCCATCACGAACCAATCTGGCACCGCGACCGCGAACCGCCCCGGCCTCGCGTTGATTCCGCGGTAATGCCATGACACAATGCCCCACCTCTTAGGTAAGAAATTAGCCCGGTAACAGCCCCATGGAAATCATCCTCGCCAATCCCCGCGGATTCTGCGCCGGCGTCGACCGCGCCATCGAAATCGTCGACCGCGCCATCGAGGTGTTCGGCGCGCCGATCTATGTACGCCATGAAGTCGTCCACAACCGCTACGTGGTCGATGGGCTCCGGGAGCGTGGCGCGGTATTCGTCGAGGAGCTGTCGGAAGTGCCCGAGAATTCGACGGTGATCTTCAGCGCCCACGGGGTCTCCAAGCAGATCCAGGAAGAAGCCAGAGAGCGCGGCCTGCAGGTCTTCGACGCCACCTGCCCGCTGGTCACCAAGGTTCACATCGAAGTGCACCAACATGCCAGCGAAGGCCGCGAAATCGTCTTCATCGGCCACGCCGGGCACCCGGAAGTGGAAGGCACGATGGGGCAGTACGACAACCCGGCCGGGGGTATCTATCTGGTGGAATCGCCGGAAGACGTCGAAATGCTTCAGGTAAAGAATCCGGACAACCTCGCCTACGTCACTCAGACCACGCTTTCCATCGACGACACCGGTGCCGTGGTGGAAGCGCTGAAAATGCGTTTCCCGAAGATACTGGGCCCGCGCAAGGACGACATCTGCTATGCGACTCAGAACCGCCAGGATGCCGTCAAGAAACTGGCGGCCCAGTGCGACACCATCCTGGTGGTCGGATCGCCCAACAGCTCCAACTCCAACCGCCTGCGCGAAATCGCCGACAAGCTCGGCCGTAAAGCCTTTCTGATCGACAACGCCGCCCAGTTGACCCGCGACATGGTGGCGGGTGCCCAGCGCATCGGCGTCACCGCCGGCGCTTCGGCCCCCGAGATCCTGGTGCAGCAGGTCATCGCCCAGCTCAAGGAATGGGGCGGTCGCACCGCCACGGAAACCCAGGGCATCGAGGAAAAGGTGGTGTTTTCCCTGCCCAAGGAACTGCGCCGGCTCAACGCCTGAGCCGGCAACTTCGACGTCCACCCAAGGAGAAGTGGCCATGGCCCTCACCCCCATGGATCTAGTAGCCGCCGCCAAGCAGCGGATTCGTGAAATCGGCCCCGGCGAGGTTCGGACAATGCTCGGCGATACCTTGATTCTCGACGTTCGCGAGCCCGAAGAGTACGCGGCCGGACACCTGCCCGGTGCCATCAACATCCCGCGTGGTGTGGTGGAGTTCCGCATCGAAACCCATCCCGTCTTCCAGGGAAAAAAGGACGCAGCCATCGTGGTCTACTGCCAGAGCGGCCTCCGTTCGACTCTGGCCACCGATATCCTGCAGCAGCTTGGCTGGCGTGGTACGGTGAGCATGGCGGGCGGTTTCAAGGCCTGGATCGAAGGCGGTCTGCCGGTTTCGAGCTGATCGGCATGGCGGATCCGGCTGCGCATCTCCCCCCTGCCGAGGCGAGTGGAGCGAAGGTTCGGCTGGATAAATGGCTCTGGGCCGCTCGTTTCTTCAAAACCCGGCAGCTCGCCGTCGAGGCCATCAACGGCGGCAAGGTCCATTTGAATGGCCAGCGCGCCAAACCCGGCAAGGAAATCGGCATCGGCGCCCGGCTGGAGATCACGCGTGAACGGGAGGTCTGGGAAGTCGTCGTCGAAGCCTTGAACACCCAGCGCCGACCCGCCAAAGAAGCCGTCCTGCTCTATCGGGAAACCCCGGAAAGCCAGGCACGGCGCGAAGCCGACGCCGCCCGCAGACGGGATGAGAAATCGTTCGCGAACGAACCCGCCCACCGCCCGTCCAAAAGGGACCGCCGCTTGATCCACCGCTTCAAACAATCCCTGGATTGAAAGCGGGCGTGAACCTGCGCTCATCGCCGGATGGCCGGCCCGAATTCGTCTATACAGTCTCGCGTCTCAACCGCGAAGCCCGTATCACCCTGTCCAGCCATTTCGGCACGCTCTGGGTGGAGGGCGAAGTGTCCAATCTGGCTGCACCGGCCTCGGGCCACCTCTACTTCACCCTGAAGGACGCCGAGGCCCAGGTCCGCTGCGCCATGTTCCGCAGCTCCGGGCGTCTGCTCGGCTTCAAACCCACCAATGGCGATCACGTTCTGGCCCGCGCCCAGGTAGGGTTGTACGAACCCCGCGGCGACTACCAGTTGATCGTAGACCTCCTGGAGGAGGCCGGCGACGGCGTCCTCCACCGCGCCTTCGAAGCGCTGAAGAAACGCCTGGACGCCGAAGGACTGTTCGATCCGGCCCGCAAGAAGCCCATCCCCCGCTTCCCCACCTGCATCGGTGTCGTCACCTCGCCCACGGGCGCCGCGATCCGCGACATCCTCACCGTGCTGGCGCGGCGCTACCCCGCGGCTTCGGTCATCATTTTTCCCGCCAAGGTCCAGGGCAGCGAGGCGCCGGCGGAACTCATCCGAGCCTTGCAGCAGGCCGACGCCAGCGGCTGGTGCGATGTCCTGCTTTTGGCGCGCGGCGGCGGCTCAATGGAAGACCTCTGGGCCTTCAATGACGAAAGCCTGGCACGGGCCATCGTGGCCTGCCAGACACCCGTGGTGACCGGGATCGGCCATGAAGTGGATTTCACCATCGCCGACTTCGCCGCCGACCTGCGCGCGCCTACGCCTTCCGCGGCGGCCGAAGCGGTCACACCCGACCGGATCGACCTCGGCGTTCGCCTGCAACGCCTCGAATCCCAACTCCGCCGGAGTTTCCTCGGACGGCTGGAAACGGTCCAGCAGCGGCTCGACTTCGTCGAGCGCCGGCTGCAGCAATGCCATCCCAAACAGCGGCTGGGGCGCCAGGCACAACGCCTGGCGGAGCTGAAACACCGGCTCGCTCGCAACGCCGCCGCGCGCTTGAATCTCGAGCGCCAGAGGTTACAAGGTCTGGAGCTGAGGCTCGTCCGCCACGATCCCGCCCAGCGGGTGATACACCTTACCGGGAAGCTCGATTCGCTCGAATCCCGCCTGCGGCGTTCGGCATCGCTCCTCCTGGAACGCCGACGCGAACGGCTCCAGGCCCTGGGCCAGCGGCTGGACACGGTGAGCCCGCTCGCGACCCTGGCCCGGGGCTACTCGATCGCCCTGCGGGCGGCCGACGACGCCGTCGTCCATTCCTGGGAAGATATTCAGCCCGGAGAGCTTCTTTACACCCGGCTGGCGGAGGGTTCACTCATCAGCCGCGTGGAAAAGGCCGAACCTGGTGATCCGCCGGTTTTTCCGGGACAATCGCCGCGAGGCCGCTGAGGCGCTCATCAACCAACCGCCGATCAAATAAGGAGCAAAACCATGGTAAAAAAATTCGCGACGACCGTGCTCACCGCCGGGGTGCTGAGCGGATGCGTGATGCAAAGCACCTACGACCGCGATGTCGGCTACGAAAGACAGCTCAACGAACAGCTGCGCACGGAGGTGGAAGCCGACGAGGTCAAGATCCAGCAGTTGCGAGACCGTCTCCGCGTCACCATGGAAGATGAATTGCTCTTCCCCGAAGGCGGCTATCAAATCAGCAAGGAAGGCAAGGCATCGATCGACAAGATCATTCCCACCCTGCAAAGCGCCACCAATCACCGCATCGAAGTCGAAGGCCATACCGACAACGTGCCGATCGGCAAACATCTGGCCCACCGTTTCTCCAGCAACTGGGAGCTGTCCGCCGGTCGCGCCTGTGAAGTGGTCAAATATCTGCAGTCCAAGGGCATCGACCCAGCCCGCATGACCGCCGCCGGACACGGCGAATACCAGCCGGTGGCATCGAACGCCACCGCCGAAGGCAAGGCCCAGAATCGCCGCATCGACATCGATCTGGTGCCGCTCTATACGGAATAATCCGACGTGCCAGCCTCGGCCTGTCGACCGGTCTCGACAGGCCAGGGCTCCCCTCATAAAATTACGCGCTTTTGAATTCCGGGGACGTGACTCCCCTGGAAGTTCCTCACCCAGTAGCCGGAATATCAGCGCCATGCATCAGAACGCCAAAGCCCTCATCGAGAATTATTACGCCGCCTTCAACGCAGGCGACATGGAGACCTTCCTGGGCCTCCTCACCGACGATGTGATCCACGACATCAACCAGGGCCCCCGCGAGATCGGCAAGGAAGCGTTCCGGGCCTTCATGGACCGGATGAACCGCAATTACAAGGAACAGCTCGTCGACATGACCATCATGACCAACGAGGATGGCACCCGCGCCGCCGCCGAATTCGTCGTCCTCGGCGAATACCGGGTGACCGACGAGGGCCTGCCGCCCGCCAAAGGCCAAAAGTATCGCCTGCCGGCCGGCGCGTTTTTCGACATCCGCGATGGCAAGGTCGCCCGCATCACCAACTATTACAACCTGCAGGACTGGATCGAGCAGGTCGAAAAGGCCTGACAGCCATGAGCGAGGCGATCATCGTCAAGGTCCTGACGGGGCCCGAAATCGAGAAATACATCCCCGACCTGGCCCGGCTGCGCATCGAGGTATTCCGCGATTTCCCCTATCTGTACGACGGCACCACGGAATACGAGGAACGCTATCTGCAGACTTACGTGGAATCGCCGGAGAGCGTGGTGGTGCTGGCTCTGGACGGCGAACGCGCCATCGGCGCCTCCACGGGCCTGCCGATGGAGGACGAAACGCCTGAATTCAAACGCCCCTTCCTCGAGCACGGCTACGATCCGGCCAGGATCTTCTACTGCGCCGAATCGGTGCTCCTGAAAGACTACCGTGGCCGGGGCATCTACAAGCGGTTCTTCGAAGGCCGCGAGGGCCATGCCCGCCGCCTGGGAAAGTTCGACTATTGCGCCTTCTGTTGCGTGCAAAGGCCGGACGATCACCCCTTGAGACCCGCCGACTATGTGCCGCTCGATGCCATCTGGAGCCGGTTCGGCTACGTCAAGCACCCCGAACTCGTCACCACCTATGCCTGGAAGGACGTCGATCAAGCCGAGGAGACGGAGAAGCCCATGGTGTTCTGGCTCAAGCCGCTGAAGGATTCCGCTCGATGAAGCCGTTGTTTCTCGCCGCCGCCCAGTACGACATCGGCTTCCTGGGGGAATGGGCGACCTACCAGGAGAAGGCCGAGCGCTGGGTAGCGGAGGCCGCCGGCAACGGCGCCCGGATGCTGGTATTCCCGGAATACTTCAGCATGGAGCTGGCTTCACTGTTCCCAGAAGCGGTGTACCGCAGCCTGTCGGCCCAGTTGGCGGAAATGCAGTCGGTCTTGCCCGACTTCATGATGCTCTATGCCGATCTGGCGGAGCAGCATGGCATCTACATCCTGGCCGGCACCTTCCCGGTACGGCAGCCGGACGGCAGCTACCGCAACCGCGCCTTCCTGTTCCGTCCGGATGGCAGGCCGGAATTTCAGGACAAACTGCTGATGACCCGGTTCGAGAACGAGCAGTGGCTGATCTCACCAGGCAAGGAGATCCGTACCTTCGACACCGAATTCGGCCGGATCGGCATCAACGTCTGCTATGACAGCGAATTCCCCTTGATCGCTCGCCGCCAGGTGGAGATGGGCGCAAACCTCATCCTGGTACCGAGCTGCACCGATACCCTGGCCGGCTATCACCGGGTACGGATCGGCTGCCAGGCACGGGCGCTCGAAAACCAGTGCTACGTCGTACAGTCGCCGACCGTGGGATCGGCTCCCTGGTCGGAGGCCGTGGACGTCAACGTCGGCGCGGCAGCGATCTACACGCCGGTGGATTACGGCCATCCCGACAACGGCATCCTCGCGATCGGCGAGTTGAACCGACCGCAATGGGTCTACGGGGAAATCGACCTCGACTCCATCGCCCGGGTACGTGAAACCGGCCAGGTGTTCAATTACCGCGACTGGACGGCCCAGTTCGAACTGACCGGTTAGGACACATCAAAGGATCATCGCGAGGCCGGCCAGCACCGCCACGCCGCCGCCCACGTACGCGGTTTTCTTGAACCAGCCCAGGCCGCGCCACCAGGCGCGGAGCGCATGGCGCCGATCTCGACACCAGGTCCTGCCTTCTTCGATTTTGAGGGCGACTTTCGGCGCCAGTTTCCGGATGGCCAAGATCAGCACGATGATGAACGTGATCATGCTGGTCCAGGCCGCCTTGTGCTGGGCTTCCAGATGATCGAGTTCGAACACCTTCGAATAGAAGGTGGTCAGGGCATGCTGGGAAAGTTCGAGCAGGAGGTCGGCGAATTCGATCAGCCCCTCGAGCATCAGTTCGCCGGCAAAAGCGGCCAAGATCAGGAAAATGGCGGGAAGTCCGTAACGGATCAGTTTTCTTTTGTCGATCGTCATGTGTATCGTTCTTGTCGAGTCCTGTCGTCAAAAACCTGATGCGGCCGTTGGAGCGGCCCGACTGAAAAACCCGCCGGAATATAGTGTTAATTCACGCGGGATTCAATCCGCGGCCCGCGATGGCTTGCTCCGCCGATGTTGAACTTTCGGCCGCGTTCCTCAAAGCCGCGGAACATTCGGGGGCTTTGGGCCATGCTGTCCGCCTCCCTCCTGTTTTCCGTGATGAGCGTCTCGGTATACGCACTCGGGGTGAGGCATCCCGAACTGCCGACGATGACGGTCAGTTTTTTCCGGATCATCGTCAACCTCGCCGTTCTCCTCCTTCCCGCGTTGATCCGCTCGCGGATACCTTCCCTGCTGGGCGATATGCGTCCGTCCCTATGGCTGCGCGGGCTGTTTGGCTCGCTGGCGCTGATTCTTTCCTTCATTTCGATCCAGCGGATCGGACCTGGGGAGGCTGCCTTTCTCGGAGCCAGCAGCGGGGTGTTCGTGGCCTTGCTCGGCCCGAAAGTGCTCGCCCAGAGGAACAGCGGCTGGATCTGGGCCGCACTGGCAGGTTCCCTGGTCGGGCTGTACCTGCTGATGAGACCGCGGGCGGACGTTTCCGACGAACTGGGCAGGCTGATGGCGTTGGGCTCGGGATTCCTCAGCGCTCTCGCCTACCTGATGGTCGCCCGTGCCGGACAGAGCAATCCGCCCGGCACAGTCGTGTTCTATTTCTGCGCGGTCGCCATACCGATGCATCTGGCCTGGTTTGGACTCTCGGGATTCACTGTGCCGGGAGACGGGGAGGCCTGGGCCTTGCTCCTCGTTTGCGGCCTGGCGGCGAGCGGCGCACAGGTCCTCATGACGCGCGCGTACCAGGAATCACCCGCAGCCCTGGTCAGCGCGGTGAGCTACGCCACGCCCGTGTTCAACCTGGCCTTCGGCTGGCTTTGGTTCGCCAAGGCTCCCGATGGAACGGCGCTCGCCGGCTGCGCCCTGGTACTGCTTTGCGGCGTGCTGCTGCCGTTCCTGAGCACCCGCGGTACCTGATCCGCTAGGGCTCGCCCCCGCCGTGTTCGTGGTGGTGCGCAGCCTCAACGGATTGCAGGTTTTTCACGCCCACGCCGTGCTCGTAGACCATCAATCCGCCCAGGTCGGCGCCGAAAAACATCGCCGTTGCCATGAGACTCGCCAGAAAGAGGTGAAAGGCGTTGGCCATGCCGGAAAACCGGTAGCGGGCGATCAGCCGCCAGAGGGAGAGGACGAGGGCGAGACTGGTGACGGTCACTCCCAGCCGCATATGCCATTCCATGATCTCGTGCACCGCTTCGCCGTGGGGAACGAAACCCGCCGCAAACAGCCCCGCCGCAGCCGCCGACACCGCACCCAGCGTTCCCAGGTACAGCATCCAGCTCGCGACCAAACGCAGTTCTTTCTTACGCGACGCCACGGCAGTCAGGTCGAGCAGGAAAAATGCGTTCAGGAAGGCGATCGGGAAATGGACCAGGAGGGGATGGATGTTGGGAGCCAAGGCGGAAAGTCCCGGCAGGAATTCGAACGTGCCGCCGCCGTCGAAGAACCGGGTGGTCGAATCGAGCACGCCCTCCAGCAGCCCGACCCAGCCAGCGCCAGCCGCATCGCCCGCGCCGTGTACCGCAGGTGTGAGAAATCCGCCGCCGCCCGAAACCGGCCAGCCCAAAAAAGCCATGATGCACTCCGCGTCTTGTCTAGACGCCGCATCCTAAAGGATCGTGGAAGGACTTGCCATCCCGGTCCCCGAAACACTCTCGGAGACCGTCGCCGAGTCTCAGCGTGAACGGGCAAGACGCAGTTTTTCGCCGCTCCTGCCGATGGCAGCGACGACGGGACGGCTGGTCCGGGCCTTGGCGACCGGGCGGAGGCTCACTGCCGCATGTGCAGGGCCGGCCTTGCCATGCAGGGACTTGGGGAAGCGGACCGAGGTGACACGGTCCCCTTTCAGAGGATGCGCCGGAACCTTATGCAGCACCGGCCGGACGAGCGGCACAGACGGCTTTCCCGCCACTGTGAATGGGCTGGGCGCCTCATCCAGTGGATCTTCGTAATTCACGCCTTCCGGGAAAAACCGCTCCGGGTCGGCGGCGATCTCCACCGCGGCCAGAAACTCCGCATAGTAGTTGCGGGAGGCGAAGCCGAACAGCGGATGATCGTAATCCTGGACGATGCGTTCGAAGTTGTGCCCGTAGACGTTCTTCGCTTTCTGCATCCCCCCGATGCCGTGATTGTAGGACGTCACGGCCAGCGGCCAGCTCCCCAGCTTGCCGTAGGCGTGACTGAGATAGCGTGCTGCGCCGTGGGCGGAGGCGATCGGGTCCAGGCGCGCGGCTACGCTGTCCTGGCCATTCATGAAGGTCTTGGCGGCTCCGGCGGTGAACTGCCAGATGCCCACCGCCCCCGCGGAAGACCTCGCATTGGCCTGGAACGAGGATTCCACGTGGGGTAGAAGCGCCAGCTCCTCGGGCAAACCGGCATTGCGGAAGATGCGGCGGAAATGCTCGTCATAACGCCCACTGATCTCCAACCCGCGCTTGAACCGCTCCCGCAGCCCCCGCTGATAGCGAAGACGCTCGGCAGCGCCCCTGATGGCCGTCCGGAGGTCCGCCTGCTCGTCGATCCGCCGGGCCAGCTGTTGGTCGGCGGCATCCAGCGGCGCGCGCGACGCCAGTTTGTCCTCCAGGTTACGCAAGCGGTATTTCCAGTAATCGAATCGCTCCTGCACCCGGGCTTTCTGGCTGGGCGTGAAGCCGCCACCGGCTTCCCCGGGCAGGTCGACGACCTCGTAGATCAGCCCCAGGTAGCGATCGTCGTGCAGGGCGACCTGGGACCGACTCCACTCCGCATAGACTTTGCGCCAGAAGGCGACCTGGGGCTCGAGCGCAGGGTAGCGGGGAAACACCCCCAGATAACGGGTCATGTACTCCGCCCGTGGCCGGCTCCTCGGCATGAAATCCAAATCCCGGGGCGTGTCCGACCCGGTGGACGGAGCCGACTGGACCAGTGAATCCTTTTTGGGCGCCACGGTGTGCGAAGAACACGCAACGAGCAGCAACACCGGAGCGATGCACATCAACCCTCGAGCAAATGGCTTGAACATGAGCGTGTCCCCCTCGACATGAGCCGCTGCCCTCCCCTTCGGTCATATCTTGGCGGGGGATCATCCGAAATCATCGGCGGGCATAGGTACCTCTATTCATTGTAGCCCGTTGCCCCGAGACGACAACCGCGGCGGCGACGGCTTGCGGCCTCCCCGATTTATCGAGACTTGGGCATCAACGGTAGGGAAGCGCCGATTTCCACGTCTTCCGCCCCCTGCAGAACGCTTTCCACCTGGAGAAAGCGGGCGCCGATCTTCTTCGAAAGAGCTTTCGCTAGCTTGCCGTAATAGTTTTCCAGTAAAGCCGTGCGCGATTTGCGGAACTCCAGGGCTGCCCTGACCAGCTCATCGGCCTTGGTTTCGCTGATACTGTCGAAATTGACGGCGTAGTCGTTGATCAAGGCGTAGCGGGCCTCATTCAATTTCATCAGATCTGCTTCGTACTGATGATAGATCGACCAGAATTTCCTGGCCTGGACTTCATCCAGATCCATCGCATCGGCGACGAATTCGCGTTTTTCCATCCGGATGCTGGCGCGGAACAGCGCCAGCTCATCCTGTTCGGCAGGCGGCGCCGGCGGGGCGCTCGATGGCGCCGGCTCTTTCAAAGCATGGGCATCGATGCCGGCAAGCAGCAGGAAAATCGCCAGTGCGGCCGTGGTGAAGATCATTTTCATGTTCATGGAGGGGCCGCTCCGGGCTTCGTGAGGTTTCTCGTATCATAGGCCAGCCGCTGTCCAGATGCACCGGTTCATCTGCGTCAGACGACGATCTTCACCCGGTAACCCCCGCCGATCACCAGATACTCGGCCTCCCCGCGCAAAGGATGGCTCGGCAGCAGATCGTTGAAGAACAGGAGCTTCACGACCGGAACTTCGGTTTCGAGGATATAGGCACCGAACTGCCCCGCCTGCGTCCGGTCAGCGGAGAAAGAAACGATGTTGTTGAGACGCACGAGGATTTCCCGTCCGTTGCCGGCCCCCAAGGGGCAGAATTCACCG
Source organism: Methylococcus sp. S1M (assembly GCF_051295855.1). Taxonomy (NCBI): domain Bacteria; kingdom Pseudomonadati; phylum Pseudomonadota; class Gammaproteobacteria; order Methylococcales; family Methylococcaceae; genus Methylococcus; species Methylococcus sp. S1M. The sequence continues at coordinate 28,905 of NZ_JBPDXO010000002.1, forward strand.
AGACTGTCGACCCCGCGATAGAGCCTGACGTGGCGACGCGCCGGCGTCTCGAACCTTGCGATCGCCCATTGGCAGAATTCGAAGAGCAGGTCGAGCTGCAGATAGATGCAGTTGTTGTGGAAGCGGCTCGCCATTTTCTCTTCGACGTAGTCCATCCAGGCCGGGGTGGCAAAACCGGTCAATGGCTGCTTGTGGAAAGTGGGAAACAGACCGAAGCGGCTCTCGACCCAACCCTTCAAGACCGCCCCTTGCGGATTGTTGGAATCGAAGCCCCAATCCTGCAGCAAGCGCAGGTAACTGCCCCGGAATCGCCGCCGTCCCTGACGGTCTTCGCCGAGACGCTGCTCCTCCTCGAAACCGAACACCACGCTCATGTAATCCTGGAAGACACCGCCCGCTTCCCGAAGGTTCTCGCAGCGGCCCAGCCTGGCGAACAGACCGCTGTGGGCCTCGCGAATGCCGTGGATGCGCAAGGGCAGAGGATGCTGGTTGAAATCGGGGCTGGCGAGAAGCTCCGTGGGGATACCGACGAGATTGGTGCTGTGCCCGGCGAGGGCAACGTTGGGGGAATGATGAGTTTCGGATGGGGGGAACGGGCCAGCCATGGCGCCTCAGGGTATCACCGGAACGGGCATCCGATTCACCCCTGGCGCGGTGAAAAAGATCAAACCTCGCCTGCGGCCAACCGCGCTCCCCCCGCCTCCTCTTCGGCCCTCACCAGCGTGACGGGCGCCTTTCCGTCCACCGTATCGGCATCGACGACGCACTGACGGACATCCGACTGGGAGGGAATCTCGAACATGGGCCGCCGGAGGATATGCTCGATGATGCTGCGCAGACCGCGCGCGCCGGTGTCGCGCTCGATGGTGCGCGCGGCGATGCGGCGGATCGCGGGCTCGGTGAACACCAGCTCCACGCCTTCGTAGGCGAACAGTTTCTGGTATTGCCGCACGAGGGCATCGCGGGGCTCGGTGAGAATGCGGACGAAGGCCGCTTCGTCCAGCGGCTCCAGGGGAGCGATGACGGGGAAACGGCCGATGAACTCGGGGATCAGGCCGAAGCGCCGCAGGTCTTCGGGCTGGATTTCTGCCAGCAGTTCCTCCAGAAGCGGCCTTTTGGCATCCTGCACGGGCGCGTGGAAGCCGATCTCGCCACGCGGAGGGCCGATGCGCTTTTCCACGTGTCTTTCCAGCCCCGGGAAGGCGCCGCCCGCGATGAACAGGATGTTGCGGGTGTCGATCGTGACCTCTTCCCCGCCTCCGCTCCCCTCGCGGCGCCGGCCACGGGCCGCCACCTTCACCTGACTGCCCTCGACGAAGCGCAGCAGTGCCTGTTGCACGCCTTCGCCGGAAATGTCGCGGGTGTTGATCGCCATTTCCGGACTCTTCGCCAGCTTGTCGACTTCGTCGATGTAGACGATACCCCACTCGGCCCGTTCGACACTGCCGTCGGCGGCCTCCAGCAGGCGGACCAGGATGTTCTCGACATCGTCGCCGACATAACCGGCCTGGGTGAGCGTGGTCGCATCGGCCACCACGAAAGGCACGCCGACGATGCGCGCGAGGGTACTGGCCAGCAGGGTCTTGCCGGTGCCGGTCGGCCCGATCATCAGAATGTTGGATTTGCCGACCTGGACTTCGGTGTCGCTCCCGGCCAGCCCGAGAATCTCGCGGCTCTCGTGGCGGAGGCGCTTGTAGTGGTTGTAGACGGCGACGGAGAGGATCTCCTTGGCCAGTTCCTGGCCGATCACGTACTGATCGAGGTGGCGCTTGATGTCCTCCGGCTTGGGGACATTGCCATGCAGCTCCGCCATCGAACGCTTGCGACCCCAGTTGGCCACGACCTGTTCGGCCAGCCGTACACAGGCCTCGCAGATCTGGCCCTCGATGCCCGCGATGAGGGGAGTGTCCCTGCCTTGTTCGATGCCACAGAAGGAACAGTGCTGGGTCTTTGCCGGCGGGTCGCTGCTCATGCCTTCATCCTCGAAAATATTCCTCATTCAAGATCGGCTGCCGCGGGTTCCCTGCACACCGCCTCGCCATCGCACTGCCTGCATTCGTGGGCCGCTTCGACGCGCCGCTTCACCAGTTCGTCTTCCAGGGTCTCGATCCGATCCAGCAGGCATTGCACTGCCCTGCCGACCGGATCGGGGATCAGATGATGGTCCAGGTCGATGCCGTGCGGGTCGGACTTACGCGAACTCTTGGGCTGCACGACCTTGCCGGGAATCCCGACCACCGTGCAATAAGCCGGCACGTCCTTGATCACGACCGAATTCGCACCGACTCGAACCTGGTCGCCCAGGACGATGGGACCCAGAACCTTGGCGCCCGCGCCGATCAGCACGCCGTTGCCCAGGGTGGGATGGCGTTTGACCTTGTTCCACGAGGTTCCGCCGAGGGTGACGCCATGATAGAGAGTCACGTCGTCGCCGATCTCCGCGGTCTCGCCGATCACGACGCCGGCGCCGTGATCGATGAAGAAGCGCCGGCCGATGGTCGCGCCGGGATGAATGTCGACGTTGGTCAGCCAGCGGGCGAACGCCGCCAGCAGCCGTGCGCTCAGCCGATGTCCGGCGCGCCACAGGCGGTGGGCGAACCGGTGCAGCAGCACCGCGTGGACACCGGGATAGGTCAACATGACTTCCAGCCGGCTGCGGGCCGCCGGATCGCGCTCGAATACGCAGCCAACGTCCTCACGCAGAAGCTCCGCGAGGGACGGGCTGGCGGCTTCGCCTCCTACCACGGAACCACGCTCCACGAGGTCCGTCCCGGCACTGGCGGCGCCGGGATGATGTAGAAGGGGTATTCCTCCGGATCTTTCGCCACTGTCTCCTGTTCCTGAGGAGACTCACCGGGGATGGCCGATTTGCAATGGTTCTGGTCGATGAATCCGTAGCCGGTCATGGAACACCTCCTTAGGGATGCTTGAAAGACTTTCAAAGAAAAATAAGCAACCGATATGCCATCATCGCCAGGCAAGACATCCCCCGTAAATTCAATGCATTGCGGCAAACGCCTTGGTACCGGCAGTGCGCATCCCTGGCGTACCAGGCGGAATTTGTAGGATTCATGACAAGCATTCCGGAGCCGCCGGCCCTGGTGCAAGATTTCACCGATTCGCGCCATATCCCGTTATATGATGGATATCCTTCATCAGGCTCACTGGAGGAATCCGAGTTTGGAGAGGTCGCCCGCCCTCATACTGGCACACGGCTGTTTCGAAGACGTCCACGGCAAAGTGGCCCATGGCCTGGTCCGCGGCACGGACCGCTTCGACATCGTCGCCGTGATCGATCCGGACTGCGCAGGCCACGACGCCGACACCCTGCTCGACGGACGGCCGCGGAACATCCCGGTGTTCGCCTCGATCGAAGCCGCGCTGGCCCAGGGGCGAAGACGCCCTGCCGTCGCCATCGTCGGCATGGCGACCCACGGCGGCCGCTTCACCGAAACCCTGCGCGCGGCCTTGTTCGAAGCCGCGGCAGCCGGTCTGTCGCTGGTCAACGGCCTGCACGACCTCGCCGGCGACGATCCGGAAATCGCGGCGGAGACGGCCCGCCACGGCGCCAGCATCCTCGACCTGCGCAGGCCCAAAGCGGTCGCCGAACTGCATTTCTGGACCGGCCAGATCCATGGCGTCGCCGCCCCGCGGATCGCGGTGCTCGGCACCGATTGCGCCCTGGGAAAGCGCACCACCGCCCGCCTCTTGACGCAGGCGCTGAATGCGGACGGCATCAGGACCGAGATGATCTATACCGGCCAGACCGGCTGGATGCAGGGCGGACGGTACGGCCTCATCCTGGACGCGCTCCCCAATGATTTCGTCAGCGGCGAGTTGGAGCACGCCATCCTGACCTGTTACCGTGAAGTCAGGCCCGACCTCATCATCCTGGAAGGACAGTCCGCCCTGCGCAATCCCAGCGGGCCGTGCGGGGCGGAGCTGTTGCTGTCCGGGGCCGCGGCGGGTGTCATCCTGCAGCACGCGCCGGGCCGGCGTCATTACGACGGCTTTGAGGGATCCCGTTTCCGGATTCCTCCCGTGGAAGACGAAATCCGGCTGATCGAACACTACGGCGTACCGGTGCTGGGTGTCAGCCTGAACGGACGGGATTCCGGCCCGGAAGGATTGCGGGAAGCGCAGCGCAGGCTGGCCCGGACCCTGGACGTCCCGGTCGTCTGCCCGCTGGAAGACGGTGTAACCGACCTCCTGCCGCCGCTGCGGGCGTTGCTGGAACGGGAGGAAGTCGCATGAAGATCGCCGACATCCAGGTGCGGACCGAACATTTTCCGCTGACGCGTCCCTACCGCATCGCATTCCGCTCGATCGAGGAAGTCGACAACCTCATCGTCGAAATCAGGACCGCCGACGGACTGCTCGGACTGGGCGCCGCCTCGCCCGAACGGCATGTCACCGGCGAAACCCTGGAAGCCTGCCACGCCGCTTTGGATCATGATCGTCTCGGGTGGCTGATGGGCCGGGACATCCGGACCCTGCCGCGGCTGTGCCGGGAACTGGCCGAACGGCTGCCTGCCGCGCCGGCCGCCCGCGCCGCTCTCGACATGGCGCTGCACGATCTGGTGGCCCACTGTCTCGGCCTGCCCCTGGTCGAAATTTTGGGACGCGCCCACGACAGCTTGCCGACCTCGGTCACGATCGGCATCAAGCCGGTCGAAGAAACGCTGGCCGAGGCGCGCGAACATCTGGCGCTCGGCTTCCGGGTTCTCAAGGTCAAGCTTTGCGGCGACGAGGAGCAAGACTTCGAACGCCTGCGCCGGCTGCACGAAACGCTGGCCGGGCGGGCCGTCGTACGTCGTACGGGTCGATCCCAATCAGAGCTACGATCGCGACGGCCTGCTCCGTCTGGACCGGCTGGTGCAGGAACTCGGCATCGAGTTCGTCGAACAGCCGTTCCCGGCAGGGCGAACCGACTGGTTGCGGGCGCTCCCGAAAGCGATACGGCGCCGGATCGCCGCCGACGAATCCCTGCTGGGCCCCGCCGATGCCTTCGCTTTGGCTGCACCGCCGGCCGCCTGCGGCATCTTCAACATCAAGCTCATGAAGTGCGGAGGGCTGGCCCCGGCGCGGCGTATCGCGACGATCGCCGAAACCGCCGGGATCGATCTGATGTGGGGCTGCATGGACGAAAGCCGCATCAGCATCGCCGCCGCCCTGCACGCCGCCCTCGCCTGCCCGGCCACCCGCTACCTGGACCTGGACGGCAGCTTCGACCTGGCCCGCGACGTCGCCGAAGGCGGCTTCATCCTCGAGGATGGCCGGCTCCGGGTGACCGAACGGCCCGGCCTCGGACTCGTATACCCGGATTAGAGGACGGCCGATGCAATTCCTGATCAACGTCGAGGACGTCGCCCACGTCATCCAGCTTGCCGTGGCCCCGGTGTTCCTCTTGACCAGCATCGGGGCGGTGCTGTCGGTGATGACGGTCCGCCTCTCCCGCTGCATCGACCGGGCGCGCCAGCTCGAGGACAACCTGGAACATCTCGACCCGAAGACGCGGCCGCACGCCCACGTGGAACTCCGGATTCTCTGGCGCCGCGCCCGGCTGATCGGCGCCGCGCTCACGCTTTGCACGATCAGTGCGCTCCTGATCTGCACCGTCGTCGGCATCCTGTTCGTCGGCGGGATATCCGACGCACAGTTGGGCACCGCGATCGCACTGCTGTTCATCGCGGCCATGGGGGCGCTGATGCTGGCCCTGCTGGTCTTCCTGGTGGAAATCTATCTCGGGATCGCAAGCCTCCGGATTGGCCCACGCTGAGGACTCTTCGATGATCGACTTCAAAATCACCCGCGATCCGCAGACCGGCGGGGAAATCTGGACGGTCCCCTTGAGGGGCCCGCTGCTGTTGAATTACCCGTTGTTCAACAAGGGCCCGGCCTTCCCGGAACAGGAACGCCGGGAACTGGGCCTGCTCGGTCTGCTGCCGCCGCATGTCGACACCCTCGAGACCCAGGTCGAACGCGCCTACGAGGCCTTTCGCGCCAAGCCCACCGACCTGGAACGCCACATCTACCTGCGCGCCTTGCAGGACGAGAACGAAGTATTGTTCTACCGACTGATGCAGGATTACATCGGGGAGACGATGCCCGTCGTCTATACGCCCACCGTGGGCGAAGCCTGCCAGCGGTTCAGCCACATCTACCGGCATCCGCGCGGACTGTTCATCGCCTACCCCGAGCGCGAGCACATCGACGAGCTGCTGGCCAATACCGCGCAGCGTGAGGTCGACGTCATCGTGGTGACGGACGGCGAGCGTATCCTCGGCCTGGGAGACCAGGGCGCAGGCGGCATGGGCATCCCCATCGGCAAGCTGGCGCTGTATACCCTCTGCGGCGGAATCCACCCCGCACGCACACTGCCGGTATTGCTCGATGTCGGCACGGACAACCCGGACCTCCTGAACGATCCGCTGTACATGGGCTGGCGCCACCCGCGGGTGCGGGGCACCGAATACGACGAATTCGTCGAGCGCTTCGTGCAGGCGGTGATGCGGCGCTACCCGAACGTACTCCTGCAATGGGAAGACTTCGCCCAGGCCAATGCCGGCCCGCTGCTGGAGCGCTACCGCGACCGGCTGTGCACGTTCAACGACGACATCCAGGGCACGGCGGCAGTGGCCACCGGCACGGTGCTGGCCGCAGTCAAGGTCACGGGAACGCGGCTGCGGGATCAGGTCGTCGCCGTCTTCGGCGCGGGCTCGGCCGGCTGCGGCATCGCCGAACAGATCTGCGCGGCCATGGTCCGGGACGGCTTGTCCGAGACCGAAGCGCGCTCACGATGTTTCCTGATCGACCGGTCCGGCCTGCTGCGCGAGGGGCTTTCCGGCCTGCCGCCGTTCCAGCAAGCCTTCGCGCAGCCCGCGGAACGGCTGGCCGGCTGGCGGGTGGACCGAGCCGGGACCATCGGCCTGGCCGAGGTAGTGAACAACGCCCGCCCGAGCGTGCTGATCGGCGTATCCGGCGCGGCCGGGGCTTTCACCGAATCCATCGTCAAGGCGATGGCCGACTATACACCCCGCCCCATCATACTGCCGCTGTCGAACCCGACTTCCCGCTGCGAAGCCCTGCCCGCGCAGATTCTGGCCTGGACCGAAGGCCGTGCCCTGGTCGCCACTGGCAGCCCGTTCGCCGACGTCGCCTGGGAGGGACGCACGATCCCGATTCCGCAATGCAACAACAGCTATATTTTCCCTGGACTGGGCCTGGGCATCCTCGCCATAGGCGCGCGCCGGGTGACCCCTGGCATGTTCATGGCCGCCGCCCAGGCCCTGGCCGACGCATCCCCCGCGGCCACCGACCCGCACGGCCCCCTGCTCCCGCCCCTGACCGCCATCCGCAACGTATCCCGCCTCATTGCGTTGGCCGTCGCGAAGGAGGCCGTCGCCGCGGGCGTCGCAGCACCTCCCAGCGATGCCGATCTGGAACGCATGGTGGATGAACGGATGTGGACCCCGGCTTATGCACGGCTGACCGGCTGCTAAACTTCCAAACCAAAAAAAGGCTTTCTCATGCGTGAAACGATACCTCCCCGCACCGGCGCCGACCTGCTGGTCGACTCCCTCCAGGCGCTGGGCGTCGAATACGTCTTCGGCGTGCCCGGCGGCGCGATACTCCCGATCCTGAACGTGCTGGCCGACCGCGGCCCGCGCTTCATCGTTTGCCGGGACGAAACCGGCGCTGCCTTCATGGCCCAGTCCTGGGGCCGGATCACCGGCCGGCCCGGCGTGGTGCTCACCACCTCCGGCCCCGGCCTCATCAACGCCGTCTGTGGCGTCGCTACCGCCACAGAGGACCGCGACCCGCTGGTCGTCATCACCGGCCAGGTGCCGCGGGCCGTGCAATTCAAGCAGAGCCACATGAACCTGGATTCGGTCGGCCTGTTCGCGCCGATCACCAAATGGAGCGTCGAGGTCGAGGAACCGAATACCGTATCGGAAATCCTGGTCAACGCCTTCCGCACCGCGCAGACGCCGTGCGCCGGAGCCGTCCACGTCTCGGTACCGAACGACATGCTCACCGCGCCGGTCACCGCGCAGGCCCTGGCGCCGGCCGAACCCGCCGTCTGGGGAACGGCCCCGGCCGCCGTCGTCGAACGCGCGGCGTCCCTGCTGAACGATGCCAAAGCCCCGGCCATCCTGCTCGGATTGCGGGCCAGCACACCTGGAGCGGCGGCGGCGGTCCGGCGTTTCCTGGAGCGGCATCCGCTGCCGGTGGCGATGACCTTCGAAGCCGCCGGCACCCTGTCCCGCGATCTGGTCGATCAGTTCGTCGGCCGGGTCGGCTACGTGCTCAACCAGCCGGGCGACGAGGTGCTGCGCCAAGCCGATCTGGTACTCACGATCGGCTACGACCCGATCGAATACGAACCTTCCGCCTGGATCTCACCGCAGTCGCAGGCGATCCACCTGGATGCCCTGCCCGCCGCCGTCGACCGGGCCTACCACCCTGCCGCCGAACTGGTCGGCGACATCGCCGCCAACCTGGCCGCGCTCGGCAGCCTGCTCCGAATCGAGGATCGAGCCGGACGCCCCGTCGTCGCCGCGGCGCGGCGGCGTCTGCTGGAGGAGCAAGCCCGCGGCGCAGCACTGACCGGTATGCCGATCCACCCCTTGCGCTTCATTCACGACCTTCGGGCCACGCTGGACGACGAGGCGACGGTGACCTGCGACGTCGGCGCCCACGAGATCTGGATGGCCCGCTACTTCTTCTGCTACGCCCCGCGTCACCTGCTGTTCAGCATGGGCCACCAGACCATGGGCGTCGCCCTGCCCTGGGCCATCGGCGCGGCCCTGGCCCGGCCCGGCAAGAAAGTGGTTTCGGTATCGGGCGACGGCTCCTTCCTCATGACCTGCATGGAACTGGAAACCGCGGTGCGCCTCAAACTGCCGATCGTGCACATCGTCTGGAAAGACGGCGGCTACAACCTGATCCACAGCCTGCAGATGCGCGACTACGGGCGCAGCTTCGGCGCCGAGTTCGGCCCCACCGACTTCGTCAAACTGGCGGAGGCCTTCGGCGCGATCGGGTACCGGATCGAGTCCGCGGACGGGATCGTCCCTGTGCTGAACCGGGCGCTCGCGGCCGACGCGCCGGTGCTGATCGAAGTGCCCATCGACTACAGCGACAACGTCCACCTGGTCGAGGCGATCGACGCCTCGGCGCAGCACTGACTCTTGAGAGGAGACGTCCGTGGCCATCGACGACATCTTCATCCAGGCATTCCGCACCCACCAGCAGAAAGGCGATTTGTTCCATCCGCTCGGCCATGAGGATCATGAGGTGTTCCAGGCCTCCACCATAGGCGCGCTGATGGAAGGCGTTTACGACGGCGATACCACCTACGGCGAACTGGCCAGGCACGGCGACTTCGGCCTGGGCACCTTCAACGCACTGGATGGCGAGATGATCGCCCTTGGCGGACGGTTCTTCCAGATCAAATCGGACGGCAAGGCCTATCCCGTCCCGCCCACGGCCAAGACGCCGTTCGCCGTGGTGACCCTGTTCGACCCGACCGTGCAGGTCGTCTGGCCCGACCCGATCGACTGGAAACAGTTCCAGGCCGCCGTCGACAAGGCCGTGCCGAGCAAGAACGTCTTCTATGCGATCCGGGTGCTGGCCTATTTTGATCACATCCGGGTCCGGACCGTTCCGCGCCAGCGCAAGCCCTACCCGCCGCTGGTCGAAGTCGCCCGCCGGCAGCCCGAATTCGAATACGGACATCTCGAGGGCACCCTGGTCGGCTTCCGTTTTCCCGACTACACCCAGGGCGTCAACGTCGCCGGCTACCATGTGCATTTCCTGGACAAGGCCGAAACCCTGGGTGGCCACGTGCTGGATTTCAGTATGCGCGAGGCCGTCGTAGACATCGATGTCACCTCCCAATTTCGCATGGAAGTGCCCGAATGCGGGGCTTTTCTCGACGCCGACCTGGCGAGAAATCAGGACGAGGCCATACACGAGGCGGAGAACTGAGGCGGAGCAGCTGTCTCCGCCGCTTCCTCCGGTAGTTCGCCATCATGAATGGGCACCAGTGTCCGTCGGTCTCCAGCGGAAGGTCCGCGCCTGCTGCCGGGGATCGACCAGGTGCTGGACAGGGGCGGTGCGGCCAACATGTCCGGCAATAGCGTGGCCGCGGCGGTGTGGACCGATGGGAAGAGGCTCTGGAGCAAGGCCTCCCGCCGCTTCCCTTCCCGCTCGGGGATCAGTTGTTCAATTCGTCATTCTTGTAATACTTGGCGCCGGCGAGGCTGATGCCGACGATGGCGCCGGCTTCGCTGATGTGGTACATCGTCACGCCCGGCGACACTGTAACCCCTAAGCGACCGCCCGCCCCCTGCGTAGTGGTCTGCAAAGCGGCTTCGGTATTTCCGCCGAACTCCCAGCCGGAATTCACGAACTTGTCGAAAGACTCCCGCGTATCGAACAGGAACACCGCGCGGAACTTCTGGGCCCCGAAGCCCAGACCAGGCGACAGCTCCAACATCTTCATGTAGGTCGCCTTCTGGTTCGCATTGTTGATCGCGACCCCTTCGCCGTGCGAACCGCCGCCAAAGAGGATCTTCATGCCGAAATCGCTGAATACCGCGTAACCGGCAGAATTGCGGACACGCGCCTCGGCCTCGGGATAACTCTGGTAAAGCTGCGCCAGCATCTGGTTCGCCATCGAGCGGATTTCCGCCCGCCGGGTTTCTTTTTCGGAGTGGGTCAGCGGCTGCGATGCGCAAGCGGACAGGAAGATCATTACAACCGCGAATGAGGTGGATGAACGCAGGATGCTGGTCATGGCGGGTCTTCCCTTGGGTTCGGTGAGAGAGGGTTTGCGGTCTGTGCCAATCCAAGTTTAACGCGCCGGACCGGCCGCCAATAGTCCTTGATTTGGCCGGCTATCCGGTGTTGCCGAAGCACGGTTAGTTCTCCCGCAGGCTCTCCCCCGGTTCGATCCGCAGCACGGCCGCCACGGCGATCAGTGCAGCCAGAACGGCCAGGCTTTCGGTCAGAAAAGCGGCCGTCACTCCGTCATTCGGCAGCAGACGGCATACGAACTCTTCCCGGCTCAGATCCGCCCGGAAGGTCCGGTTTATCGCCTCGGCTGCCGCGAAATAGGCGGCGAACGCCAGCGCGATTCCAGCCGCGGCGACGCCTGCGGCCTGGATGGCGGGGAAGCCGGCAAGCACGGTATTGCGGATGCCGACCAGGCGCAGCAGCGCCAGGTCGCGCCGCTTGCGCTCGACGCTGGCCCAGAGGCTGGCACCCAGCGACAGCACGCAGCCGGCGATCCCGCCTCCGGCGATCAGGCGGAACAGGAAGCTCAGGGCGTGGTCGATGTTCTTGACCAGTTCGATGTCCTTGCTGCGGGTGGAAACGTCGTAGCCTTGGGCGCGCAGCGATTCGGCCAGCCCCGGCACGGCTTCCAGACTGCGCGCATAGAGCCGGAGCCGGGCGTAGCGGGACGCACCGGAGGTGGGAGACGCCCCGTCGGCGACGCCCAGCTCGGGCACGGCGTAACCGTCGCGGTAATGCTCCAGGGCTTCCAAGAGGGGTAAGGACACGAACGCACCCCAGCCGGAATGAACGGATTCGGCCAGCACCGCGCTCACCCGCAGCGACAGCCTCAACACCTGCCGCTGCTGGTGGAGATTGCGGTAGACCACGCCTTCCACGCTCATGCCGGCCGAAACGCCGAGTTTGTCTGCCGCTTCGTGGGTCAAAGCCAGCGCGCCCAGCCCTTGCGGAACTGCATCCTCGACGCCGAACAGCGGATCGCCCGCATCCGTAGGCATCAGGTCGACATCCTCCAGACCCTTCCCGTCGGCGGCGGCAAGATCCAGGGTGGCGGCGAGGGTGCGGGTGCTGGGCACGGCGAAGCCGACTCGCGGATTCGCGCGCAGCCGTTCCAGCCAATCGCGGTCCAGTGAACCGTTCAGCCGCCAGACGATCTCGAGGTTGCGCGGATCCGATTTCATCTGCGCCGTCAGGGTATCGACGATGCCGGACTTCAGGCCGAACAGCACCAGCAAGGGCGCCAGCACGGCGGCGATCGCCAGCGCCAGGCAGAGCGAGACCCGCCATTCGTGGAGCAGGTCTCGACAGGCAAGCTCCGCGACACTGCGCAATTGGCGCACGGCATCACGCATCGCTCACCCCTTCCAGGCGGCTGCGGCATCCTGAAGTGCCGGCTTGCGGGACGACGCGGAGCTCCGGCAGTCGCAGCCGGCGGACCAGCGCCCAGTCGTGGGAAACGATCACCAGGGCGATGCCGAATTCCGCCGCCAGCTCCCGCATCAGGCGGCAGACTTCCAGGGCCAGGGATGGATCGAGCGCGGCGGTGGGTTCGTCCGCCAGCACCAGGGCGGGCCGGTGGGCGAAGGCGCGAGCAATGGCGGCCCGCTGGCGCTCACCGACCGAAAGGGCGCGGGGTTTTTTGGCCTTGAGGTGTGTCAGTCCCAGGCGAGCCAGCAGCTCGCCGGTCAACGAGTCAGGCCCCAACCCCAGCAGGCGGCGCGACAGCTCGACGTTCTCCCGCAAGTCGAGGAAAGGCAGCAGACCGCCAGTCTGCAGGACATACCCCAGGTGCCTCGAGCGCAGGGCGGCGAGCCCACCGTCTCCGCCGGACCGCCATAGCGCGGCCACGTCTCGATCGAGAAACCGGAACACCTCTGCCCGATCCGGGCACAGCACCAGCCCCAGCAGGTCGAGCAAGGTACTCTTGCCGGAGCCGCTGGGGCCGGTGACGGCCAGACAGTCGCCTGCACGCAGGGACAATTCCCCGACCTCCAGCGTGAAAGCCCCCTCGCCTTCGCCCCGGCGCCGTTCCACGCCCGCGAGTTCCAGCAGGGAGGTCACGGCAAGGCGCCGATAGGCACCGGATAGACCGCTTCGCTGGGGTCGTTCGAGCCGTCCAGCATCACCCAGCGGTCGGCGTCGTCGTGGTAGATCTGGTAATGCCGCAGCTTGCGGCGGAGGCCGTCGAGGAAGTCCTCCTGCTGCCGCTGGCTCCATTGCTCCCATTGATCGGAAGTCAGGTTCATCACCGCGCTCTTGTACGGCAAGCCTTCCAGGTATTCGCCGAGCAGGCCCAGTTCGGCCAGCTTGCGGGCCTTGGGGTCGGCCAGCTTGGCGGGATCGCGCACCAGATGCGCGGCCGAGGACCGCAGCAGATCGAAGAAGGCGGCCGTGCCGGTGGTTTCCTGCGACTTCTCGCCCTGGTCGAGGATGAGCTTGACGGTCTGGCTGAGATTGCTCAGTTCGTTCTTGGTCAGCAGCACCCGCACTTCGGTGGCGGCCAGCTCGGGATGGGCGTAGTCGCGGTCGCACAGCCAGGCCTGGAACAGATCGGGCGCCTGCGTGCCCTTCTCCCGGCCGAGATAGGCCAGCTGCATCGCGTGGCCCAGCAGCAGGGCGTCGCTGGTGATCCGTTCGCTCTCGTCCTTCGGTTTGGCGCCCGCCGCGGTGCGCACACTGCCGGCCACCATCCGGCCCTGCGAGGCCCCTTCCACCAGCTTGGCCATGGTGTCGGCCAGCGAATCGACGATCTTCCCGAACCTGCCCACGTCGCCGGATTCGACGTCGTAATACAACGGCCGGCCGGCGACCTGGTTCTGGGTCAGCACCTTGTATTGCGCCGTGGCTTTCGCATGGTCGGCCTTGCCGGCGGGCGTCTTCAGGTGTAGACCGAACAAGGCCACGCCGAGCTGTTCAGCCTCGATGCGGACCTGGTCCGCCCCCAGCTTGGTCTGGGACAGCGGATCGTTGCCGTCGATGGCGCCGGCATCGGTGATGAGGACCACATAACGCCCGCCGAATCCGCTCCATTTGATCTTTTGCAGCGCGGTCATGATTCCGGCATAGCTGTCCTCGTCGAAGGTGGAGCTCGACACCTTGGCCGGGCTGAGGCTCGCGACCTTGGCGAGAAAGTCCTTGCCGGTCTTCACTTCGCTGGGGTCGGCGTAGACCTTGGAGACGTATTCCAGCCCCGGCACGGCCTGGGTGCTGGAACGGAAGGCGACCAGCCCGAAGCGCACCTGATCCGCCAGGCCGGCTTTCTCGATCCTGGTGTAGACCCGGCGCACCGCCTCGCGGGTACGGTCGATGTAGGGCCCCATGGATATGGTCGAATCGATCACGAACACCACCGCGGCGCTGAAATTGCGCAGCACCGAAGGCGCGTCCGGGACCTCGCGCCGGGTTTCCGCGGGCGAGGATTCGCCACGCTTGGCGGTGACCGAGGCGACCTCCAACACCCGTACGTTGCGCGGCGAGGTCAGCTCCTCCGCCTGCAGGATGGGCAGCAGGTAGAACTTCTTGGCCGGATCGACGTATTCCTGGGGTTCCACCGAAATCAGCCGAGGATCGGGCTTGCCGGATTCCACCGTCTTCAGGATGGAGGCGGCCATGGCACCGGGATCGGCAGACTTGAGCACCTCCAGCACGCCCTCCTTCTTCTCGAACAGCAGCGCCCTGGAACGGTTGGCCGGATTCGTGAACGCCAGCGTCAGCTGCTGGTTCCACGGCACGCTCTGGGCGGCGTCCAGCCAACCGTCGATCCTGCCGCGGGAATCGCCGCCGACCTGCAGCCATTCCCTGCCGTCCAGGGTTTCCCGCTCGTAGACATAGTAGCGCGACAGCGCCGCCGCGGGCTTGCCGTCGGTCTTCCCCGGATTGGGCACGATGCGGGCGCCGGGGCGGGTCAGGACGCGCTGGTAGAGGGTCTTCTTGCCGGGCATCAGCAGGGGCTCGGCGCCGAAGGCCGGCGCCATGAACAGAACGGTGACGAAACCGAATACCCTCAAGCGCAGTTTCATTTCGCCTTCTCCTCGCATTCCTTCAACACTGCCTCCGCCGCCGCATCACCCGGCGCTTCCGCGACGGCCTTCCTCAACAGTTCCAGGGCGTGGGACAGGAAGGCCGGGTCCTGGGTATTACGGCAATACAGCCGCCCCGCCCCCAGCCTACCGTCCCGGTCTCCGGTGCGGGCCGCCTCGTCGTACCAGTAAGCCGCGGTCTCCCAGTCGGCGTTCGCCGCGGGGCTTGTTTCGGCGGACCAGGTGTCCGGATCGTACATCCGTCCCAGCTCGATATAGGCCTTGGGTGCCCCGAGCTCGGCGGCTTCCTGGAACAACTGGCGGGCAGCATCCGGCTGGCGTGCGGCCAGACGCTTCTGCGCCGCCGCCAGGCAATCCTCGGCGCTGAGGCCGGTGCAATGCTGGGGAGGTGAAACAGGCTGCGCCTCGGCGTTCTGCTCCGTCTTCGGCGCGGCGGTTTGACACTGCGGTCCCGGCAGCGCCGGTATGCGGCAGTCCCACCAGGCCCAGGCGCCCGCGCCGGCCAGCGCCAGTAGCAGGGCGAATCCGAGCCAGAGGCCGCGCGACGGACGGGGAACAGGCGGCGGAACCGGCTCGGGCGACGGTGCCGGCGCAGGAATCGGCTCGGGTTCGGGAACCGGCACGGGCTCCGGGACCGGTTCAGGCTCCGCTTGGGTCGCGGGAGCCGGCTTGGCCTCGAAATATGCGCCGGAACCGAGCAAAGGCCGCTGAATCCGCAGGACGCAAGGGTAGCGGGCGCCGTCCGCCGACAGGGTCAGGCGGAACACCACGCTGGGGGGCTGGCTGACGATGGGGTCGACGATTTCGGGGCCGACCGGGATTTGGCGGGGGATGGACTGGAGGGTCCCCTTGCCCATGGATGGCGTATCGGCGCCATGCGGCTTTTCCCCCTCATCCGGCCCTTCGGGCCACTTTTCGTTTTCGGGCCATCCTGCCCGAAACCCTTCGGGTGAGCTCTGCTCAACCAGAACCGCTCCCGGCGGTTTTGTCCCAGAGGGAAAAGGATGCGAAGACCGGGCTTCGGCTGCCATTTCCCGAACCGTGGAAAAAGAAGAGGGATCGGCTCCCTTCTCCCCTTGGGAGAAGGGTTGGGGCTGTGTGCCTGCAACCGCAGAATCGGGCCCAGCCTCCGAGCCCACCCCATGCCAGAATTCCTGAGCCTGCCAAATCCCGTCCGGCCCCAGAAAAGGCGCCGAGCCCTGGTTACGCTCCAGACAGAATTCCAGCCGGCCTGCGGTTTGCTCCAGCCCGCCGATGCGGATCAGCCCATGGCCGGGACCCCTACCCGGGTCGTTGACCAGTTCGCATCTGATCGTGATCACCGTCTCTCTCAATGCCCGGCTACGACGCCGAGGGTCGCCAGGATTTCGCCCAGACGCAGATTCTGTTCCGGCGTGATCTCGCGGCCGGCGCTATGCCCGGCATTGTCCAACGCTAGTCTGCGGAAGGCTTCCAACCAATCGACGATGAAGGCTGCCGGATAATTCAGCTCTTCCACGCTGAGCCGAGGCAAGGCGGCCGCCGCGATCGCCGCCGGCGGTTCGAACAGTCGGCGCCCACCCATCGGCGATTCCGGCCGGGCGCCCAAGGGTACTTCGGCCCATCCCAACAGGTCGACGAATTCGCCGATGACCCGCCGCACC
The DNA here is from genome assembly GCF_051295855.1 of Methylococcus sp. S1M. Classification (NCBI taxonomy): domain Bacteria; kingdom Pseudomonadati; phylum Pseudomonadota; class Gammaproteobacteria; order Methylococcales; family Methylococcaceae; genus Methylococcus; species Methylococcus sp. S1M. The sequence goes on from NZ_JBPDXO010000002.1 coordinate 45,391, forward strand.
ACCATCACCTGCTGATCGACGATGCCGATGCGGGTGGTACCCCGCATCTCTTCCAGCGGACGCAACGCTTCCACCAGTTTCCGCTCGAGTTGCAGCCGGTCACCGCCGGTGACCAGTTCGTCACTGACGATACGCACTGCCTCCTCGCCCAGCCCCAAATAGCGTAGCAAGTCGGCCTGCTCCGGCAAAGCCCGGAGCTGAAGTATCCAGGCCGATATCACCGCTCTGGCGAAATTCTCTGCGCGCCCGCCACGCTCCGGCACCGGCCCGGCGGTTTTCGCCACGGGCAGGTTGATGAGGCCGCGGCGTGCCGGTGCGGGCCTGGCAGTCTCGGCTTCGCCCTTCCCGCCGGCGTCGTCTGCCGTGAGGTACAGCCGCCGCAGCTGCTCCGCAGCGGGATGCAGGCGATGGAGCAATTCGCCGAAGCCATCCGGGGACTCGACCACCGCCTGGTAGAACCGTTCGGCACAGCGCTTCTTCCTTTCGACCTCACTCGCACCCTCGGCCTGGAAATACGGCAGCAGCCGGTGTTCGCCGATTTCCTGCTGGATCTTGACCAGCTGCTCGCCGATCCGGTTCCATTTCGTTTCGCGCAGACAAACGGTGCGCAGATATTCGGCCAGCCGGGTCATGCCGCCGTCATTGACGCCCAGCACCGCATCCCAGGCCGCGCCGGCATCGCGGACATGGCGCTGCACCGATTCGTTACCCACGAAAAACTCGCGCTGCCCGGCCAGCCTTTGGCGCTCCTCCTCCGACAGGAAATCGGTTTCCACCCCATCGGCATCGACCTTGAACGCGCTGCGCAGCATGCCGGGCTTGCGCACCATGAAGACGTTGTCGAACGGCTTGCCCTCGCTCCATTCGTGCAGCCAGTCGCACTGGGAGAAACGCTCCAGCAGCGTGATGTGGACCATGTTGGCCCATTCCTGTTGCTGCTGGGCGGCAGTCTGGCCCGGCTTGGCTTCCAGCCGGCGGTCGAGCTGGGTGACCACCCAGACCAGCCCGGGCGGACGGGCGCCGCGGTCGGCCGGCGTCTCGCCCTGCGTAGCGTGGACCCAGGCGGACAGGGCCGGCGCCAGCGAGGTGACCTCGATCTGGCTGTCGCAGCGGGTGCACATCAGGAGCACGTTCATCTCCTGGTCTTCGGTGTAGCGCTCGAACAGATAGGCGACCTTGGCCCGCAGCATGAGCTGCGCCGCCGGGTCGGCGTCCTCGCGCTTGAGGCGCTTGCGCACCTCCTCCAGGTCGGCGATGTCCAGCCGGCCGCGGTAGCCGGGGAAGTCCAGCAGATCGACCTCTTCCAGCAGGCCGATCGCCGGGGCGTCGGCCAGCACGAAGCGCAGCTCCGCCGTCAGCGCCGCCAGCACCGGACGCGACACCTCTGCCTCGGCCAAGACCTGGCCCTCACGCTGGGGCAGGACCTTCAGGCTTTCGCCGCCCTCCTTGCCGAGCCCGTCCAGCACGTCCACGTTGAGGATGCTGTCCGCCCGCCAGGCCGGCTCGCCCCCGGTCTCGGACACCAGCGCGGCCAGCGGCACGAACACGGTGCCGGCGTGCGACATCCGCGCCAGGGCCTCGGCCAGCAGGCGATAGGCGCGGGTCAGGTCGGGAATTCCGCCCCACAGCACCGACAGCAGTTCCGCCCGGTGCTCGGTCCGCAGCCGCGGCGCGAGTTCGATCACCCTGGGCCAGTAGTCGGCGCGCAAGGGCGCGAAGGATTTCTCGAAGCGGCGCTCGAAGTAATCGATGAGATCGATGATCTCGTCGGCGCTCAGGCCCCCGGTCGGCTCGGGCTGGGCCAAGGGTTCCAGCCATCCCAGCAGGGCGCGGAGTTTTTCCGGATCGGTGTCGAAGCTCACCCGCTCCCGGTCGAAGTCGTTGAAGAAGCTGTTGCCCAGGATCTTGGCGATATCGGCCTCGGAAAACAGGGTCAGCTCGACCGGGAATCCCTGCGGCGCGGCGCTGGGCTCGCGGGTGAAGCGCGTCACCAGCCCCGTCGCCTCCTTGCCGCCGCCGGGCGGATTCAGATGGCCGATGAAATCGACCCGCCTGCCGTCCAGCAGCGTCTGCAGATCGCCCTCGGCGGAACGCGCCAGGGTGGAAATCAGATACGACTTGCCGGCCTGCGACATGCCAAACACCCCGGCGGAAAACGGACGCTTGGCCGCAGCGCCCAGGCGCCGGCACAGGTTGCGCGAACGCCGGAGCTTCTCGATCAGACCGTCGCCCTCCCGGTCCAGCCGCTGGGCGTTGGTGCGCACCTCCGCCACCCAGTCCAGCGCATCCCCCGCACCCCGGAAAATCGCCTCGCAACGCTCGCTCAGCGTCTTGTCATCCCAAGTCGTCATGTGCATGCCCTTAACGGATGATGCTGCCCGTGTCCAGCCAATAGCTGCTCTCGCCGATGCCGACGGTGGTCAGGGTGTTGAGCTTGAGCACGATGTCGCGCGACGGGTTGAGGGCGGTGCCCTGGCTGGTGACGGCGGAGGCCACGCTGAAGCTCTCGGGCCCCGCGCCTTTCTTGCGGTCCAGTTTGAGAGCGATCTGGATCACGGCGGGCGCGGTGCGGTCGGCGCTGGCGAGGAGCTGCTTGGCGCGTTCGCTCAGGTCCAGCACGTACAGCGGCGTCGCCGGCCAGCGCTCGGAGGCGAGCTGCCTGAACCCCAGGATCATCCGGGCGCGCATCTCGAACGGCTGCTCCGGAAGCTCGTAGTTCTCGTCGTCCAGATTGACGTCACGGTAATACACGTCGGCGTCCCGCAGTACGAGGTTCTGGTCGATCAGCCCCAGGTGGCGGACGGTGGAATACACCTTGTAGGCATGGGCCAGGAAGTTGAAGTTGGGGATGCGGCGGGCGCCGCCGACTTTGCAGATCATCGCCCCGACCACCGCCGTGGTCTTGGGGTCGCCGATCCGGCCGTCGCGGTGGAAGGGATACCAGACCCCGGCGCGGAACCCTGCCAGCGGGACGATCCGGTCCGGCGGCAAGGGCAGCAGGCGGCGGAACAGCGCCAGGATGCCCGGCATGCAGGAGGGCCGCCCGCTCAACAGCAGAACGTCGCAGTGATAGAGGTGGACGATCTCGCACAGCGCCCGGACGGTCTTGCAGATCTCGAACCGGTCCTCCAGGAACAGCCGGTGCAGCCGGTGCAGATCGAAAGGGATCGTTACTTCGAGCAGATCGAAATCCTTGTCCCTGGCACCAACCGACCGCTTTACCCCCAACGCGAAATGCCGCACTACGTGCTCGGAGGGACGGTCATCCCCCACCAGCAGTTCGCCGATCCTGAAGCCATGCGACTCCGCCGGCAGAGCCGGATCGAAACGCTCATAGGCATGCAACAGCTTCAGGCCCAGCGGATAGAACACCTCCAGGGCCAGCCGCTGACGCGAGGTACGGTCCTGCACCGACAGGGTCTCGGCGCCGATGAGCTGGGACAGCAAGGATGCGGGATCGGCCACACCGTACTCGAGCAGCGCCACCTCGATCGCCGGCACGATCATCCTCTGCACCGTCTCCAGCAGCAGATCGTCGCCAGCCACCTTGAAGCCGTCGCGGAACCGCTGCTCCGGCAGGATGTAGACGTTGGCGCCCTGGCCATGGTCCAGCCGGTAGTCGGCCACCACCAGGTCCGTAGTGCCACCGCCGATGTCGATCGAGGCCACCGTGATCGTCTGGTCCCCACGATCCACACCGCTGCGGCGCAGGATGCGGAAAAACTCCTCCGGCCGCCCGCCGAAATGCTCGTGGATTTCACTGAACAGGTAGACCGCCTGGGCGCAAGTCGCCTCATCCCATTCGGTATGGATCACCGGGAAGCGCGGCCAGGCGGTGGAGTTGCCTGCCGCGTCCACCGCGTCGATGCCGTCGTCCTCCGGCTGCCAGCCCAACGCCTTCCACACCAGCGCCATGGCCTGGCGCAAACGCGCGGCGAAGATCCGCCGCTCCGGCTTGGGCATGGACGGCGGCACGGTGATGATGATGGAACGCAGGTGCCGGGGCTTTTCCGGATCGCCCTGTTTGATCCGCTGGGCCGGGCTGTTGATCTGCCCGAGGGCGTGGACCAGGATTTCGGCCAGGAAGAAGCACATCAAGGAGCTGCGCGAATATTTGGGCACGAACACCGGCATCCGCTCGGCCTCCGGCAGTTCGTGCAGGGCTTCGCCGCGCTCGTTGATCAGGTTACTGAACGGCGCCCCCGTGGCGTGCGGTTCGATCTCCTCGCGGCTGTAGGCGACGTTGAAGCGCCAGCCGGGCTCGTAACGGTCCTCGTCCCAGAGGTAGCGCTTGGGGCTGGACAGCCCGGTCGAGCCTTCGGTGCCGCGGCGGTGATTGGCCAGCCGCGCCGCCTCCCGCCCGACCCGGGCGATGGTCGGCCAGACGAAGGCATCGTTGCGCCCGCTCTTGCAGGCCAGGTGCTCCTTGCCCAGCAATGCCTGGGCGAATTCCGCCCGGCTCTCGAAGGGTTCGTGATAGACCTTGTGCGGCTCGGACAAGTCGCGGATGGTGAGTTCGTAGCGGTTCTTCAGGCCATCGTGCTGCTGGGGGTGCTCCTCGACCAGGATGCCACAGGTCCGGGAATTGCCGACGTCCAGCACCAGATCCACCGGGATCGGCGCATAGATGTCGTCCGGCGCGTTGCTGCGCACCCGGATTTCCGGGATGTTGGCCCGTACACCGATCAGGTACAGAAAATTGAGGTAATGGGCGTGATGGCTGAGCTGTTCGATCTCGCTGTCGACGTCTTCGGCCGGCAGCTTCAACCGCTCCGCCGCCTCGTCGCGGAACACTTCCGCCAGCCATTCGTCGACCCAGGGCAGTTCCGGATACCAGCCCATCTCGTGCGCCCGGTAGGCAAGCTGGAAACTGGCGCCGGTCTGCACGTCGGCGTGGGTCGGCGCCAGATAAGCCGTGGCCGCACGCGCCTCCAGTACCTGGGTGTCGAAGGCCAGTGTCAGGCGGTGAGTGTGACCGCGCAGGTCTTCGCCTTCGCCGAGTCTGACGATGCGGCCACGGGCCCAGGTGGTGGGCCCCTGGTCGAAGCGGCGCTGGGGACCGGCTCGCAGCACGGGCAGCGGCAGCCAGCAGCCATCCAGCAGTTTGATGGACTCATCGACGCTCACGCTGAACCTGGGTTTGACCACCAGCACCGGATCACCCGGATGCACGTGGCGCTCACGCCGCTCGTCCCATTCCAGCCGCGCCAGCGAGCGCCGGCCGCTCTGCAGGGCAAACTCGCCGGGCGGCTCCCGGCGCAGGTCCAGCGTCAGGCCGAAATCCATGAACTGGACCCCGCTACGCATGATCAGCGTGGCGTTCTCGGCGAATTCCACCAATTCGCTCAGCATTCCGCTTCCCCGCTCCTTCCGCTATTTCTTGGTGATCCGGACCTTGTAATCGGAACCGTCCGGATTCCTGCCCTTGCACACCGCATGGCCTTGCGGGTCGGTGGTGCATTCCACCTTGGAGCGCTGGATGCTGCTGCCGTCGGGACAGCGGATGTCGCCGGCCTGGTCGATCACCAGCCTGGATCCGCTGAAACTGGAAGTCACCGGCGCGGTGCATTCCATCTCCTTGCCGCCGACCGAACGCTTCAGCCGGGCCATGCCATCCTTGCCCTTGAAATCGTATTCGAGCCGAATCGGATTGCCGGAGCTGTCCTGCAGACCGGTGACGGACTGCCACTGGCCGTTCAGGAAGTCGGTAGAGCCCTTCCTGGCTGCCTCCTTGGGGATCGTCAGCGGCGCGCCGGAAGTCCTCGCGTTGGCTCCAGCCTTGGAAATGGCTTTTTCGGACGGAGCCTCAGCAGGTGGTTCGGTTTTCGCTGCTGATTTATCTTCGGCGGATTGCGCGGCTTCGTCGGCCGGCTGGCCCTCGGCGGTTTGTCCTCCGCTGCCGGGATCCGGTTGCGGCTTATCGTCGCCAGGCGATCCGGTCCCAGCCACGTCGGTGTGGGCAGACGCGGCCTCGGAGACTGACGTGCTTTCGGCCGCGTCAGCCGCACTCTCCGGCGGCATCGCGGCTGACGTGTCCCAGTTCTCGGTATCGGTCGCCCCTTCCGGGCTTTGATCCACTTGCGTGGAGTCCACGACGGTCCGGGAACCCTCCACCGAGCGCTTCACGCTCACCGTGTCCCGGTCCTGGCGCCCGCTCCGGTCGATTCGCTCACCGAAGGCGGCGACGTCGCTGCGGCTCTTTTCCCCACTTTCCTCCTTTGCATCGGGACTGGGAGATACGTCGGGGATGACATCCCCTTCCCTTTCCAGCGGAAGCGGGCTCGGCGTAGGCTCTTGCCGGACGAACCCGGACAGACCGTCCGGCCCGCAATTCTTCAAGCCGAACAAGAGGAGTCCCACCAGAAGCAGCAGCGGCAACAACAGCCAGTGCCACCAGCGCCGGCGCCCAGGCATCGGTGGAATCTTGCCCGGCCCCGCCTCGAAACGCGCCGCCGATGCCGAGATGCCGCTTACGTCGAGGCTGGCCAGCACGTCACGCTCCGAAACCTCCTCGCGCTGGGCGAAGCCCCAGAACGTCATGACCGGCCGCCCCCCGACGAGATACACATGATCCTCCCCGGGAATACGCGTCGCCAGCGCCAGCAGCTTGCCAAAAACCTGCTGCTCGCCGTCCTCCGACGCCTGCAGCGCCCGGCTCTTCTCCAGCAGGCGCTCGCGCGCCGCCAACAGGCTGGCCCTGGCCGGGCCGCGCTCCTCCGGAGTCGCCGACGTCCAGGGCACCACGTCTCCATCGAATGCGGAATACCAATCCAGGGTATCCCCCTTCTCGTCCTGGACCGGCACGGCGAAGTAATCCGCCGCCTCCTGGCCGAGCTGCCGCCGAATCGCGGCCCGCAATTGCGAAGCCGCGCGGTAGACCGGCTGGCCGGTGGCACCCAGGGGCAAAAAGTGCTTCAGGCGGCCGGAGCGAAGCAGGACACCAGCCATGGGAACACTCCTAGAATCGTCGGAAAGGAGGGAATGGTCGGCCGGATCGCTGACACGGCCGGCAGCCGGACTCCGCGCTGCGCACCCGATTGTAGCAAAGATGCAGCGCGAGGACGGGAAGCCGACCGACTCGTGATACAGGGAATGTCCCCTTTCCGTTCAATGGCATAAGTCGGAAACGAGCCTGGCCGGCACACGCTTCAGGCGGAAAACGCCCGGGCCACGGCTCCCGCCAACCGGTCGGCGAGCTCGCGGACCTGGCCCTCGTCCGCTCCTTCGACCATCACCCGGATCAAGGGCTCCGTGCCCGACGGGCGCAACAGTACGCGTCCCGAATCGCCCAACTCCGCCTCCACCTCGGCCTTCACTTTCTGGACCAGCGGCACCGAAGCCAGACTGACCCGTTCCGCCAGCCGCACGTTGACCAGCCGCTGGGGATATTTCCTCATGCCCTGCTTCAGTTCGTGCAGGGTTTTTCCGCTGCGGACGATCTCCGCCAGGACTTGCAGGGCGGAGACGATGCCGTCCCCCGTGGTGGTGCGGTCGCGGCAAATGATGTGTCCCGACCCTTCGCCGCCGAGCATGCTGCCGTGTTCGAGCATCATTTCCATCACGTAGCGGTCGCCGACCGCGGCCCGCCTGAATTCCAGGCCCAGGCGCCGTATCGCCTGCTCCAGGCCGAGATTGCTCATCAGGGTTCCCACCACGGAACCCTTCAGTTCGCCTTCGGCGTGCCGGGCATTGGCGATGACGAACAGCAGTTCGTCGCCGTCGACGACCTCCCCCCGGTGGTCGACCATGATCAGCCGATCGCCGTCTCCATCCAGCGCTATGCCCAGATCGGCATTTTCCTCGAGCACCGTCTGGCGAAGGTTTTCAGGATCCGTGGCGCCGACGCGATCGTTGATGTTGAGACCGTCCGGCGCGACCCCGAGGGTACTCACGGTCGCTCTCAGTTCCGAGAACACGTCGGGAGCGACGTGGTAGGTCGATCCGTGGGCGCAGTCCACCACGATTTTCATTCCGGAAAAATGCATACCCAGGGGAATCGTGCTCTTGCAAAACTCGATATAGCGCCCCGCCGCGTCCACGATGCGGGTCGCCTTGCCGATGTGCGAACACTCCACAGTGGTCATGGGCCTGCCCAGATAGTCTTCGATCAACAGTTCCAGTTCGTCGGGCAGCTTCATGCCGTCCGGCCCGAAAAACTTGATGCCGTTGTCGTAATAAGGGTTGTGTGAAGCGCTGATCACCACGCCCGCCTGGGCGCGGAGGGTGCGGGTCAGATAAGCGACCGCCGGGGTCGGCATCGGGCCGAGTAGTTGCGTATCGACGCCGGCGGCGGAAAAGCCGGCTTCCAAAGCCGATTCGAACATGTATCCGGAAATCCGGGTATCCTTGCCGATCAGGACACGCCGGCCCGGCATCTCCCGGGCGAAGACGCAGCCCGCCGCCCACCCGAGCTTGAGCATGAAATCCGGAGTGATCGGGTAATCACCCACCCTGCCGCGAATTCCGTCGGTCCCGAAATACTCTTTCTTCACTGCTTCCTCCCCCAATTCTGACGTCCTCAAGAAAACTAGCGAAATCGCGGACAATAGAAAACCCCTGGCAGACTGCGCCCGCCAGGGGTTCGAAAGCCTGTGCGGCCCGAAAACTCAGGTCTGCTCCGCCGGTTTGCCGAAGGACCCCGATACCGGCTGATCGCCACCCTTCGATGCCGACTCGCCGCTACCGGGAGGCGTATTGTCCTCCCAGCTCTGGGGAACCCTGGGGGACCTGCCTTCCATGATGTCGGCGATCTGCAGACGGTCTATGGTTTCATATTTGATCAGCGCTTCGGCCATGAGGTGCATCTTATCCATATTTTCCCGGAGGATACGCTCGGCGCGCTCGTAGTTACGGTCGATGATCGAGCGGATCTCCTCGTCGATCAGGTGCGCCGTCTCCTCCGATACGCTCTTGTGCTTGGTCACGGACCGCCCCAGGAAGACCTCGCCCTCCTCCTCGCTGTAAGCCAGCGGCCCCAGCCGCTCCGAGAGCCCCCAGCGCGTCACCATGTTCCGCGCCAAATTGGTGGCACGTTCGATGTCGTTCTGGGCACCGGTGGTGACGTGCTCACGACCGAACACGATCTCCTCGGCCAGCCGGCCGCCGAACAGGCTGGAAATCTGGCTCTCCAGTTTCTGCTTGCTGGCGCTGTAGGTGTCACGCTCCGGCAGGAACATCGTGATGCCAAGGGCGCGGCCGCGTGGCATGATGCTGACCTTGTACACGGGGTCATGCTCGGGGACCATCAAGCCAACGATGGCATGGCCGGCTTCGTGGTAGGCCGTGAGCTTCTTTTCCTCATCGCTCATGACCATGGACTTGCGCTCGACGCCCATGAGGATCTTGTCCTTGGCCTTCTCGAAATCCTCCATTTCCACGACCCGCTTGTTTTTGCGGGCGGCGAACAGGGCGGCCTCGTTGACGAGGTTGGCCAGATCGGCCCCCGAGAAACCGGGCGTGCCCCGTGCCAGATACTTCGCTTCCACGTCGTCAGCCAGTGGCACGCGTTTCATGTGGACCTTGAGGATCTGCTCACGGCCGCGGACGTCCGGCAGCCCCACCACGATCTGGCGGTCGAACCGGCCCGGCCGCAGCAGCGCGGGATCGAGCACGTCGGGGCGGTTGGTCGCGGCGATCACGATGATGCCTTCGGTGCCTTCGAAACCGTCCATCTCGACCAGCAGCTGGTTCAGGGTCTGCTCGCGCTCGTCATGCCCGCCGCCCAGACCCGCACCGCGGTGACGGCCGACCGCATCGATTTCGTCGATGAAGATGATACAGGGAGCGTGCTTCTTGGCCTGTTCGAACATGTCACGCACGCGCGACGCGCCCACCCCGACGAACATTTCCACGAAATCCGAACCCGATATCGAGAAGAACGGCACCCGCGCCTCGCCGGCAATGGCCCGTGCCAGCAGCGTCTTGCCGGTGCCCGGCGGGCCGACCATGAGCGCGCCGCGCGGGATCTTGCCGCCCAGTTTCTGGAACTTGCTCGGATCCTTGAGGAAATCGACCATCTCGGCTACGTCCTCCTTGGCCTCGTCGGCACCCGCCACATCGGCGAAGGTCACCTTGACCTGATCTTCTTCGATCAGCCGTGCCTTGCTCTTGCCGAAGGACATCGCCCCCCGGCCGCCCGCGCCGCCCTGCATCTGGCGCATGAAGAATATCCATACCGCCACCAGCAGCAGCATGGGGAACCAGGAGATGAAGATTTGCATCAGGAGCGACTGCGACTCCGGCGGCTGCGCCTTGATCTCCACGTGGTTCTTGAGCAGGTCGTCGATCAGGTGCGGGTCTTCCGGGTTGTAGGTCGAGAATTTCTCACCCGTACCCAGCATGCCGCGCACGTTCTGCCCGTCGATCGTCACCGACTTGACCTGTCCTTCATTCACCGCCGCGATGAACTGCGAATAGGACATGCTGGAATCGACCGATTTACGGGACCCGAAGTTGTTGAAGACGGACATCAGCACGACGGCGATGACCACCCAGAGCAGGATATTCTTTAACATGTCGTTCACGACTCGAATCTCCGTAGTCGGATTGGAATGGGATGGAGAACGGCTCTTGTTATTTTGTGTCAGACCGATGACGGCAATATTATCCACACCTGCACGCGATCGCTACGGAATTCCCCGCAGCACGAAAAAATCGCCGACGCAACATGACACAAATATGACACTTGGATGGCCAAAATCGTTCCCGCCCCCCTGATTCAGCGGTCGGCGCCACGGTATCCCTTACCGACCAGGTAAATTTCCGCGCTCCGTGCCCGCGAGGCCTTCGGCTTCCTCATGCCGACGGACCCAAACGCCTTCCTGGCCCGTGCCACGTATTCCTGGAATCCTTCCCCCTGGAACAGCTTCACGACGAAACTTCCCTTCGGCCCCAGCACCCTTTCCGCGAGATCGAAGGCCAATTCCGCCAGGTACATGCTGCGCGGCTGGTCGACGTTGCGGTTACCGCTCATATTGGGCGCCATGTCCGACAATACCACATCCACACGGCACCCGCCGATGGCTTCCAGCATCGCCTGGAACACCGCATCGTCGAGAAAATCCCCTTGCACCACGGTGACGCCGGGTAAAGGCTCCATCGGCAGCATGTCCAGGGCAAGGACTCGGCCGGAGGCCCCCACCCGCCGGGCCGCATATTGCGACCAACCGCCTGGGGCCGCCCCGAGGTCGATCACCGTGGTGCCGGGCGCGAACAAACGGTCATGCTCGTCCAGCTCCATCAGCTTGAAGACGGCTCTCGAACGATAACCTTTCTCCTGCGCCAGGCGCACGTACTCGTCGGAGAAATGCTCCGCCAGCCAGCGGCCGCTGCTCCGGCTACGCTTTGCCATGAGAAATTTCTTCAATCACGTTACAATAAACGGCTTTTTCTTCGACAGAGTGCCACGTATGACTCCCGAACTCCGACGCCAATTACGCGCCAAGGCCCACAAACTGAAGCCGGTCGTGATCACCGGCCAGGCCGGTATCACACCGGGCGTGCTCGGCGAAATCGACACGGCTCTGGAACATCACGAATTGATCAAAGTCCGGGTCAATGCCGGGGACCGCGAAACCAGAGCGGAGATGACGGCGCAAATCTGCGGAGAGTCGGGTGCCGAGCTGGTCCAGTCGCTCGGCCATGTGATCACGCTGTTCCGGAAATCGCCTGAGCGGGGCAGGAAAGTCTAGACGTATCTGACCGATACGATTTCGTATTCGCGGGTACCGCCCGGCGCCTGCACCGTCGCTACGTCGCCTTCCTGTTTGCCGATGAGGGCGCGCGCGATCGGCGAAGTCACCGAAATCCTCCCTTCTTTGATCTCGGCTTCGTCCTCGCCGACGATTTGATAGGTCACCACTTCGCCGGAAGCCAGATCTTCGATCTCCGCGGTCGCCCCGAAGACGACCTTGCCGCCGGGGTTCAGCCGCGTGACGTCGATGATCTGGGCATTGGCGAGCTTGGCCTCGATCTCCTTGATCCGTCCTTCGATGAATCCCTGCTGTTCGCGCGCTGCCTGATATTCGGCGTTCTCCTTCAGGTCGCCATGGGCGCGCGCTTCGGCGATCGCCTCGATGACCCGGGGCCGCGCCACCGTCTTCAGATGATTGAGTTCTTCACGCAGCTTCTCGGCACCGCGTGTGGTCATGGGAGTCTTGTTCATCGCTGCTGCTTCCGATTCTCCGATTCAGGATAGGGCGCCATGCAAATCCTGCAGCCGGTTGACGTCCACCGAGCCGAGTTCGTCCAGCGCACAGCAGATCGCATGGGCGCCGGAAATCGTGGTGGTGTAGGTCACCTGATGCTGCAGAGCCTGCCGCCGAATGGTGAACGAATCGGCGATGGCCTTCTTGCCCTCGGTCGTATTGATGATAAGCTGAATCTGGCCGTTCTTGATCATGTCGACAATATGCGGCCGCCCTTCGTACACCTTGTTCACCTTTTCGCAAGGCACGCCCGCATCCTGCAGCACCTTCGCCGTGCCTCGCGTGGCCACCAGGCGGAACCCCCTGGCGACCAGGGCCTTCGCGATCGGAACGATCTTGGGCTTGTCGGCGTCACGGATGCTGATGAGGGTCGTCCCCTCGTAGGCCAGACGCACACTCGCGGCCCGCTGCGCCTTGGCGTAAGCCTCGCCGAAACTGGCGCCGACACCCATCACCTCGCCGGTCGACTTCATCTCCGGCCCGAGCAGCGGGTCGACACCAGGGAATTTGATGAAGGGAAACACCGCCTCCTTCACCGAGAAATACGGCGGAATGCGCTCTTCGCTCACGCCCTGCTGGTCGAGGCTGCGTCCGACCATGCAGCGCGCCGCGACCTTGGCCAGGGGATATCCGGTCGCCTTCGAGACGAAGGGAACGGTGCGGGAGGCGCGCGGATTCACTTCCAGTACGAATATCTCATCATCCTGGATGGCGAACTGGGTGTTCATTAAACCGACCACGCCCAATGCCTCCGCCAGCAGGCGGACCTGCTCTCTGACCCGGTCCTGGATGTCCACCCGCAGGTCATACGGCGGAATCGAGCAGGCGGAATCGCCCGAATGCACCCCCGCCTGCTCGATGTGCTGCATCAAGCCGCCGATCATCACGCGCTGGCCGTCGGCGACGGCATCCACATCCATCTCGATGGCATCGGACAGGAAGCGGTCGAGCAGCACCGGGGATTCGTTGGAAACACTGACGGCTTCCAGCATATAGCGCTTGAGGTCATCGTCGTTGAACACGATTTCCATGGCCCGGCCACCCAATACATAGGAGGGACGCACGACCAGCGGGTAGCCTATTTCCTGGGCACCCCGCAGGGCCTCTTCCAGCGAGCGCGCGGTGCGGTTGGGCGGCTGTTTCAGGTTGAGCCGGTCGATCAGTTTCTGGAAGCGCTCACGGTCCTCGGCCAGGTCTATGGAATCGGGCGAAGTGCCGATGATCGGCACGCCGGCCGCTTCCAGCGCCCGGGCCAGCTTCAGCGGCGTCTGGCCGCCGTATTGCACGATCACGCCCTTCGGCTTCTCCAGATGAACCACTTCGAGCACATCCTCCAGCGTCAGCGGCTCGAAATACAGGCGGTCGGAAGTGTCGAAATCGGTCGACACCGTCTCCGGATTGCAGTTGATCATGATGGTTTCGAAACCATCCTCGCGCAGCGCCATCGCCGCGTGCACGCAGCAATAGTCGAACTCGATGCCCTGGCCGATGCGGTTGGGACCGCCGCCGAGCACGACGATCTTCTCCCGGTCCGTCGGCGCGGCTTCACACTCTTCCTCGTAGGTCGAGTAAAGATAAGCGGTGACGGTGGCGAACTCGGCCGCGCAGGAGTCGATCCGCTTGTACACCGGACGGATGCCGAAACGATGTCGCACCGCCCGCACTTCGGCTTCGCTGCGGTCCAGCAGGCGGGCCAGACGGGAATCGGAGAATCCCTTGCGTTTCAGAGCCAGCAGTTCGTCAGGGGTAAGCGATGCAAGGGTACGCTTGGCCAGGGCGGCTTCCTCGAGGATCAAATCCTCGATCTGGGCGAGGAACCAGGGATCGATGGCACTCAGCTCATGGACCTGGTCGAGACTCCAACCCAGCCGGAAAGCGTCGGCGACGTAGAACAGGCGGTCGCAGCCCGGATGGCCCAGCTCGCGCTGCAAGCGCTCCACCCGGTCGTCGCTGTCCGCAGTGAGCTTGCCGACCAACCCGTCCACCCCGATCTCCAGGCTGCGTAAGGCCTTCTGCAGCGACTCCTGGAAAGTCCGGCCGATCGCCATGGCTTCGCCTACCGACTTCATCTGGGTGGTGAGGCGATCGTCCGCCTGCGGGAATTTTTCGAAGGTGAAGCGCGGGACCTTGGTCACCACATAATCGATGGTCGGTTCGAACGACGCCGGCATGGCACCGCCGGTGATCTCGTTGCGCAGCTCGTCCAGGGTATAGCCGACCGCCAGCTTGGCAGCGACCTTGGCAATGGGGAAACCGGTGGCCTTGGAAGCCAGCGCCGAAGAACGCGACACCCGGGGATTCATCTCGATCACGATCAGACGGCCGTCCCTCGGATTGACGGCGAACTGGACGTTGGAACCGCCGGTATCCACCCCGATCTCGCGCAGCACCGCGATCGAGGCGTCACGCATGATCTGGTATTCCTTGTCGGTCAGCGTCTGCGCCGGCGCGACCGTGATCGAATCGCCGGTATGAACCCCCATGGGATCGAGGTTTTCGATCGAACAGACGATGATGCAGTTGTCGGCACGGTCGCGCACCACCTCCATCTCGTACTCTTTCCAGCCGAGCACCGACTCCTCGATCAGCAGTTCGTGGGTCGGCGAAAGCTCCAGCCCGCGTTCGCAGATTTCCACGAACTCCTCGCGGTTGTAGGCGATACCGCCACCGGACCCACCCAGGGTAAAGGAAGGTCGGATGATGGCGGGATAGCCGACCATGTCCAGCACGGACAACGCCTCTTCAAGGCTGTGAGCCACCTCGGATTTCGGTACTGACAGGCCGATCTTGATCATGGCCTTGCGGAACTGGTCGCGGTCCTCGGCCTTGGCGATGGCTTCGCGGCTGGCGCCGATCATCTCCACCCCAAACCGCTCCAGCACACCTTCGCGGTCCAGGTCCAGTGCACAGTTGAGCGCCGTCTGGCCGCCCATGGTCGGCAGCAGCGCATCCGGACGCTCCTTTTCGATGATGCGGGCAACCGTCTGCCAGTCGATCGGTTCGATGTAGGTTGCATCGGCCATCTCCGGGTCCGTCATGATCGTGGCCGGATTCGAATTGACCAGGATGACCCGATAGCCTTCCTCCTTCAGTGCCTTGCAGGCCTGGGCGCCGGAGTAGTCGAACTCACAGGCCTGGCCGATGACGATGGGGCCGGCGCCCAGGAGCAGAATCGATTTGATATCGGTACGTTTTGGCATGAACGAAGGACACCGTTAATGGCGGTTGCGGGCGGCTCTCATGGCGCCGACGAAGCGGTCGAACAGGTCGCACAGATCGTGCGGGCCAGGACTGGCTTCCGGATGCCCTTGGAAACTGAAGGCAGAACGATCGGTGAATTCGATGCCCTGCAGACTGCCGTCGAACAGCGAGCGGTGGGTCGGTCTCACGTTCGCCGGCAGGCTGGCCTCCTCCACGGCGAAACCGTGGTTCTGGCTGGTGATCACGACCCGGCCGGTGCTCAGGTCCTGCACCGGATGGTTTGCGCCGTGATGGCCGAACTTCATCTTCGACGTGCGCGCGCCCGCCGCGAGGGCCAGCAACTGATGCCCCAGGCAGATGCCGAAAACCGGAATGCCGGTGTCCAGGAATTCCCGGATCGCCGCAACGGCGTAGTCACAAGGCTCCGGATCACCAGGACCGTTCGATAGGAACAACCCGTCGGGTTTGAGCGCCAACGCTTCCGCTGCCGGCGTCCGGGCGGGTACCACGGTGACCCGGCAGCCTCGATCCGCGAGCAGTCGCAGGATGTTTCGCTTGACTCCGAAATCGTACGCGACGACATGGAAACCGCCTTGACCTGACTGCACCGGCTCGGCGCCGAACCGCCAGCTGCCTTCGGTCCACTCATAGCGCTGCGGGGTGGTGACGACCTGAGCCAGATCCATACCCTGCAATCCGGGAAAACCCCGGGCCATCGCCACCGCAGCGTCGGCATCCAGAGCGTTGCCGGCTGCGATGCAACCGCGCTGGGCCCCCTTGTCGCGCAGGATACGGGTCAGCCGGCGGGTATCCAGGCCGGCAATGCCGACCACGCCGCGCTGGCGCAGGTATTCGTCGAGCCGGCGCTCGCACCGCCAGTTGCTGGCCCGCAGCGGCAGATCACGGATCACCAATCCGCTGGCGAAAATGCCGGTAGATTCGGTGTCTTCTTCGTTGATGCCGGTGTTGCCGATGTGGGGATAGGTCAGCGCGACGATCTGCCGCGCGTAGGACGGATCGGTGAGGATTTCCTGGTAGCCGGTGATCGAGGTATTGAACACCACCTCGCCCACCGATGCCCCCTCGGCCCCGATCGCGTAGCCACGAAACACGGTACCGTCGTCAAGAGCGAGCAGCGCGGGAGTTTTCAAAAAAGCCACCTCAAGACGTGCAAAAACGGGGCAGACCCGAAGATATGCCCCGCTCGTTGGGATATTCGATGCGTTTTAGCCGTGGGATTATAGAAGATAGCCCTGATGGAGTCCATCCAGAGCGCGGCGGCACCTCATCCCTTCAAACCCAGCACGTCCTGCATGTCGAACAGTCCTTCGCCTTGGGACATCAGCCAGACGGCCGCCCTGACCGCTCCCTTGGCGAAGGTCATGCGGCTGCTGGCCTTATGGGTGATCTCGATGCGCTCGCCTTCGTCGGCGAACATGACGGTGTGCTCGCCGACGATGTCGCCGGCGCGGATGGTGGAGAAACCGATGGTCTTGGCATCGCGTATCCCGGTGATGCCTTCGCGGCCGTAGATCGCGCAGTCCTGCAAGTTCCGCCCCAAGGCTTTCGCCACCACTTCGCCCATGCGCAGCGCGGTTCCGGAGGGCGCGTCGATCTTATGGCGGTGATGCGCCTCGACGATCTCGATGTCGGCATGCTCGCCCACCACCCGGGCGGCGATATCCAGCAGCTTGAGGGCCAGATTCACACCCACGCTCATGTTGGGCGCGAACACGATACCCATGCCCTCCGCGGCGGCGGCTATGAGCTGGCGCTGCTCCGCGCTGAAACCGGTCGTGCCGATCACCAGCCGGATTCCGGCCGAACGGCAGGATTCGAGATGGGCCAGCGTGACTTCCGGCAGGGTGAAGTCGATCAGTACATCGACTTTGTCCGAAACTTCGCTCAGGTTGCCGACCACGGGCAAACCGATCGCCGACAAACCGGCCAGCTCGCCCGCGTCGCGCCCCACCACCGGACTCCCGGGACGCGCGATCGCCGCCGTTAGCTCCACTGCCGGATCGGCTAAGCATGCGCGCACGAGATTGCCGCCCATCCGGCCGGCGACACCCGCTATTCCTGTTCTGATCACCATGGTTCCAGCCTTCCCTCTCAAAGTCCCAGGCGATCGAAGAACTGTTTGACCCCGTCCAACCAACCATGTGCCTGGGGACTGTGATGGCTGCCACCGCCCCGCAAGGATTCGTCGAGCTGCCGAATCAGGTCGATCTGCTCCTTGTTCAGGTGCACCGGCGTCTCGACTCTCACCCGGCACAGCAGGTCACCGGCCACGCCGCCCCGGACCGGCTTGACACCCTTCCCACGGACCCGAAACAGCCGCCCGGTCTGGGTCTCGGCCGGAATCTTGAGCACCACCTTGCCGTCCAGCGTCGGCACTTCCAGTTCGCCGCCCAGACAGGCGGTAGGGAAACCGATCGGCACTTCGCAGTACAGATCGGCGCCGTCCCGCGTGAAGATGGGATGCTGCTTGACGCCGATGTGTACGTAGAGATCGCCCGGCGGCCCGCCGCCCTCCCCCGCTTCACCCTCGCCGGAAAGCCGGATACGGTCGCCGGTATCCACGCCGGGCGGAATTTTGACCGACAAGGTCTTGGTCTCCTGCACGCGGCCCTGGCCGTAACAGACCCGGCAGGGGTCGGAAATGTGCTGGCCGGTGCCGCGACAGGTCGGACAAGTCTGCTGAACCGAGAAGAAGCCCTGCTGCATGCGCACCGCACCCTGGCCGTGGCAGGTCGGGCAGGTCACGGGAGCGCTGCCTTTCTTGGCACCGGAACCACCACACTCGGTGCAGGTGACCCACGTCGGCACCTTGATCTTCGCTTCGGTCCCGGCTACGGCCTCCTCCAGCGTAAGCTCGAGGTTATAGCGCAGATCACTCCCCCGTTGCCCCCGGCCTCGACGGCGTCCACCTCCACCGAAGATATCCCCAAAGACATCGCCGAAAATATCGCTGAAACTGTCACCCGTGAATCCGAAGCCGCCGCCTCCGCCCATCGAAGGATCGATGCCGGCATGGCCGAACTGATCATAGGCCGACCGCTTCTTGGGGTCTGAGAGGACATCGTAGGCCTCCTTCACGCTCTTGAAACGCTCCTCGGCCTCGGGATTGTCCTTGTTCCGGTCGGGGTGGTATTTCATCGCGAGGCGGCGGAACGCCTTCTTGATGTCGCTGTCGCTGGCGTTGCGAGGAACCCCGAGCGTTTCGTAATAGTCTTCTTTTGCCATAAACGCACAACCGCCGGCTCGACGCCGGCGGCCCGATCAAGAGGGATCAGGATGAACCGCGTCCCACGGGGGGATGCTGCACGGTCCGCCGCGGTTCAACGCTTGTCGTCGCGGACTTCCTCAAACTCGGCGTCGACGACGTCATCGCCGCCCGACCCGCCAGCCTTTTCGTGGCTGTGCGTTTCACTGCCTGCCGTGCCGCCCTGCTGGGTATAGAGCCGTTCGGCAAGCTTGCCGGAGAGTTCGGTCAACGCGCTGGTCCGCTGCTCGATCAGATCCTTGTTGTCACCGCCCATGGCATCCTTCAGGTCGTTCAGGGCCGCTTCGATTTTCGCCCGCTCCTCGCCGGAGACCTTGTCGCCCAGTTCGGCGAGTGTCTTGTTGGTGGCGTGGACCACGGCATCGGCGTGATTGCGCGCGCTGACCAGCTCGTGCATGCGGCGGTCTTCTTCCGCGTGCAGTTCGGCATCCTTCACCATCCGCTTGATCTCGTCCTCGGACAGGCCGCTGGAGGCGCGGATGACGATGGACTGCTGTTTGCCTGTCGCCTTGTCCTTGGCCGAGACGTTCAGGATGCCGTTGGCATCGATGTCGAAAGTCACCTCGATCTGCGGCACGCCGCGCGGTGCCATCGGGATGTCGCTCAGGTCGAAACGCCCCAGCGACTTGTTGTCACGGGCCATTTCACGCTCACCCTGCAACACATGGATGGTCACGGCCGTCTGGTTGTCCTCGGCGGTGGAAAACACCTGTGTGGCCTTGGTCGGGATCGTGGTGTTCTTTTCGATCAATTTGGTCATGACGCCGCCCAGGGTCTCGATACCCAGGGACAAGGGGGTCACATCCAGCAACAGCACATCCTTCACCTGGCCACCGAGCACGCCGGCCTGAATGGCGGCGCCGACCGCCACGGCCTCATCCGGATTGACGTCCTTACGCGGCTCCCTGCCGAAGATTTCCTTGACGAACTCCTGCACTTTGGGCATCCGGGTCTGACCGCCGACCAGGATGACTTCATCGATGTCGGCCGACTTCAAACCGGCATCCTTCAGCGCGGTTTCACAAGGACCGCGGGTGCGCAGGATCAGATCCTCCACCAGCGCCTCCAGCTTGGCCCGGGTGAGCTTGACGTTGAGGTGTTTGGGCCCGGTCGCATCCGCCGTGATGTAGGGCAGGTTGATCTCGGTCTGCTGGCTGGACGACAGCTCGATCTTGGCCTTTTCGGCAGACTCCTTCAGGCGTTGCAGCGCCAGCGGATCGTTGTGCAGATCGATGCCCTGTTCCTTACGGAACTCGTCTACGATGTATTCGATGATGCGCAGATCGAAGTCTTCGCCGCCGAGGAAGGTATCGCCGTTGGTCGACAGCACCTCGAACTGATGCTCGCCGTCGACTTCGGCGATCTCGATGATGGAGATGTCGAAAGTGCCGCCACCCAGGTCGTAGACCGCGATCTTCTGGTCGCCGCGGCTCTTGTCCATACCATAGGCCAGCGCTGCCGCGGTCGGCTCATTGATGATGCGCTTGACATCCAGACCGGCGATACGGCCGGCGTCCTTGGTGGCCTGGCGCTGAGAGTCGTTGAAATACGCCGGCACGGTGATGACCGCTTCCTTGACTTCTTCACCCAGATAGGCCTCCGCGTCCTTCTTGAGCTTCATCAGCACGCGCGCCGAAATCTCCGGTGGCGCCATCTTCTTTCCGCCGACCTCCACCCAGGCGTCGCCGTTCTCCGCTTCGACGATCGTATAAGGCACCATCTTGATGTCTTTCTGGACGACGTCATCCTTGTAGCGACGACCGATCAGCCGCTTTATCGCAAACAAGGTGTTCTTCGGATTGGTGATGGCCTGCCGCTTGGCGGACTGCCCCACCAACACCTCGTTGTCCGCAGTGAAAGCGACGATCGAGGGGGTGGTGCGTGCACCTTCGGAATTCTCGATCACGCGGGGCTTGCCGCCCTCGAGGATGGCCACACACGAGTTGGTGGTGCCCAGGTCGATCCCGATAATCTTTGCCATGGGTTTCTCCGATTTATAAGTGATTGTTCTGAAAGCCTATAGGCTATGTGAGGCCGATCTCGGGGATTTCAAGCCTGGGCCACGACGACGAGCGCCGGCCGAAGCAGCCGGTCGTTCAGGAGATAGCCTTTCTGAAAGACCTTGACGACCGTGTTTGGCTCGGCTTCCCCGGCCGGCTCCATGGCCATGGCCTGGTGCTGCTCCGGATTGAACTTCTCGCCGAGCGGATCGACGACCGCGATGCCGAATTTCTCAAACACGCTCTTGAACTGCTTCAAGGTCAGCTCCGCCCCTTCCCGGAGCTTGGCGACGTCGGGCGCATCGCCGGTGGAAGCTGCGATGCCCAGCTCCAGGCTGTCCATGACCGGCAGTAGCTCCTTGGCGAATTTTTCCAGCGCGTACTTGTGGGCGTTCTGGATGTCTTTCTCCAGCCGGCGGCGCAGGTTTTCCATTTCCGCCTGGGCCCGAACGAACCGGTCCCAGTTTTCGCTGGCCTGCTGCTGCGCCTCGAGCAGGGCCTTGTCCGGCTCAGCGGCTGGCGCAGCTTCGAGGGGTGTGCTCTCCACCTCCAGCGGTTCCGGCTGAGGCTCCGGGCCGGGGCCGTTGGTCAATTCTTCTTCGCTCATAGTCCGATTACAGGGTTTAATAGAGTTTGGATCGGGAAAAATGAAACCGCCCGGCCCCTCGGCGGGAGCGGGCGGCGGATGTCCTTTTGCCGTCACGACTCCGGCAATGCTAAGTTGGGGCCAGCGTCCGCTGATTCAAGGCCGCTCCCACCAGTTTCGCGGTGACGTCCACTAGCGGAATCACCCGTTCATACTTCATCCGGGTCGGTCCGATCACGCCGAGTACTCCCATCACCCGGTTGTCGACCGAATAGGAAGCCGTCACCAGGCTGCAGGGCTCCAGCGGCCGGAAACCACTCTCCTCTCCGATGATGATCTTCACCCCGGGCGACTCGAGGCAGCGATCGAGCAGGCCGACGATGCTTTCTTTCTGCCGGAACGCCTCGAACAGACCGCGCAGCCGGTCGACGTCGGCCAGCTCGACGAAATCCATGAGGTTGGTTTCCCCGCGCACCAGGAACGGCTTCCTGGAACGCCCGCCCTCGGCC
This sequence comes from Methylococcus sp. S1M, assembly GCF_051295855.1. Classification (NCBI taxonomy): domain Bacteria; kingdom Pseudomonadati; phylum Pseudomonadota; class Gammaproteobacteria; order Methylococcales; family Methylococcaceae; genus Methylococcus; species Methylococcus sp. S1M. The sequence continues at coordinate 67,179 of NZ_JBPDXO010000002.1, forward strand.
AGAGCCTGTTCGGCGATCTCGCCCGCCTGCAACAGCTGTTCACTCAAACGGTCGCGTTCCTTCGCCAACTCGGCGCGCAGATGCTCCCGGGCCGAAACCATGTCCTTGCCGCCGCAGACGGCGTTGAAGAAGTTGGCCGCCGTCTGCAACTCCGCGGCACTGAATTTGTGGGGCGTGTGGATGATCTTGTTGTGGATTTCCTGGTCACTCGTGACCAGGATGGCCAGCACCCGGTTGTCCGAGAGGGGGAGAAATTCGATGTGCTGGAACACCAGGGTTTCCCGCCTCGGCATGGAAATGATGCAAGCCATGTGGGTCAGCTCGGACAGCAGCTTGGAAGCCGTTTCCAGCAGATCGCGCGGGTTTTCCCGGCTTTCCAGATCCAGCCACAACTGGTCGACGATGGCCTGATGCAGAGGTTTCACGGTCAGCAGGGAATCGACGAACAGGCGATAGCCGCTCACGGTGGGCAGACGCCCCGCCGAGGTATGCGGCGAGGTGATCAGGCCGAGTTCCTCGAGATCGGCCATGACGTTGCGTATCGTTGCCGGACTCAAGCCGGCATCCCGGGCGAGAACGCGCGAACCCACAGGCTGACCCTCGCCGATGTAACGCTCCACCAGCGCCTTCAGGAGTTGCTGCGCGCGTTCGCTCAGTTCTGGGAAACTCGCCACGGAAATTCCGTAAAGGATTTAATTTTAGGAATAGCACTCGGCCCATTGGAGTGCCAAAAAGCTAACAACCCCTAGATAAAGTGTCAAGAAGGTCCTACCATTTGGCAAAAATGCGGTATCCGCCCCCTTCGACCGGCGGTCGCCCCCGAGCCTTGCCAATCCTGATCAAGATCCTGAAGGCATCGAATTCTCAACCCCTCCTCACTCGAGTTCTGGCGGATGCCATCGCAATTTCGCACCATCGCGCTCATCGGAAAACCGGACGCTCCCCGGATAGCGGATACGCTCGCCGCCATTCACTCCTATCTGCTGACTTCCGGTCTCGAAATTCTGGTGGAGCACGGGTGCGCGGGGCTTTTTCCGCGTTCTGCCCGGACCGGCACGATGCCCGAACTGGCACGGCAGGCAGATATCGCCGTCGTCGTCGGCGGGGACGGCACCTTGCTGGGAGCCGCCCGCAGCCTTTACGCCCATGGCGTTCCCCTCGTGGGGATCAATCTGGGCCGGCTGGGATTCCTGGTGGACATCTCGCCCAACGAGGCCGTCGACAAGCTCAATGCGATATTGAGCGGGGCCTGCCGCGCCGAGGAGCGTTACCCTCTGACGGCCCGGTTGATCCGGAACGGGCAGACCATCGCGCAAGGCAGCGCAATCAACGAAGTCGTCGTCCACAGTGGCAGCGCGACCAGCATGATCGAACTGGAAACCGCCATCGATGGCGTGTTTCTGAATTCCCAGCGCTCCGACGGGCTGATCGTCTCCACGCCCACCGGTTCAACTGCCTATGCGCTGTCGGCCGGAGGCCCGATCCTCTATCCCACGCTCAATGCCACGGTACTGGCGCCGATCAACCCCCACACCCTGTCCAACCGTCCCATCGTCATTTCCGGCGACAGCCTGGTCACGATCGCTTTCCGGCCGAACAAGGAATTCCGCGCCCAGGTAAGCTGCGACAACGTCCCCTTCCCGGACGTCGGGATCGAGGACCGCATCGAAATTCGCAAGGCGGAACGGCCTTTCCGTATCCTTCACCCGACGGACTACGATTTCTTCCAGATCCTGAGGCACAAGCTCAACTGGAGCAACCGCTGAGCCATGCTGACCAGCCTGAGCATACGGGACCTCGCGGTGGTATCCGCCCTCGATCTGGACCTCCGCCCCGGCTTCACCGTGCTCACAGGCGAGACCGGTGCCGGCAAGTCCATCCTGCTCACCGCTCTGGGACTGGCACTGGGCGACCGGGCCGACTCCGGTCTGGTACGGCCGGGCGCGGAGCGGGGCGAAGTCAGCCTCTGCTTCGATCTGGGCGATGCCCCTTCTGCCCGGGACTGGCTCATCGACAACGAGCTGGCCGAACCCGATGAAGATACCTGCGTGATTCGCCGGACCATCGGTACGGATGGGCGCTCGCGCGCTTTCATCAATGGCCGTCCCGCGACCCTCCCGAACCTCCAGGCGCTGGGAAGGCATCTGGTGGAAATCCACGGTCAGCACGCTCATCTGAACCTGCTGCAGGCTGGCGAACAGCGGGCCTTGCTGGACCGGCACGCGGGCAGCCGCGAACTGGCCTCGGAGCTGAAGCGGATTTTCGAGCGCTGGAAAGAGGTTTCCGAGCGGATCGACCGCCTGCAACAGGACGCCAGCAGTCGCAACGCGCGCCAGGAATTGCTCCAGTACCAGGTGAACGAACTGGAACAACTCGGGATCGCGGGCCTGGATTACGGTGCACTGTCGGACGAGCACGAGCTGCTGGCCAATCTCGGGCGGGTTTCCGAAATCGGTTACGCGCAGCTCAAGCTGCTTTACGAGGATGAACAGTATTCGGTGAACGGTCTGCTGGCCCAGTCCACACATGCGGTCGGCGAACTCGCTCAGCTGTCGAAGGACTTCGCCGAGATACTGGATCTGCTGGAAAGCGCCCGCATACAGGTCAAAGAAGCGGCGATGGCGTTGCGCCATCACCTGGACGCACTCGATCCCGATCCGGCTAGATTGGCGGCGCTGGAACAACGGCTGGCGGAAGTCCACCAGCTCGGACGCAAGCACCAGGTGCGCCCGGAAGAACTGCCCGCCCACCTCGAAACGCTCCGGACCGAATTGCGGAGCCTTGCGACCGGCGAAGAGCGGCTTGAGCACCTGCTCGCCGAACGAAGCGAACTGCTGTCCGCCTACGATGCCGTCGCCCGCAGCCTCTCGGAAAAGCGGCGGGCAGCAGCCGAGGGGCTGGAGACGGACATCTCTCGGCTCATCCATGAACTCGGCATGCCGCACGGGCGCTTCGCCGTCGCCTTCGAGACGGATACCGAATCGGCGCCCACCCCCCACGGTCGCGACAGGATCGAATTCCTGGTCAGCGCCAATCCGGGTCTGCCGCCGCGGCCACTGTCGCGGGTCGCTTCCGGAGGCGAACTCTCCCGCATCAGCCTGGCGATCGAAGTGGCGTCGATCGCGCAAAAGACCACGCCTACCCTGATCTACGACGAGGTAGACACCGGCATCGGCGGCGGCGTGGCCGAGATGGTGGGAACCAAGTTGCGCTCACTCGGTGTCAACCGCCAAGTGCTGTGCGTGACCCACCTGCCCCAGATCGCGGCCCTGGGCCATCAGCATCTCCTGGTGGAGAAACATGCGCAGGACGGCGTCACCCAATCCACGGTACGCCCGCTGAGCATGGACGAACGCACCGGCGAAATCGCCCGCATGCTCGGCGGCCTGCGCATCACCGAGCAGACCCTGGCCCACGCACGAGAAATGCTGGCTTTGGCGCATTGAAACCGGTCCCCTGGCCGATATTTTGCCTTAGAATTGGCACCCCACATCGCCCCAACCGGTTGTTCCCTCCTCCGTGACCACCAGGAATGTCCACATGAACGACTCGACCCAGGAAAGCGAAACCGGCGTGTTCTCTTATAATTAAGGCGGGAACCCCGGACGGCGCCGACTCCGTGCCGCGTGCCGTCGGACCGCGGTCTCTTCGTTCCGATGACTTTTACCTCAATCCGGCGGCACGGGCCGCCGATACATACGTTGCCGAATCAAGTGAGCCCGATACGATTCATTCCCGAATGGGAGAAACAATCCGCAGTGCTGATCGCCTGGCCACCGGGCCACGGCGATTTCGCCCCCTGGCTAGACCAGGTCGAACAGACCTACGCGGCCATCGCCACGGCGTTGAGCCAACGCGAGACCCTCCTGATCGCCTGCCTCGACGCGGCCCACGAACGGCGTATCGGTGACATCCTGGCGAATACCGGAGCCGACAAAAACCGCATCGTTTTCATCCGGATTCCATACGACGACATCTGGGTCCGCGACACCGCGCCGCTGAGCAGGCTGCACGAGGGCCGGCCGGAACTGCTGGATTTCCGCTTCAACGGTTGGGGAGGGAAATACGAGTGCAGCGACGATGCCGCTCTGGCGGCCAGCCTCGTTGCGACGGGCATCTTCGGCCGGACGCCGCGAGTGCAGGTCGATTTCGTGCTCGAAGGCGGCAGCGTCGAAACCGACGGCCTCGGCACCGTGCTGACGACCAGCCGCTGTCTGCTCAATCCCAACCGCAATCCCGGCTACAGCCGCGCGGAGATCGAGGACTGCCTCGCAAGGACGCTGGGGGCCGATCGCATACTCTGGCTCGATCACGGCCAAGCCGAAGGCGACGACACCGATGCCCATGTCGACACCCTGGCGAGGTTCTGCTCGGAGCACACCATCGCCTATACCGCCTGCGACGACACATCCGATCCGCACCATGCGCCGCTGAAGGCGATGGAGGGGCAGCTGCAGGATCTGAAACAGCGCGATGGTCGGCCTTACACCCTGGTGCCGCTGCCGATCCCCAAGCCCATCCGCAACGAGCAAGGTCAGCGCCTGCCTGCCACCTACGCCAACTTCCTGATCGTCAACGACGCGGTTCTAGTCCCGGTCTATGCCGATCCAGCGGACTCGGTCGCCATCGAGCGCTTGGCGCCGTGTTTCCCCGACCGCGAAATCGTCCCCATCCATTGCACGCCACTGATCCGCCAATACGGCAGCCTGCACTGCATGAGCATGCAGTTTCCCGAAGCCGTCGGAGTCTCCTATCCATGAAATCCACCATCGAGCTGGCCCTGGTACAGCAGGCCTGTAACGGCAGCCGGGAACAGAACCTGGCCGCATCCGTCGAAGGGATCCGCAGATCCAAGGCCAAAGGCGCCGACCTGGTGATGCTCCCGGAACTGCACCTCGGCCCGTATTTCTGCCAGACCGAGGACTGCAGCTGTTTCGACGGCGCGGAAACCATCCCCGGCCCCACTACCGCCGAACTTGGGTCCGTGGCGCGGGAGCTGGGTATCGTGGTGGTCGCATCGCTGTTCGAACGGCGGGCCCCCGGCCTCTATCACAACACGGCGGTGGTGCTGGACAGTGACGGCAGCCTGGCCGGAAAGTACCGGAAGATGCACATCCCGGACGATCCGGGCTATTACGAGAAGTTCTACTTCACCCCGGGTGACCTCGGATTCCGCCCCATCGATACCTCGGTCGGACGCTTGGGTGTGCTGGTCTGCTGGGACCAATGGTATCCGGAGGCCGCGCGCCTGATGGCGCTGGCGGGCGCCGATCTCCTGCTGTACCCCACGGCGATCGGCTGGAACCCGGCCGACGACGAGGTCGAACGGTCGCGTCAGCTCGAGGCCTGGATCACGGTGCAGCGCGGGCATGCGGTCGCCAATGGGCTGACGGTAGCGGCCTGCAACCGCATCGGCAGCGAACCCGACCCGAGCGGCCAGACGCCGGGCATTCTGTTCTGGGGAAACAGTTTCGCTGCCGGCCCCCAGGGCGAATTCCTCTGCCGCGCCGGCCCGGCGGACACGGAATTGCTGATGGTGACCGTCGACCGCAAGCGTTCCGAAGACGTCCGGCGCATCTGGCCTTTCCTGCGAGACCGCCGCATCGACGGTTACGATGGATTATTACGGCGCTATCTCGATTGACTCTTCCTTGGAAGCACCCCTCCAAGAAAAAGGACGAGCGCGAAGCTCGTCCCCGGTTTCCCTCACCGGAATCAGGTCTTGATCTCGAATTCCTTGATGTCGCGACCCTGCGCGAGGAAAGCCTGCAGCCAACGCGGTTTCACGCCCCGGCCGCTCCATTTTTCTGCGGGATTATGCGGGTTCTGGTATTTCGCAGGCACCTTGGCGCCACGACGGGTACTCGGCGCACCTCCTCCCTTGGAAAGATCCTCGATGATCTGGAACCGGACACCCGCCTTGGAAGCCAGTTCATTCATCTGGCGAAGATATTCGCGCCGCTCCGATTCCAGTTTTTCCTTGAGCGCCTTGGTCGCTGCATCGATGAGCGACTGTAATTCCTGCGCCGTATAACCCGAAAAATCATGTGACATTGACAACACCTCTCTGAGCAAGTCTTAAGCTATATTGTTGTGACCCTTGATATAATACATAAACCCGGTAACACGATACAATATGTCTTCCGCCTATCTGTATCGGGAAGTGCAAATTGCCGGCTGCGAACCCTTCTTTTTCCAAGCCGTGCCCTTTGATGCGTACCAGACCGACGGGACCGGACCATCGGCTTCATCTAGCCAGAAACAATCCTGGCCTGGCCATGCCATCCCATTTAATACCGCGGCGCATTCACTTTCATTTCCCGAAATCGTACGTCTTTGGACATCGCCCCCTAAAATACGCCCCTTCCCACGGACATATCGTCGAACGTCCGGTATCCCGACAGCATGAAACCACTCGCTCCGTCTTCCTCTTTGGCTACGCCTTTGACCCCCCCTTTGCCTACCACCCGCCGCCAGGCCCTGTGCTGGAGCGGGCTGCACGGTTGCAGCGATTCCCTCGCGATCGCCTCGGCGATCGGTGCCTCACCCGGCTTGTTCGTCGTCGTCACCGCCGATGCCCAGAGCGCTTTACGCATCGAACAGGAGGTGAAGACATTTCTCGGTGGGGATGCGGCGCTCCTCCCATTCCCGGACTGGGAAATCCTCCCCTACGACGTGTTTTCCCCGCTGCCTGAAATCACGTCGCAGCGGCTGCGGACCTTTTACGAGCTGTCCCGCATCCAACATGGCCTGCTCATCACCCCTGTATCCACACTGATGCATCGGGTAGCTCCGCGGACCCACACCCTGGCCAATACGTTTTCCATTCGCACCGGCAGCGCTGTGAATATCGACCAGACCAGGCAGACGCTCGAAAGCGTAGGCTACCAGTGCGTCCCGCAGGTATACCAGCATGGCGAATTCGCGATCCGGGGCTCGATACTCGACCTTTATCCCATGGGGAGCGAGGCACCTTATCGCATCGAGCTGTTCGACGACGAGGTGGAAACGATCCGTACCTTCGATCCGGAAAGCCAGCGCTCGATCGAAAAAGTGGAAGACATCGAGCTTTTCCCTGCCCGCGAATTTCCGTTCGACGAGGCTGCCATTAAAAAGTTCCGGCAGAATTTCCGGGTCGAATTCCCGGATGCGGTGAGTCGCAGCGTCCTCTATCAGGATGTCAGCAAGGGAATCGCCGTCGGGGGGATCGAATACTACATACCCCTGTTCGTGGAACGGATGGATACGTTGTTCGATTACCTACCGGGCGATGCGACCCTGATATTGCACGGCGATGTCGAACAGGCTGCCGCCGCTTACTACGCCGAGGCCGCCAGCCGTCATGACCAGCGCCGCCACAACCTGGACCGTCCGCCCCTGCCACCGGCCCGCCTGTTTCTGGAACCCGATACGCTGACATCCAGCCTCGCATCCTTCAGCCGCGTCATGATCCCGGCTGCGGACGCCGCCCCCGCCACCGCGGTGAAATTCGACTGCGCGCCGCCGCCGGCACTGCATCCGGAAACCAAGACCCAGCCTCCCTACGAACCGCTGCAATGCTTCATCGGGGAGTTTGCCGGAAAAATCCTGCTGGTCGCGGAATCCGCGGGCCACCGCGAGACCCTGGCGGCGAACCTCACCAAGTACCGGATCCGTCCACGGATCGTGGAGAGCTGGGCGGACTTCCTTGCGGTGCCGGACCCGCTGTGCCTGATGGTCGCCGCCCTCGACCATGGCCTGGTCATTTCCGATCCTCCCCTGGCGATCGTGACCGAAGCCCAGCTCTCGGGCGACAAGGCCCAGCAACGCAGGCGCCGGCAACGCACGCCATCCAAGGATTTCGGCCAATTCCTGCGCAGCCTGGAAGAACTGGAGATCGGCGCGCCGGTGGTGCACCGCGAACACGGCGTTGGCCGCTATCTCGGCCTGCAGCGGATCGATACCGGCGGCGTGGAGTCGGAATTCCTGACGATCCGCTACGCCAACGACGACAAGCTCTACGTTCCCGTTTCGGCCCTCGGCATGGTCAGCCGCTACGCCGGCGCCGACCCGGAACACGCGCCGCTGCACCGCCTGGGCAGCGAACAATGGGCCAAGGCGCGCCGCAAGGCACTGGAACAGGTCCGCGACGTCGCCGCCGAACTGCTGGACATTCATGCCAGGCGAGCCGCGGCGAGCGGGCGGAGTTTCGCCACTCTGACCGAAGAATACCTGAGCTTCGCCGCTCAGTTCCCGTTCGAGGAAACACCCGACCAGGAAACCGCGATCCAGGACGTCATCCGCGACCTCGCCGCCCCCCGTCCGATGGACCGGGTGGTCTGCGGCGACGTCGGCTTCGGCAAAACGGAAGTCGCGATGCGGGCCGCCTTCATCGCCGCCCAGAACGGCCGCCAGGTCGCAGTGCTGGTACCGACCACCCTGCTGGCCCAGCAGCACTACAAGAACTTCTGTGACCGCTTCGCCGACTGGCCGATGCGGATCGACGTGCTGTCGCGCTTCGTCTCCAAGAAAGACCAAGCCCAGACCATCGCGGACATCGGCGACGGTAAGGTGGACATCGTCATAGGCACCCACCGGCTACTGCAGAAGGACATCCGCTTCAAGGACTTGGGACTGGTCATCATCGACGAGGAGCACCGCTTCGGGGTCGCGCACAAGGAGCATTTCAAGAAGCTGCGCAGCGAAGTGGATTTCCTGGCGCTGACCGCCACCCCCATCCCCCGCACCCTGGACATGGCCCTGAGCGGCCTGCGCGAGATTTCCGTCATCGCCACTCCGCCGCCCCACCGGCACGTCATCCGCACTTTCGTCACCGAATGGGACGACACGCTGGTGCAGGAAGCCATCACGCGCGAGATCAAGCGCGGCGGCCAGGTCTATTTCGTGCACAACAAGATCGAGACTCAGCCCAGACTGGCGGAGCGGCTGGAAAAACTGGTGCCCGGTATCCGCACCCGCATCGCCCACGGCCAGATGCCGGAGCGGGAATTGGAAAACATCATGCTGGACTTCTACCATCAGCGCTTCAACGTGCTGCTCTGCACCACCATCGTGGAAAGTGGCATCGACGTGCCCAGTGCCAACACGATACTGATCGACCGCGCGGACACCTTCGGTCTCGCCCAGCTCCACCAGCTGCGGGGACGGGTCGGACGCTCGCATCACCGCGCCTACGCCTATCTGCTGGTACCGCCGAAGAAGGCCATGACCGCCGACGCCGTGAAGCGCCTGGAGGCCATCGAGGCGGCAGGCGAACTCGGCGCCGGTTTCCTGCTGTCCTCTCAGGATCTGGAGATCCGCGGTGCCGGCGAGCTGCTCGGCGAGGAGCAGAGCGGCCAGATCCAGGAAATCGGCTTCACCTTATATACCGAACTGCTGGAAAAGGCCGTCAACGCGCTGAAATCCGGCAAACTGCCAGAACTGGAAACCGATCACCTCGCCGGTACCGAAGTCGACCTGCAATGCGCGGCGCTGATCCCGGAGGAATATCTCCCCGACGTGCACACCCGCCTGGTGCTGTACAAGCGCATCGCCAACGCCCGCAGCGACGACGAGCTGCGCGAGCTGCAGATCGAGATGATCGACCGCTTCGGCCTGCTGCCGGAGGCGACCAAGCAGCTGTTCGCGGTCAGCGCGCTGAAGAACGAGGCCGCCAAGCTGGGCATCGTCAAGATCGAAGCCGGGGCAACCGGCGGACGGTTGATATTCGAAGCCCACCCGGCCATCGACCCGGCCGCGATCATCCTGCTGATCCAGAAGGAGGCCGCCACCTACAAGCTGGACGGCCCGGACAAACTGCGGTTCATCGCCAAGCTCCCCACCCCGGCGGAGCGGGTCCGGTTCGTCGAGGCGCTGCTGGACCGGCTGAAGGCATGATGACCGGCGGAACCGGGCAATGTAGGACATTTCAATCGGAACGGAGGTACCCTCCCCCATGTTTACCGGAATCATCCGAGGCCGCGGCCTGATCGTCGCCGCCGACCCCCAAGACACCGGCACCCGCTTTCGCGTCCGATTTCCGGACGACCTGCTCGGCGGCCTGGAAACCGGCGCCAGCGTTGCGGTCGACGGGGTCTGCCTCACCGTGGTGCGGATCGCCGGCAACGAGATCGACTTCGATGTCGTCGCCGGCACCCTGGCGCTGACCAATCTCGGTGACCGCCGGGTCGGCGACGAGGTCAACCTGGAGCGGTCCGCCCGGCTGGGCGACGAGGTCGGCGGGCATCACGTCTCGGGCCATGTCTCCACCACCGGCGTACTCACCTCGGTCGAGCTGGAAGGCTCCGGCAGCCACCACATCGAATTCCAGGTAGAGCCGGAGTGGACGCGCTACATTTTCCTGCGCGGCTTCCTGGCGGTGGATGGCGCCAGCCTCACGGTGGCGGAAGCCGATTCCGAGCGCGGCCGGTTCCGGATCAACCTGATTCCGGAAACCCTCCGCAACACCTGCTTCCGCCGTTATCGCGTCGGCGACCGGGTAAACATCGAAGTGGAGCACCAGACCCAGGTGCTGGTGGACGTGGTGACGCGGACGATCAGCGCCGCGCTGGCGGGCCGGGAGACCGTCGGGCCGCGAAATGCATCTCCCTGACGCCCTGAATTCGTTCCTCCTGAACCAGGAATCCATGGGCGAGGTGTAGCCTTTGGCGCCGGATGACCGCAAGCGCTGGTCCCAGCGCGTCACCGAGACCAGCAATGCCCTGGACCTGGAGCCGGGCGTGTTCACCTGGGACGATCCGCGCCGGATCGCGCTGTCGCTGCAGCGCTCCGCCGAATCCAGCGGGCGCCGCAAGGCCGGGCCGTTCCGGTCGGCGATGTCGATGCTGAACTTCTACATCAACCGCGCCGGCAGCCAGCTTTCCGAATCGCGGCGGGCCTGCCTGGAAGCGGCGAAGGACGAACTGCGGGCGCTTTACGGCAGGCCGCGCCGACGCCCGCCGCCGTGATCAGTCCGTCGGCATGCCGGCGCGGGAGGCGATCACGTATTCCGCGACCGGCGTGCCGCCGATCAGATGCTCCTGGATGATCCGCTCCAGCACTCCGGGGGTGCAGTCGCGGTACCACACGCCTTCCGGATAGACCACGGCGATGGGGCCCCGAACGCAGACGCGGAGGCAGTCCGCCTTGGTCCGGAACACGCCGCGCCTGGTCAGGCCGAGTTCCTCGAGACGGCGCTTGAGATAGTCCCAGGACGCCAGGCTTTCCTCCCTGCCGCAGCACTTGGGCTTGGTCGCGCCGGCGCACAGAAAGATATGTCGTTCGATGTCGTTCAGCCCGAGTTTGGCCACGACGGCTTGCAGTTCTTCCATTGTTCCTCCTTCCTCGGTGTAGGAGCGGCTCCGCCGCGATTCAGTTTGACAATGCGCCCCAGGAAACCAGCAGGCAACGCAGGATGCCATAGTCGTAGCGCCCTTCCAGCGCCTCGAACAGGGGTTTGATGGCGCCCGGCCGGTCCTGGGGCAGGCTCCTCCATACGCTTCCGATCCGCGCCGCCTCATCGGCCGACAGCCCGGTCACCTCCAGCGCATCCAAGGCGCCCCGGGCTACGGCCTGGGCCAGATGGTCATAGACGGTGGACGGCTTGAGTTCACGCCGCGCGGCGATCTGCTCGACGTCCAGACCGAGCCGGAACAGCGCCAGGCTTTCCTCCGCCGTGGACCGTTCCGCACCGGCCCCACCACCGCGCTGGCCGGCATGCTCGCGGATCAGTTCCAGGAACGCGTCGCCGTACAGTTCGAGCTTGCGCTCGCCGATGCCGGGAATCCGCGCCAACTGGAGGTGGGTTTCCGGGCGGCACTGGACCATTTCCATCAGCACGGCATCGTGCAGGATGACGTAGGGCGGGACACTCTGTTCGTCGGCCAGTTGCCGGCGCAGGCCGCGCAGGGCCTGGAACAGGTTTTCGTCTCGGGGATCGGAAAAGCGGATCGCGCTGCGCCGTGTGTCGCGGGCGGACGCGGCCGTCTTCCCGGTTTCTTCGTCCTTGCGCAGGAACAGAGTCTGTTCGCCCTTGAGCAGAGGGCGGCTGGCAGGGCTCAGCCGCAGGGCGCCGTGGGCCTCCCAGTCGACCACGAGGAAGCCCCGGGTGACCAGTTGGCGGAACACCGAGAGCCACTGCTTGTCGTCCAGTTCGCGGCCGATGCCGAAGGTGCTGAGCCGGTCGTGGCCGAGCCCGCGGACTCGTTCGCTGGTCTTGCCGAGCAGCAGGTCGATGACGTAATGGGCGCCGAAGCGCTGGCCGCTGCGGTAGACGCAGGACAAGGCCTTGCGCGCGGCCTCGGTGGCATCCCAGGTCTGCACCGGGTTGAGGCAGTTGTCGCAGTTGCCGCAGGGCCGCTCCAGGGTGTCGCCGAAATATTGCAGCAGGGTCTGGCGGCGGCAGGAGGTCAGCTCGCAGAAGCCCAGCATGGCGTCGAGCTTGTGGCGCTCCACCCGTTTGTGCAGTTCATCGGCGTCGGAGGATTCGACCATGCTGCGCAGGGTGATGACGTCCTGCAGCCCGTACACCATCCAGGCATCGGCGGGCAGCCCGTCGCGGCCGGCGCGCCCGGTTTCCTGGTAATACGCCTCCAGGCTCTTCGGCAAATCCAGGTGCGCCACGAAACGCACGTTGGGCTTGTCGATGCCCATGCCGAACGCGACGGTCGCCACCACGATCAGCCCTTCCTCGAGCAGGAAGCGGCGCTGGTTGTGCTGGCGGATTTCGGCCGAGAGGCCCGCGTGGTAGGGCAAGGCCTTGAGGCCCTTGCTGCACAGCCAGCCGGCGGTTTCCTCGACCTTCTTGCGCGACAGGCAGTAGACGATGCCGGCGTCGCCCTCGTGATCACGCCGGATGAACTCCAGCAACTGCTGGCGCGGGTTCGACTTGAGCCCGATAGCGTAGCGGATGTTGGACCGGTCGAAGCCACTGCAGAATACCCGCGCCTCGTCCAGTCCCAGCCGTTCGATGATCTCCCCGCGCGTGCGTTCGTCGGCAGTCGCGGTCAGCGCGATACGCGGCACCGTGGGGAAACGCTGGTGCAGCAGCGACAACTGCCAGTAATCGGCACGGAAATCGTGGCCCCATTGCGACACACAATGGGCTTCGTCGATGGCGAACAAGGCGATGCGCACCCGGTCGAGGAGGTTCAGGAAACGCTCGGTCAGCAACCGCTCCGGGGCCACGTACAGGAGATCCAGTCCGCCCGCCAGGAAGCGGCTCTCGACCTCCCGTTGAGCCTGGAAATCCAGGCTCGAATTGAGGAACGCGGCCTTCACACCCAATTGCAGCAAGGCGCCGACCTGGTCTTCCATCAACGCGATCAGGGGCGAGACCACCACGCCGGTGCCCGGCCGCAGCAGGGCCGGAACCTGGTAGCACAGCGACTTGCCGCCCCCCGTGGGCATCAGCACCAAGGCATCGCCGCCGTTCAGCACCTGTTCGATGACCTCGGCCTGCAGGCCGCGGAAACGCTCGTAGCCGAAGACGGTCTGCAGCGTTTTCAGGGGACTGGAAGCGGCGGCGGACATGGAAGCGGCGGCGGAAACCAAAAAGTCTCCACTATAAAGCATCGAAGGGCGATAATGGCGCCCCGACTTCCCCCGAGTACGCCGGCATGCCGAAATCCGACAATCTGTACTCTGCCATACCCGCCGAGCTGCCCGAAGAGTTGTTCGACACCCTCGAACAGACCGACGGCTTCCGGCTGGAGCGGATCGTTTCCCGCGGGCACACGACTCCGGAAGGCAGATGGTACGACCAGCCGCAGGCGGAATGGGTGATACTGTTGCAAGGCGAAGCCTTGCTCCGGTTCGAGCAGGAAGCCGCTCCCCGCCGTCTCGTTCCCGGCGACTGGCTGCGCATCCCGCCGCGTTGCCGGCACCGGGTGGAATGGACGTCGAGCCGACCGGAGGCGATCTGGCTCGCCCTGCATTATCCGGAACCGGTCCGCACCGAAGCCCTGGAATCCGAATGAACCCCGGCAAATCCGTTTACCGGCTGTTCCCGCCGCCGTTCGAGGAGGTCTCGCTGCACGGCCTTTACCTGAATCTGAACCTGCACCGCCTGGGCACTGCCGGCAAGCCGTTCGTTTACGCCAATTTCCTCACCAGCCTGGACGGACGCATCGCCCTGGAGGATGCCAGCGGTCAGACCTTTCTCCCGAAGTCGCTGACCACGCCGGACGATTTCCGGTTGTTCCTCGAGCTGGAAGCCCAGGCCGACTGCCTCATCACCCACGGCGGCTATCTGCGCTCGCTGCAGGAACGACGGTTGGGCAACATCCTGCAGATCGGACTGGATGAACGCTCGCGCGACCTCTCAGTCTGGCGCAAGACGCAGGGTCTCAAACCACAGCCGGACATCGTCGTCGCCAGCGCCAGCCTCGATTTCCCCATGCCCGCCTCGATCCACGAACACGGCCAGCGCTGCCTGATCGCCACCGGTCGCCATGCCGATCCCGAGCGGGTCCGCCATTGGGAACGCGAAGGCCATGAAATCCTGTTCGCCGGCGACGGCGCCATGGCCGAAGGCGACACCCTGGTCGATCAACTCGACGCCCTGGGCTACCGCTCCCTCTACCTGATTGCCGGCCCCCGCATGCTCGACACCATGGTCCGCAACGGCCGCCTGTGCCGGCTGTTCCAAACCATCACCCACCAGCTGCTCGGTGGCGAAGGCTTCCGCACCCTGGTGCCCGGCCCGGAACTCGGCCCGCATGGCCATCTGAAGATGCAGTCCCTGTACTACGACCCGACCTCACCGCTCGGCACCGGGCAGTGGTTCGCCCAGTTCGAAAACCTGACCGTGGCCGCTTGAGCTACACTGCGCCAGTTCGTCCCCCTGGCATCGCCCCATGCTCGTCGAAACATTCAACACGCTCCGCGATTTCGTCCGCCTGCACGAGATCGCCTCGGTCCTGGTCCGGTTCGGATTCGGCGAGGCCGTCCACCGGCTCGGTATTCACCGGGTGCTGGAAAAGGCCGGAAAATCGCTGTCCTGGAAGTACGCCGAGGAGCAGGCGCAGCTCTCGCTGCCGGCCCGGATGCGCCACGCGCTGGAGGAAATGGGACCGAGCTTCATCAAGCTCGGCCAGATTCTCTCGACCCGCGTCGATCTGCTACCGCCGGAATGGATCGAGGAACTGAGTCACCTCCAGCGACGGGTGCCGCCCCTCCCCTTCGAATCCCTGCGGTGGCAACTGGAAAGAGACCTGGGAGCGCCCGTCGACAAGGTGTTCGCAGAATTCGACGTCCGCCCGATCGCCGCCGCATCGATCGCCCAGGTCCATCGGGCAAGGCTGCTGACCGGTGAAGAGGTGGTGGTCAAGATCCGCCGTCCTGGCATCACCAAGACCATCGACGCGGACCTGCGCCTGATGGCGAAGCTGGCCAAACTGATCGAGTTCGAGTTCCCCGAGCTCGATTACCTGCGCCCTTCCGAAATCGTGCACCAGTTCGGGCTTTCGATCCACCGTGAGCTGAACTTCATCAACGAATGCCGAAACACCGACCGGCTGGCGGCGAACTTCCGCACCGATCCCCGGATCGTCATTCCTCGGGTCCACTGGCAGTACGTGCGGGAGCGGGTCTGCGTCATGGACTACATCGAAGGCATCGATGCCATGGATTTGGATGCCGTCCGTGCGGCGGATCTCGACCAGCGTACCCTGGCCCGAGTGGGGGCCGATGCCATGCTCAAGATGATCCTGCTGGACGGTTTCTTCCACGCCGATCCGCACCACGGCAACCTGCTCTATCTGCCGAACAACCGCATCGCCTTCCTGGATTTCGGCATGGTGGGCCGGCTGCCGGAGCTGCGCCGCCACCAACTGGTCGATCTGCTGTCGGCCATCGTGGGACGCGATGCGCAGACGGCGGCGGATGTCCTGCTGGACTGGGCGGCCACGGTCAACGTCGATCCCGACCTCCTGGTTGCCGACATGGACAACCTGATCGACGACTATCACGGCGCCACCTTGAGGCAGCTCAGCCTGACCCAGATGCTGACCGACCTGACCCAGCTCATGCGACAGCACCGGCTGGCGCTGCCGCCGGACTTGACCCTTTTGTTTCGGGCGCTCATCACCCTGGACGGCATCGGCAAACAGAACGATCCGGACTTCGACATCTTCGCCCAGGCCGCTCCTTTCATCGAAAAAAGCTTGAAGGAGCGCTACGACCCCGAGAAGATCGCCCGCAATGCCTGGCGCAACACCCTGCATGCCCTGGACATGGTCGCCGGCCTGCCGACCGAGCTGCGGCGGGTGTCGCGCGCCGTGCAGAAAGGCGCGCTCAAGCTCAACATCGACCTGGCCCGGCTCGACCATCTGGGCTGGCAGGTGGAGCGGGCGTTGGGCTGGCTCAGCCTCGGCCTGGTGGCCTCGGCGCTGATCATCGCTTCAGCCATCGTGATGACGGTGCAAGGCGGCCCCACGCTGTGGGGACTGCCGGCGTTCGGACTGCTGGGTTACGTCGGCGCCAGCGCCATGGCGACCTGGCTACTCGTCGCGATCTGGCGCGGCACCCGGGGCAAGCACTGATCGCGGCGTCCAGACACCGTTCCCGGTGTCTTCGGCCGCCCGCTCCCAGCGGGTGACGGCCAGCGTGGCGACGGCGTTGCCGATCAGGTTGGTGAGCGCCCGCGCCTCCGACATGAACCGGTCCACCCCGAGCAGCAGCGCCAGCCCCGTTACCGGCACCACGTCCAGCGAGGACAGCGTGGCCGCCAGGGTGATGAAGCCGGCCCCGGTCACGGCCGCCGCGCCCTTGGAGGTCAGCAGCAGCACCGCCAGCAGGGTGAGTTGGTGCCCGAGGGTCAGCGGCGTATCCGTCGCCTGGGCTACGAACACCGCCGCCATCGTCAAGTAGATCGCCGTCCCGTCCAGGTTGAAGGAATAGCCGGTCGGCACCACCAGCCCGACGATCGAGCGCGGGCAGCCAGCGCCTTCCAGTTTTTCCATGAGGCGAGGCAAGGCGGCTTCCGATGAGGAAGTGCCCAGCACCAGCCACAGCTCTTCCTTGATGAGCTTCAGCAGCCGCCACAGGCTGAAACCGGAAACTCTCGCCACGGCCCCCAGCACCAGGACCACGAAGGAAGCGCAGGTCATATAGACTCCGCCCATCAGCTTGCCCAGCGACAGCAGGGTGTCCGGTCCGTATTTGCCGATCGTGAACGCCATCGCCCCGAATGCGCCCACCGGGGCCGCCCGCATGATGAGGCCGATGGTGGCGAACGAGGCTTCCGACACCCGTTCCAGAACATCCAGCACCGGCTTGCCGCGCTCGCCCTGCCTGCTCATGGCGACGCCGAACAGCACCGAGACCAGCAGCACTTGCAGGATGTCGCCCTTGGCGAAGGCATCGACTGCGCTGGAGGGAATGATGTTCAGCACGAAGTCCACGCCGCTCAGCGCCTTGGCGCCACCCGTGTATTGGCCGATCGCCGCGGCATCCAGGGTCTTGGGATCGGCGTGGATACCGGCCCCCGGTTGCAGGAGGTTGACCACGACCAGACCGATCAGCAGCGCCACGGTCGTCAGCGCTTCGAAGTAGATCAGCGCCTTCAGCCCGACACTGCCGATCTTGCGCAGATCGCCGACCTTGCCGATCCCCAGCGTCACCGTCAGAAACACGATCGGCGCGATCATCATCTTGATGAGCTTGACGAAGCCGTCGCCCAAAGGCTTCAGCTTCACCCCCAGCTCCGGCCAAGCCACGCCCAGCGCCACGCCGACGATGACCGCCAGGATCACCTGGACGTAGAGTTCCTTGAATATGTGCCGCCCGGCCATCCGCCATCTCCTGCCAAAAAGTCCAAAGCATACCCGAGCGGCCGCAGCCGTTCAGCCGCGGCGGGGACGGTGGAGGTCAGACTCGGCGACCGGTTTTTCGGCGCGGAGATAGACTCTTCCGCCCGACGAGATCACAATGACAACCGTCCCCCGTCTTCAGTGCCACGGCGATCAACTGCCGCGTCGGCAATGCCACGGTCCTCCCCGGATTGGGACAGATGAGCGGATGATTGGATTCCGAAGAACGCATAACGCCCCTGGGAGAGATCGACCATGAAACGCATCCCGAACCTGTGCCGTGCCAGCCTCCGCCCCGTCACCTACGGCCTGCTGCTGCTCCTTCCGGTGGCCCAGACACCGGCACACTCGCGGCAAACGCAATGTCAGGTGAAACTCTACCGGCTTGTCGGCGAATACCTGCATTGCCTGATGAACGCCGAGGCCGCCTTGGCCAGAGGTCAGGATCCGGCCAGGAACGAGCACATCCGTAAAGCCTGCGACGACGCCTACAAAAAAAAGCTACCGGGCGGCCCTGAAGCTATCGGCCGAAGGCTGCCCCGCGGTCGGCGACACCGAATCCGGCGCACAGTCACCGTTGGAGCAAGAGGTCTGGCAGACGGTGGCCGAAGTGCGCGGCATGGTTGCGGGAACCCCGCCCGAGCCGGTGCCGGGCCAACTCATCCTCTACAACAACTGTACCCAGCCCATGAAGATCATGTCGCCCACCAGCAGCACGATCAACGGCACGACGCTGCAGCCGTATGACAGCATCTCTTATCCGACCGCCGCCGGCGGGGGCCTGGGCCAGAACACGCCCAACACCTTCATGTTCGCGCCGATCACCACCGATGCCCAATGCGCCCAGGTGCAATGCGGCAAGTGGACGGACATACAGGCCGCGGGGCAGCGCATGGGCTACATGTGGATGGACAACACTCCCGGCAACGACAACCTGGTTTATGCGGCCTATTGCCAGCCCACGAATGCGGCGGCGGGACAGTGCACCACCACGTCCGCGACCCCGTGCTGCGGTTCGCAAATGAATTACGACAAGACCTTCGGTACGACTTTCGAGATCACCCCGAACGGGGGCACCAAGAACAATCAGGATTTCGTCGATCTCAGCACGAATTTCGGCTCGGGTCCTACCTCTCCTCCCACCTTGTGCAGCGCTTCCGGCGCCAATCCCGACGATTGCGTGACCGCGACCGCGAACATCTTTTTCAACGTTCCGATCGGCGTGACCATGAGCACCGGCGCCGGCTGCACGTTTCCGCAAGGCGGGCCGGGTCTCACCTGCACGGATGTCTCGTGTCCGGACGCGTACCAGTATCCCGTAGACAATAAGCAGGTCGCCTGCCCGGCCGGCACCGGCTACCTCGTGACGCTCTGTCCGGGCACCAGTAAACTGCCCGCACTGGGCCAGACCGGCGCCACTCCGAACAAGATCACGGTCCAGAACAACCTGAGCAAGAGCTCTCCCTGTCCCAATGGCAACACCGTGACCATATTCACCTCCGGCGGACGACAGCAGGTCGTCCAGCCCGGAGGCGGCTCGGTCACCTTCCAGGGCGATTATTCCGCCTATCCCGGCCTCGGCCTGCAGGTGAACAACTGGTACTGGACCTCGGAAAACCTGCCGGTCCAGAAAGGACCGCCACAGAATCCGGACAATTCGGGCGCCCAGTTCATGATTTCCGACCAGTGCGTCCTGTCGCAGAACCCGCCCGTCTACGGAAAAGGCATCGAGACCTATGAGATTTCCACGGTGACGGCCCGGAAAACCGGGACCAACGAGTGCCTGATAACGGTCAATGAGAATCAGCCCTACACCGACGCCGTCACGCCGGCCTGCTGCGCGCCGCCCCTTCAGAACATGGGCAGCGTCTGCACCGGTCCCTGGGGGGTGACCAACAACCAGCAGCCCTGGCCGCCGCAGTGATCCTCGGCGGATCCGGCGGCTCGCGTGCGGTGTCCCCTACGCTCCTGCATCGACATAAACCAGCGCACCCACGGGAACCCGGTCGAACAGATCGATGACGTCGGCGGAAGTGAGGCGGATGCAGCCATGGGACTGGGGCGTGCCGTCGACGCCGTCATCCGGGCTGCCGTGGATGTAGATGTATCGCCAGGCGGTATCGACTTCGCCGTAGCGGTTGAAGCCGGGCTGAAGGCCACCCAGCCAGAGGATGCGGCTCAAGATCCAGTCACGGCCGGGATGGCGGGCGGCGAGTAGAGGCGTGTAGATTTCGCCGGTGGGCCGGCGTCCGACCAGCACGGCCCCTGCCGGCAGACCGGCGCCGATCTTGGCGCGGACCCGGTGCCAGCCGCGCGGCGTGCATTCCGAGCCGCGCTTTTCGCCGACGCCGTTTTTCGCGGTGGATACGCGGTAGTGGGCCACCACCTTCCCCGCTTCGATCAGCTCCAGGCGTTGCCGCGGCACGCTGATGTGCAAGAAGTCGGCGACGTTCCCGGGCGCCGTCATGTTCCTGTGCCCGGGCTTTGCTGGGCGGGCCGGTTTTGATGGCCCTCGCCTCGCCCAATCATGCCGGGCTATCCTGCCCGGCACCCTTCGGGTAAATGCACGAATCGGCAGGAAAGCCGATTTGCACCCGTAGCGCCCAAAGGAGGCGGCATAGGGAGGTGCCGCGTGAAATCTGCTCCCGGCAGATTCGTCCCGGCGGGAGAGGGAGCGCCGCGTCATGGATTTCGGTGTATCCGGTACAAGCGGCGGCGATAACTTGTAAACTTCGCGGTTCGTCTTTCACGGCTTCCGACGATGCTTCGAATCTGCAATTCACTTGCGAACCTGTTTCCGGTCTGGGTGCTGCTGTGCTCGGGGCTGGCGCTGTATTTCCCCGCCTGGTTCACCTGGTTCACCGGCCCGATGATCGTCTGGGGACTGTCGATCATCATGCTTGGGATGGGCATCACGCTCACTTTCGACGACTTCCACCGGGTGGCCAGGATGCCGCGAATCATCATCGCCGGCACCGTCGCGCATTTCGGCATCATGCCGTTCCTCGGCTGGTCGATCGCGCATGGATTGGCGCTCGAACCGGAACTGGCGGTAGGACTCATCTTGGTGGCCTGCTGCCCCTGTGGGACGGCGTCCAACGTGGTGAGCTACATCGCCCGCGCCGACGTGGCGCTGTCCGTGCTGCTGACCATGGTGTCGACCTTCACCGCGGTGGTGATGACCCCGCTGCTGGTCAAGCTCCTGGCGGGCGCCTACACGCCGGTGGACGGCTGGGGCATCTTCCTGAACACCTTGCAGGTCATCGTCATGCCCGTCACCGCCGGCCTCCTGCTGAACCGCTATGCGCCGCGGCTGGTGCGCACCGTCAGCCCGGTGACGCCGCTGGTGTCGGTGATCTTCATCGCCTTCATCTGCGCCAGTATCATCGGCGCCAATGCCGACGTCATCAAATCCGCCGCACTCAAGTTGTTCGGCGCCGTCGCCTTGCTGCACGTCGGCGGATTCGGTCTGGGCTACGTCTTCGCCAGGGTGCTCGGCTACCGCGACGCGGTCGTCCGCACCATCGCCATCGAGGTTGGCATGCAGAACTCGGGGCTCGCCACCGTGCTGGCCAAGGCCAATTTCGCAGGCATGGCGCTGGCACCCATCCCTTCGGCGATTTCCGCCAGCTTCCATTCCATCATCGGCAGCCTGCTGGCGGGCTGGTGGCGGCTGCGCACGCATCGGCCCCTGCCTTCCATGGGACATGCGTTCGACACCCCTATGCCAGTCCCAGCGGATTGTCCGGATCGATGTGAGCCATGAAGGGCTTGCGGCGGTCCTGGTCGGTGATCTGGTAGATTTTGCCCAGCCAGTTGTTGAACACTGCCTTGGCGGTATCGCGCCACGTGTTGTCCAGGTGCCGTAGCACGAATTCCTCCGGGAACGGTGGCGGCGCCCTGCCCGCCCGGCGGGCGCTGCGCAGCGCCTGGCCGTAGTCATTGAGCGCCGCGCCCACTTCGAGCGAGAAATAGTGTTCAGGAAAGGGCGGGTAGTCCTCGCGCTCGCCGGAAAAGTAACGCAGGATTTCGCGCTTGTATTCCTTGAGCAGACTCACGGTGTCGTATTCCGGATGGGCCTGGAAGTAGATGACGCGGAACAGGTCCGGGCTCACCGCGAGGTGCACCCCGGCTTCCTCGCTCTCGACCAGGACCCGCAGCCCCGCGGCCTCCATGTCCTCGCGGAAGATTTCGTTGTAGCGCGAATGCGGCACGTCGAAGCGGGTGTTGATGTCCGCCACCAGGGGATGCAGCGGCTCGACCACCCGGTGCGAATAGACGCCCCAGCGTTTGAAACCGAGATGGGTGCGCTCCACGCCGTAGCTGTACTGGAACAGGGCATGGGTGGCGAGACACGAGCACAGGATCGAAGTGACGTTGCTGCGGGCCCAGTCGAACACCTCGGTCAGCGGCTGCCAGAACGCTTCCTGCTGCAGATGTGGCTGGGTGACGTTGGCCCCGCTCACGATCAGACCGTCGAGGCCCTCCTCGCGGATACGGTCGAAGCTCTCGTAATAGCGGGCGATGTGCTCCGCCGCCTGGTCTCCCCGCGGCAATCCCTCGATGGTGAACGGATGCATGTGGAACTGCACGATCGGATTGGCCCCCCCCACCAGCCGGAAGAACTGCCGCTCGGTAGCTTCCAGGGCGGCATCCGGCATCATGTTCAGAAGACCGATGTGCATCTCACGGATGTCCTGCCGGGCGGCGCGTTCGACGCTGAGGACGTCCTGGCCCTCCTCGCGCAGACGCTGGAAGGTGGGCAGATCGGTGTGTGCAACCAGCGGCATGACACCCCCTCCCTCAGCCGCCCAGGACCGAAGCCACGAGCCGCAAGAAATCGCCCTCGTCCCGCACCCGGGCGACGTCCCCGACGTCCACGGTGTAGCCGTAGCGGTCGGCGATGGCCTGGTAGCGCGGCAGCCGCGATTTGAAAAGGTACGGAAACACCCAGCTCACGAATTCGTCGGGCGGCATGGCCTCGACCGAGGGGTAACCCTTTTCCTTCAGGAAAACCGGCAGATGTTCGTCCAGGAAGGCCTCCCGGTAATACAGCGGTTTGGGGTCACGCGCGGCCCGTTCGACCAGCATTTGTTCCAGTTCCGGGCTGGTGCGGATGTAGAGTATCAGCGTGTTTTTCGCCAGTGTCTCCAGGGTTTCCGGATCGTCCAATTCGCACACGCTGCCGCCGGCATCGTTGATGAAATGCTGGTAACCGTAAATCTCGCGCACTTTCTCGATGAATTCCGGCACGTCCCGCATCGCCGCGATCTCGGCCTGCCGGTGCAGCGCCTGCCGCCGCTTGAATTCCTTCAACGGCAGGCCACCTTGCGCCGGGTCGCCGAGCTTGCCCAGGAAGGACGAGATGGGCGCGAGATTGTCCACCGTGATGTTGCTGCAGATATAGATCGAATCCGACATCAGGAGGTCGCGCAGGAACGGCACCTCCATCGCCTGGCGCTTGATGTTGTCCAGGATCGGCTCATCGAGATAGCGGGTACCGATCCGGTAGTCGCCGGAATAATGGAACCAGGTCCGTTTCGGCAGCTTGTTGGCCAAGGTGGTCTTACCCGTCCCCGACATGCCGAGCAGGGTGATCTTCTTGCAATCCCAGTCCAGAAACTCTTGAGAGGTCAGACGCATCGGGGGTGATTCAATCTTCGCGGTTGATCATGTGATGGGCGGTGCGTGCCAGTGCCTCGTACAAGGCTTCGCGGAACGGGCCGTCCAGCGGGATGTCGTCGAGTGCCTTGCGCATGCACAAGAGCCACTGGTCGCGCTCGGGTACGCCGATCGAAAACGGGAAATGCCGCGCCCGCAGACGCGGATGGCCGAACTCCTGCACGAACAGGTCCGGTCCTCCCAGCCAGCCGGACAGGAATTTGAACAGCTTGGACTTGGCACCGGACAGGTCGTCGGCATGCATCGCCCGGATCGGCGCCGCCTCCGGCAGCTCGTCCATGTAGCCGTAGAAGCGTTCGACCAGTTCGTGCAGCACTGCTTCGCCGCCGAGGCGCTGGTAGGGAGTCTGGATTACAGGTTCCTGCATGACTGAAACGATCTCACTTGGCGTAAAGCGATTCCCGATGGATCAGTTCGAGCACCGCGTCCGGCAACAGGTACTTGGCGCTGCGCCCTTCCCGCAGCATCCGGCGGATCGACGTGGAGGCGATGGCGAGCTGGGTCACTTCCAGGAAATAGATCATCCCGTCCGGCTGAGCCGCGAGCTGCGTCGGGTCCGTCACCTGCCGCTCCTCGACGCAATGCTTCAGATCTTCGGCATATTCGATGTCGTAATCGGGGCGCTGGAGCACCACGATGTGCGCCAGAGAAAACAGCCGGCGCCAGCGGTGCCAGGCCGGAAGCGCGAGGAACGCATCGAGACCGAGGATGAGACAGAGCGGCTCGTCGCCGGTCTCCTTGCGTATCGAGCTCAAGGTATCGACCATGTAAGACGGCCCGCCGCGGTCCAGCTCGCGGGTATCGAGAACGAAACCGCCGTCGGCGTCGGCCAGCGCGATCTCCAGCATGCGCAGGCGGGTCTGGGGGTCGGCCACTGGCGGCGGACGGTGGGGCGGCTGGTGGCACGGCAGGAAGCGCAGTTCGCGCAGCTCCAAGTCCTCCCGGACCTCCAGCGCCGCCCGCAGATGCCCGTAATGGACCGGATCGAAAGTGCCGCCGTAAATGCCGATCATCCCTTGTGCCGCCTCAGATCCGGACGTGGCCGTCACCCAGCACGATGAATTTCTGGGTGGTCAGCCCTTCCAGGCCGACCGGTCCGCGGGCATGGAGCTTGTCGGTGCTGATGCCGATCTCCGCCCCCAGACCGTACTCGAACCCGTCAGCGAAACGCGTCGAGGCGTTCACCATGACCGATGCCGAATCGACCTCCCGCAGGAAGCGGCGGGCACGGCCGTAATCCTCGGTAACGATGGCGTCGGTGTGGCCCGAGCCATGGCGGTGGATGTGCTCGATCGCCTCGTCCAGCCCGGCGACCACGCGGACCGCCAGGATCGGGGCCAGATACTCCGTGTCCCAGTCCGCCTCGGTCGCCGGCACGCAGTCCGGCACGAGGCGGCAAGTTTCGGGACAGCCGCGCAATTCGACACCCTTGTCCCGGTAGAGCGCGGCCAGATCCGGCAGGACCGCCGGCGCGATGGCGGCGGCGACAAGCAGGGTCTCCATGGCATTGCAGACCCCGTAGCGCTGGGTCTTGGCGTTGATCGCGATGCGGCGGGCCTTGGCCAAATCCGCGCCGTCGTCGATGTAGACGTGGCAGATACCGTCCAGATGCTTGATGACCGGGATCCGCGACTCCGCCACGACCCGTTCGATCAGCGAACGCCCGCCGCGCGGCACGATGATGTCCACGTACTCGTCCGCAGCCAGCAGCGCACCGACGGCCGCCCGGTCGGTGGTCTCGATGAGTTGGACCGCATCGGCCGGCAGGCCGCCGGCTTCCAGGCCCCGGCGGATACAGGCCGCGATGGCTCTGTTGGAATGGATTGCCTCCGAGCCGCCCCGCAGGATGCAGGCGTTGCCGGACTTCAGGCACAGCCCAGCCGCATCGGCGGTGACATTGGGACGGGATTCGTAGATGATGCCGATGACACCCAGCGGCACCCGCATCCGCCCGACCTGGATGCCGGAAGGCCGGTAGGTCAGCCCGCTGATCTCACCCACCGGGTCTGGAAGCGCGGCGATCTCCCTGAGGCCCACGGCCATGGTCTGGACCCGTTTGGCGTCGATCCCCAGCCGCTCGAGCTGGGCCCGGTCCAGACCCTTGGCCGCGCCGGCCTCGAGGTCCTTGCGGTTTTCCTCGATCAAGGCGTCCGCCGATTCCTCGAGCGCTGCGGCGATCGCCAGCAGCGCCCGGTTCTTCGCGGCCGTCTCGGCCCGGCTCAGGATCCGGCCCACCTCCCGGGCGCGCCGCGCCAGGCCATCCACGTATGCCGCCACGGCCTCCGGGCCGGCCGGACGCAATGCGCTCACCGCCGTCATCGTTCCGTCGGTCCGCTGCGTTCGATCGCCTGCCCCATGCAGGTCATGATGTAGTCGGTCATACGCAGGGCCGCCTGATGGGCGGCCTTGACCGAACCGAACAGGTCCTTGTACTCCTCGGCCACTTTCTCGAAATCACCCGAGCCTTTCACCGAATAGAACCGGGCATAGGCCGTCAGGTATTGCTTGCGCCGCGGATCGCCCGGGAAGCCCGGCAGATCGTCCGTGAGATCGTTGACCACACAGTCCGCGATTTCACCCGGATCGAGATTGTAGTCCTTGAGATCGCTGTCGTCCTGGAGCTTGGCCAGCAATGCTTCGCGCAGATCGCTCTGCTCCTTGCCGGCGCACGCTGCCAGCAGCGCGAGCACCAGTACCAATGAAAATTTCCCCTTCATGAAATCAACCGTTGTTTGATAAGAATGCCGATTCGGCCATTCGCCGCCATCGGTCCGGATTGTACCCACGATTCGGATCTACGAGGTTTCAAATCGGAAATGATACAGCGAATCCACGCCTTTTGCGGAAATCACACGGTACCGGCTTTCACCGGCCCCATGAATGTCTTATAAATCGCCCAATACTTACGCACGTTGAAGCCAATCTGAAAAGGATCCTCGGCACGATGGAAAAAGACGTCAAGGAGCAGAGCATGCCGGATTGTTATGCGCTCTCGCCGATGCAGGGAAACATGCTCTCGGCGACCCTGTTCGACCAGCGGGAAGGCACCTACATCCAGCAGCTGGTCTTGCGAACCCGCGAGAACCTCGACGAAGACGCTTACCGGGAGGCATGGACCCGCCTGGTCGCCCGCCATGACATCCTGCGGACGGCGTTCCTCTGGCAGCACCTGGAAACGCCGATGCAACGGGTCGAACCCGCCGTGACGATGCCCTGGGCCGCTTTCGACTGGCGCGGAATGGCACGGAAGGAGCAGGAAAGCCGGTTCGAGACCTTTCTCGCCGAGGACAGACTGCGGGGCTTCGACCTGGCGCGGGCGCCTCTCCACCGTTTGAGCCTGATCCGAACCGGCGAAGACGAACACTGGGCGGTGTGGACTTACCACCATGCGCTGCTGGACGGGCGGGCGCGGCTCATCATCATGGAAGAACTGTTCCGGATCTACCAGGCGCTGCGTGACGGCCACGAGCCGGCGCTGCCACCACCGACGCCCTACCGCAACTACATCGGCTGGCTGGACTCGCTGGATTTCGCGGCGAGCGGAAGCTACTGGCGCGAGCTGCTGGCGGATTTCCATGAACCCAACCGCGTCCTGAGCGCCCGATCCGAGCCGCGGCTCCTGTCGCCCGCCCATACCGGCGGACTGGTTCAGGCCTGGGCGCCTCCGGCGCTCTACGAGGCATTGCAGGCGCTCGCCAAAAAACAGGAGGTCACCCTCAACACCCTGGTTCAGGCCGCCTGGGGTCTGCTGATCGCGCGTCACAGCGGACTCGACGACGTGGTGTTCGGTGCCACGCGTTCCTGCCGGAAATCCGTCCCCGGGGGCGAGGCCATCGTCGGCCCGATCATCAACACCACCCCGGTGCGCCTGAAGATCGACCCTGCCAGACCGGTCGCCGAATTCATCCGCGAGCTTCGGCGCCAGCACCTGAGCGTGCGCGCCCACGAACACACTCCGCCGGCCTGCATCCACGCCTGGAGCGGCCTGCCGTCCGGCATGCCACTGTTCACCACCATCGTGGTTTTCGAGAACTACCACGTGGTGAAGTCCCGGGGTGGCGACTGGGACAAGCGCCAGTTCGAATTGAAAGAACAGACCGACCACCTCATCCTGGCGGGCTACCTCGCCGACGGCCTGCTGCTGAAGATCGAATACGACCGTCGCCTGTTCGAGGACGACACGGTCGAGCGTATGCTGCAACAACTCCTGACGATCCTCGAAAGCCTGACGGCCTGCACCGATGGCAGACTCGCGGACCTCCGCACTCTTCCCGACGACGAGCTGCGGCGCCTCACGGTGGAATGGAACGACACGCGTGCCGATTACCCTCAGGTCACCCTGGGTGAGCTTTTCTCCGCGCAGGCACGCCACACGCCCGATGCCATCGCAGTCCAGAGAGGAAACCAACGTCTCAGTTACGGCGAGCTGGAACGGCGCTCGAATCGCCTGGCGGCGTTTTTGCTGAACGAAGGCGTGGGGCCCGGTTCCGTGGTCGCCCTGCTGCTCGACCGCAGTTGCGAACTGGCGGTCGCCCTCTTCGGCGTGCTGAAAGCCGGCGGCGCCTACCTGCCGCTGGACCCCGCCTATCCCGAAGACCGGCTCGCCTACATGCTCGAGGACTCGGGCGCCCGGATCGTACTGACCCGGAACGCCCTGGCCGATGCGCTTCGCCTTCCCGGCATCGAACTGCTGAGACTGGATGCCGACCGGGCAACCGATGGCGACGGCCTGGACGAAGCGCCGCCATGCCCGGCCGGGCCGGACGACATCGCCTATCTGATGTATACCTCCGGTTCGACGGGCCAGCCAAAGGGCGTGATGGTCACGCATCGCGGCATCGTCAACCTGTGCGCGGCGATACGTCGCCGCTACGACCTGGCGCCGGGAGACCGGGTCCTGCAGTATGCCTCCCTGAGTTTCGACATCTGCGTGGAGGAGATTTACCCGACCTTGTACGCCGGTGGCACGGTCGTATTCCGCGACGAGAGCCAGGGTCATTCGGTGCACGAATTCCTGGACTGGGCCGACCGCGAAGGCATCACTGTGTTCGACATTCCCACGGCATTCTGGAACGAACTGGTACGCGGACTCACCGCAAGCGGCGGAGTACTGCCAGCCAAGCTGAGACTGACGGTGGTCGGCGGGGAAAAGGCCTCCGGCGCCATGCTGGAGGCCTGGAACCGGCTGCCCGGCGCAGCCCGCGTCACCTGGCTCAACAGCTACGGACCGACGGAGACGACGGTCACTGCAACGGTGTATCAGCCGTCGCCTTTACCCTCCGGTCTGCCTCTCACCGATCCTCCGATCGGCCGGCCCATCGACAACGTCCGGCTGTATGTGCTCGACCGCCACCTGAAACCGGTGCCCATCGGCGTCCCGGGCGAACTGTACATCGGCGGCGCCGGGGTGGCTAAAGGCTACCTGCGGCGTCCCGAACTCACCACTGCGGCCTTCGTCCCCGAGCCGTTCGTCGGTGACCCCGAAGCCCGGATGTACCGTACCGGCGATCTGGTGCGTTATGGCGCGGACGGCCAGTTGTATTTCCTGGGACGCAGCGACAATCAGGTCAAGATCGGCGGCTTCCGCGTCGAACCGGGCGAAATCGAAGCAGCGATCGAGCGTCATGAGAGCGTGGCCCAGGCCGCGGTGAAGGCGCTCGAAACGGCGGGCGGGAAATACCTCGCCGCCTACGTCGTTCCGGCACAGGGACGCCGGTTCGACGCCAACGAACTGGAGGCGTTCCTGCGGGCCACCCTACCGGAGCACGAAATCCCTCAAGCCTTCGTAGCCATGGCGGAATTTCCGCTCACGCCGGGTGGCAAGCTGGACCGCGAGGCACTGCCCGACCCGGCAGTGCCAGCCCCGGCAGCCGGCCGCACCGACGCCCCCCGCAATGACACCGAGCGGAAACTCGCCGGGATCTTCCAGGAAATCTTCCCGGCACGTTCGATCGGCATCCGGGACAACTTCTTCACCATGGGCGGCGATTCCCTGCGCGCCTTCCAACTCCTCACCCGCATCGAACTCGTTTGCGGCCGACGGCTTTCGTTCGCCGCCCTGGCGAGGGCCGCGACGGTCGAACAACTGGCGGCGCTCATCGACGGCAGAGGCGATACGGAGACTCCGCACACCCACATCGTTCCCCTGAACCTGGAGGCCGCCGGGGGGCCCGCGCTTTTCCTCGTCCACGGCGTGGGCGGCAGCGTGCACTGGTATCACGCCCTGGCTGAATTACTGAAAGCCGACTTCAACGTCTACGGCATCCAGTCGCCCGGCATGGATGAAGGCGAGGACGCCTTGATCGGCGCCGACGTCGAGTGCCTGGCCCGCCTCTACATCTCGGAAATCAAGGCCGTCCAGGCGAAAGGGCCGTATTGGATCGGCGGCCACTCCATGGGAGGCATCATCGCCTTCGAAATGGCCCGCCAGCTCCACGCCATGGGAGACGAGGTCGCGCTGGTGGCGAATTTCGACAACTGGAACCGCGCGGCGGACGCCCCCGGTTTCGGCACCAAGCTGCTCCGTCTCACCGTCCATTTCCTGAAACTCGGCACCGCGGACAAGCTGCGGTTCCTGTGCGACAAGATGCAGTGGGCGAAACGGTGCCTCGACGCGCGGCTGGCGCCCGGCCGGGCCGGCGTACGCCCGCTGGAGAAGATGAAAGCCGCGAACGTCAAGGCCGCCCACCGCTACGTACCCGGCTTCTATCCCGGCACCCTCACGCTGTTCCGCGCCCGCCAGCAGGCCGCCACCGCCCTGGACGATCCGCTGCTCGGCTGGAATGGACTGGCGGAAGAAATCGACGTCGTGGAAGTGCCCGGCAACCATTACACCCTGCTCGGCGAACCGCACGTCCGCACGCTGGCCGACGAACTGCGGCGCCGGGCGCGTCCACCGGGGAGCAGCGGGCGCTGACCCCGCTCCCCCACCGCGCCGGAAACCATGCCTTTCAGCCATTGCTACCCGTTCGATCCGACCTACGGGTTTTCCCTCGACCAGCTGCTCCGGCTGGAACCGCCCGACCCGCCGGAGGACTTCGCCGCATTCTGGTCGGCGCGGTACGACGACGCCAGGAACGTCGCGCCCAGGCCGGAGCTCCGCCGCTGCGGCTGGAGCCATCCGCGCTTCCAGGCATTCGACCTCGGCTACCGCTCGACCGGCGCGATCGACATCGGCGGCTGGGCGCTGATCCCGGAGCATGGGCGGATCAACCGGGGCTTCGTGGTCGGCCACGGCTACGGTGGCCGCAGCGGCCCCGATCTCGATCTCCCCTTCGACGACGCCGCCGTCCTGTTTCCCTGCTTCCGTGGCCTCTCCCGCAGCCGCTGTTCCGGCATTCCCGACACTCCGGACCGGCATGTGCTGTGCGGCATCGAGGACCGCGACCGCTACGTCCTCGGCGGCTGCGTCGAGGACCTCTGGCTGGCCGTCAGCGTCCTGCTCGAACTGTTTCCCGAGACGGAAGGCCGCGTGGGCTACCTCGGCATCAGCTTCGGCGGCGGCATCGGCGCGCTGGGCCTGCCGTGGGAGCCGCGCATCCGCCGGGCCCATCTCAACGTGCCGACCTTCGGCCACCAGCCGCTGCGGCTGACGCTGCCGACCGTCGGCAGCGGAGAATCGGTCCGGCGGTATCGGTCTTCACACGGTAACGTGGCGGCAACCTTGGCCTATTACGATGCCGCCAACGCAGCACAGTTCGTCGGCATCCCGGTGCACGTCGCCGCCGCCCTGTTCGACCCGGCGGTCGCGCCGCCCGGTCAGTTCGCCATCTACAACGCCCTCGCCGGGCCGAAAGAGCTGTTGGTGCTGGACGCGGGGCATTTCGACCATCCGCGCAAACCGGAACAGGACCGATCGCTGTCCGCCGCCATCGCGGCGTTTTTCGAACCGCTATGAACCGGGAATATCACCGCTGGTACACCGAACGCCTGGGCCGCGACATGGAACTCTTGGTGTTCGGTCATGCCGGCGCAAAAGTGCTGGTCTTCCCGACCCGGGACGGCCGCTTCCACGAATATGAAGACCTCCGCCTCGTGGAAAGCCTGCGGCACAAGATCGAGGCCGGACACCTGCAGCTGTTCTGCCTGGACAGCATCGACCACGAAGCCCTCTATTGCTTCTGGCGCCATCCGGCCGAGCGCATCCGGCGCCATGTCCGGTTCGAGGAATACGTCCTCAATGAGGTGTTCCCTTTGATGGCCGCAAAGAACCCCCATCCCTGCACCATCGCGCACGGCTGCAGCCTGGGCGCGTTCCACGCCGTCAACATCGCCTTCCGCCACCCCCACCTGTTCCGCAAGGTGGCCGCATTCTCCGGCCGCTACGACCTGACGCTTGGCGTGGAACACTTCCGCGACCTGTTCGACGGCTATTACGACGACACCATCTACTACCACACGCCCTCGCATTTTCTCCCCAACCTGGAATGCCACTGGCGGCTCGAAGCGTTGCGGCGCATGGACATCGTGCTCGTGGTGGGCGGCGACGATCCCTTCGCCGGCAACAACCGCGACCTGAGCCGGATTCTGTGGGCCAAGGGCATCCCCCACGCCCTCCATACCTGGGACGGGCGCGCCCACCAGGGTCACGCCTGGCGGAAGATGGCGCCGCTGTACGTCTAAGCCGCGAATGTTTCCAACCGGTGTCTGCCCGGTTCGATTCGGGCATTGGGCAGACCGGCCGATGTAGCATCGGTTCTCGTAACCCCCATCCCACGAGCTCGACACAACGAAGACGGCTCGCGACCCACTTTTGTACTACCGGTTCGCGGCGTCAAGCCGAATCTGCACTTGCCGGTATTGGAAAGGCGTCGGACTCAAAACACCTCGGTTCCGGCGGAAGCGTCATGGTAGGGTTGCCGGGTCTGTCCATCGCGTGACTGGGGATGATCAAACGGGAGCGTAGCCCCATGGAATCGAGCGCTCTTGGCGGGTGGGCGGCAGTGTGGTAGAAGCCAGTTGGAGATAAACGGAAAAACGTTCAATTACTCGCCCCCCCTCACGCTGCTCCGGGAGAACCAGTCACTTGAACGGATGCCCTACGGGCACCGCTCGGCGCGCCATAAGGCCGTTTTTTCTCACGCCATGGAGCCGCTGCTACAACTCGATTCTTTTCAACCCGTTGTGTGAACGGCCCCGCGCACTTCCTCGGAAATTCAGACTGGAGACACCGTCTTCGTATCGACCAACGCCTGCAGGTGTTCGTGCAGTAGCTTCGGAACCGACCCGCCCGTAATCAGTATGCCAGCCTCCATGTTCCGGTCCATGGCATGACCGGTCAGGTTGGCGCTGGTGATGAAGCAGATGGCGCCGTCGGCGACGGCGACCTTGGCATGGACCCGCCCATCCGCGAACGGGGCTGCTCGCTCCCGCCAGGCGTAGAGCTTCGCGGAGGGAACCAGTGCCCTCATCTTGCCGATCACGTCGAAGGTGATACTGCCCCCGTGATCCTGTGACGACTCGAGGAGCATCGATATGCTCACCCCCCGCGTGCTTGCATCGTTCAATGCCTTCACGATGGTCGAGACGTCGTAGGCCACGAAACTGGTGACGAACAAGGTTTGCCTGGCCGCACCGATGACCTGCAACAGCGCCTGTTCGGTTCGGCGCGCCGAGACGAAGGGCGTCGTCGGCCCCGTCCACACGAGCTCGATCGACTGCTGCTTCGACACGCTCTCGAATGCATGACCGGCGGCGAGGAGCATCGAAGCCAACTCGCCGGAACCGACCGACGTGCTCCGCCAAGCATCGACGAGACGATCGACGGCGGCTTTGGCCGTAGCCGTGCCGACGACATCCGACAGGGCGGCATTCGCCTGCGCCTCCTCGATCTTCCGAATCGCGCCTGCCAGCACCCGCACTTTCTCCGGCGAAACGAGACAGACCACGGCCGTGACGGCTTCCAGGAGTCTCTCCATGTCACAGCCCGGCGAAGAATGCGGCGCTCCCTCGTTCGAGGGTCGGCACCAGCAAAGACCTGTCGAGGTAACGGTTGCCCCGCTCGCAGGAGGTCTCCGCGACCAGGCTGCACGCATGGCACGCGGCGGCGTGGAGCGAGCGATCCTTGCCCGGGTCGTGCTCCGAGCAGAGCGGGTCGGACGAGCAGACCTTCGCTCGATTCAGGGCCTGCCGCACCAGTCGGCCGAGGTTCTCGGGTCTACCCAGGTCGACGAGGCCACCCAGCGTCCCGTCCGAATCGGCCGCCGCCGTGTAGATGAGGATGCCCGCGTGTCGATTCTCGGCATCGGCGTAGATCCGTTCACGGATGCTCGCCGCGTTGTAACCGCATTCGAGTGCCAGCTCGCGGATGAGCAAGTGCGACAGCGTGTGGAGCATGGCATAGCGGATCCCCGGATAGCCTTCGTTCGGATCGAGGTGGCGCGAGTTTCGCCAACCCCGATGCCCGGCCATGAGCATCTCATTGACCTCTTGGACGCCCGCGAGCACCTCCCACGCCTGTATCGCCTCCTCGCTGAACTGGATGAAGATGCCCTCGCCATGCACCTGACTCGCCGGCACCCAATCGGGCTTATGACAGGCGAGAGGCGCCATCTTAGGACGCGCGTCCGGAGCGCTCGACTCCTCGGGCGCTTCCACGCGGGTGAAGCCCAACAGGGCATTCACCTCTCGAAGTCGTTCCAGCAGCAACACTTTGCGGATGTACTTCTCGAATCCGGCCGGCGTGTCCACCTTCTTGCTCATGAAGTGTGGGTAATCGGTTGGCGGATCGGTTGCCGTCAGGACGTCCCATTCCGGCCCCTTGATATCGGCATCGCCAACGACGTCCTGCTCACCACCATGGCGATGCGCTTCGATCGCTGCCCAGATGGCGGAGGCCGAATACTTGTCGATGCCCGGTAGGACTCCGGTCTTCTTCAGCGTCTTCACCGTCACGGCGACGGCGGCCTCCGAGTCCAGATCGTCGAAGAACTCCCAGCCATCCTGGATCAGTTGGGCGAGCGGATCTTTGGCCTGGGGGATGGCGAGTGCGGAAAGGGTGATCGGAAACCAACCGTTCGTCGACCCCAAGAGGATGGCCCGCGCCTCTTCGTCACAGTCGTCGTCGAAATGGTCCAAATGAGGATGCCTGCCTCGACAGCTCGGCAGGTTTTCCTTCCCAGCCTTGCCGAAAGCTTGCGCCATGCTGCGCGATGCCCCACAGGCATCGCATTTCACCCATAGGTTCTCGGTCTGCAACGAGGCACCGCTCTCGAAGAAGCGCAGCGTACCCTTGCAGTCGCTGTTGCCGCCGTGGACGAAGTAATGCCAGGGAAAATCGTCGAGGTGCCCATTACGGCAAGCCAACAGGAATCGCGCGGGGACCGCGTCGGCATCCTTGGCCGGCTGATCGCCCTTGGAGCCGCGACAGGCCTTGTGGACGAAGCGGGTGCGCTCCGGACGGAATCGATGCTCCTTGATCTCGAACAGGCCGGTATCGAAAGGAGACAACAAGCCGCACTTCACGCAGCGCATCCAGCGCGGGAACGGACGGACGGGAACGCCGATGTTCGCCTCCGCCGACCACGGATCGACGAGCTCGCTCTTCTGGAACGGCGGCACGCGCAGGTTCTCCACCTGCGGCCCGAGGGCCCTGCGAACGGCGGCGAGTAGGCGCGGTTCCTGGATCGGCTGACAGCGGTCCTTCTCCCACTGGTCGATGCCCAGCGTCACCACCGACAGGTTCGGGAGGTCGATCAGTGCGCCTGGTCCATACGTCCACAACAATTGGCTCGGCCGAACCTCGCCCACGGGTGTTCGATCGGTCATCATCAGTCCTCGTCAGTCGACACCGGACGCGGTTTCCAGCCATGAACGTCCGATAGGCGCCCCGTGTTCATGATTAGCCGCACGCCAGGCTCGACCTCGCGCATCGACATCGGGACCGTCCAGTTGTCCCACGCATGGATGCCGGGCGACTTGATCAGCCCGACCGTCGTCGCCGCGCGTTCGCCACGTTTCTCGTAGGCCAGGGTTCGTCCTGGGACATTCGCCTCCCTGGCCCACTCGTCGGCCCGTTCCTTCAGTTCACGTTCGGCCAGCGCCTCGATAGCGCGGTTCTCGCTGACGTTCCAAGCTCTCCTCTTCAGCACTTCGATGGCTTCGAGAACCTCGGGCTTGTCGGGCCGGTCGAGAGCGGCCGCTCCCTCGTTCGGGCTGAAGTCGGCGTACTCCAGCCGCATCAGACTCAGCAACGCGCCGGTCAGCCCGCGATCCATGGCACGAGGCGAGAACGGTGTCACCGACTGCGCCTCCACGTGCTTGTAGAACGTCGCGTGGTAGTGCTCGAAGGTCTCGTAGTGCGAGAGGTCGCGCGGTCGTGCCCACGTGAGCACCGTGCAGACGAGCCCGGGGAAGGACCGGCCCACACGGCTGGTCGCCTGGATGTACTCGGCCGTGCCTTTCGGCTGCCCGTTCACCGCCATCAGACCCAGCCGGTTCACGTCGACGCCGACCGACAGCATGTTGGTCGCCAGTACCACGTCGATGGCGCGGGTATCGCCCTCGTTCCATCTCGTCACGTACTTACCCGCACTCGAATCGAACGTGGCCTTGAACTTGACCTCGAGGTCGTCGAGGTACTTCGGGATGTCCTGGCTGGAGACGCGCGACGTCAGCTCGCGGATGTTGCTGATGCTGCGCTGGGCGAGCGCGGGCCGCTCGACCATGCTCATCTGCACGCGGTACGAACGCGTCTGGACGTCGTCCTCGGCTAGCCGTCGCATCCCACCCAGCTCGCGCAGTGAATTGAAGTAGCCGACCATCGTCATGTATGGGTCGGCTACCTCGCCGAAGCGCTCGAACAGGGCTTGTGCCGCGGTGAGGAAGGCGGTGTAGACGCGAATCAGCATCGCAGGACGCGAGCTGCCAGGCGAGCATACGCCGAGGTAGCGACGCCCAGGCCGCCGATCGATAGGACGCTGAACCGAGAAGTAGTTGTCCTCCACGTCCAGGCCATGCGGCGGGAACACCGCCACGCGCCGCATGAACACGTTGTTCACCTGTTCCCTGGCTTTGCGGACCGTCGCCGTGGACGCGACGATCTTCGGCTTGATCGTCTTGCCGTCGAGCGTCCATCCGCACAGCTCGTCCACCGCCGATTCGTACAGGCCGACCATCGTGCCCAGCGGGCCGCTGATGAGATGGAACTCGTCCTGGATGATCAGATCCGGCGGCCGGATAAGGCTGACGGGCTTCACCGCCGCCGCGGGCAGGCCCTTGGATGCGCGGTGGCCGGTGTTGCACTCGCAGCCGGGCCAGAGCAGGCCATGGCGCTCGCATTCCTGGCTCACCCGGCCGAACAACGTGCGCACCTGGCCACGCCACGCCATCATGGCGAATTTGTCGACGGTGGCGATCATCATCGTCGGCGGACGGTGATAGATCTCCTCGTCCACCGTCAGCACCGGAAGACCTGGATGCGGAAGTCCGGCGGACCGTCCTTCGGAGAATAGGCAGCTGCTCTTCTTGTCGCCGCAATAGACGACGGTTCGCTTTCTTGGCACGTCGACGTGGACGTTCTTACCGGGATCGATCGGAGTTCCACACCACGGACAGCTCGTGAGCTGTAATGGGGATACCGTACCAGCCCGGTGCCTGCCGGGATTACGGAAACCTTCGATGGCCTGGTGACTCTCCTCCGTCGTTCCGGGTGTCACCTTGTTACCGACCCACAACCCGATGGTGAAGGGCTCTTTCCCCCAGGACTCGTCGCCCTGAACGAAGGCGTCCCGGCGGAGCTTCTCCATCGCACAGATCAGAGCCGTGGCGCGCTGGAACTGCTGCAAGGTCAGCAGCCGCAGGGTGTAGCGCATGATCACGGCCAGACCACGCGAACCGTCGTAGCCGCCGAGCTCGCCCTGCAGCCTTCGGATCGCCATGGCGAAGGCCGCCACGCCCAGGTAGGCCTCGGTCTTGCCACCACCCGTGGGAAACCACAGCAGGTCGGCGTGCGCTTCCACGGGCTGCACGCGGTCCGCGTGCATGGGATCGGCCAACGAGGGGATCGACAGCAGCAGGAACGCCAACTGGAATGGACGCCAGGAAGGCCTCTCGCTCTTCTCCAGCTCGCCGAGATCGGGATCCTCTCCCCGACGCCGCTTCAAAGAATAGACGCTGCGCACGCGCTGTAATGCCATCACGCGGTTGGCGAAGCGGAACGCGGCCAGGGCCTTGTCGTCGTTCTTCAGTGTATCGATGCCCTGCTGCAATCGCGCTTGGATCTCCTGGCACCGATCCAACGCCTGGGCAGCTTGCACGTCGTAGCCGACCACGTCCCGGCCGACGCGGCAGCGCTGCTCCGCGATCCATGCCCCGTAGTCGCGGGTCAGCGTGTTCAGCGCCTCGACCAACTCGGCCACGGGAAGTTCGGCGAGGCGCTGCATGTCGAGCAGGCCGCTCGCCACCATCTCTCTCATCGCCGGGCGGT
This sequence comes from Methylococcus sp. S1M, assembly GCF_051295855.1. Lineage (NCBI taxonomy): Bacteria > Pseudomonadati > Pseudomonadota > Gammaproteobacteria > Methylococcales > Methylococcaceae > Methylococcus > Methylococcus sp. S1M. The sequence continues at coordinate 105,075 of NZ_JBPDXO010000002.1, forward strand.
CGGCGGGATCCAGACCCGGCGTCTCGGTCACCGGCACCTCGTACTGGGGAATGACGGTGGCGCGCACCTCGATGGCCCGTGTCGGGTCGTCTGCGGCCGTCTCCGCATGGACGGCCACGCCATGGCCGACCGCGAATTCCACGCGGTTGCGGTAGATCATCTCCAACGACTCGCGCTCGAGATCCATCCCGTCCGTGTCCAGCACCGGGCGGCGGCGGAAAATGGCGCGCTGGGTGGCCTGCGGTTCCGCACGCACGATCAGTTCGGGTTGGAACAGCCAGGCCGTATCCCGGTTGGTGTCAGGCTCCTCCTGCGCGTTGACCAGGAACAGCGTCACCAAGCGATCACCCTTGGCGTTCCTGGCCCGGACGGAACCCTGGATGCGGACGGCCGGATGATCCGGATCGGGCGCCTGATGGGGGATCGCGCCTTCGGTGAGAGGCAGCACCAGCTTGCCGCCACAGGGGATGCGTTGCCAGACCTTGGCCTTGGAACCATCCTTGCGGACGATCTCGTGCTCGTCGTTGGGCACGCGCTCGTACCGCCCCCAACTTGCTTCGATTTCGATGCGCTCGACGTCGCCGTCGACACAAAAGGTCATGCCGAAGCTGCTGGGCACCAGCGACTGATTGCTGGCGACGTCGATCTCGTCGGAGGCATCCGATTCGGGTTCCACACGCCCGGTAACCGTCCCGAACTCGGCACCGGGCTCGTGCTGGCCGGGTACGATCGGGTCGGTGGGTTCCTCGACTGCTTCCTCCGCCAACGGCCCTTCCAACCCCTCGATGCCACCCGGAGCCGCTTCGCGCGGGGCCAACTTCCCGACCAGATAGCGATCGCGCACGCTCATGTCCACGATGCGCTCGTGCGGGCCGCCGGCGGGGCCGAGCAGGTCGTCCACCACGGCCAGCTGAAGCAGTTCGCGAGCGTAGGCTCGGTCTTCGATCACCGGCACGGTCGCGACGGTGTGACCGAACGCCTTGGACAAAGCCGAGACGAAGGTCTCCCAGGAGATACGCCCGACGCTGCCCGAGGAAGGCGGCGTTAGCGATGGGCTGACCATCGGCACCGGCGCATCGGCGGCGCACACGCGATCGAAGAAGACCGTCGTCGTCTCGAGGTCGGAGCGGATGCGCAGTACACGCCCGGCACGCACCACCGCTCCGTTGGCGTCGAGCACCAGCACCCAGTCGTCCTCGGCGATCGACTGGTACTGGGAGCGGTCGCCCTTCAATACCAACGTGTAGGACGCCAGCCTGCGATCGGTGCCGAGGCCGTGGTCGATGGCGATCCAGGCATTGGGACTGTTCGTCATACCCTTGACCCCCTCAGATCCTGTCCACGATCTTCTCGAGCTTGTCGAGCGCCTTGCTCTGCTCGATGTAGGCCGAATAGGCTTCTTGAGCTCCACGGATCAGGGTGTCGTAGTGGACGATGCGGCTACCCGGTGAGATCGAGGCCATCGACGACTTGAGACGATCCGGATTGGAGGCCTCCTCATCGACGGCTTTGCCAAGGACGAAGATCACCTCGATGTCGGGGCTCGTCTGGTTCTGCTCGCGCAGGATCTTCGTTAGCTTGTCGACGTAGGTCTGCCCCTGTTCGACCAGCTCGAGCAGCCCCATCTTGCGACCGGCCTTCTTCAGCTCGACGATGACGTGCTTGCCTGCATTGGTACGGTAGGCGATGTCGACCCGGCCCAGGCGCTCCTTCTCGGACAAGTCTTCGATGAGCACGCCCTCCGTCGTCAGGCGCGACTCCATGATCGGGCTGCCCGTCGCCCGCTCCCACGCCGGGTCCAGCAACCAGAGGTGATCGAAAAGGTACTTCTGGAGGACACGCTCTTTCGCATCCTCGTCGACGATGGTCTGGAAGTCCCGGATCGCATCCAGGCGGGATTTCACGATGTCCCTGTAGAGAGAGGCTTCGAGCGCATCCCTGTCCGCGAGCACGGCCAAGAGTCTTTCTGCGCTCTCGACGCCCGTCACGAACTCCTCGGTCGAGCCGCGAAGCTTCATCCGCTCGAATGCCAGGATGCCGTGCCGATACATGAGCTTGCGGTCCTCTTCGTCGTCCACCGGCAAGGCGCTCAACTTGGCAATCAACGTCTCCGCGCTCTTCTTGTAGCCATCGGGAAGCGTATCCAGCCATTCCGAAAGGGCCGGAGAGGTCTCCTTGGCCTTCTCGACCTCGTGCTTCTTGCGCCATTCCGTCCAGCGCTTCTCCACCTGGGTCAGCCGAGATCTGAGGAACGCGATGAGCTGCACGTATCGAGGATCGTCCTCCTGCACACGCTGACGGTCGCTGGTCGCGATGTCTGGTGCATCGTCTGCATCGAGGAAGTCCGCCTCGATCTGTCCAGTGAGGTATTTCGTATACAGCCGTCCATCGTTGAGCTTGTCCAGGATGTTCTCGTGGAACAAGCGACCACGAGCGAACACGACGATTCCGTTCAGGTTGCCTGCATCCTCGCTGTCGAGCTGCTTGGGAAACCTGGCGGTGCCGATCCAGCCGCTGACCTTCCACTCCGGATCCCAACCATCGAATCGATTCGGTAGCGACTCTCGCTCCAGGAGCTGACTCGCTGGGGACAGATCGAGTGCGTCCTCACCGAACTGCCATAGGAATTGCACCATCGGCAGGTCGCCGCGATCCGACGGCGTTATCGGCTGATCGTCGAGCAGGATCTTGAACCCATGCACTTCCCCGATCACGGAGAAACGGCGAGCCAAACGTTTGCGCAGCGCCTGCGCTCCCCGCCCAAGGCGTTGACGCTTGATGTCCTTCAGGACGATACGAGTACCCTTGGCCAGTGTGATCGCATCGGGCGGGAGCGGCTCCGGACTGTAAAAGGGTTCCCGTCTCTGAACGGACTCGTGGATGCCGGCCACGCTCATGCGCAGACCATGAGCACAGCCATCCTTGGACGATTCGACTTCGATCACGTTGGCGATCGAAAACAGAGAGAGCTTGCCAAGTCCCTTGCGGCCCATGACGGGCCGCCCCTTGGCAGTGGTCTTCCCGTGCTGCGCATCTTCCTCACGCCGCCGATAGCCGACTCGAAGGTACTTGTCGTTCATGTCATCGACCGACATGCCGATACCGTCATCGACGATCTCGATCCAATCTCCGCCCGGGTCGATCCTGATGTCGACCGTCTCAGCGTCTGCATCCCAGGCGTTCGCAACGGCCTCCGTCAGGACGGCCGCGATGTTGCTGTAGAGGTTGATTCCCAGGTGGTCGAGCACGTTCAAGTCGACCGTCATCTTGTAGGTATCTGCCACGTGCTCCCCCTAGTCTTCGAATGCGGTAAAGCCGTCAGGATCCTTGCCAGACTTGAGCATCTCGTGCTCCTTCAGATACTGCGTCACGGCCTCCCGCATGGCGTCGGAAACCTGCCCATCCTGCTGCAGACGACGAAGTCGTTCCGCAGTCGCCTCCGTATCGATGTAATCGCTCAACCAGCGCGGATCGAGACGAGGCCTGAGGCGAACCGCCCAATCGCCCATGGTCTGCGATCTCGTGTGCCGGAGGAACTTCGGCAATACATTCAGGAATCCTTCGTCGGACGCCGTGATCTGCTCACACCATGCGCGGACTTCGGTTCCGTCCCCCCATCGCTTCCAAAAAGCGAGAAGCCTCGGCAACTCAGGGTGATCCAGGAAGCCCGGCTCCCTTGAGAGGGCCCGCACTCGATTCAGCCACGCTCGCTTCAGCTCCGTCACTTCATCGGCCGACAACAGTGCGGTCTCGTCGGAGTCCTTCGCCTTCGTGGCTTCATCGTCCAGCCACCGCAGTAGCAACGCCTGGACCGCGACGGCTCGTCCCGCCTCGATGGCCGACGCCAGCACGGCGGCGCGACGGTTGCTCGGCAGCCGCTTCAACAGGTGATAGACAGGACGAGCCGCGCGCGAGACATTGCCGAAGTCGAACATTCCCCGTTCGTCGTCAGGGTCGATCAACGCGTCGCCCACGTCGAAGAGCGCCTGAATGACCGTCGGGACATTCGCCTCCGGGACGTCCTTCTCGACATGGTCCATCAGGCGTTCGAGCAGGGCCCTCGCTTTCGAGAGGCCGTCATGGCGACGTTCCGACTTGGCCCGAACGAGCGCCTTCCCGAATTCGGCGGGTGTACCGGCCAAACTCAGGAGCGCGGCCACTTCCTGCCGACTGACGGCGCCGGGAGGCACCGTCAGTCGGAAATAGATCGGAAAGACGTCCGGGTGGCAGGCACGCAGGTTCCTGCGCCAGTCGATCAGCCAGTCTGGGCCATACCCCATCCGCCCGATCTTCGGGAAGATGCGTTCCAGCAGCGCTCGAGTACTTGCTCGTAGCGGCGCGGGTAACTCACTCGCCCAGTGCTGGTGAAAGGCCTCGACCGCGTTCCGATCGCCCTCATACCGGTCGTCGCGGCTGTGGCCGGAGAACCTATCGGGGTTCGTCCGGATGACGTCGTACAGATCGGGCAGGAAAACCCGAATCGCTTCGAGAGCGATGAAATCGACCGGATTGACTTCTCCGCGCACCGCCGGATAGGTGACCGACAGCGTGTTCGTGAAACGAACGACGTCACGCGGTACTTGGATCATCGGGTCGATGCCGTCGAAGAACACGTTCGTCCAGTAGGACCGATCGAACAGACCATCTGGCGTGTCACCCAGCACCTGATCGAGTCGTTCGAACAGTGCCCGACGCAAAGCGACGCGGTCGACGGGAGGCAGCTCGAACGGCACCTGGATGATTTTCTCCAGATAGCGTTCACCGGGCAGGCCGCCCTGCTGCTCGATGGCCTGTGCGGCGACTTCGCGGTCTAAGGCCAGCAGATAGACGACGTTCGGGAAATCCGCCAGCGCCTTGATGACCGTGAACAGCTGGCGCGTTTCTTCCGGCGTCAGTCGATCGATGTCGTCGATGACGACCAGGATGCGTTTTCCGGCTTCCTTCAGGAGCCTGCAGATCTCCGCCTTGAGCGCCGGGACGTCTTTCGGCTTTCGCTTGGTCGCCATGCCGATGAGCTTCCCGAGCTTGGCTGCCGCGCCCCCCGTGACACCGGAGAGATCGATCAGGCCGCCGATGCCTTCGGCGAAGTCACCCAGCAGGTCGCCCAGCTTCTTGAACTTCTCGCTCTTGGCGGGTAGGACGGCCTGGAGTTGGCCGAGAAATGCACGGGCCAGGTTCTCCTGCCCCGAGAACCACCAGGGGTTGAAGGTCACGACGGCAGGCCGTTCGCCTTCAGGAAGCTGGTCGAGGTAGTGCCCCACGTAGCTCAGTACCGTGGACTTCCCGGAGCCCCAAGGGCCGTAGAGCGCGAGCACCAGTCCATCGCCACCCGGATAACGGCAGATGCTGTCGGCCAGGCTCTTGGCAAACGGTGCATGCCCGAAGAGATCGTCCTTCGGGTCGGTACTGGGCCGGTCGGCCGAAAGTGCCGTCATGCCGATCCCTCCGCATCGTTGGTGGCTCGATACCGCGCCCCGCGCCGCTCGCCCTGACGTTCGACTTGGCCGCCTGCAACCAGGTCGGCAATGGCGGCGGTCCAGTGGCCATCCGTGATGCCTGTGGCGGCGAGGACATCGGATTTCGCCTGCCAGCCGGGATTCGTGCGAAGGTAGTCCAGAATGGCGGCGGATGGCGATGCGTGTCTTGATGTCGGCGCAGGCCCTTTCTCGAAGTCCAGGGACGGCTGCACGGACTGTACCGAGCATGCACGGCGAGAGGTACGGGTGGTCGTGCCACCATGCAATCCCTGGGCGACCTCCTCTTCGTAGCGCTTTCGATTCAGCATCAATAGGCGCAGGATCACCTCCCTGCGCGCCGCAGGCGAGATCGTGAAGCGACGTCCTTGCTTGGTGTCATGGAAACCATGCTCCAGCGGAAAGGAAATTCCGTAACTGGCAGCGACGACGTTATCGAGTTTCTGGTGCAGTTCCCTCAGCTTGTTGATTTCGCTCGACTGGTCGGACTCGTCGTGAAGCCGGTTGTATAAGAAAGTCAGGCCCAATTGAAGGGTGGACTGAACATCGTTTCTCGTCTCAAGATAGGATCGTCCAACCGTGGCGACTTCATCCGGAAGTTTTTCAGGCCAAGGGAAAGTGGAAAAACAGCGACTCACGGAATAAGTGGTGCTGAGTGCTGCCGTTGTTGTCTTGTGCCTCTGCACCCATTCGGCGTGAATCGACGACTGAAGGACAGAGAAACTAGCCTCATCTGATCGCAGAAACACGACGACCCCGTCGGCTATCAACCATTCGGGGTCAGCGAAAGCGAATACGTGGTGCTTCGAGACCCGCCCGGTAACGATGACACGCGGCAACTTGCGCATGCGCTCGTAGAAAGCCTCGCGTCGATCCCAGTGCTTCCAATAGCAAGTCTCGTGAATCTGACGAGTGAGTCGGTCGCGTTGAGGTTTGACGAGTTCCGTCACGCGGGCGAACGGCAGTTCGTAGTTGCGCGCGATATGTTCTGGTAAGTCCCAGAAATCGATCACATAGCGAGAAGGCGAGGAATCCGGAGTTTGATTGATATCTTGGGACGTGAGGTATCGACGGATGACTTCAGCGTTCCTGGGGTTGGCGGAGATGAACTGGGCATATTCATTCGGCGTCAAAATGAAGCCTTCTCCATTGATGCCCGTACCGATGGATGCCATACCTTCGTTTGCCTTCAAATGGTAAGGTTGACCACCGTCATCCTCTTCTTCGAGATACGAAGAGATTTTGGATACCACTTTGTCAGCCAGACGAATTTCACCCTGCCACGCAGGTCCAGCGAGAACACAGGGGGAAACCGTGACGGCGGCACCCCCCGGCCAGTTCAAGTCCGGCCAGGCTCGGATGATCTTCCATCCATTCGACTCAATCCAGCCCAAGCCAACCTCGCGCGTATCACCTTGTGAAATCGAATTCGTTGCAATCAAGCCAAACGCCCCACTTTGACTGGTTATGCGCGAACAGACAATAAAAAAGTACGCACAGAGATCAGCGGCCCCCTTGGTATCCGAGACGACCCTCTTTATCCCGAAGGTGTAGGCTTCTCCTAGGCGGGTGGTCAGTCGTTTCCCCGCGATGAACGGCGGATTCCCCACCATGGCATCGAATCCGCCCTTGCCATCGACGAAAACCTCCGGAAACTCCAGCGGCCAATGGAACGGACGACGTGGTGGCTTGCCCGCCGGCAGATCGGTCGCGAGTGCGGCGGCGGCTCGCCGACGCATCGCGGCCTGCGTCTCCTGATCGCCGTCGATGGCCCTTCCGGCCTGCACGGCGAGCGAGGCCAGCGCGTTCTCCAACGCCGCGCCGGTGCCACCCGTAGCGAACACCTCCCCGATGAACGCATTGGCGATGAGCTCTGGCACCTCGAGCCTCTGGCGTGCGTCGGCATCCAGATGCGCCATGACCTCCACGTCGCGGATGTCACGGATGGGGGTGGCGCGCAGTCGCTGCCGCAGCTCGATGGCCTCGCGCACGGCGCGTTCGACGGTCTGGCCGAACAGGCGCATCTGCCCCTGGCCCGAGGGGTTCATCGTGAGCTGGGTCAGTTGATCCAGTCGATGGATGCCGAGCAGGCTGTCGCCTTGGCGCAGGTTGTGGTCAAGGAAGCCAAAGGGCCGCCCCGTGGCCAGGGTGGTGAGCCACAGCGAGAGCTTGGCCAGCTCCACCGCCAGCGGGTTCAGGTCCACGCCGTAGAGGCAGCGCTCGGCGATGAGGCGGCGGGCGACGATGGTGCGCTCCTCGACGTCACGCGGCAGCGGCTCGACTTCTGAGCCGGCCTGCGCCACCCGCCCATCGATGCCCACCGTATGGCCCTGGGCCTCGGCACGAGCCCAGGCCTCCACCAGCCGGTCGGCGAGCCAGCGGCAGGCCTGCACGAGGAAGGCGCCCGAACCCATGGCCGGGTCGCAGACCTTGAGATCGAGCAATTCCTCGGGAGATCTGAGCGTCCATTCGGCGCGCGGCTTGCCCTCCGCCGGGCCGACGTAGGCGACGGGCGTGAGCGTCTCGGCGACGATAGCCTCGGTGAGGGACTTCGGCGTGTAGTGCGTGCCGGTCTCGCGCCGGTCGGAGCCCGTGGTGACCACGTAGGCCCCGGCTGGATGGACCAGCGGATAGCCCCACGGGTCGGTGCGGAGCAGATGGGCGAAGGGCCGGACGCGGTCGCGCAGCACCGTGTCGCCATGGCAGGCGGTGAGCAGGCGCTCGGCCAGCGTGTCGTCCACGAGCCGAGCCAGGTCGTTGCGGACGCGGCTCTCGGAGCTGCCCGACCGCTCACGGAGCAATGCGACGAGGTGCTCGGCGCCGTCGAGCCGGGCGGATTCGAGCTCGGCCAGCGTGACCCAGGGCGACTGGGCGCTCTTGGTGGCTTCGAGCTCCAGCGTGACGTCGGTGGTGCGCTTGACGGTGCGCTCGAGCAGGCCCTCGTAGACGTAGCCGATCTGCTCCACGTCCAGCGCGCGGTAGGAGAGCGTGCGGCCCTGGAACTGCTGGATGGCCTCGAGCAGCAGCAGCACGGTGCGGTTGTCGATGGGCAGCGGCTTCGCGGCATCGGTGCGCCAATGGGAGCCCTTGGCCCGGCCCTCGAGGAAGGGGAAACGATCCGGATCGAACAGGGAGCCGCCGAGCGCGGGCAGGCGCAGGTTCTCGTGCTCGATGCCGCCATAGACCGCGCGGAACACGGCGAGCAGGCGCGACCAGGCGTCCCAGCGGCGCTCGAGGATCTCATCGGACTCGGCGCGCAGCTGCATGCGCAGCGTGGAGACGGCGTAGTGGGCCTCGTAGCGCTCGTCGCCCAGGAGCAGCAGGCCGCGCTCCTCCGCGCACAGCAGGAAGACCAGCCGCATCATCACCGTCAGCGCGGCCTCGTAGAGTTCGACCTCCTTCACGCCGCGCAGCAGCTCACGGTCACGGTCCTGGTCGGCCTTGTCGAGCGCCTGGACCAACACTTCGACGGCGCGCCGCACCTGCTCGCCCAGGGCGTCGGTGACCTCGTCCTGGTACTTCAGCGAGCGATCGAGGAGCGCGGGCAGCCGTTCCGACTCTTCCACGAAGAAGCGCCGGATGCCGAGCAGGTGGACGAAGGCCTGGAGGGTGACGGGCTCCTGACCCCAGAGGCGCGCGTACCAACTGGCGAAGGTGGTGACCGCGCCCACCGGGGCATCCACCAGCATCCAGCGCTCGCCGTTGGTCACGAGCCCCAGGCGGCAGCCGGTGGCACGGCAGAGCGCCACCATGCGCTCGGCGGGCGTACTGGCCCAACCGTCCAGCCTCTGGGTGGCTTCGAGATCGACCTCTGGCCCGTGGGTCTGGATCAGCAGCAGCGGCTTGCCGCCGTCGGCGACGACGGCGAACTCCGGCGACAGGCTCACGCCGTGCTCGGGTAGATCGACGACCACGTTCGCGGCGCACCAGTCGCGGCGCTTCAGCACGTCGCCCCGGCCGTCCTCGTCCAGCTCCAGCCCACGTGCGAGGACCTCGTCGATCCAGGCGGCGTGCAGGTCGTCGAAGCGTGGATCGCCCGTCTCCAGCGCCTCCTGCCACTCGTCGTAGGCCTGCCGCAGCCGTTTGCGCTTGGCGACGTCGAGCTCCTCCAGCCCTTGCGGGAAGGCTTCCTTCAGGACCGGGACGGCGAGGAAGGGACCGGAGATCTCGATGAGCGAGAGCCAGTCGTGGTGCATGCTCATGCGGCACCTCCGGCGGACTCGGGCACGACGAAGATCACGGCGACCGGGAAGGTGCGGTCGTCGAGCTTGGCGTAGCGGGACTCGACGACCTCGGTCTCCATGCGGCGCTCCTCCGGGATGCGAGCGAGCCGGGCCTGCAGCGCGGCGATGTCACGCCGCAGCTGCATGCGTTCGTCCTCGGTGAAGAGCGAGAGCTGTTCGGGTTGCTCACCTCTCTTCAACTCGAACTGGATCGCCCGCTCCAACTCGTCGAGCACGGTTCCGATGTCGTCGATCTCCTGCCGTTTGCGGGTCTGCAGCGTGTTGGTCAGGTAGCGCAGCCGTTCCTTGGAGCGGGCAGTGACCGCCTCGAGGATGGCTTCGCGGTGGCGATCGAAGCGGACGCGAAGTGCATCGAACAGGGGCGCCGCCGCGGTGATCGGCTTGCCGTCGTCCAGCCACTGCTGGACGCGGGTGACCCTCTCTTCACGGCGGAAGGATTGATCACGCAGGTAGCCGCCGGAGACGGTCAGCTCCTCGTGCAAGCGGTGATGGTTGCCGCCAGTGATCACCAGCCGCGAGACGATCACCACGGCCGGACCGTCGAGTAGCGCGTCGGGCACGCTGCGGACGCTGACGCGGTGTAGCTTCTTCACGTCGTCTCGGGCCCAGATCTCGGCGCGCAGCAGGCGCAGGCACATCTGCACCAGGCGATGGTTCAGGTGGACGAGCACCACGTCGTCGCGGCCGCTGGCGACGGCGTGGTCGAAGGTGATGGGGCGGATCTTCTGCGTGTGGGGATGACGCAATCCTTCCAGGCAGCGCGCCCAGGATCCGGAGAGCGCTGGCATGCGAAAGACGGTGCCGGGCGGGGCCCCTGGCAGTTCGACGGGCTCCAAAGGAGGTCGGCCGACCAGGGCAAGGCCGGTCTTCACCGCGATCAGGATGTGCTGGGGGTCGAGGTGGAAGTCCTGCTTGGTGGCCAGCAGTCGCTCGTGCAGCTTGGCGACGCGCTCCTTCAACTCGCGTTCGGCTCGGACGAAGTTCCGGGCCCGGGCGATCCGTGCCTCGGCCATGCGGGTGTCCAGGTCCTTCAGCGAGCCTTCGATGAGGCCGGACATCTGCGGCGCGATGACCGGATTGACGCTGCCCATGTCGGCGCGCATCGAGTCCAGCTTGCGCAGGGCGCGCAGGATGTCCTCGGCATGGCCGCCGACCGAGGTGCCCTGAGCGTCACCCCCATCGACCGGGTGCCAGATCAGCACCTCCCTCTCGCGCTGGCCGTGGCGGTCGATGCGCCCGTTGCGCTGCTCCATCACGTTGGGGTTGTAGGGGATCTCCAGGTGGATGAGCATGTTGCAGTGGTTCTGCAAGTCGATGCCCTCGGAGGCCGCGTCAGTGGCGAGCAGGATGCGGACGGGGGAGTCCTTGGGGGAGGCCTGGAACGCTGCCTTGATGGGTTCGCGCTCCTCCTGGGAGAGACCGCCGTGCAGCAGCGCGAGGCGCTCGCCGCCGAAGCCGTGGCTGGCGAGGATCCGATGCATCCACTCGTGCGTCGTGCGGTACTCGGTGAACAGGATCACCCGGCGGTCGTTCCATTCGCCGTTCGGCCCTTTGAGGTGCTTTTCGAGCCAGTCGAGGATGGCGCGGGCCTTGGAATCGACCTGGTTCCTGGCGCGCTGGGCCCACGATCTCAGTTCGTCGAGCATCGCTCGCTGCTCCGCCGTCAGCGGCGGCGTGCGGCGCGTGGCCTCCTCGATGGCCTCGGCCTGGGCGTTCTCGACCTCCCGATCGTCGGCGTAGTCCTCCTCGACCCTCAGGATGGCCTTGTGCAGGATGCGCTCGGCCATGGCGTCCCGCTTCTCGGGCCGCGCCTCGGAGAGGGAGTTGGCGTGCTTCTCGAGGGTGGCGGCGAACGCGGCCGGAGATGAGAGCAAGCGTTTCTTGAGCAGCCGGTTGACGAAGGTCGTGCCGAAGCCGTTGCCGGCCCGTTCGGCGTGCTTCTCGCGGCTGGCACAGTAGTCGCTCAGCTTGCGGTGGATCTCACGCTCTTCCGGTGTGTAGTGGATCGGCAGCGCCTGCAGGTTGCGCCGCGCGTAGAGGGGGTTGCCCTGCGCATCGACGAGATCACTCTTGAGGCGACGGATCATCACCTGGCTCAGGCGCTTCTCGTCGGGGAGGATGTTGCGTGCGAAACGCTGGTCGTCCAGCAACTCCAGCAGCGAGGTGAACGACTCGGTGTACCCGTTGTGGGGTGTGGCGGTCAGGAACAGGCGGTGCTGGAAGTGCGGGGCGATGGTCCGGATGAAGCGCGTGCGCTGGCTCTCTAGCGCGTAGTGCGCGCCCGCGGCGGGCGCGACGTTGTGCGCCTCGTCCACGACCAGCAGATCGAACTTGCGCGGATGGCCGACATGGGGCGGGAGCACGTCGCGCATGGCACGCAGCCCCTCGCCGCCCTTGGCCCAATCCATCGACGTGATGAGACGCGGATGCGACGTCCACGGGTTGGCGTGGATGCCGCGCTCGCGCCGCAACCGTTTGATGTACTCGGTGTCCACCACCCGGAAGTCGAGGCCGAACTTCTCCAGCATCTCGACGCGCCACTTCTCCTGCAGCGAGGCGGGGCAGACGATGAGGACGGTGCGGGCGCGGTGCCGCAACAGGAGCTCCTGGATGACCAGCCCGGCCTCGATGGTCTTGCCGAGACCGACGTCGTCGGCGATGAGCAGGTTGACGCGGGCCATGTCGATGGCTCGCACCAATGGATCGAGCTGGAAGTCCTCGATGCTGACGCCGCTGCGGAACGGTGCCTGGAGGAACCCGCGGTCGGCGTTGGTCGCGGCGCCCCAGCGCACGGCGTCGAGGAAGGCATCGAGGGTGGTCGCGTCGTCCTGCCCGGTGATGGATGGCAGGCCCGCCCGCTCGATGACCTGTGCGCCGGGCTCGATCTCCCAGACGACCTCCAGCTCTTCGCCGAGGCCATCCTCGTCGATCGACGACAGCGTAACCAAGCTTTGTGGCGCCCCCTCCAAATTCGACGAGACGACGTCGGCGACGACCCACTGACGCCGTCGCACCTCGACCAACTGGCCGGGCTCCGGGGTGGTCGAATGGGCGGATCGGACGCTAGTCGATCGTGGCGTTATGCTCATCGGGATCTTCCCTTCCGTTCCCGCACGCGGTCGTGGATGCGGCGGGCGGCCTCGACCGGATCCTCATGAGACCAGACGCGAATCACTTCCCAACCGAGTTCTCGCAGGCGCCGGGTGGTGTCGGCATCGCGCGCTCGGTTGGCTTCGATCTTGGCGCGCCAGAATCCGGCGTTCTCCTTTGGCCAGGTGGCGTGGAGTGGACAGCCGTGCCAGAAACACCCATCGACGAAAACCGCCACGCGCGCGCCGATGAACACGATGTCGGCAACCCTTCGCGGTTTTCTGGACAGTGGCACTTGCAAGCGGTAGCGAAGGCCCAAGGCATGCAGGGCCCGCCGCAGTTCGATCTCGACGTCCGTTCCTCGCTGCCGCACGCGCGCCATGCGGCGGCTGGCTTCAGGCGACGAGGGACTCACGCTTGGCATTTCGCTCCCTCTCGGCGACGGACTGGGCGGTCTCGACGACTGTCTTCTTTTCAGGCGCGACGGCGATATGTCTCAGGATGCTCCGGCCGATGATCCTGCCCAAAGTGACGGGCACCGCGTTGCCGATCATGCGGCCCAAGCTCTTGAAATGGATCGGCGCACCGTCCGGGACGAAGGAGTAGTCTTCCGGAAACCCTTGCAGGATCGCACCTTCACGCAGCGATAGCGCCCGATCCTGCTCGGGGTGTCCGAAGCGACCGTTGCCGAAACCGTAGAACTGGGTGGTGAGGGTCGGGGCGGGCTCGTCCCAGACCATACGGCCATAGACACCCGGGTATGTCCGGCCGCTGTCACGGCGGTGGCAATCCGCGATCAGACGTTGGGGCCAATCCCTCCAGGTCCCGCCGGGACGGGATGCGCGGATGCGTTGGAGGTTGAGACTGGAAAGCCTGGACGCCGTGTGCAGCGGATCGGAGGGCAGAGCACCGCCCGCTGGTATGGGGGTAAGCCTTCCGATCGCTTCACGGACGGTTCGTGGCCGCTCGTGCGTGCGCTCGATCAGCTCGATCGGCCCCAGTCTCGATGCGAGCAACACCCTCCTGCGTCGGCGTTGCGGTAGGCCGTATTCGGAGCAATCGACGATATCGTGCCAGACTTCGTAGTCGAGCTTTTTCAAAGCGGCCGCGAAATCACGGTATACCTGGTGCTTCTCCACCGTTGGCACGTTCTCCATGGTGACGAGATCGGGGCGAATGGCTTTGACCAGACGTGCGAACTCGTACAGCAGTGCCCATCGTGGACTTCCCACCGTGTCGTAGCGTTGGGCGTAGGTCGAGAACGGCTGGCAAGGCGCGCATCCGGCGAGGATGCGGACGTCCGCGTCCCCGAAAAGATCCTGCAAAACCGCTGGCTTCGTCCTCGAGACGTCTTCCTCGATGAAGCGCGCGCCGTTGTTCGCCTCGAAGGGATGGCGGCAGGCCGGGTCGACGTCGATGCCGGCCACGACCGGAACGCCTTCCGAGATCAGGCCGTGCGCGAGTCCTCCCGCCCCACAGAACAAATCGATGCAGGCCAACTTGGTCATTTTTCCTTTCCTCGCGACGTCGGTCCTGGCGAACTGGGCACTCCAATCTCCGAGGCGGTCAATGACCTTCCGCCGAATCGGATTCCTCCGACGCCTTGCCGGAGCGCACCCATTCGTCGACCTCTTCGGCCTTGAACTTCCAAAACCTCCCCACCTTGTGGGCCGGCATGTCCTTTTTCGCGATCCACGCGTAGACGCTGTCCCTGCTGACGCCGAGGTATTCGGCGATTTCCTCGACGGATAACCAACGATCGGCCATGACGCTTTCCATCGCGTGGACTCCAGGACGCATATTGTCACAGGATTTGGACAGGGTAAATGCGATCCATGCCGATTGGGGCCGGTTCATGCCGATTCGTTTGTCGTCGATCGGTCGGCCATCAGCTCGATTTCGGCTTGTCGGCGCGCCACCAGGCCAGGCAGCACCTTCCCGCCCCCGTAGACCCAGCGGCGCAGCTCGCTTGCAGCGCTGGTCCAATACCGCTGATCGACCCGGCGCCGCAGCATCGAGGTCTGCAGCCGTCCTGCGCCCAGGTTGAAGGTGAAGTCCACGATGGCAGCCAACCGCCCCTCGGGTTCGGTCGCCAGCACCGGGCAGTAGCGCAGCGTCGCGGCGAGCGCCGTCTGCAGGTCACGGGCCAGGTAGACATCGGCTTCGGCCTCCGTGATCGGGGGATGCTTCGGGTCGCAGAGGTGACCGTAGCCGATGGTCCAGTAGCCGGCCGGGCAGACGTAGGGATGCGCGCGGCCGGGGTCGTTCTTCGGCACGCGGTGGAAGCCCTCGAAGCGCTTGGCCAGGTCGATGGCCGCTCGAGGCACCGCGATCACGGCCGCACCCGGTCGAACACGCGCCCGAGGAAGAGGAACGGCTCGAAGGTCGTAAACGCATCGATCTCGCCTGGCCTGCAAGGAAGGCGCCGACAACATCACTTCACCCCGGCCACCGGCCGCATCTGGGTATCGCATCGGCCGCCGACGCCGACGGTTTTGGCGACCGCGGGCGCCTGGCAGTTTTCTCCCCGGTCCTCGAGATGACAGCGCAGCTCCAGCGGTCGGCCCGTGTTCAGCCAGACCGGGGTGGTGCGGTAACGTCCGGGTTCGCCGAATTCGCAGCCCGCGGGAATGCCGTAGGGCAGGCAGCCGGCCGTGGGCTTGAGATCGACCTTGCGGGCGTCGATGACGAAACCGGGATAATTGTCGACGATCCTGATTTCATCCCGGTCGTCTTTGGCGGTCACGAGGAAATCCCGAAAGAAGTAGCCGCCGTCTGCACGATCCTCCACCTGAATCCGGGTATTGGCGATGAGGGCGAAATCCCGCCCCTTCCGGGCCACTGCACCGGTGATGTACTCCGCCCGCTCGTGGCCGGGGAAGCATTTGCCCATGGCCGGAGCGTGGTAGTAGTGCTTGAGGCTCTTCAGGTCCGTGAGGGGAACGAAGGGAAAGATTTCCCTGAGGTCCGCATCATCGCCGAACAGGATGCGCTGCACGTCCGGGAGAGTCTGCGCGTACATGGCCTGCAGCTTGGCGTAGCGCTCGGTCTGACTCAGGTCCTGGCGCAGGAAGCAGGCCGTGAGACCCGTGACTTGGGTGAGGTATTCGTCCCAGATGTTGTATTGCGAGGGCCTGGACGCCACTCCCTGGAAATCTCCCGGGGCGCCACAGCCCTGGCCGCTGCTGCACCCTTCCTTGCCGCGGTTGCGGATGGACAGGGCGATGACGTTACGTTCACAGGCACCGTAGGCATTGCAGCCCCGCTCCAGATGCCCCTCGAACAGGGTGGTGCGCATGACGTAATCGAGCTGCTTGGCCTGCTCCAGTGCCCGTGCCGGCCAATGGCCGGGGTTGGCCCGCACGAACTGGTCCCACGCGCGGGCCAGAGCGGAGCGTCGGCCGGTGAGACTGCCGTTGGCGCTTTCACACTGAGGCGAGTCGTGGAACGCCTTTACGATCCGATCCAGCTCGCCCTGGTCCGGCCTGACCGGCCGGCGGGCTAGCTCCCGTGGCGGATCGAAGAAAGGAGCTTTTTCCATGGGATAGAGCTTGCGGACGTCGATTACGTGCCGGACCGAGGCATCGCAATGATGGTTGGCGACGACGAGGGTCTTGCGCTCCGCCACGGCCTGCTTGAATTTCTCCGCCGAGGCGGGAGTGGCGGTACGGGAGTCCACGACGAGTTTGAAACCGACGTAAGGCGTACCGGTGGCGTCGGTCAGCGGTT
This sequence comes from Methylococcus sp. S1M, assembly GCF_051295855.1. Lineage (NCBI taxonomy): Bacteria > Pseudomonadati > Pseudomonadota > Gammaproteobacteria > Methylococcales > Methylococcaceae > Methylococcus > Methylococcus sp. S1M. The sequence continues at coordinate 121,612 of NZ_JBPDXO010000002.1, forward strand.
GACCGTTCTTCAGAACCAGGCATGGGATGACCGAACTGCCCTGGCTCAACGTCCCGGCCGGCGAAGCCGGGCCGTTGCGCAGGAAAGCATCGGCGTCATAGTACGGAATATCCAGCGGCCCGTTGAACTGGTACAGGGTCATCACCGGCGTGGCCGGAATGGCCAGGGCGAGTCCGGGCGCGGCGGCCAGCGTGAGCAGCAGTCTTTTCATGGTGAAAACCTCGAGATCAGCGCTCGAATACCGCGATGGACTCGACGTGGGCGGTGTGCGGAAACATATCCATGACGCCGGCCTTGAGCAGACGATAACCGTATTCGTGGACCAAGACGCCGGCATCGCGTGCCAGGGTGGAAGGATTGCAGGACACGTAGACGATGCGCCCGGCTTTCCAGTTCGGCACGCACTGGAGGATTTCCAGGGCGCCGGAGCGAGAGGGATCGAGCAGCACCTTGTGGTATTCCCGGCCGGCCCAGGAGCCGCAACTTTCCGGCTTCGACAGGTCGGCAACGTGGAATTCGACGTTGCCGATACCGTTGTCCGCCGCATTCCGGATCGCCCGCGCGACCGCTTCCGCGCCTCCCTCCACGCCGGTGACGTGGCCGGCGCGGCGCGCCAACGGCAAGGTGAAGTTTCCCAGGCCGCAGAACAGATCGAGCACGCGTTCCTCCGGCTGGGGATCGAGCACCTGCATGACCTGGTCGATCATCTGGCGGTTGATAGCCATGTTGACCTGGGTGAAATCCAGGGGACCGAAGCGGAAGGTCACTTCCCATTCCGGAAGGCTGTAGCTCAGGTCGTGTGCGGTCTCCGGATAGACCGGAGCGACCGAGTCGCGCCCTTCCCGCTGGATGTAGACGTCCAGACCCTGGTCTTTGCCAAACCGAGCCAGTCTGGCGAAATCCTCGGCGGTCGGGTCCTCCAGCACCCGGAACACCAGCGCCGTGCGCTCCTCGCCGACCGCCGCCTCGATCTGTGGCAGCCGTTCCCGCAGCGAGAGACCCTCGATCAACTCGGCAAAGGCCTGGATGCGCTCCCCCAACGCCGGATGCAGCACGGGACAATCGGTCATGTCCACGATCTTGGCGCTCGCGTGTTCGCGGAATCCCACCAGCTCCCTGCCCTTCTTGGCCACGTAGCGCGCCCCGAGCCTGGCCCGGCTGCGATAACCCCAGTGCGGTCCCCGCAGCGGCGGGAACTGAGCCGCCGGTTCGACCTTGCCGATACGGCGGAATTGATCCAGCAGCAGATCTTCCTTCAGGGCGATCTGGGCGTCTTCGGACAGATATTGCAGACTGCAGCCTCCGCACAGGGCGAAATGCCGGCAACGCGCCGGCACCCGGTCGGGCGAGGCCGTGACGATCTCCACCACCCGCCCGGCGGCGTAGTCACGCTTGATTTCGGTATAGACGAAAGTGACGTCTTCGCCCGGCAAAGCGCCATCGACGAACACCACCCGGCCGTCGACGTGGGCGATCCCCTTGCCGTCGTGGGCGAAAGATTCGATGTGCGCTGCGATCGGCTCGGCCGGCAGCGGCTTTCTTTTGCCTCGATGACCCATCTTATTCCGGAAATACGCCTGTGGAGAGATAACGGTCGCCGCGGTCGCAGATGATGACGGCGATCACCGCGTTCTCCACCTCCCGCGACAGTCGCAGGGCGGCTGCCACCGCACCGCCGGAGGAAATGCCGGCGAAGATGCCTTCCTGTGCCGCCAGTTCCCGCGTGGTCGACTCGGCCTCTTCCTGGGTCACGTCGAGGATGCGGTCCACCAGCGAGGGATCGTAGATCTTCGGCAGGTATTCCTGCGGCCAACGCCGGATGCCGGGGATCCTGGCCTCGTCCTTGGGCTGGACGCCGATGATCTGGATCGCAGGATTCCGCTCTTTCAGGTAGCGTGCCGTGCCCATGATGGTGCCGGTGGTGCCCATGGAGCTGACGAAGTGGGTGACCCGCCCCTGGCTGTCTCGCCAGATTTCCGGCCCCGTGCCTTCGTAATGGGCGCGTGGATTGTCGGAGTTGGAAAACTGATCGAGGATCTTGCCCTCGCCCCGAGCCTCCATCGCCCGTGCCAGGTCGATGGCCGCCTCCATGCCGCCCGCCGCCGGCGTCAGGATGATCTCGGCCCCGAAAGCCTTCATCGTCGCCCGACGCTCGGCGCTCATGTTATCGGGCATGATCAGGGTCATGCGGTAGCCCTTGATGGCCGCCGCCATGGCCAGGGCAATGCCGGTGTTGCCGCTGGTCGCCTCGATCAACCGGTCGCCCGGCTGGATGTCGCCGCGCGCCTCGGCACAGCGGATCATGCTGAGGGCCGGCCGGTCCTTGACGGACCCCGCGGGGTTGTTGCCTTCCAGCTTGGCCAGAATGAAGTTGGCGGTGTCGCCGGGCAAGCGCTGCAAACGTACCAGCGGCGTGTTGCCGACGAAGGATTCGATGGTGGGAAACATGGAGCGGCCTGCGGAAAATTTCTGATGGCGCTTATTGTAAGGAGTAATGACCGAGCGGTTTTCTCCGGATTGACCGTCAAACGGCCAACGGTGTGTTCATCGGACGTTGCCGGCTCATTCACCATGATAGCGGTGATTCGGCCTGGAAATGTCGCAATACAGCGAATCCGGCTGGCAGCTCTCGGACTCCAGTTGCAGCGTCGTATGCGCAATACCATAACGTTGAGCGAGCAGACGCGTGACCCGCCTCTGCAGCTCCTCGCCTTCACTGAGGCGGATGTCGTCCGTCACGATATGAGCGGACAGCATGCGCAACTGCCGCGAAATGCTCCACACATGGAGATGGTGCACCCCATGCACACCTTCCACCTGCATCATGTCCCGTACCATCGAACCCATGTCCACATCCCGCGGCGTGCTTTCCAGCAGGATGTCCAAGACTTCGGCCATCAGCCCCTTGGCGTTCCAGAGGATGAGCAGCGCTATCAGGACGCTGACCGCCGGATCGAGCCAGTACAGACCGGTGTAGCGGATCGCCACACCCGCGGCGATGGCACCGAGGGTTGACACCACATCGCCCAGCAGATGCAGGAAGGCGCTGCGCATGTTCAGGTCGTCGTGGCTGCCGTGATGGACGAGCCAGGCGGTGAAGGCATTGACCAGCAGCGCTGCCCCGCCCACCCCGATCAGGATGTCGGCCTGAACCGGAGCGGGACTGAGGAGGCGGACGTAGGCGTCGTAGAGAATGTACAAGGCAACGCCCACCAGCCCGGCCGAATTGGCGAGGGCGGCAAGGATGCCGGCTCGGTGGTAGCCGAAAGTCTTGGCCGCGTGCGCCGGCTGGGCAGTCAGCCGCATGGCGTACCAGCTCAGGCCCAGCGCCAACACGTCGCTCAGGTTGTGCACGGCGTCGGTCAGCAGCGCGAGGCTGTTCGCCTTCCAGCCCGCCAGCGCTTCGAACACGACGAAGCCGCCAGTGAGGATCAACGCCCAGACCAGTCGCCCTTGCGCTCCGGCGGAATCAGCCGCATGATGGTGTTCGTGGTCGTCGTGAGGCACAGAGTTCTCCAGGCCGCGCGAAAATACCGATTTTAACGGATTTGCTGCACCGGCAGCTGCCCAGCGCCCCGCATCATCCGCTTTACGAAAAATCCGATCAGGTCATCCCATGGCAAGACTTTCCCGGCGCATCGCATGCGCAATCCTCGCCTCCCCTTTTTCCATCGCCCCGGCTTTTGCCGACACCACGCTGCAATATCAGGTCGCCGGAGAAAAAGCGCCGCAGTCGCTGTTCGTCAAGGATGGGCAGGTACTCATCAAGTCGGCGGGGGGTGATGGCGAACTGGACATCCTATTCAATCGATCCCGAAACGCGGCATTTTTGATCGATCACCGCAAACAGGCCTACATGCCCGTCACCGAGCAGCGGGTCGCCGAACTTGCATCCCAAGTCCAGGACGTACAGCCGCTCCTGCGCGGACTGGGTGAACAGTTGAAAAAAGTATCTCCGGAACAAAGAGCCAAGTGGTCGGACATCCTGGGCGGCGTCGACTTGGACCGGATCACCGCCAAGTCGGAAGACAGTCGGCCGATCGTGCTGGCGCAAGTGGGCACTGCAAAAACTCAAGGAGGCTATGCCTGCAGCAAAGTGGAATTGCGTCAGGGCGGGGACAAGAAGGGCGACATCTGCCTGGCATCGGCGGAAACGCTCAAGCTTCCGGCCGGAGACTACGAAACCCTGCGTGCCATGCTACTGTTTTCGTCCAGAATCGCCGAAAAAGCCAAGGGGGTGGCGGCACGCTACGTCGATCTCGGGCCGCTGCCTACGGTAAACCTCACCGACTATCCCGGTATCCCGGTCGAACTCCACGACGCTTCGTCCCAACAGGCCGCCACGTTGACCCTGAGCAGGGTCAACTCGGACGTCTTCCCGCCCGGCGTCATGGCCATTCCGGAGGGCTATGCGGCGAAAAAGCTCAAGTTCTGGTGAATCCTCAGACGACGTCCGTCACGGCCTGAACGGAGCGCGGCGGCTCCTTGGCCCGCAGTCGCGTGCGCTGGGCCACAAGCGACAGCGACACGACCACGATCAGGGTCGCCAGGCTGAGCTCCAGCAAGACGAACGCGCCAATCTTGAAATAGGCGAAAACCGGATGGGCGAAACGGACCAGCCAGCCCGCCGCCTCATCCGCCACCGCGCCGAAAAACGTCAGGCCGGTCAGCCAGACTTTCAGGCCGGTCGGCAGGGGAGTGAACAACACGAGGTGGGCGAGCGTGACCACCAGCATCCCCATCGAGAACAGATGGAAATGCGTGACTTCCAGCAGACTCTGGTAACTCCGGGGCTGGGTGAATTTTTCCGGCGAGCCGAGGTAATACTCGACCACCGATTGCGCCGTCAGCCCCATTTTATGGAAATACATCAGGCCGTTGCTGACCCAGAACAAAGCGATGTACCCCAGAAACAAGAGCACCACGGCATTGAGCATCATCTGCCGATTCTGCTCTCCGGTCACGAAAAATCGCATCATTCACCTCCGGCAGGATGCGCCTGCCTGAATATCGCCTTGACCTTCCGGACACTGGCCAGTGCAGCCACCGAGCTCAGTGTGGCTCCGGATACCGCGTCGATGCCGTTGCCCGGTATCAGTTGTTCGATCGTCCTTCCTTTCATCAGTTCGAACCACCGCGCCGCCGGCTGATACTCCGGCGGCTCGTGGAACGCCAGCACTTCCACGCGCCCCACCTCGCCCGTCGGGGAAAGCACGATCAGGAGACTCTCCGGCTGGGTCCGCACGGTGTGGGATTCGATGGCCGCGAATCCCAAGGACTTGCCATCCCGTTCGGCGGTGTAAAACGTGAACAGGCCTGAATCGAGCTTCACCCGCGCCTCCCGCTCCACCGCGGCGATCTGCTCGTCGGTGAGAAACACCGGCTCCGCCGTCACGGACACACCTGTGCCGAATGCCAGTTCGAAAGCCTCCTCCTGACTGTGATAGACCGTTGCACAGGCACTTGGCATCACCCCCAGCAGACAAACCCCTGTCAGCAGGGCAGCAAAAAACCCGACCTTCCCTTGCCCCGATTCGCCTCTGGAAACACAAAATTGACTGTGCAAAGAAAAATACTCCTCAATGTCATTTGCAAGCTCATGCTACACCAAAGACCGTGCCTTACGGACCACCTCAGGTCATGAAAACGTCAAAATCCGCTGAGGACGCGGTAAACGATCTTGTGGTTGTCGGCCGCCAGCACTTCGGCCTTCAGATTCCGGAAAGTGATGGTGGTCGGGAATGTGTCGGCCGCATAGCTCATGTCCAGCGTCACCATCGGCCGGTCGAAATCGCCTCCCTTGTACTCCATGAACCGGAGGCTGAGGGTATTGTTGGCGAAACCCTGATAAATCAACTCGTAGCGGAAGGCGCCACCGTGCGGCACGACAATATCCTGGGTCTTGTACGGCAGTCGGGGGGACAGCGGCTGTTTGATCCAGGACGACTCCGGCGCCACCCGGACGTGATCGAACAGGCCATCGCCCGTTTCGTCCGAGAAACAGGCCCTCTTGTAGGCACCGATCAAGGGATCGATGTACATCAGCTTGTCCGAACAATAGACTGGGTCGCTCTGCACCGTCGCCGGAAACACCGGATCACCGGCATCGACGAAGACCGCGCCCTCCCCGACCACCTGCCGGCTCGATTCGGTGAAGACGGCTCCCTTGCGGTGCCAGTAATTGTAGACCGTGAACATGCGTCCGCCGGCCGGCGCCTGTGCCTGTTGTCCCAAGGACGGCTCGAGCCCCGACACGTCCGAGAAATTCGACTGGTCGACGACCGGTGCTGGCGCACAGGCGGCAACCGCCAGCGCCGCCGTCACCCACAGAAGTCCGCGAAATAGCATGGATTTTTCCTCTGGACTGGATTGCTCAGTAAATGAACCCGACGCCGAGGTTGAACTGGCCCGGCAGTTGTCCCGCCCCGGAACTGATGTTCTGATAATCGGCCTTTATGACGATGTTGGTGATGGGTTTGTAAGTGAGGCCCGCCTGGTAGATGCGCCGATCGTAAAGGCCGTCGTAATCGGTGAAGCCGTCCGGCACGGTCGCCAGGGTATTGTAACGTTGGTAACGCACGAACGGCGCGAGGTACTGGGTGGTCCCCTGCCACAGCCAAGGCAGCACGTCATAGGCCCCCTCCACATACCAGCCGTAATTGGAACTGCCCACCGTCTCGCCTTTGGCCTCGCTGAGTATCGCCGCATCCCCGATCCCACCCCAGGCTCCCAGCGCCCGGAATTCGAAGCCTCGGTAGTGCCATTGGAGGTGACCTTCGTAGAGTTGGGTGAACACGTTGGGCTTCTGCGGACCCGCAGCGGTCATGAAGACATTGCCCTGCCCCGCATCGCCGAGGAAGGTCGAGGCGCCGACCATTAGCCCCGGCAATTCGGGCGGCATGTAGTCAACCCGACCGGTAAACGCCAGATTCTCCGCGAGAGCCTGGCTGCCACCCTGGCGACCCTCTCGGATGCCGAACGAATCGAAGCCCTCCGCATTGAGACCATTGATGCCGTAGGCGCGGTAGACCAGGCCGGGCACGATTTCCCCATGTACGCCAACGCCCATTTCCCGCCAGGTCGTCGGGATGATCAACTGCTCGACCTCGGGACGCCGGTTGCCATGGAAGAATGTCGGCTCGTGGATCTCGTTGATGAAGCCCATGGGCACCAGCATCAGACCGGTACGGACGTTGGCCCGGGGATCGAACAGAAAATCGAGGTACGAAAACTCGACGGAAACCTCGCCCTTCTCTTCGCTCCCCTCGCCGGTCGATCCGTGCTCAAACTCGATTTCGTTGTTGAGAACGATCCAGTCGTTGAACTTGTAGCCCGCGTAGAGAACGAGTCTGGCCATGTCGGCCGTGTTTTTCTGCTGCAGCGATTTTTCCACCCCGTCGTTTTGAAAATTGGTGTAGAAGAATTCGCCGTAACCGCCGATCGATAAGCCTCGCTTATTCATGTACACTTGGGAGGCCGCCGGCGCCATACCGTACATGCTCTTGTATTCCCGCTTTTCCGGGATGATCAGCGAAGTCTTGAGTTTTTCCACCTCGGCCGCCAGGATATCGGTCTTGCGGTCCGATTCGGACTTGACTTTTTTCTTGCCGGCCTCGTCAGCCGGCTTTCCCGGCTCGGACGGCGCTTCCCCCTTGCTGGCCGTCTTGAGATCCTGCACTTCCTGCTTGACCTCCTTCTGGACGGTCTCGGTCTGGCCGAGCTTGGTCTTCAGCGCTTCGATTTCCTGTTGTTGCTGCTGGATCACTTTCCAGAGCTCTTCGACCGAAGGCATCTTCTGAGCGGCAGCGGCCTCTCCCGCAATACCGACGGAAAGAAGGGCGGTGGATAATGCCGCCCGGAGCGGGTTCGGTCTGACTGGTGGTGCATTCATTGCTGACTCTCCCCTTATAAAAGATAACACGCTTGCAAATGCGATTGATTCGCGTTTGAATGAACATTAGCATCTGCATCGGAACGTTGCAAGTGCCCTCTGAAGGAAGGCGTCCCCTTCCAGGGATGACGGGAAGCGCCGGAAATCGGACAGCGGTCAGAGGTAGAGCTTGCCCCGGCGCCAGGATTTAACGAGAATTGTTCTCATTATTTACTCGAGCAAGAGAGAGGGGAACCTCGCATGAAATACCGTTTCACCTTCGCGGCGAGCATCTTAGGACTAATGGCATCCCTTTCGGCTTCCCCGGAAGAACTCACTCTACCGGGAGGAAAACACCTTTCCAAAAAGGCCCGGCTCGGCCAGAAACTGTTCTTCGACACCAACCTGTCCACGCCACCGGGTCAGGCATGCAGCAGTTGCCATGATCCGGCCACGGCTTTTTCCGATCCGAACAAGAGCCAACCGACCTCCAACGGCGCGCTGAAAACGCTCAAAGGCAACCGCAATGCGCCGACCGCGGCCTATGCCGCCTATACCCCGCCATTCCACTACGACCCCATTCTGCGCCTGTTCGTTGGGGGGCAGTTCCTGGACGGACGCGCTCCGACACTCAAGGAACAGGCCAAAGGACCGTTCCTCAACCCCTTGGAAATGGCCAATCCTGATAAACAGACGGTAGTGAACAAGGTCCGTGAAGCGGAATACGCCTGGATGTTCGACGAGGTGTTCGGTCCCGGCTCGCTCGATAACACCCGTAAGGCCTACGACCGGATCGCAGCCGCAATAGCCGCCTTCGAACGGTCACCGGTGTTCGCCAGGTTCGATTCCAAATATGACTATTACCTGAAAGGGAAAGTGAAACTCACGCCGCAGGAAATGCGCGGGCTGGTGATTTTCGAATCCGAGGAAAAAGGCAACTGCGCAGCCTGTCACCCGAGTCGGCCGAGCGCGGACGGCACCCCACCCTTGTTCACGGATCACACCTACGACAACCTCGGCGTGCCCAAGAATCCGAACAACCCCTTCTACGCGCTGCCGCCGACGCTGAACCCGGACGGGCCGGCCTTCATCGACCTGGGACTGGGCAAGCGGGTGGGCAAGTTCTGGGAGGACGGCAAACTGAAGGTGCCGACCTTGCGCAACATCGCTCTGACCGCGCCCTACATGCACAACGGCTATTTCAGCACCCTGCGGTCCGTGGTGGACTTCTACAACACCCGCGATGTCCGCCCCACCTGTTGGAACGAACTCGTACCCGAAGCCGATGCCCAACGCTTGGGCTGTTGGCCCGCACCCGAGGTCAAACAGAACGTCAATGGCGATGAGCTCGGCAATCTGCGCCTGAGCGACCGGGAGGTCGACGATCTGGTCGCGTTCCTCAAGACCCTGACCGACGGTTACCGGCCGGAGTAAGGGAGTCAGGAAGCCGGGGTGACGGGGATGTAGAAGAATCCGATGGCGAGTATGCAGTAGACGCCGATCAGCAGGAGCCCGTCGAACCAAGTCGATTGGCCGTCTCGGACCAGGTCGCGTGTGACCACGACGGCGAGCATGACGGCGACGATCTCGAACTGGGAAAACAGGAGGTCCATGTCCCGTCCGATGAGCATGCTGAAGAACACCAAGACGGGCGCCACCACCAGAGCGACCTGGGTGCTGGCACCGACGGTGACGCCCAGCGCCAGTTCCACCTGGTTGGAGCGGGCGAACCGGATCGAGTTGAAGGTTTCGGCGGCGTTACCCACGATCGCCAGCAGGAAAACGCCGGCGAACAAGGGTGTCAATCCCATCGCATCGGCCGCCGGCTGGACGGCGTCCGTCATGATTTCGCTCATGACGCCCAAGGCGATGGTCACCACGGCGAGGACCGCAAGCGCCCGGTTCCTGCTCCATCCAAGCTCGCCGCCCAACGGCTCCGGTTCGGCCTTGCCTTTTTCTTCGAGCTCCTCGGCGGCCGCCGCGACACCGAATACTGCCTTCTGGCTTCGGAGGGTGAGAACGATGCTGCTGCAGTAGACGAAAAACAGCACCGCTGCTATGTGGACGCTGATCTCCTCATCGGAACTCGCGCTGAAGTGAAACACGGCAGGAATGATCAGGGCGATCGCCGCCAGCATCAGTGACGCCGCGTTGCGCCTCGCCGTCTTGGAGTCGAATTGCTGCTCTCCATGTTTCATACCGCCGGCAAACAGCGACAAGCCCAGACCGAGCAACAGATTTCCGATGATGGAACCGGTCAACGAGGCCTTGACGACGTCGACCAATCCTTGATGAAGCGCGAACAGCCCCACGATGATTTCGGGCGCATTGCCAAGGGTCGCGCTGAGCAAGCCGCCGTAGGTGGGCCCCAGATAACTCGCGAGCGATTCGGTGGCATCGCCCATCAGCGCCGCAAGGGGCACGATCGCCAGAGCAGACGCCAGGAACACCAGCGTGGGGTGGGCATCTCCCCAGTCCAGACCCAACGCAATCGGAACGAATACCAGCAACCAGTTCAGTCTCACACTCGGGGCTCCCAAGATTGATGGCGCATAAGAATGTTCTCTCAAAACAGTCGTCACGCCTGCCAACCATAATCGCGCGGTTTGAACCAATCGGCGCAACGACCCAACTAGCGCTGCTGGTCGCCCCCATCCCGGTCATCGCCGGCCATCTCGTAGGCATGAGTATGGACTGCTGTTCACCCGGCTCGAACTCGTCGGCATCATCCTGTCGATGAAGGTCGCCCGGAACCCCTGGGCGACCATTCCCCGACCCGGCTCGAAGGCATGATGCCGATCGGAGTCTACCTGATGTTCGGAATCGGCTTCATCCATGCCTCATCGCCGTAGCCGACGGACAAGAAACTTACACATAATCCCAATAAAAATTTAACGAGCCTGACGGATATTTATGAAGCTCGGCTTTGAGACCGGCACCGCGATGTTACCGTCAGGTTAAAGCGGATTCCCGGCGTCCTCTTCGTCTTGGCTTCCGCCGGACAGACGTGTTAGCCTGAACCCGAGTGTTACAGGCCGTTTCGAACGACCGACCCGTCCGGCACAACGAACATGTCGAACTTCAAGGGGGTATCCAAGTACCATGGCAGATTCAACCGCGAACAGTACCAGCACAGACGCCGGCGAAGCCGAAGCCCTGAAATCGATCTCGGATGCGATGCGTGATGCCGTGCAGAACGCCACGGAAGACGCGGCGAAGGTGAAAGAGAAACTGGCCGGCATGGATGTGGGACGCTCGCTGTCACGCTTCGCCTACACCAGTTCCTACATGGTTTCTTACGGCATCGTCTACGGCACCGTCTTCATCGCGCGGGCCATTCCCCAGGACAATCCCATCGTCGAGGGATTCATCGACGGCGGCCGCGCTGCTCTCGATGCGCTGAACGAAGCCAAGGAAACGCCGGTGACCGCACCCACCACCTGAGCCGCGCCGCCGGCCCAGGGGCGCGATGACGCCCCTTCGCAAAGGAATCATCGTCAATTCGTTGGTCACTCAGGACAGTCGATAATGCCCTACGCCGCTTCCAGTCCCCGCGCTCCGAAACACTCCGGGACCAACAGCATCACCGTCTCGTTTCCCGCCCCCGGAACCATCGCCGTCCACGGCCAGGAGATGTTCAGCGACCCCGATACACCGGTGTGTCGGGCTTTCCTGCGGCGGGTATTCCGGGTACCGCAAATCCGGGGCGCGACGATCAAAGCGGCGCCGGCCTGCCGCGCCGAGCTGCATTTCGACACGAAGCGTCATGCCGCGAAAGAAGTGCTGGGGCGAGTGGCAGACTGCCTGGTGGAAGACGAAGGCACGCCAGCGGAGGGCGAGCCGGTTTTCGCGCCGATGATCACCGCGCGCGATCGCCAAGGCGTCGTGCATTACCATCGCTTCGGCAAGCGCGTCACGGGCTGGCAGGTCGTGAGCGACCAGATCGGCTCGATCCGGCTGAAGAACCCCGTCCTGTACCGCAAGAACAATCTGTGCCAGGCCATCGAGCGGGAGCTGATGAGCGTACTGGGGGTCGATCGCTACAAAACACACTCGCTGCGGTGCACGGTACAGATCGACTACGATCCACGCCGCCTGAGCCAGACCAATCTCATCGAGATCCTCGACAGCGCCCTGGAAACCGCCGAGCACCAGGAAGCACTCGACAGACTCGACCTCGACCTGACCATCTGCAGCTTGTCCATCCCTCTGGCGGCGACCGCGCAGTTCGCCGTTCCCGCCCTGCTCCCACTGTCCGCGGCGGTATTCGCCTACACCTCCATCCCTTGTTTCCGGGGAGCCTACGAACGTCTCTCGAAGGAAAAGCGGATCGGCTGCGATTTCCTGGATTCGATCGTCGTGCTCGGCTGCCTGGGCACCCTGCAGCTCCTGCCCGGCGCGGTGCTGGCCTGGTGCCTGTCCTTCGGCCGGCTGCTGGTCAAGAAGACCGAGGACAATTCCAAGAAGATGCTGCTGAACGCCTTCGGCAAACAGCCCCGCCATGTTTGGCTGGTCAAAGACGGCGTCGAGATCGAGGTACCCATGGACAAGGTCCAGAAGGGTGACATCGTCGCCGTCCACACCGGGGATACCGTACCGGTGGACGGCCACATCGTCGAAGGCATGGCAATGATCGATCAGCACACGCTGACCGGGGAATCCAGCCCCGCGGAAAAGGGCGTGGGAGACCGGGTGTTCGCGTCCACCGTCATGGTGGCCGGCAAGATCTTCGTCTCGGTCGAGCAGTCGGGCGGTGAAACGGCCTCCGCCAAGATCAGCCAGATTTTGAACGACACCGCGGGCTATAAGCTGTCATCCCAGAACAAAGGGGAGAAGCTGGCGGATCGGGCCGCCGCTCCGACCCTGGTCGTGGGCGCCATCGCATGGGCGACCATCGGACCCAGCGGCGCAGTCGCTGCCCTGAACAGCGACCTCGGCACCGGCATCCGGATGGCGGCGCCGCTGGCACTGTTGTCTTCCCTGGCGCTGTGCGCGCAAAAGGGTGTCCTGGTCAAGGACGGCCGGGCACTGGAACTCATGGGCAGGATCGACACCGTGCTGTTCGACAAGACCGGCACCCTCACTCGCGAGTGTCCGGAGGTCGGCCGCATCATCACGGCGAACGGTTTCGCGGAAAACGAGGTGTTGATGTATGCCGCCGGTGCCGAGCAGAAGTTCCATCACCCCATCGCCCTGGCCATCCTGAAAAAAGCGGAGGAATGGGGCATCGACCTGCCGGCGACCGACGAGACCCAGTACAAGGTCGGCTACGGCATCGACGTCAGGGTGAAAGGCCGGCGAATCCGGGTCGGCAGCGCCCGCTTCATGGAGAGGGAGGGCATTGGGCTGACCCCGGAAATCAAAGAAGCACTCGATGCCGCCCACCTCGAAGGCTATACCATGGTGATGGTCGCGATCGGCGACCGGATCGGCGGAGCACTGGAACTCCAGGCGGCAGTCCGCCCCGAAGTGAAGGACATTGTCGCCGGCCTGCGGGCGCGCGGCGTCAAGCACCTGGCCATCATCTCCGGCGACCACGAGGCGCCCACCCGCAAACTGGCCGAAGAACTGGGCATGGACCGCTATTTCGCCCAGGTCTTGCCGGCGGACAAGGCCGATTACGTGGAAAAGCTGCAGCAGGAAGGCCGTACCGTCTGCTTCGTCGGCGACGGCATCAACGATTCCATCGCGCTGAAGAAGGCCAACGTGTCGATCTCGCTGCGGGGCGCCACGTCCATCGCCACGGATACCGCCCACATCGTGTTCCTCGAACAGGGCCTGGGCAAGCTCTGCGAACTGCGGGACATTTCCCGTGAGCTGGAGCGCAATATCGCGCGCAGCTGGGCCATGATCATCGCCCCCAATGTCGCCTGCGTCCTCGGTGTGTTCACCCTGGGCTTCGGCGTGGCGGCCTCGGTTTTCACCAACAATGTCGCGGCGCTCGCGGCGCTCGCCAACGGCCTGCTGCCGATGCGGAAGGTCGCCCTTCTGGAAGCCGAACGACGCCACCAGCTCGAACTCGAACTCAAGCGGGCGGGCTGTGCCGAGGCGGACCGGAGCGGAGTCCCTAAAGCCGGCGAGGCGATGGAAAGGGTGAAGGCGGCGGAAATCGACGAAGCCGACGATGACAAGGGGCGCGCGCTGGCGGCCTAGGAGTCCGGCTCCGCTCGCATCGCCCGCCCCGCTTCGAAACAGCCCAGGAGAGAATCGCCCATGTCCGAATCAAACGCCCCCACATCCCGTGGCCGCAGAAGCAAAACCGCGACCGCCGTCCCGGAAAGCGCCGGCGGGCGGCCGGCTCCGAGGTTTCGCATATTCATCTTGGATACCGGCTGGACCTCCCCCGCCGCGCAGGTGATCCGGGACAATTTCGAGATGATCCGCTCTTTCCAGGACGGTGACCCGCTCTACGTACTTTCCCCGGAACAGTCCCGTGACATCGTCAAGCGGCATCCGCAGTTCATCGGCAAGGACCCGGTGCTCATCGTCCGCGACATGCGCCGATCCGGTCCGCGCGATGGCGGCGAGTACCACGGATTCCATCTCAATCTGGGGCTGATTCAGAAGCCGGTCCGGGCGCTGCACGCCCTGCAGGAGTTCCTGCGCTTCCTGAGCCTGCACCACGACAGCCCCAATATCGAAAAGGACATCAAGGACAGGCTGCACAAGGACGGCTTCCTGGGTACGATCGAAGTGATCCGTGAGGGCGCCAAGGATGCCATGGGCGCCTGACTGGACCGCCCGTTCGCCCCGTATTTTCACCCCGTTGAATCCGGAGGACAGACGCATGGAACAGGTGACGAACGCACTGACCACCGCCCTGGCGGCCATTTTTCTGTCGGCCATGATCATCGAAGTCCGACGCCGGCAGAAGCAGTTGCAGGAGCTTTACAACGTCCTGGACGAACAGGACAGGCTGATCGTCATGGAACTCGACCGCATGGTCGAACTCGGCGAAATCAAGCCCTATGCCGATTAGCCGTTTCGCCGACGAGCCGCGTGCTCCCAACATAACGATGTATGGCCGGTAGGATCGCGTTCGGTTCCAGCTGGCTACGCATCGAGGATACGGCGGTCTTCGGCCCCGGCCGAGCGAAGATCGCCCGCCGTTTTGCCCGGCGGGTGTTCACCCTCCCGGAAGTCGAGTCACTCGAGCTGGAACCCTCCCGGGGATGTGCGCTCATCAGACACCGCACCGCGAAGACAGGCGTCGACGCTTTCCGCCGGCGGCTGGCCGCCGCGGTGGACGTCGAGGAAGAAGGGCGGGCAGACCGGGATTTGCCGCAGTGGCCGGCGGATTCCCCCGTCACGCTGCATCGGCATGACGACCTGATCTCGCTGTTCCGGATCGGGTCCGCCGCCAATGGCTGGCTCGAATTGCGACATCCGTCCTTGCAGGGCAATGCCGTACGTCTCCGAACCATCGAAGCCGCGCTCGGCGCACTCGATGCCGTCCGGCGTGTTTCTGGCCATGCCGCTTCCGGCACGATCCGAATCCGTTACCACGCCGGTTCACTGGAACCGGCCGCTCTGTTACGCGTCGCCGAGGGGCTTCTGATCGCCGAAACGGCATCATGCATTCCCGAACCCGCGGCGGTGGATTTCCGGGTCGCCAACGCCAGTGTCGGACTCGGCGCCGTAGGGGAGTTGATGCTGCCGCTCGCGACGCCGCTCGCGGCAGGTCTGCTGGTGGCGGGCAATCTCCGGGTGCTGCAGGATGCCGGCAAACAGATCAGCCGCGGGAAACCGGGCGTGGCGGTGTTTCACACCGCCCTGCTCGCCTGCTCGATCGCCACCGGCCAGGTCCTCGCGTATGCCCTGACCGAATGGTCTCTGCGCTATTGGCAGCAGAACTGGCGGAAGCATCTGACCCGGGAAACCCGGGCGCTTCTGGAAGACAACCTGCCGGTTCCGGCACAGACCGTCCTGCTGAGCCCCGAAGGCATCGAGTCACGGGTCGCTTCCTCCGATCTGCGCGCCGGCGACCGGGTCAAAGTCTCTGCGCCCCGGATCATCCCGGTCGACGGCGTCGTCCTCGCCGGCCAGGCCCTGGTCCAGGAATCCAGCCTTCGCGGACATCCGGGCCTGGTACGGAAAACAGCCGGCGACGAAGTGCTTGCCGGGACCGTCGTGGCCAACGGTTCCCTGGATATCCAAGCCGTCCGCACCGGACCAGAGACCCGGGCCGCCGGTCTCACAAGGCAGGTCCTCGACACCGCCTCCCTGATGCCCGCCGACCGAACCATGCGACGCCGAGCGGAAGAACTGGCGGACCGCACAGTGTTCCCTACTCTGGCCACCGCCGGCGTAGGCTGGGCCGTGGGCGACCTGATCACGGTGGGCGCCATCCTGCATCAGGACTGGGTCAGCGGCCCCGGCATGGTCCTGCCGATGGAGACACTCCGGGCCATGCGGCTGGCCTGGCGCAGCGGTGCCCTGCTCAAATCCGCTTCGGCTCTCGCCCGCATGAAGGACAGCGACTTCCTGGTGATCGACGGCGATCTGCCGGGCCTCCTCGATCCGCAGCTCGAGCTGGCCGAAGTGGCCGGCCAGGCGCCGTACACCGACACGATCCTGCGGCACGCCGCGGGCGCCGGACTGTTCCTCGGCGACGAACGCGCCGAGGCGCTGGCCCGAAGCTGCGCCCAGCGTGGGCTGGTCGTCCGCGAGCCGGAACTGCTGTCGCTGGACGCCAATGCGGTCGAGGTGCGGAGCGGCCGCCATACCGTCAGTCTGACGGGAGCTCTCAGCCACTCCGAGGCGGTCACGGCGCCGTTGCGGATGCGCATCGACGGCACCGACGTCGCGGAGCTGCGGTTCACTTACTCGCACCGGCCGCGCGCAAGTCAGACCCTCGCCTCTCTCCGCGCGCTCGGCATGCGGCAGATATTCGTCGTCTCGTCACGCCCCGAGGCCGAAACCGCCGAACTCATGCGCCGCCTCGGTGCCGATCTTTCCGGCGGCGGGCTGAACGCGGAGCAGAAGATCCGCTTTCTACGCGGGCTGAAAAACCGGGGCGTGCGGACCACGCTGGTCGGCGACTTCGACAAGGAGTCCGAGATGGCGGGCGAAGCCCATGTCACCGTCGGCCTGGTAAACCCGCTGGGTGACAGCGGGCCCTGCGACATCGCGCTCCTGAGCGAATCGCTCGATCCCCTGGTCGCTCTGATGGAGCTGGCCCGAAGCCATGACGCCAACGTCGTTTCGGCCTGCCGTATGGCGGCGATCCCGAATCTGCTTTGCATCGCCGGCGCCTTCGCCGGTATCCTCAACGGCATTACTTCCGGCATCATCGCCAACCTCGGTGTCGTGAACGTCGACCGCCGTCTGCGGCGAAACCTGCAGATGGCAAAGGTGCGTCGCGTTCCGCTTCTGCGCTGAACAAGCCCGGCGCTCGCCGGAGTCCGGAGCCCTCTCCGCCAGTCTTGCTGATAGGCATGAAACACCTCATTCCAGCCATGCCACCGAGCCATTACGAAGCCGAACAGATCCGGGCCATCGCCGCATGGAAACGGCGTAAGCCTCATCTGGCGAGCCCGCTCCTGAACCGCGCGCGGCGGCCGCTGGTCCGGCTGGGCCGGAAGATCATACCCGCCCCTGCTTCGCGATTCGCGCTCGACGCCCTCAACAAGATGGCCGAGCAACTGGTACGGGACGACTGGATCCTGCGCCACGGTGGAATTCGCAGCCTGGAGGAAATCGGCGCGCAGTCGCTGGAATTCAGCGATCGCTTGGCCGACAAAGTCATCGAAGAAGGACTCAAACTCGCCACCGGTGTAGGCGCCGTGACCGGCACGGGCAGCCTGGGTACCGTCCTGGTGGGCGTTCCGGCATTGCTGGGCGTGGCGCTGCGGCTGATCCATCGCGTGTCCCAGGCCTATGGCTATTCCACGGAGCGCACGGGTGACCGCGGCTTCATGCTGCACATCCTGGCGCTGGCCACCGCCGAAACGGCCGAGGAACGAACGCGCGCCATGGAGAACTATCATTGGCAGCTCGAGCATCACCTCGTCGGCGACGCCGTGAACGACGCAGCGCTGGCGGTACTGCAGCGGATCGTGTTCGGCCGCAAGCTGGCATCGTTCGTTCCCGGCCTGTCCGTCGCGCTCAATGCCTATGCCAACCGGTCCTTCAGCCGGCGCGCCGGCCTCGCCGCCAAGCACGTTTACCAGGAACGCTGGCTGCTCGATCGCGGCAGGATCGCAGGCTGGATACCACCCACGTGAGTCGCGATTGAGCCGTGCCACCTGCTGCAGGTAACATGGGCGGTCCGACCTCGAAGCAACATAAACATGACCGAAAGTCCCAATCCCGGGCGCAAATCTACGAAGCGGCGTAACAGGCCGGCAGCCCTCCCTGCTCCGCCCCGGCCCACCAGACCGGAAAAGAGCGAACCATCCCTCGAAAATGGCTTCGCGATACTGGACGCCCTCGCCATTGAACGAAAAACGGAACAGCGGATACGCCGCATGCCACATGACGTCGGCTGGCTGCTGATCACCGCCGGTGTCGTCGGGCTGGTCACGCCCGGTGTGCTGGGCCTGCCTTTCCTGGCCATGGGGGGGCTGGTGTTGTGGCCCGGCAGCAGCATGCGCCTGGAGCGGTGGCTGAACGGGCAGCCGCCGCGGCTGTTGAAAGGTAGTATGAGACAGATCGGCCGTTTTCTCGATGACCTGGAAAGGCGCTACCCGCCATCAGCCCGCTAATCGTCCCCGGTTTCCGGGGTGCGAATCCTCGTTTCCATTCGACCGATGCTGAGCTACCGCCACGGCTTCCATGCCGGCAATTTCGCCGACGTCCTCAAGCACGCGGTGCTGACGCAGATCGTCCGCTCGCTGCTGCGCAAACCGGCGCCCTTCTTCTACCTCGACACCCATGCCGGCGCCGGGCGTTACGACCTGGAATCGGCCATGGCGAAGCAGAACCGGGAACACCGGAGCGGAATCGAGCGCTTGTGGAAGCTGCCTTCGGTACCGCCCGAGCTGGAGGATTACCTGGCCGCGGTGAGGATGCTCAATCCCGGCGGCAGATTACGGTTTTATCCCGGTTCGCCGCTCATCGTCCGGCATTTCCTTCGCGGCGGCGAACGGATGGTCCTGTGCGAGCTGCACGGCACCGAGGTCCTGTCGCTGCGCTCTCTCTTCGCCGGCGAACGCCGGATCACGGTCCACCCGACCGACGGCTACCAGGGCCTCAAAGCCTTCCTGCCGCCTCCCGAGCGGCGCGGCCTGGTGCTTTGCGATCCGTCCTTCGAACTGCGCAACGAGCGCGAACGGATGACCGAAGCCGCGGCGGGGGCCTGGAAACGCTGGCCCACCGGCATTTTCGCCTATTGGTACCCAATCCAGGACCGCCGCACCGCCGACCGGCTACGCCGGAAATTCCGCCAGACCGGCATCGACCGGTTGCTCGCGATGGAGCTGTCGGTGCTGCCCGAAAGCGGTGACAAGCGGATGTACGGCAGCGGCATGATCGTGATCAACCCACCCTGGCGCCTCGACGAACACATGAAGACCTTGCTGCCCTGGCTGCACGCGACCCTCAGTCCGGAGGGCGAAGGCGGCTGGCGGCTGGAGTGGCTGGCGGGCGAACCGGACTAGAGAAGCGCGGACGCTGGACTTCGAACCCGCCTCCGCCTCAGTGCAGCTTGATCTTCGGCCGCAGCTTCTGGCTGAAGAAATGAGCGATCATGATCAGGCCGACCCGCAACGGCCCGAACAGTGCGTACTGGTGCATCTTGTAAAGGCTCAGGTAGACCAAGCGGGCGATCACCCCTTCGATCATCACGCTGCCGAGGAGATTGCCCATCAGATTGCCCACCGTGCTGTACTTGCCTAGGGAAACCAGGGAACCGTAATCGCGGTAACGGTAATCGACCGGCGCCTTGCCGGCCAGAAGCCGCAGAATGTTCTCGTAGGCAGTGCTGGCCTGCTGGTGAGCCGACTGCGCGCGCGGCGGCACAGTGGTGTTCCTTTCCGGCCAAGGACAGGCGCTGCAGTCACCGATGGCAAAGATGTGGTCGTCCCGCGTAGTCTGCAGCGTCTGGCGCACCACGACCTGATTGAGGCGGTTGGTTTCCAGATCGGTCTGCGCCAGGAAATCCGGCGCCTTGACGCCAGCCGCCCAAACCTTCAGCGTGGCGGGAATGAATTTGCCGGTATGGGTGAGGACGCCATCCGGCCGTGCCTCCACCACGCGCTCGCCAAGGTGCAGTTGGACATCGAGCGCCAGGAGCTGCTTGACCGTGGATTCGGACAGACGCGGCGGCAATTCGGGCAACAGCCGGGGGGCAGCCTCGATCAGATGAATCTTGATATCCGAGGGTGTGACGTTGTCGAGGCCGTAAGCCGCCAGCAGTCGGGTGGCCTGGTGCAGTTGGGCCGAAAGTTCGATGCCGGTGGCGCCGCCGCCGACGATGGCCACGTCGAGCTGACCGGGCTGCTTCGCCCCGCCCATGGCATGGGCGCGCATGTAGGCCTCCAGCAGGCGGCGGTGGAACTGCTGGGCCTCTTCCGTAGTGTCCAGGAAGATGCAGTTCTGGGCCACGCCGGGTACGCCGAAATCGTTGCACACGCTGCCGACGGCGATGACCAGAATGTCGTAGGGATAGGAACAGGCAGGGATCACCTCCTCGCCCGCGGCGTTGGTCATCGGCGCGAGCTTCACCTGTTTGGCGACGCGATCCAAACCGTTCATGCGCCCCAGGACGAAACGGAAATGGCAGGCGTTGGCCTGCGCCAGGTAATCCAGCTCATCGTCGTTCACGTCCATCGTGCCCGCCGCGACTTCATGCAGCAGAGGCTTCCAGATATGGGTGGGATGGGCGTCGATGAGGGTCACCTGCGCCTTTCCCTTCTTGCCGAGCGTCTTGCCCAGTTTGGTCGCCAGTTCCAGGCCACCGGCGCCGCCGCCAATGATCAGGATGCGAGGTGTCGGTTGCTCGTTCCGTTTTCGTTGCATGAATCCCCTTCCATTCTTGTTAGGTTGAGTCCTAAAAAGTTTAAGCCCTACGCCGACCTCTGTCTCCTTCACCGTGGCCGGGTCCGAACAGTTTGCGAAAACGCCGGCGCACCGGCTTTCCTGCGAATTCCGCGAAGCCTTCGCCGAAAGCCCGGCGGCAGCGCGACTGGCGTCGTTCCAGGTGACCGACCAGGACTCCCATCGCCAGCAGGGTGTCGAGCGGCTGGCCGTCCTGTCTCAGGGTTTCCGCCAGGCGCAGGAGGCGGGCGCGCTGGACGGCGGTGTCCTGGCATTCGCCGAGGACGTCCTGGAGCTTCTTCAACTGGGCGATGAGATCCCGGAGCTTGCCATCGCCCCGCAGCGAAGCCGAGAACTCCAGCAGATAGCGCAGTTTCTTGCCCCGCTTCCGCAAGGCGTGGAACGCATCCTGCGGACTGTCCGGCCCGAGCGCCGCGCCCTCCCGCAGCATCGACCGGTAAAGTTTCCAGATGCGCCGGCCGCAGATCTCGCCGGCGGGAGCGAGGGCGTTCGGCGCCGCCGGACGCTTCGGCGCGGGCCGTTCGAGGAACCGGCGCCAGTTTTCGATCGTGCGCCGGTAATCCTTGCGCCGCATACGCTCCGCCAGTATCCGGTGAGCAGACGCCGTTTCCCGTTCGAGATACGACTGCAGCGGCGCCAATGCCGGCCTCAGCGACTCGGGCAGCATCGAATGGTAGAGGGGCAGATCGGCGAGCATGACCTGGCAATCCCGCAGCGGCCCGGTCAATTCGCCCAGACGACCGAGCCGGTCCAGCCAGCAGCGGGCATCCCGTTCGGGGAACACGCCTTTCAGCTGCCCCAGCAAGGTCCGGCTGCGGCGCAGGGCCACACGGTAGTCGTGCAATGCCTCGGGGTTTTCCAGAATCCCGGTTTCACTGCACTCCATGCGATCGAGATACTGCGACGCGAACCGGCGTACGATGGCATCGGCACGGCATTCCGCCAGCGGCGGGGTATCGGCCTTCCCCGATTCCTCCTCTATCTCCTGCATCACCCGCGCTCCTCGAGCAACATACGGTTTCGGCTCCGGCCCGCGGGCGGGAAGTATCAGTTCTGCTAAGATTGCGGGAGAGCCATTCGCAGCCCGATTATGGTGGTGATCCCCCTCACGCGGCAACCGCCGTACCTGCTCGCCTCCAGGCTCTGGCGTTTCCACCCGCTCGAAACTGAATGAAGCACACGCACTACCAGTCTGACGCCTCGAAATTGGATGCCGAACAACTGCACCGGCTGTTCGAGCAAGGCTATCCAGCCCAAGCGGAAAACATCCGCAAGGCACTGAACCTCGCCATCGACGCGGCGGCAAAGGATCCCGAGACCCGCCCGCGCGGCGTCGACGTCGGACATATCCTGCTGAACCTGAAGGTGGATGCTTACAGCATCCAGGCCGCGCTGCTGGCCGATCCTTATCTGCGGGAGACGCTGCCACAGGAATTCATCCGGGGCCATTTCGACGAAGAGACCGTCCGGCTGTTGGAAAAGGTCAACTGGCTCAATACCTTCAACGAATATTCACTGCAGGATAATCCCGGCCCCGAACAAGCCGAACTGCTGCGGCGCATGCTGCTGTCCGTCGTCAACGACGTCCGCGCCGTGCTGGTCCGCCTCGCCTACCGGGTACAGCGCATGCGCATCCTCAAATATCAGGACAGCGACGTCCGGGAGTCCATCGCCCGCGAAACCCTGGAGCTGTATGCCCCCTTGGCGCACCGGCTGGGCGTCGGCCAACTGAAATGGGAACTGGAGGACCTGTCGTTCCGCTACCTGCATCCCGACGAATACCGTACGCTCGCGAAGTCCTTGAGCACCAACCGCGCCGAACGGGAAGTCTACATCCTGAATTTCATGGGGCTCTTGAGGGACGAGCTCAAGAAACTCGGCATCGACGCGCGGGTATCGGGGCGCCCCAAGCACCTGTACAGCATCTGGAAAAAGATGGAGCGCAAACATGCCCAACTGGCCGATCTGTACGATCTTCTGGCGGTACGCGTCACGGTGGACAGCATTCCGACCTGCTACACGGTGCTGGGCGCGGTCCACGGCCTGTGGCCACACATTCCCAAGGAGTTCGACGATTACATCGCCAACCCCAAGGATAACGGCTACCAGTCCTTGCACACCGTCGTCATCGGGCCCGACGACCGCCCGGTGGAAATCCAGATCCGCACCCAGGCGATGCACGAATTCGCCGAATACGGTGTCGCCGCCCACTGGCGCTATAAAGAAGGCGGCGGGCAGGACGCGGCTTTCGACCGCAGCATCGCCTCCCTGCGCCGGCTGCTGGAGAGCGAGGAGGACAACGATTCGCTGTTGCAGGACTTCCGCGAAGAGCCTTTCGGCGATGCGATTTTCGTGCTCACACCACGCGCCCAGGTCATCCGCCTGGCCAAAGGCAGCACCCCGGTCGATTTCGCTTACGCCATCCACTCGGAAGTCGGACATCGCTGCCGGGGCGCCAAGGTCAACGGCGCCATGGTGCCGCTGACCCACCCGCTGAAATCGGGCGACAAGGTGGAAATCCTCACTGCCAAGGAGGGCGGCCCAACGCTCGGCTGGCTCGACCCGCGTTTGGGATACGTGCGGACCGCCCACGCGCGCAACAAGATACGGCAGTGGTTCAAACAGCAGGACCACGACAAGCACCTGCGCGCCGGCAAGGCCATACTCGACAAGGAAAAGCACAAGCTCCAGACCCGGGACGTCGACCTCGACGCCCTGGCCCGCCATTTCCACCTGCCGCGGCCCGATGACGTCCTGCTCGCCATCGGCCGCGGCGACATCGGTCCCGGACAACTGGCCGCCGCGCTCCAGGTGCCCGGATTCCAGCCGCCTCCCGTACCGCCGCGGAAACCGGCGCGCGCGGCCGTCCGCGGAACCGGCGAAGTGACCGTGCAGGGGGTCAGGAATCTGCTGACGCATTTCGCGCGCTGCTGTGCGCCGATCCCGGGCGATCCTATCATCGGCTATATCGGCGTCGGCCGCGGCGTGACCATCCACCGCCAGGACTGTCCCAACGTCGTCCAGCTCCCCTCGGGCAAACGAAACCGGCTGATCGACGTCGCCTGGGGGGAGGAAACACGGGTGTTCCCTGTCGAAATCGAGGTTCGCGCGTTCGACCGCAAAGGACTGCTCAAAGACATCACCCAGGTGCTGGCGCATGAGCACATCAACATCCTGCGGACTTACACCGAGACCAACCTGCAAGACCAGGGCGTCGTCATGGACATCACGGTCGAAGTCCACGACCTCGGCCAGCTCAGCACCGCATTGGAAAAGATCGGGCAGATCCATAACGTACAGGAAGCCCGGCGGAAACTGCCTGGCTAGGGCAACAACATCACCTTTCGCCGTGCAGTGGCGACTCCCGGCGCCAAGAAGACTGACGAATGGTCACGACCGCGAGCATGACTTGAATCGGCTTGCCCCCGCGGTCAGGTGCCCCGAAAACCTCCGTGGGTCGTGCCGTTCGGGTACGAAGTATTTTGTCGGGTAGCCTGTGGCCTACGGGCTGGGCGGATGGGCGAGGAACCATTCCAGCAGCCGGATCATTCCCGCCACCGCACCGACGGAACCGACCACCCCGAGGGTCTGACGATGGATGGCCTGGGTCAGACACACTTCCCCCTCCTCGATCTCCTTCTGCAGCCGCAATCCGGTCTCGCCCACCTGGCCGGGGTCAATTGTTCGGCGAGTCCTGGCGCTACGCTCATGGCCGTTCCAGAAACCGCTCGCGTCGCGGTTTGGCATGGGCCCGCTGAACGGCCCCCGCACCCGGACGAGGCTGGCCGGTCCGTTATCGTGGGAATGGGGAGGACACCGAAACGCCCGCCCGAGATGGCGGGCAGGTTCTGTCCTGCCGGACTGTGATTCGATCACCTCCCCATTCCCGCCATCGCCCTCCTTCCGCCGCGCATGAAGCCGCCGCCATGACGACTCCACACGATGTTCACCCGCGGCTCGTCACGGCTCGGTTGAACCGTATTCGCTCAAATTCATTTCAGGTTCATGCAGTTGGCGTAATACGTCACCGTCGCCGGCCAGTCGGAGAAGATGCCCCGGATACCCACGTCCCTGGCCAGTACGTCGAGCACGCGCATCATGTCGCCTTCGCGATGGATCGCCGAATCGAAGGTCTGGTAATAAAAACCGTTATTGCCATCCGCGAGGATGCCGGAGCGTTCCAGCGTCCAGGTGATGATGTCCAGACCGGCACGCCTGACGTTCCTGGCGTACTCCGAAGCCACGATGTTCCCGGCGGCATCCACGTCCAGCAGGGCGAAGATCGGCGGCGCGACGATGTTGATGCCGTCGGCTTTGTACTGTGCCAGCTCGGCGGCGCCGGGCAGGTCCGCCACCTCCTCGGCGTCATCCAGATAGACGGCCTGTCTGCCGAAGGCAGGCTCATGCTGGATCCAGTACAGCACGTCCGCCTTGTTGAAGGATTGCGCAAAAACCTTGCTGGCGGGAACCAGCGCTTCCTTGTACTCGTCGATCATTTTTTGCGCATAGTCTTCCTGGCTGAAACCGTCGAAAGGCATCGACACGACGGGACTCTTGAGCTCCGGCGTCATCTTCACGCCCAGTTTTTTGAACAGTGCGATGCTTTCCTTGTGAGTCATCAGCGTGCCGCTGGTGGGTCCGGCATAGAGATTGGTTCGCCAGTCCGGCGTACCACCCTGGAACTCCACCGGGGTCTTTGCCCTGGGGTTGAAGGCGTCCATCTTGCCTCTGAGCATCTTGAATTCCGCCAGGGTGACGTCGGTGGTGCGGCACTCCGCACTCGCCGGAGTGAGCAGGTTGCCGCTGGCGTCGAAAGTAGCCGGCGTGAAGGGCCTGGTACACTTCGCCGCCAGTTCGGGAATGGTGAGGATGTTGGTGGTGGTGTGCAGATCGTTCTGGGCATGGCGGCAGACCAGTTCCTTGTCTTTGGTGAAGGTCACGTCGCACTCGATGATGCCGGCCCCCATGCGTGCCGCAGCCTCGTAGGACTCCCGGGTGTGCTCCGGAAACTGCAATGCTGCACCGCGGTGACCAATCGCAAACTCGGCCTTTCTGAATGGTCCTTCGGAACATTTCAGCAGCTTGCTCTTCAGCTTGCCATCCCTCATGTCATTGACCAGAAAGAACGGACGCGGCCCCAATTGGATGCCGTCGGTCCTGCCGGCCATCACCTCGCCCGAAACCGCGGCCAGGCACGAGGAACCCACAAGCAAACTGAATAACAGACGTATTTTCGACATGTTCATCTCTCCGATTACGCGCTGATCACCAGCCGGCGCGGGTCGAGCCCGGGTGCGGAAACATGGATGAAAACGGGCTGACCGCCTACTGGCTGTCGGTGGATCGGCCGGAATGGCTCCGCCGCGGGGATTCTGCGGATGTCCGGCGCCCTTTCGGCCCGGCAAGCCGGGTCGAAACGGTCGCTACGGTAATCGGTGGAAATGACAGGGGCGTGACCGGCGGCCGCCATGGGCGGCCATCGCGCGGCTATCCCTTGACGCCGCCCTGCATCAGCCCGCCGAGGTAGTATCGCTGCGCTGCCAGGAACAGAACGATCACCGGCACCACCGTGAGGGCTGCACCCGACATCATCAGCTCGGTGTCAACCGCATGCTCCCCCATCAGGGCAGCCAGCGCCACCGGGAGGGTTTGAAGACGGCGGTCGGTCAGAACGATCAGGGGCCAGAGGAAATCGTTCCAGCTCCCGAGGAAGGTGAAGACCGCCAGCGTAATCAAAATCGGCCGGCATAGGGGCAGCACCAGCGACCAGAAGATGCGCAGCTCACCGGCCCCCTCCAGCCTCGCCGCATCGAACAGGCTTTGTGGCAGTGACAGCGCATACTGCCGCACCAGGAATATCCCGAAAATGCTGGCCAACCCGGGAACGATCACACCGGCATAGGTGTTGATCAGGCCGAGCTGCTTCAGCAGCAGGAACAGCGGCAGCATGGCGACCTGCCCCGGGATGACCATGAAGGTCATCAACAACCGGAATAGCGCATCCCGCCCCACGAACGGCAGGCGGGCGAAGGCGTAGCCGGCGGCTGCGTTGACCAGCACCGACAGAGCCGTGACAGCACCGGCCAGCACTAGGCTGTTCAACGCATACCGCGCAATCGCCAGGCGATCGAACAATGTCCGGTAATGCTCCAGCGTCGGGGCCTCGGGCCAGAGCGGGGGCGGATAGCGCATGGCTTCGGCCGGTGGCATCAACGACACCGAAACCATCCAGACCAGCGGAAACAGGGTCGCCGCCGTCGCCAGCGACAGAACGAGGTAGAAAATCAGAGCCGGATACCGCATCGGTCCTGCATCACTCGGTCCCCAAGATTTCCCCGCTCGCCCGGCCCTGGCGCGCCGCGCGGGCCAGACTCACATACTTACTGCGCATCAGAGCCAGTTCCTCCTCCTCGAGTTCCTCCAAATCCAGCAACGCATTGTCGGCGCGTTCGACGGCGCGGATGAGTTCGTCCAGCTTCACCTGGACGGCCTCGGTATCGCGATTCTGCGTATGCTGGATCAGGAACACCATGAGGAAGGTCACGATGGTGGTCGCGGTGTTGATGATCAGTTGCCAGGTATCGCTGAAACCGAAAATCGGGCCTGTGATCACCCAAGCCAGGATAACGAACAGGGCGAGGTTGAAGGCGAGCGGTCTGCCGGACAGACGCGCGAACAGCCGGGCGAAACGGTCGAACCTGGCATTCCAGTAGCCGATGTTGTCGAGGTTCTCGGTGAGGCGTGCGGCGCAACGGCGCGCCACATCGTACAGGTTCAGGTCGGATGACATTGCGGTACTCCTCCTTCTTGTTTGATGTTGGGCTGATAGCTCATTTTCGCGGATCCAGGGTCTCTGGGTCGCGTTGCGCTATACCACGGCATTCCTCCGGATGGCAAGAAAGGCCCGGGACGGGGGGAATAAGGATATGACTTCCTGCTACCCGAAACAGCTCGGCCAGTTCGTTACTATGGGATGTAACGGTGGCTACATGATTTTTGCCATGCATGAAAGCGACTGGCTACTACTGATCTACAAGGTCCCTGCCGAACCCAGCAAGAGGCGTCTCGCGCTCTGGCGCAAACTCAAGGGACTCCGGGCCGTCTACCTCCAGAATGGGGTCTGCCTGTTGCCGAAATCCGACCATCATCGGCGCCGGTTCAAGATCGTCCAGAACGAAACCGGCGAAATGGGCGGCGTATCTTTATCTGTTGGAGAACAGCGGTTTCGACAGGCGGCAGCAGGAATTGATTGCAGGCCGCTTCAACGAGGAACGCAACGCCGAATACCGCGAGTTCCGGGGGCGCTGCGCCGATTATCTCGCCGAGATCGAACGGGAGACGGCGGCCCAAAACTTCACCTACGCCGAGCTCCAGGAGAACGACGAGGACTTGAAGAAGCTGAAAAGCTGGCTGGAGAAGATCGGCAGACTGGACTTCTACGGCGCCGAGCTGGCAGCGGAAGCCGCCCGGCAACTGCTGCTCCGCGAAGAACGGCTCGAAGAATTTTCCCAGGCGGTGTTCGCCGCCGAACACGAACGGCTGAAATCCCGACCCTTCCCCCCTTCGGAGGAAAACCCATGAACGAAATCTCGCTGGCCGGCGTCCTCGTCACCTTTCAGGTGACGTTCACCGAATTGTTCATCGCCTCCACCGTCATCAGTTCGGTGGCCTATAAGCACGGCTGGCAGAGCGCCGCCTTGGGCAGCCTGGGCGGTGCCTTGGCCGTGGCCGTCGTGTCCTTCGGTTTGGCGCAGCTTGGACTGCTGCTGCCCATGGCCGCCTTGGACTGGATCTCGGCCTTGCTGCTGCTGGGCTTCGGTCTGTTCCTGCTCTACGAATTCTGGACGGCGCACCAAGTCGCCACGGAAGCCGTGGAAATGCTCGAGGTCTATGAGGACCCGTCCAGCCGGCGCGCAGCGAATGCCCTGTCCGCCGGCAATCCGTTGATCTGGTCCGGCATCATCGTGGCGTTCTGGGGCATGTTCGCCGAAGGGCTGGAAATCATGGTGGTGTGGCTGGGCATTGCCTTGAAGCAGGGCATGGCCACCGCCACCGCCGGCGTTTTGATCGGTCTAGCGGTCATCGGCCTGACCGCGTTGCTGCTTGGAAAGGCCGGTGTCTTCCGCAGGCTTCCTGCCAAGTATTTCGACCTGATCGCCGGGGTCATGGTAAGCCTCTACGGCGTCCATTTCATCACCGAGGCCTCGGGTGCATGACGGAAAGCACATGAATTGAGTGGTTTCCAAGTCCCGACCTGCTTCCCCGTCATGGCCCTGCATTTTTGCGATCCCGTAATTTTCCGTTAATGTCGCGGATGGTACAAAAGGCCCGCGGTGCGAAACTTACCCCTAAATCTTGAAGCGAAGCTTCCGAAAGTTTTCCCGCGACCTTAAACAACACACGCGGAGTATCTCCATGAAGACTCACCCGATGACCCTTGCCGTTTTGGCGTTCGCCCACTTCTCTGGCCTCGCGGCCGCCGGCGAGGAGAAGGAACTGTCCGCCAAGCAAGTTCCTCGAGCCGTCCATGAGGCTTTTCAGAAGGCCTATCCGGCGGCGAAGGAGGCCAAATATTCGGAGAAGACCACGGACGGCAAGATCGTGTATGAAGTGGAATTCGAGGATCGTGGCAGAAAGCTCGAGGCGACCTACGGCGCCGAGGGCGCGTTGATCGAAACCGAGGAGGAGATCAAACCCACCGAGCTTCCCGAACCGGTCGTGAGCGCGATCAAGAAAGCGCACCCGGGCGCCACGGTGAAGGAAGCCGAGAAGGTTTTCAACCCAAAAGGAACCGTCAGTGGGTATGAAGTGGAACTCGCCGATGGGAAAAAGCGGCTGGAGCTCGAGCTTGATGCAAACGGAACCATCGTGAAAACGGAAACCGATACGGACGGGGAGGACTAGGCCCCGACAGGGGAGATTGCATGACTTTCGGCCGCGGTAAATACCGCGTGCTGAGGTCATGCAGGACCTTTGGGGGGGTGGCACAGGGATTACTACTTTCGGCCCTGAAATATAGTAGGGAAAGGAGAGTCCGATCGTCTTCAGCCTTTGCCTTACGCAAAGGGAGGATTCCTGTTTCGTTCCCCATGACCGAGCGGAAACGCTTTGGCGATGGCGTCCGTCAGACATGCTGGTATATTCGGGCTTACCCGAATCAGCCCGGACCGAAGAAGATGAACGCCAGCGACAGTGAAAAGAATGATCTCCGCCGGAAAATCCAGGATTGGGCGATCCGCCAAGGTTCCGTCGCTCGGGATCCGCAGAATTGGAAGGCGCTGCGCGAGGCCGCCGTTCGCTACTGCCGTGAGCTGGGCACCATCATTCCGGGGGGCGAGATAGCCCCCTCCGCTCCCGGTGTCCAGGCCGACCGGACCAGTCAAAGACTCTTGGAGATCGCAACGCTGGGTCCTGACGCCGCCCTGGCCGAATTGGGCTCCGGTATGGGGGGGCTGACGGAGCAGGAAGCCGAACTGCGGCTCCGCGAGCATGGTCCCAATGCAATCCGCCAGGAAAAGCGGCCGATTTTGGTCAGCGAGCTGGCCATGCGTCTGCGGTCGCCGCTCAATCTTCTGTTACTGATCCTCGCTACGGCCTCCTTTGCACTGGATGATCGCAAAACCGCGGTATTGATCGCCGTCATCGTGGTCCTGAGTAACCTGCTGTCGCTCTGGCAGGAACGACGCGCGAAGCTGGAAGCAGAAAAGCTGCGGGCCCTGGTCAAAACCACGGCCACGGTGGTTCGCCGCGCGACCGGTACCGCATTGCCTGTCAGCCGGGAAATCCCACTGGAATGCTTGACGCCGGGCGACGTCATCCATCTCTCGGCGGGCGACATGGTGCCGGCGGATGTCCGGGTGCTGGCGGCCAAGGATTTTTTCGTCAATCAGGCCGCTCTGACGGGCGAATCCATGCCCGTGGAGAAATTCGGTTCGGCGCAGACCGCGCCCGCTCCCCTGGAGCTGAAAAACCTCTGCTTCATGGCCACCAACGTGGTCAGCGGTTCGGCCACGGCCGTCGTGGTACAGACCGGCGCCGGCACCTACTTTGGCAGTATCGCCGGGCACCTTCTGGGACGGCGTGTCCTGACCTCCTTCGACCAGGGGCTCAACCGCTTCGCCATGCTGATGATCCGGTTCATGCTCGTCATGGTGCCACTGGTCTTCCTGCTCAACGGGTTCACCAAGGGCGACTGGATGGAGGCCTTCCTGTTCGGCGTGGCGGTGGCCGTCGGCCTGACACCCGAAATCCTCCCAATGATCGTGACCATCAATTTGGCCAAAGGTGCCCTGGCGATGTCGCGCAAGCGGGTGATCGTCAAGCAGTTGAGTGCCATCCAGAACTTCGGCGCCATGGACATCCTCTGCACCGACAAGACCGGCACGCTGACGCAGGGCCAGGTCGTGCTGGAGAGACATCTCGATCTTCAGGGCGAGGAATGCCCGCGGGTGCTCGAATTCGCCTACCTCAGCAGCCATTTCCAGTCCGGGTTGAAAAACCTGCTGGACGACGCCGTGCTGCTCCATGCCCTCGAAGATGGACTGCCGCAGACCGACGGAGACTGGCTGAAGGTCGATGAAATACCGTTCGATTTCGTCCGGCGCAGGATGTCCGTCGTGTTGGAACGGGAGCCAGGCCGGCACCGCCTGGTTTGCAAGGGCGCAGTGGAGGAGATGCTGGCCGTCTGCACCCATGGAGACACGGAGGGGGAACGTTTCGATCTGGACGAGTCTCATCGTCGACGTTTGAAAGAGTCGACCGCGGCCCTGAATGAAGAAGGTTTCCGGGTACTCGCCGTGGCCTACAAAGACATCGAGACACCCGAAATTTCCTACGATGCCAGCGCTGAAAAAGAGCTCACGCTGATCGGCTACGTGGCTTTCCTCGATCCCCCCAAAGACAGTGCCGCCGCGGCCATCGCCGAACTCTGCGAACACGGCGTCGCCATCAAGATTCTCACCGGGGACAACGAAATCGTTACCCGTAAAATCTGCCATGACGTGGGACTGTCGATGGAACGGGTGGCCCTCGGCTCCGCCATCGAGCAACTACCGGATTCGGAATTGGGGCACCTGCTGGAAACAACCACCGTATTCGCGAAGCTTTCACCCCTGCAGAAAGCGCGCATCATCGGCCTGCTGCAGCAGAAGGGACATGTGGTGGGCTTCCTCGGAGACGGCATCAACGACGGGCCCGCTCTGAAGGAGGCCGACGTCGGCATTTCCGTGGACGGTGCGGTGGATGTCGCCAAGGAGTCCGCGGACATCATATTGCTGGAGAAAAATCTGGAAGTGCTGGACGACGGCGTCATCGAGGGCCGCAAGGTCTTCGGCAATATCGTGAAATACCTGAAAATGGGAGCCAGCTCCAACTTCGGCAACATGTTCAGCGTGGTCGGTGCAAGTGCATTCCTGCCGTTTCTGCCCATGACACCGCCACAGGTCCTGCTCAACAATTTGTTGTATGATCTGTCGCAAACCACGGTCGCCACCGACGACGTCGATCCTGAATACCTTGACCGGCCTCGCCAGTGGGAAATCGGCCACATCGCCCGCTTCATGCTGTGTGTCGGGCCTGTCAGCTCGCTTTTCGATTACCTGACCTATTTCGTCTTGTTCTCGGTTTTCGATGCCTGGACCCGGCCCGAGCTGTTCCATACGGGCTGGTTCGTGGAGTCGCTCTTGTCGCAGACCCTGATCGTTCATGTGATCCGGACGGAGAAAATACCGTTTCTGGAGAGCCGGGCGAGTCTTCCCTTGCTCGCCACCACGGTGGCGATCTGCTGCGTCGGCATCTGGCTTCCGTATTCCTCCCTGGCTGCGAACCTCGGCTTCACCGCCTTGCCAGGCGGTTACTGGCCACTACTGTTCCTGATTTTGGCGGGTTACATCGCGCTGACCCAGACGATCAAGGTCTGGCTGAACAGGAAATATCGGATCGATTGACATTACGCGGGACTATCTATGGCAACGGCTTCGGTGAGAATCGTGCGGATCTACCTCCGCGAAGGGGAACATCTCCTGTCCAAGCTCCTCAAGTTCCTCCATGAGGAAGAAAAGGTCGCAGGTGTGACGGTGCTGCGCGGTATCGCGGGCTTCAGCACCGATGGGAAGATTCACACCGCTTCCCTGGTCGACCTCTCCCTCGATCTGCCGCTGATCGTGGAGTTCTATGACCGGCCCGACAGGATCGAGGCCGTCATGGACAAACTGACTCACCGCCTGGTATTGGCCCATGTCGTGAGCTGGGATGCGACGGTACATGTCTCACCCTGACCGAACACCCTGAGCGCTCAGTCCGGCTCGTCTCCGCGGCGAGCACGGTCATTCATTGGTCCGTGCCCCCCGCCCCGCTCGAGACTGGCTCGGAGTGACTGGCGATCGTCGAGTGCCCCCGTATCCATTCGTAACCCTCTCTGAAAACATAGAGGGCCGCAGCTTAAAAACCCGATCGAGTCATCGCCCGATGACCAAGGAGAATTTCATGCCAGTAGAAGTCGTACTTACCGTCGTGGCCACATCGATCATCCAGTCCCTCTTCGGTGCGGGCGTATTGTTGTTCGGCACGCCGATCTTACTGCTGCTGGGCCATTCTTTCATCGATGTACTGGTCGTCCTGCTCCCCATCTCCATCGCCATCAATCTGCTGCAGATCGTCAAACACCACGCTCACATCGATTTTTCCTTTTACCGCCGGGTGATCTTCCTGGCCGTCCCCCCCATCATCGTGTTCCTGTTCCTGATTACACATACCCGGATCAACATCGGTATGGTTATCGGAGCTTTCCTGCTGTTCATCGCTCTCAAGGAATTTTCTCCAGGCGTAGTAAGTACCATCGACACCCTGATGAAATACGAAAAGACCTACTTCGTCACCATGGGTATCGTCCATGGACTCAGCAATCTCGGCGGCTCACTCCTGACCGCCTTGGTACATCACAAGAACTACGAAAAAGATGTGGCCCGAGTCACCATCGCGGCCTCCTACGGCACCTTCGCCGTCGCGCAACTGCTGACCTTGTGGATCTTCAGCCGGTCGCAGATCGAAATACCCTATGCCGAAAACGGCATTTATCTGGTCGTCGGCGCCCTGGTTTTCCTGTTGACCGACGAGATGCTTTATACCCAAATCGATCAGACCAAATACCGCCGCATTTTCGCGGGGTTTCTTGCGTTGGCCGGGATGGTCCTGATACTTCGCGC
Organism: Methylococcus sp. S1M; assembly: GCF_051295855.1. NCBI lineage: Bacteria > Pseudomonadati > Pseudomonadota > Gammaproteobacteria > Methylococcales > Methylococcaceae > Methylococcus > Methylococcus sp. S1M. Next base: position 155,683 of record NZ_JBPDXO010000002.1, read on the forward strand.
CCTGGGCTGATGCAATGGCTGGGGTGTGGCCCCGCGTCAACGGCCCGATCACCCCGGCACGAGTGATCCGCTCTCAGCCGAGCCGTCTGGATCTCAGCTCCCGGGCTGCGCCGGGAACGGACCCCGGAACGCTGTCATCGTGCGGCATGCCGTTTATTTGACCCACAATTTCAGCAATATCGCAGCCAAGAGCGAACATCCGGCGGCGAAGCCGAAAGCCGTCACGGGACCGGCGTATTGCCAAAGCGATCCGAATATGAAGGATGCCGGCAGCAACATGACTCCGGTGGTCAGATTGAACCAGCCGTAAGCCGTTCCCAACAAAGCGGGAGGCGCCATATCGGCGACCAACGCCTTCTCCGCACCCTCGGTCGCCGCCATGAAAAGGCCGTAAAAGGCGAATAGCGGCCACAGCAGCGAAAGGCCGGAGCCGTTCAGGCCAAGGCACAAATAAAACAGGGCATAGATCATCCATCCGGCGAAAATCATGGGTACGCGGCCGACACGGTCGGAAAGACCCGACAGATGCGTGGAAAACAGCATGGCGACCAGGGAAGTCGCGCCCCATAACAAGGGGACCTGGTATTCCGGCAAACCCAGTTCCCGAGCGCGTAGCAGCAAAAACATGTTGGACGAGTTGCCCAGCGTGAACAACGCCAGCACCCAGAGATAACGCCTGAACACGCGTGGCAGTTTTTGCAGATTCCAATCGGGCGGCTTGCCGTCATACCGGATCTCCCGCGCCGGCTCCCGGACTGAAACGGCCAGGAACACCGCCATAGCACCGGGGAGCGACGCCCAGAGGAAGATTTCCGTGATGGGCATTTCCGCCGCAATCAGCATGGTCGCCGCCAGCGGCCCGACCACGGCGCCGGCGTTGTCCATGGCCCGCTGCAGGCCAAAGGCCAGCCCCCGCTGGTCGCCGGAGACACTGGCGGCGAGCATGGCATCCCGAGGCGATGACCGCAGACCCTTGCCCAGGCGGTCGGCGAAGCGCAGCGCCAACACGATGGGCCAGGCCGTGGCGAATGCCAATAGAGGACGCGAGATCGCCGCCAGGCTGTAGCCGCAGACCACCAGGAATTTGGCCCGGTGTACCCGGTCGGCGATGATCCCGGAAAACAGCTTGAGCAGGCTGCTCACCATCTCGGCGATGCCCTCGATGATGCCCAATGCCCGGGGACCCGCCATCAAGACGGACGCGAGATAAATCGGGACGAGGGGATACACCAGTTCGCTGGCCGAGTCGTTGAACAGGCTGACCAGGCCGAGCAGCCAAACGGTGGAGGGTAACGAAAAGACCTGCCGGAACATCTGGACTCCTTCGGTTGCTGAACGGCCATTCATGGGGGTCTATCCCGATCGGGATTCGAGCCGCTGGACCCACCACAGCGTCTTTCCTGAAGCGCAGGGGCTCGATGGCCGTGCCGTCAGCTGCCGCCTGCCTGCAACAGGGCCCGCGAGGCTCGGCGCACGGCCCGCGCGGGATGCCGTTCCGAAAGCACGGTCAACGCCTGGACCGCAGGTCTGGAATCGAGCATATTCCCCAGGGCCTGCGCCACGGCCACGCCTTCGGTGACATCCACCGGATGGCGCAACGCACAGGCCAGGAGTGCGGTGGCCGCTCCTTCCTCCCTCCGCAGTCCCAGAGCAATGATCGCGCGCATGCGCACCTCCGCCAACGGATGGGACAGTGCATGAATCAGCCGGGCGGCATAGCTCGTGTGATGCTGGTCGGCAACGCTCGAACCGCAATACGGACACACTTCCATGGGCTCCGGTAGTTGCGCGAAACACTGCAGGCAAAAGGCCGGCTGCATTGCCAAGGCGGCGCCAAGGGATCGGTCGGCCTAGCGGCCAAATCTGGCAGCCTTGCCCAGCTCCGACTCGATTTCCAAGAGCCGGTTGTACTTGGCCATGCGTTCGGAACGGCACACCGACCCGGTCTTGATCTGCCCGCCCCCCATGGCGACGGCGAAATCGGCCATGAAAGTGTCTTCCGTTTCGCCCGAACGGTGGGAAATCACGAAGCCCCAACCGGCCTTCCTGCACAGGTGGATGGCTTCCACCGTCTCGGTGACGGTGCCGATCTGGTTGAGTTTGATCAGTGCGGCATTGCAGCTTTTCTCCTCGATCGCTCGCTGGATGAAGCGGGTGTTGGTGACCAGGAGATCGTCGCCGACGATCTGGATTTTCTCACCCAGCACGGCCGTATGCTCGCGGAAGCCATCCCAGTCGTTTTCCGCCAGACCGTCCTCGATGGAAACGATGGGGTATTTGTCGATCCACCGCCGGTAGAGATCGGTCATCTCGGAGCTGGTCTTGTCCCCCTGACCGCTGCGCGTCAGTCTATAAATACCGTTTTCATGGAATGAACTGGCGGCGGGATCCAAAGCGATGGCGATGTCCTCGCCGGGCTCATAGCCGGCTTTCCTGATCGCTTCGACTATCAGGTCGCAGGCCTCGTCATTGCTCTGCAACTGGGGGGCGAAACCGCCTTCGTCCCCCACGCTGGTGGCATGGCCTTTGGCCTTGAGAATGGATTTCAATGCCTGGAAAGTCTCCGTTGCATAGCGCATCGCTTCGGCGAAGCTCGGCGCACCGACCGGCATGATCATGAACTCCTGGAAATCCAGGCTGCTGTCCGCATGCTTGCCACCGTTCAGGATGTTGATCATGGGGATGGGCAGGCGCGCCTGGCCGGCCCCGCCGAGATAGGCATAGAGCGGCAGCCCCGCACTTTTCGCCGCCGCGGCGGCGACGGCCTCCGAGACGCCCAGGATGGCGTTGGCGCCCAGTCGCTCCTTGTTCGCCGTGCCATCGAGCTCGATCATGAGACGGTCGATCTCGGCCTGCCGCCAGGGCTCCAAACCCATGACGGCGGGTGCGATGACATCGTTCACGTTGCTCACGGCTTTCAGCACCCCTTTGCCGCCATGGGCCTTCGGGTCGCCATCCCTCAACTCCACGGCCTCGTTCTCGCCGGTGGATGCCCCCGACGGAATCGAGGCGGTGGCCGCCGTTCCATCGGTCAGCGTCAGCCTGACGCGCACGGTGGGGACGCCGCGGGAATCGTAAATCGGCATGGCTTGGACGGATTCGATACGGGCTTTCATGGGGACTCCTTCAGGTGATGGTCCAGAGAAAAAACGCTGCGGCCGGCTATGCGCAGTTCCACAACGGGCGAATGAGGCGGGACACACGGCCTGCCGTTCAGGCTCATGACCACCCCCCACGGTTTGTGTGAAGTAAAGCATAGATCGCCGGCATGACAATCAAGACCAGGGGCACGGCAAGGAGAAGGCCGGATATGATGGCGATGGCGAGCGGTTTTTGCATGGCGGAGCCGGGTCCCATGCCCAAGGCGAGCGGCATGAGCGCCAGAATCGCGACCAGCGATGTCATGAAGATCGGCCGCATGCGCAAAGTGCCGGCACGGACCAAAGCGGCAGGATCCGGCTTGCCGACTTGGCGAAGTTCGGAAAAATAAAACACGGCCACTTCGGTAACGATGCCCACGATCATGGTCATCCCCATCAACGAAGAAATATTGAGCTCGGTTCCCGTCAGCCATAGCCCTGCGAACACACCCGTGAGGGACAGCAGGGTGGTGGTCAGAATGGCCAGTACGACCCTGAAGCGTTCGTAAAAGAACAGGAGCAACAGAGCGACCAGGAGGACGGCGCTGACGAAGACCAGGATCAGCCCCCGGAACGAATCCTGCTGTTCGCGGTAGAGTCCGCCATATTCGACATATACGCCCGGAGGGAGGGGCAGCGTGGCCACCCTCGCCTGCACGTCCGCGACCGTCGAGCCGAGATCGCGTCCCTCGATTCGGGCAGTGACAGCCACCATCGCTTTCAGGTTTTCCCGCGTCTCCTGAGCCTGCCCTTCGATGACTCGCAGACGGGCCACGCGCTTCAAAGGAAAATCATGGCCGTCGGGCGAGCGTATCCGCAGCGCTTCCAATTGTCCCATGCGGGTGCGGAGCGCCTCATCAGTCCAGACGCGCACCCCGATCATCTTCTCGCCCATCGCGATTTGAGTCGCTACCGTTCCGGCCAGGAAATCCTGTGTTTGTCTTGCCACCATGCCGGGACTCATGCCTTCCAAGGCGGTTTGGACCGGATCGAAGTGAATCTCTATGGCATCACCCGCGAGCGTAATCCCATCGAACACTTCCACGACGCCGGGAACGTCTCCCAGCAAGGCCGCCACCCGGGGCGACAGCTGACGCAACACCCGGCTATCGTCACCGAACAGCTTGATCTCGATGGGCTGAGGCACGGCGGTGAGATCGCCGAGCAAATCTTCCATGAGTTGGGCAGTTTCGATCTGCAAGCCGGGAACACGGCTTTCGATGGCCTCCCGCAACTCGGTCATGACATCCTCCACGTCCCGGCGGGGGTGTGGTTTTAGATGAATGAAAAAATCCCCTTCGTTGGCTTCGGTGATATGCCCACCCAGCGACAAGCCGGTACGCCTGGAATAACTGTCGATGTCCTGGATCGTTGCAATCATCCGCTCGACCTGGTCGAGCAGCCGGTCGGTCTCAGTCAGAGAGGTTCCCGGCGGTGTCCGGTAGTCCAGCACGAATCCTCCCTCATCCATATGGGGCATGAAGCCGGAGCCCACCCGGCTGTACGCGACGACACCCGTGACGATCAGGGCGACGATGATGGGCAGTGTCCAAAGCGGCTGCCGCAGAAGCCGAAGGAGCAGGCTGCCGTAGGCCCGGTGGAACCGGGCCTGCAGCGGCCCAACCGACTCCAAACGGAGCGAGTCCCGCCGGCTCAGCAAGTGATTTGCCAACAGCGGCACGGCGAGCGCGGCGACCCCGTAAGAAATGACCAGGCCCGCTGCCATGGTCAAGGCAAGCGCCCGGAAAAATCCGCCCGTGATGCCGTCCAGAAACGCAAGGGGGAGAAACACCACGATCGTAGCGAGTGATGAACCCGTCAACGGATGCAGCATCTCTCTGGCGGCCGTCAGTACCGTTCCATGTGTCGGCTGGTCGTCCCGTGTTTCGCTCAAGCGGCGCATGATGTGTTCGATCATGACGACGGCATCGTCCGTCACCAGTCCTACGGCTGCGGCGAGCCCGCCCAAGGTCATGATGTTGAAACTCTGTCCGAACAGCTTCAGCAGCCAGACCGTGGCGGAAATGACGCCGGGAAGGACGATGAGCATGATCAGCGTGACGCGCAGATTGCGCAGAAACAAGAGCAGGACCAGTGCAGCCAAGACTGCTCCGGAGGCGAGGGCGTCGCGTACGCTGATGGCCGCGTCGTTGACCAGTTCCGACTGGTCGTAATAGGGTTTGAGTTCGACGTCGCCAGGAATCTGCGGCGAGAAGCCGGCCAGCGCGCGCCGGGTCTCCTCGGCGATGGTGACCGTATTGGCTCCACGCTGTTGCAGGATGTTCACCAGCACGGCGTCCTTCCCGTTGGCGCTGACCTGTGTCCATTCGGGCCGATGGCCGCGTTCGACCCGGGCGACGTCTTCCAGCTCCACGACACCATCGGAACCGCTTCTCAAAACCGTGTGCCGGATATCGTCTTCACTCACCTGATGCGAATCGGCGAGCGTCAGATAAAGGTGGTAACGCTCTTCCACCTTACCTACGGCACTCAATACATTGGCGTCGGAAAGCGCCGACGCCACCTCGGCCAGGGTCAGTCCCAGATCGTGCAGCCGGTCCGGATCCACCATGATCTGGTATTCCGCCTGCCGTCCGCCTAGAACCTGAACCTCCGCGACGCCAGGCAAGGCCGAAAGGAGCGGGCGCAATCGGTAATAGGCGAAATCGCGCAAGGCGACGGGGTCGTTCCGGGCAGACGTCAAGGCCAGTCCCAACACCGGAAAAACCGTGGGGTCCATCCGCCGTGCCGTAAAACGGACACCGGCCGGCAGGTCCGGAAGGATTTGATTGACCGCGGCCTGCACCTGTAACAGCGCGGTGACCATATCCGTGCGCCAATCGAAGGTCAGCGCCAGATCGGCCGAGCCGCGGCTGGTCGTCGAGCGGATCGCGCGCACTTCCGGAACGGCGCGAAGCGCCTGCTCCAACGGCTGGGTCACCTCCACGGCCATACGTTCCACCGGACGGTCTCCGGCATCGATATTCACCACCACCCGCGGAAAATCCAGCGTCGGGAACAGTGCCACCGGCAGTCGCAGCGCCGTCACCATCCCACCCAGGGCCAGAAGCACCAGCAGAAACAGCAGCGAACGTCGGTGCGTCGAAAGCCAGGAGGCCATCACGGTACCTCGCTGGTCCGGATGGCCATACCGTCACTGAGTTCATAATTGCCGGTGACGATCACGCCTTCCCCGGCTTCAATGCCAGCCTGGATCTCCACTCGCTGGCCATCGTCGAATCCGGTCTCGACCCAGCGCAGCCGCGCATGACCCTGTTCGTCCACGAACAGATAAGGTCTTCCGTCCCGGCTGAGCACGGCCTGACGCGGCACGGTGACGACCTGCCGATGTTCGGCGACGACGAGTTCGGCTTTGACCGTGATGCCGGGCAACCAATCCGATGAGCCCGTCAGCGGCACGACCGCTTCGGCCAGCCGGGTCTTCGGGTCCACCTGGTAATAGATGTGGTTGACCCGTCCTTCCTGGGGTGGAAGACCCGGACGGAGGGCCTTGATCACGACCTTCTGGCCTTCGTGGATGACGGGCAAATCCTCCGGTTCAATCCCCAACCGCACCCTCAGCTTGTCGGCGGGTGCCAGAAGCACCAGCAGCACGCCGGGCGATACGATATCCCCGGCATGAACATGGACGGCTTCCACGTAGCCGTCGAGGTCCGCACGCAGATGCCTGTAACTGGTATCACCCAGGCGCTTTCGCACATTGGCCAGAGCCGAATCGGCCTTGGCCCGATTTTCTTCCGCCGTGCGGACCTCGGCGTTGGTGGCCAGTTGGCGAGCCCGCAAGTCCTGGAGACGCTCCAAGTCCTTGGTGGCGAACTCGACCGCGATACGGGCATGTTCCAGCTCCGTTGCGCTGTTGGCGGTCGCCGTCAGTTCGACCAGGACGTCGCCCTTTCGTACCCGCTGTCCCGGTGCGACGTATACCCGGGTGACCAAACCCTCACCCTGGACGCTCAGTGCCTGGAGCTGGTCCGGCGCGAACTCCACGGTGCCGTAGGCCGTGAGCGTCTTACTCATGTCGGCCGGTTCCGCCGGCGCCAACGTCACCAGGACGGACGATTCGGTACTCGTTCCGTAGCCGGATGCGAGAATGAGCATGGTAGCCAGCAGGAAGCGCCGGCGGTTTGCGAATTTCGACTTTGGACTCATGGCATTGCTGTCACAGGATTGAAGCTGAACCGACGGCGAGCTGGAGGGCGACCGCCTGTTCGGCAGCGGCCTGCTCCAAAGCCAGCAGTTTCAGACGCTTGTCCAGGTAGTTCGCACGCACGGTTTCGTAATTCACCAGCGTTGCGTCACCCACCGCCGCCGCTTCTCGTAACAAGCGTTCGGCACGGATGAGCTCGGGCAATTCACGGGCCAAGGGTTCCCGTTCTTGAGCGATCCGGTCGAGATCCGTTACCAGGGTGCCTATGTCGGCACGGGTCTGATTGAGTCGCCCCAGATATTCCCGATAGAGTTGCTCGCGCGTCGCCTCGGCGATGGCAATGGCGCCGCGGTTACGATTGAATAGGGGAAGGTCCAGGCTGACGGTGGGCCCCCCCGTGTTGTAATCGCTGTAGTAGTGGTAATCGTTGATGCCAAGGGTGAATGCCGGATATTGGCCGAGGATAGCCCGGTATACCGAAGCCTCCTGGCTGGCATAGCCGGCTTCGAGTGCCTGGAAATCGAGTCGCTGCCGCCGCGCCGACACAAACAGCCGCTCCGGATCTAGACCGGCCGGCGGCTTCGCCTCGACATCCGCGATCACCAGACGCTGCGCCGGCGGGAACCCCAACAATCGGTTCAGATCCTGGCGGGCCTTGGCGATCTGCCGCGCCAGCGCCAGGGAACGATCCTTGGCATCCAGAAATGCCGCTTCGCGGATGCCCAACTCGGCCAGCGTCGCATCGCCCAAAGCGAGGTTGTGTCGGGACAGTTCGAGCAGTTGCGCCGAAATCTGCGCGGCTTCGGCTGCCACGGCCTCCTGGCGTGCCAGATAGGCGCAACGCCGCGCCAAGAGACGCGCCTGGTTGGCAACCAGCCACTCCTGCCAGGCCACGTCCAGCCGGACTTGCCGGGCGTGCTCCTCGGCGATGTGCAGATCGGTGGACCGCGTCGCCAGCTTGGCGAGATCCCACTGGAGGGTCGCCGTGTAGGGACTGACCAGACCGGCCGGACCGCTGAACACCCAGTCGAAGCGGCCGAACAGTTTCGGATCGGGCAACAGACCGGCATTGAAGACCTGGGCTTCGGCGACGGCCTCCTTGGCCCGAAAGGCCTTGAGTTCGGGACTGACCAGGACGGCGAGGATACCCAAGGCCTCGTCGGTCAGAGGCTTGGAGAAGTCCAGTGATACCGGTCGAAGGCGCGGATGGCGCAGCCGGCTGGCGGCTTCAGCCAGCGATCCAGGCGCTGGCACGGCCAGTTGCCCGACCAGCTCGTCTTGGTCCAGCGGCCGGCTCCGGTAATCGGCGCACCCGCAAACCAGACAGGCCGTCAGGGTCAGAATGAGAGGGACCGCCCCCGAGCCGACCCGGCTTTCGCCTCGTGGCAGCCCGATCATGTCCGGCCCCCCGAGAAGCAGACGTTCACACACAACCCCCGTCCATGGCGACCCGTCGACAGACGAATGTCGGCCGCGTGCCGGTCGGCGATGCGGCGGACGATGGCCAGACCGAGCCCGCTGCCGGGTTCAGCCTGATCGCGGCCGCGATAAAAGCGATCGAAAACGCGATGCCTTTCTTCGACGGAAATGCCCGGCCCGTCGTCGCATACCGCCAGAACCGCGGCGCCGTTTTCCTGATTCACGCTGACGTCGACCCGCCCCCCCTTCGGGGTATAGCGCACGGCATTGTCGATCAGGTTGCGGAGCAGCACGCGAAGCTCATCTTCATTGCCCTGTATCACCGTGGGCTCGACCACGGCGATACCCAAATCGATGGCTTTATCCGCTGCCACGGGGGCCAGCTCCCCCACCAGCGAGCACGCCAGTTCGTCGAGCCGGGTGGGAACCAATGGCGAAGGGGGCGCCTCAGGATCGAACCGGGCCAAGGTCAGCATTTGGTTGAGGACATGAGTCGCTCGCTGGATGCCTTGCCGCAACCGCTGCAAAGCCAGGGCTCGCTTTTGCGGATCGTCGGCGCGTTCGGCGATCTGAACCTGGAGGGACAGCGCCGTCAAAGGGCTGCGCAGTTCATGGGCGGCATCTGCGGTGAACCTGCGCTGGGCGGCCAAAGCATCCTGCAAACGCATCAGCAAGCCGTTCAGCGCGAGGGTCAGAGCGCCGATTTCCTGCGGAGCGTCCTGGTCGGGAAAAGGTTCCACGTCGTCGGGGGCCCGCCGGCGCACGGCGTCGACGATGGCCTGCAACGGCGCCAGTCCCCGGCGGACACCGAACCACGCCACCATGGCCACCGTCGGCAGGAGGAACAGCAGCGGCGCCGACAGTTCCAGGGTGATTTCATCGGCAGTCTCACGCCGTTCGCGGATGGCCTGGGCCACCTGGACGAGCCCCTGGGGCGTTGCGAGACTGAAGGTACGCCATGGCTCGCCCCGCCAGTGCATGATGCTCCAGCCTTCCGGCGTGTCAGCGGGCAGGGGCTCGAACGGATGCGAGCGATAACTCAACCGCCCGTCCCCGCTCCAGCGCTGGCCAATGAGATCGAGATCTGCCGCCTGAGCCACACGATACGCCGGCACCGAACTTTCGACGGCCGTGGGCGGCAGGGTTTGCAGGGAGTACGCCATGGCCTGCAGAACCTTGTCGAAGAGTTCGTCGATTTCCTCCCGAACATTGAAATACGTCGATGCGGTAAAGGCGAACCCGGCCAGGATGAGAGCTGGCGACAGCCAGAGCAGGAGACGGTTTTTGATCGTTACGTTCATGGTTTGGCAACCCGATAACCCACGCCCCGGACATTGACGATGAATCCAGGGCCCAGCTTCTTGCGGAGATGGTGGATATGGACATCGATGGCATTGCTGACCACTTCCTGTCCCCAGCCATAAACGCGCTCTTCCAACCGGGTGCGAGACAGCACAGCGCCCGGTTTTTCCAGGAGGACGTAGAGCAAATCGAATTCACGGGCGGACAGTTCCACCGGCTCACCTCGCAGCCAGCACTCCCGCTTCACCGGATGTAACCGCAACACACCGTGTTCGATGACCGGTTCGGCACGTCCCGCCGCCCGCCGGACCAGGGCATGGATGCGGGCGACGAGCTCATCGAGTTCGAAGGGTTTCACGAGGTAATCGTCAGCACCGCTGTTGAGCCCCAGTACCCGGTCTGACAGGGAATCGCGCGCGGTGAGAATGAGGACCGGGATATCGGCCCGACTGCGCCGAAGGTCGGCAAGCAAATCCAGACCCGACCGGCGCGGTAATCCCAAGTCGAGCAAAAGCAAGGCGTATTCGGCTGCGGCGGCTTTCAAGGCGAGCTCAGCCTGGCGTCCGTCCTGTACCCAGTCGACGACGAAGCCCTCCTGGTTCAATCCCTCGCGAAGGGCTTGGCCAATCATCCAGTCATCTTCGGCAAGCAGTAAACGCATGGAGCCCTCGTTTCGAATCCGGAGGAGAGTTTTTACCAACGACTCTTAACAAAAAATTAAGAAGAAGGCCCGGTCCATCGTCCATGGCCAGCCAAGTTTGGGCGGCAAAGCGCCGAAGCAGTGAGTAGCCGATGCAGCGGCTGGACCCTAAGGGTCACTTCCGCTTCTGCAACGCGAGGAATACGGCGGACAACAGAACGATGCCAAACAGGACGAAAGCGATCGCGGAAGCATAGCCCAGATTCCACCAGCGGAATCCCTGCTGATACATCAGCAACGCGATGCTGAGCGTGCTGCCGGCTGGACCGCCCTGGGTCATCACATAAGGTTCGGCGAACAATTGGAAGTGGCCGATCATGGTGATCACGGCGACGAACAGGAAAGTCGGCGCGAGCAGCGGGAGGGTGATATAGAGGAACTGCTGGCGGGCGCCGGCGCCGTCGATGCTGGCCGCCTCGTACAGCGATTCGGGAATGCTCTGGAGGCCGGCGACGAACACGATCATGTTGAAGCCGAAATTCTTCCACACCGCCATGAGGATGATCGCCGGCATCGCCCAGTCCGGATCGCCGAGCCAGTCGACCGGTCCGATGCCGAACCCGCCGAGCAGGTAGTTGAGAACGCCGTAGCGCGGCTGATACAGGTAGCGCCAGACCACCGCCACGGCCACCAGGGTCGTCACCACTGGCAGGAACAGCAGCGAACGGAACAGCCCCTTGAACGGGGTCAGGCGGTGATTGACCAGCAGGGCCGCCGCCAGCGAAACCAGCACCGACAACGGGCCGCCCACGGCCACGAAATACAGGGTATTCCAGAGTGCGGTCCAGAACTCCGCATCGCCGAACAAGCGGCGGTAGTTGTCCAGACCCACGAATCTGAGCCGTCCGATGTCGGCCAGAGCGTAAATGTCGAAATCGGTGAAGCTGAGACCCAGCGCCGCTCCGACCGGCAAGAAGAAGAACACCACGAGCAGCGCCAGCGCCGGCGCTACGAACCAGAAGGCGGGATTGAACCTCATCGCCCCCGCTCCAGCAGCCAGCGGCGTTTTTCCAGTATCCGATCCACTTCATCGTTCAAGGCCTCCAGGCCCCCCAACGGAGCCATTTCACCCCGAGCAGCCTTCTCGGCATATGCCGCGATGCGGCTGGCAATCCGCTCCCACTCCGGGATTTTCGGAGGCGGAAGCAGACGGTCCATCTGCCTCCGGAAGGACTGCGCCTTGTGGTCCCCGGCCAGGGCGGGATCGGTCCAGGCCGTCCGTCCCGGCGGCAGGTCGCCGGTGAGACGATACAGGCGGATCTGCTGCGGCGGAGCGGTCAGGAACTCGATCAGCTTCCAGGCCGCTTCCTTGCGCGTGGACCCGGCGGCGAGCGCAAGACTGGCCCCGCCGGCCAGAGAGACTCCCGGATAGGAACCGTCGAAGGACGGCAAGGGCGCGGTGTCCCAGGCGGAGGCGTCGAGATCGGCCAGCCGCCGCCGGAACTCGCCGAGGTTCCACGGCCCAGTGATCAAGGCGGTGAAATAGCCGCGCCCGAACTCCCGATAAAGATTGGCCACCTGGCCGGAGGTTTCCGCAGGCGCCAGTTTTTCCCGGAACCAGCGCAGGTAAAAGTCGAACGCCGCCCTGAAATCGGGATGGAGAAAGTCGCCGTGGCGATTCCCGTCCCTCAATAAAACCGCCCCCTGCTGCATGGCGAAAATTACCGGAACCTCCCATGCGTCGATGGGAAGGAACAGCCCGAAATCGCCGTGGCGTTCGCGGACGCGGATCATGGCCTCGAACCAGGCATCCCAGCTCCGCGGCAGTACCGCAACTCCGGCAGCCTCCAGCAAGTCACGGCGGTAAAACAAAATGCGCGTGTCGACATACCAGGGCACCGCCAGCATCCTGCCGTCGACGACAGCCGCATCCAGCGGCCCTTCGAAGTAGTCGCCTTTCCGCCCGGTGTTCTCGAACCGGGCGGCGACATCCTCCAGTGCCCGGAGCGCGGCGAATTCCGCTATCCAGGTGTTGCCGAGCTGAAATACGTCCGGCAGGTTGCCGCCGGCATAAGCCGTCAGCAGCTTTTCGTGCGCGGCACTCCAGGGAATTGGCTGGACCTCGACGCGAATCTCCGGGTTCCGCCGCTCGAATTCGCCGGCAAGCTCACGGGCCACTTCGCCCTCGCTGCCGAACGCCCAGAATTCCACGACCTCGGCGTTTTCCGCCGGCTGGCAGCCGTTCAGAAACACGGCGCAGGCCAGGAGAAACGAAGGGGCGCGGGGATGCGTGATCCGGCTCATCGGAAAATACGGGCCCACCGGTCTCTCAAGCCGGCGCCGGCAGGCTGAACGTGAAAACCGCTCCGCAGCCATCCCCGCTCAATGCCTCGATCGTACTTCCATGCAGTTCCAGCATCCGCTTGCTGATAAGCAGACCCAGCCCGCCCCCCATATGCCTTCCGGAATCCCGGCGCAACGGCGAATCCCGTTCGAACAGGCCTGGCAGAAGTTCGCTGGCGATGCCGGCACCGCTGTCCTCCACCCGGACCGTCACCCTGTCGCCGGCTTCACGCCTCAGCGTCAAGTCGATCTGACCGCCCTCGGGCGTGTGGCGCAACGCGTTGTCGATGAGGTTGGTCAAAACCCGCTCGATCATCGCGATATCGGCATAGACCAAGGGAATGCGATCGCGAAACCGGGCGGCAATCCGGACTCCTTTGGCATCGGCGGCCAGCTCGAATTTCTGCGCCACGTCCTGGACAAGCTCCTGCAGGGAGAAACGCTCGAGACTCGGCCGCACTTCCTCGCATTCCAGCTTCGCCAGTTCGAACAGCTCCTGAGCCAGGTGCGCCACACGCCGGCTCTGCCGCACGGCGACCTCAAGGTACTGTTGCCGTTCCGCCGGAGAAAGCCGGTCGGACTTCCGCAGCATGGTTTCCAGATAACCCTGCATGGAAGTGAGCGGGGTGCGCAGGTCGTGCGACACATTGGCGACCATTTCGCGCCGCAGCGTGTCCTGGGACTTGATATGTTGCACCTGCGCGGCGATGCGCTCGGCCATCCGGGAGAATGTCGCGGCGAGCCGGCCGATCTCGTCGGGACTGTTTTGCAGCGCGCCATCCAGTTGCAAGGTGCCGGAAAAACTCGCGTCGTCGAAGGCGGCGATCGTCCGTGTCAAGGCGTCCAAACGACGGGTCACCAGCGAAAACAGGCCCAACCCGGCAACCAGGGTCAACAGCAACGCCCCCGCTCCCGTCCACATGACACTCTGGAACACATGCCCCTGCCAGACGTCTTCGGCCAGCCTTTGGTACTCGTCTCCGGCCAGCACGATGTATAGGTAACCGATGATTTGCCCATCCCGATTCAGCGGTGTGGCGCTGAATATCTCGCGGCTGTCGGGGTGGCGCGGATTGTCCCCTTTCACGGGCAGCGCATCGCCTCCGAGAAGGCCGCGCAAGGGGGCCAGGGAAACCTCCTTCAGCCGAACCCGCCCCGGCGGCGCATCGTAGGCCAGAATGGCTCCCTTCGCGTCCAACAGATAGAGTTCGATGCTGGGGTTGACGATCATGAGCATGTGGAACAGCTCGCTCACCGCCTTGCCGTCGAACCCCTCCCCTTTCGACAGGGGCCAGTGGCTCGCGATGTGTTCCGCCAGGCCGCGGCTGAGCCGCTGGATGATTTCCTGCTGGTGATTTTTTGCCGCGACCAGATCGAGCCCGCCGCACAAGCCGCCGAAGAGGAGAACCAGCGCGGCGAAGGTGAGCGCGATGCGGCTGTAGAGCGACCTGAATTTCACGGGCGATTCTCCCCAAAATCCACGAACTTATAGCCGACACCCCAGACCGTCTGGATGAATTCGGGCCGTCCGGGATCGCGTTCGATCTTCGCACGCAGGCGATTGATATGCGAATTCACGGTGTGCTCGTAGCCGTCGTGGCTATAGCCCCACACCCGATCCAGCAGCGCGAGGCGGGTGAATGCCTGACCGGGATGGCGGGCGAAGAACAGCAACAACTCGAACTCCTTCAGCGTCAGGGCGACGGGCCGACCTTCCAGCATGACGGAATAACCGACCGGGTCGATGGTCAGCGGCCCACGAACGATGACGCCGGCCTTTGCCTGCGACTCCCGTTCCATCGCTTCGACTCGTCTGAACAGGGCGCGAATCCGCGCAATGAGTTCGGGGATGGAGAAGGGTTTGGTCAGGTAGTCGTCAGCCCCGAGTTCAAGGCCCAATACACGCTGCGTTTCCGTGGACTTTGCGCTGATGATGACGATCGGCTGGTAATGGGGCATGCGCCGGACTTGACGGCAGATTTCCAGGCCGTCGATGCCGGGAAGCATCAGGTCCAGAACCAGGAGGTCGAAACGGTCGGCCTTCAAACACGCAAGTCCGCCGATACCGTCTCTTGCGATCTCCACGGCGTAACCTTCATCCCGCAGGTTGATGCCGAGCATGTCCCCGATGTCGGTATCGTCTTCGATGACCAGGATGCGTTTCATTGCCGGAGCCGGACTCCCGCCGATCGGATGGTGTGGCCTCAATTATCGGCACGCCGCAAGGTACAGGCCAGTCACATTTATTTGAGCGCTCCGTGATGAATTCGTGATTTTTGGCCACGCACAATGGCCACGCCCGAAAAGCCCGTGGCTTACCGGGGGAACCTTTTTCGATTCACACGAGGCCTGTCATGAAGACCCTATTCAAGCTCACCTTCACCGCATTTGCGTTCGCATCGCTGATCCCGGGCATTGGCCTGGCCGATCCCGACAAACGCCCCAAATTCGCCGGAAATCCGCCGGTGGAGACGGTATACACGCTGTCCAACAATGCCGATGGAAACGAGGTGCTCGCATTTCACCACCACGGCAACGGCCAAATGGAGCCGGCAGGCCGCTTCGCCACCGGGGGAACCGGTACCGGCTCCGGACTCGGCAACCAGGGTGCTCTGGCACTGAGCGCAAATGCGCGGTACCTGTTCGCCGTCAATGCGGGCAGCAACGACTTATCGGTGTTCCGGATCGACCGGGACGGGCTGCAACTCATCGACCGCGCCGGTGAGGAAGGCACCACCCCCGTCAGCGTGGCCGTCGGCCCGAATCGGGTCTATGTCGTGAACTCGGGAGACGATTCCATCTTCGGCTTCCGCTTCGACCACCGCACCGGCAAGCTGCACCCCCTGCCCGAATCCCACCAGAAGCTCAGCGGAGACGGCACGGCACCGGCCCAGATCAGCTTCGACCGCGGGGGCGACGCCCTGGTCGTCACCGAAAAAGCGACCAACAAAATCACGACATTTTCTCTGAACGAGGACGGCAGCCCGGAGGCCAGGCATTCGATCGATTCCGCCGGATCGACGCCCTTCGGCTTTGCCTTCGGCAAGCGCGACCAGTTCTTCGTTTCCGAAGCCCAGGGCGGTGCCCCGGATGGCGCGACCGTGTCGTCCTACCAATTGCTGGAAGACGGAACCGCCCAATTGATCGATGGAGCGGTCGCGGCCGGACAAACCGCCGCCTGCTGGCTGGCCACGACACCCACGGGCCGCATCGCCTTCACCGCCGATACCCCCGCCAACGCCATTTCCGCATTCTCAATCGATGCCGCCGGCCGTCTGTCGCTGTTGCACACCCGTGCAGCCGAGGAAAACCGGCCCACCGACCTCGCCGTTTCTACCGACGGCCGAATGCTGTATACCTTGAGCGGTGGCGACCACAGTATCGGCGTTTACCGCATCCTGAAGGGAGGCGCGCTGCAAAAGCTCCAGAGCCTGGGCGCCCTGCCCCCAGGCATCACCGGTCTCGTCGTCCGCTAGCAGGTAGATCGCTCGCGGTGCCTGGATCAACAGCGCGGGGCCTGACGTCCCGCGCCTGTCGCCGCCTGCTGGATCCGCCGTGATTGCCATGACGAGGAACCGCTGTTGTCGAATGGCCGCCGAGTCCGAGTAAGGTACTACTCCGCCGATCTACGTAAAGCCGCGCGGGAATTCCATGCCGGCGCCAACCTGATCAGGTACTGCCCCCTATCCCGGTCACCTCAAGCCCTTGCCTCTTCGGCGATCGACTTTATGTCGCCGTGCCATCGCCAGATGACGTAAATCGCCGGAATGACCAGCAATGTCAACAACATGGCCGAACCTATGCCGCCGATCATGGGTGCCGCCAGGCGCTTCATCACATCCGCGCCGGTACCGGTCGCCAGCATGGTCGGGAACAGGCCAACGATATTGGCCAGGCCTGTCATCATCACCGGCCTGATGCGCTCCCTGGCGCCCGTCTGCACGGCTTCCACCAGATCCGCCAGCGAATGTAGTTGGCCGGCGTCCCGACGCCGCCGGACAGCTTCGTCGAGGTAGGCCAGCATGACCGCGCTGGTTTCAGCGGCGACACCGGCCAGAGCGATCAGTCCCACCCACACGGCGATACTCAAGTTGTAACCGAGCCCGTACAACGCCCATACGCCGCCCACAAGCGCCAGCGGCACACCCAGCATGACCATGAGGGTTTGCGCCACTGAACGGAAGGTGAAGTAGTACAGTACGAAGATGATGGCCAGCGTCAACGGCACGAAAATCGTGAGCCTTTGCCGGACCCGCTCCATGAATTCGTATTGTCCGGACCAAATCAGGGTATAACCCGCGGGCAGCTCGATTTTCTCTTTCACCACGCGCTTTAAGTCTTCCACGTAACCGCCTACGTCCCGCCCGGCCATGTCCGCATAAACATAACCGGACAACATGCCGTCCTCGTCGCGTATCATCGCCGGCCCGCTGACCATCCGTAAATCGGCGAGCTGGGCGAGGGGCACCTGGGCACCGCTGGGCGTACTGACGGTCAGACGGCCCAGTTTGTCCAGGTCATCTCGCAGTTCCCGGAGATAGCGCAGATTGACAGGATAGCGCTCGCGCCCCTCGACGGTGGTGGTGATGCTTTCCCCTCCGATGGCGGACTCGATGATCTTGCCCACATCCATGACGGTCAGCCCAAAGCGGGCGATCTCGTCGCGCTTGATCGCGAAGTCCAGGAAATAGCCGCCAGAAACCCGTTCCGCGTAAACGCTGCGGGTGCCGGGGACCGCCTTGGCGATCATCTCGATGGCTTTTCCGATCTCCTCTATCTTTTTGAGATCCGGCCCGAAGATCTTGATGCCTACGGGGGTGCGCACACCGGTGGTGAGCATGTCGATGCGCGCCTTGATCGGCATAGTCCAGGCATTGGTCACCCCGGGGAATTGCAGCGCGCGATCCATTTCGGCGATCAGGTCTTCGTAGGTCAGTCCTTCTCGCCACTGCTCCTTCGGTTTGAGCTCCACCACCACCTCCATCATGCTGAACGGGGCCGGGTCGGTGGAGGTCTCGGCACGGCCGGATTTGCCGAACACATGCTCGACTTCGGGGAATGCCATGAGTTTGCGATCCATCTGTTGCAGGAGCTGCCCGGCCTCGGTCACGGCGATGCCCGGCAGCGTGGTCGGCATGTAGAGAATGGTGCCTTCGTACAATGGCGGCATGAATTCCGAACCCATGCGCTGGAACGGTACGGCGATGCTGGCCATCAACAGGAGGGCGAGTACCACCACCAGCGCCCGATAGCGCAGCGCCAGCCTCAGTATCGGGACATAAAGCGCTTGCAGGATTCGGCTGACCGGATTGCGCCGCTCCGGAATGATCCGGCCCCGAATAAAAAGGGATAGAAGAGCCGGGATCAGCGTAACGGCCAGCACCGCGCTCATGGCGATAGACAGGTTCTTGGTCAGCGCCAGAGGTTTGAATAATCGGCCTTCCTGAGCCTCCAGGGTGAACACCGGCATGAAGGCAACGGCGATCACCAGGAGCGAGGCGAAAATCGGCGGACCAACCTCCTTGGCGGAATCGATGAGGACCCGATTGCGCTCCGCCACCCCTCCACCCCGCTCCCATTCCTCCAGCCGACGGTGGGCGTTGTCCACCATGACGATGGACGCGTCCACCATATCGCCCACGGCGACGATGATGCCGCCGATGGACATGATGTTCAGGCCGACACCGAGCCAGTACATCGGGATGAACGCAATAAGGATGGCGAGAGGCAGAGTGATGATGGGAATCAAAGCGGAGCGGATATGGAGCAGAAATCCGATGATCAGTACGCTGACGACGACCAGCTCTTCGGTCAAATTCTCGGCGGCCGTTGCCACCGATTCCTTGATCAGGTCGCTGCGGTCGTAGGCGGTGACGATCCTGACACCCTTGGGGAGAGAGGGCTCGATTTCCTTGAGCTTGGCCTTGACGCGGTCGATCACCTCCAAGGCATCTTGGCCGTAGCGCATGATGACGACGCCGCCTACCGCCTCGCCCCGGCCGTTCCATTCCGCCAGCCCACGCCGCATATCCGGACCCAGGGTAACCGTGGCGACCTCGCGCAACAGGACGGGTGTTCCGTTCGGATTCACGCCTACCGCAATCTGCTCGATATCGGCGGTCGATTTGATATAACCGCGACCCCGGATCATGTATTCCACCCCGGAGAACTCCACGACACGCCCCCCCACATCGAGATTGCTCATCCGCACTTTCTCGATGATCTCATTGAGGTTGAGCCGGTACGCCAGTACCTTGGTGGGATCGAGATTGATCTGGTACTGGCGCACGAAGCCCCCCACACTGGCGACCTCGGCCACGCCGTCGACGCTCCGCAGCCAATAGCGCAGATACCAGTCCTGAAAGGAACGCAACGAACCCAGGTCTTGCTGGCCGGTTTCATCCACGAGGGCATACTGGAATACCCAACCCACCGCCGTAGCATCCGGGCCAAGCTGAGGTGTCACCCCTTCCGGCAGACGTCCCGAGAGCTGGTTGAGATATTCCAGTACACGGGAGCGCGCCCAATAGATGTCGGTGCGGTCCTTGAACAGGATGTAGACGTAGGAGTAACCGAAGTCCGAAAATCCCCGCACGACCGTCACATTGGGTGCGGACAGCAACGCGGTGATGATGGGATAGGTGATCTGGTCTTCCACCAGGTCCGGCGAGCGCCCCATCCATGGGGTATAGACGATCACCTGAGTGTCGGATAGATCCGGCAGGGCGTCGATGGGGGTGTTCCTCATGGCCCAAAAGCCGCCGGCGGCCAAGCCAAAGACCAACAGAAAGACGATAAAGCGGTTCTTGGCGCAGAACTCGATGAGTTTTTCTACCACACGGTTACCTCATGGTTCCGATCCGAAGGTTCGCGTCAGCGTTAGCTTGCCGCTCTCATCTCCGCCTTTGCTGCGGTCATGACGCCAAGGGCGGAGCGCATCAAGAGCAGCACGAGACAGGACGCGACGACGATATCGGGCCAGCCCGATCCGCTGAACCAAACCGCGCCGGCCGCGATAAAAACGGACAGATTCGATGCAATGTCGTTTCGCGAACACTCCCACACCGAACTCATATTCACGTCGTCACGGCGATGGCGCCATAGAAGGAACAGGCAAAGGGAGTTGGCGGCAAGGCCTAGAAGGCTAAAGCCGCCCATAACCTCGAACAGGGGGATGGTGGGGGCACTCAGTTTGAAAGCTATTTGAACGGCCACGGTGCAGGCGGCCAGAAAAATGAGCCCGCCTTTGAACAAGGCTACTTTGGCCTTGACGACACGCTCCCTTGAAACGGCATGAAGGCTAAGGCCATAGGTCAGCGCGTCTCCGAGATTATCGAGACTGTCGGACAACAGGGCGGATGACTTTCCATAGAAGGCAGCGGCGACGATGACCAGGAACATCGCGGCGTTGATGCCGAGAACGATCTGTAACGTTCCTCGCTGTCGTTCGCGCAGCCGATCCAAAGAACAGCCGTCATCGCAACAACCACTCATGAGAAAAAACCCCGATCGATAAAAAAGTTAATGTTTCATGCCAGGCATGCCACCGACCGCCGATTTCAACCGACTTTCGGAGTCGATGAGGAAATTCGCCGAGGTCACGACGTGTTCGCCTTCCCGAGTACCCTCCAGGACTTCCACCCAGTCTCCGCTGCGAAGCCCGATCCTGGCGTTACGCCATTCGAGCCGACCGCCGCCGAGATGGATAAAAATGATCTGCCGCTCCCCGGATTCCAGGACCGCATCCTTGGGCACGACCAATCGCATACCGAGTGGAATCTTCAGTTCCAGATTGGCGTACATGCCGGGTTTGAGCCGTTCGCCCGGATTGTCCAACTCGAAGCGAACCTTGGCGGTGCGGGTCTGCGGGTCTACCGTGGGATAGATGAAGCCAATGCGCGCCTGGAGAGAGACTTCCGGCACGTAGGACAGACTCACGCTGGCGACTTGACCGACGGAAACGAGGGGCATTTCGTACTCGTAAATGTCGCCCATGATCCAGATGCGGGACAGATCGGCGATCGTGTACAACTCATCCCCCGGCTTTGTCTGCAAGCCCTCCACCGCCATCTTGTTGATGACCGTGCCGCTGCGTGGCGCGTGGATCGGCAAGGTCGTCCATACCTTCCCCGTACGCTCCAGGTCACGGATATGGCTTTCGTGGATGTCCCAAAGCAACAGCCTGCGGCGTGACGCTTCCAACAAGGCGCTTGCACCGGCCGCAACTTCCGGGAACTCGCTTTCGCCCAAGGTTTCGATGCTGCGAAGAGCAATCAGGTACTCCTCTTGGGTAGCCACCAGTTCCGGGCTGTAAAGCGTGAACAAGACTTGGCCCCGTCTGACCGACGCTCCAGTGGTATTGACCAACAGCCGATCGATCCAGCCTTCCAGCTTGACGGTGACACGGGAGAGCTGCCGCTCGTCGACCTCCACCCTGCCCACCGTGCGGATCGTCCGCTCCAGGAGGCGCCGCGCCGCGGGCTCGAACTTGACGCCGACGGATTGCAGCCGCTCCGGGCTGATGACCAGGGAGTTTTCAGGTGCCGTCGAGGTTTGTACATGGCCTGCATGATCTTCCCCTGTCGCGGGAAGCTCCACCGCCGTTCCACAATCACCCTGAGCCGGTTTTTCCGTTCCATCGGCGGGCGATGCCTGCCGTAGGTTCGGGTGATCCGCGCGGAAGAGCAGGACCAAGGCCAAGGTGACGACCGACCCCAGGACTGCGCCGACAAGCACGTCCCGATAGCGAAAGGTCACGGCGTTTCTCCGATGATGGCTTCCAGCCGCGCCAGTGCCTTCTCGTGCTCGGTTATCTCGCCGTGAAACTCCAGTTCGTTTTCCTGAAGCGTCAGCAGGCTGTTGAGAAGGGTGAGGAAATCCACTTTGCCGACCGCATAGCTGGCCTGGGCGGAGGCCAGCGTAAGCCGGGACTGGGGAATGATGCCGTCTCTCAGCAGCCTGACGAGTTGCTCCGCCCGCTCGGCCTGCGCCACGTTGTCTTTGATCCGGGCCAACAAGTCCTGACGCAGCGCTTGCAGATCCTGAAAAACAGCCTCGCGGCTGGCGACAGCCTCGCGCACGCCTTGCCGCTGTTTGGTGGCGAAATAAAGCGGAACCTGAACGCGCAACATGACCTGGTAGCCTTCCGCATGCATGGCGGTATCGTGTTGTCCCCGTGCATCCAGTTCAAAGTCCGGATAATACTGCCGGTTCGCCAGCGCGACGGCCTGATTGCCGCGTTCGAGACCCTTCTGTTGGCCGCGCAGCAGCGGGGAGCCCTGCTCCAGCAAGGTGTTCAACTCCGTGAGCGCATGCCTCATCGGCGTGATCCGAATTTCCTGCGGGGCGCCCAAAGGATCGCTGGGCAAGCGGTTCAGGATGCGGTTGATTTCGGCATGCAGAGACTGCCTGCGCTGCTCGAGTATGGCCAAGCGGGCCAATAGACGAGATATTTCGGTCTGCGCCCGCAAGATGTCCTGCTGGGCGGCCTGTCCGACCGAATAACGTCCCTCCGCGGTTTTCGCGAAACCCTCCAGCAGAGACTTGTTCTTGGTGATGACCTGGTTGGATTTATGGATGAAACAAAGTTCGTAAAACAGCTCTTTCAAGCGCGCGATGACAGTCAACTGGGTCGCCAGATAATCCTGTTCGGTACGCTCGGCTTCGCGTGAGGCAATTTCACCCTTGAGAGCCAGTTTGCCGGGAAAGGGGATTTCCTGGCTTATCCCGTACATCGGGCCCTTCATCGGGGCTATATCGGTGTACCCGACGGCAATCTTGGGGTCCGGCAAAGTTTGCACCTGCGGAACCACCGCTCTGGCGGACTCCCATCGCTGGCGCATGGCGTGAATCTCCGGGTTATGGTCCCGCGCCTCCTGGATCAATTGCTCCAGTGACACCTGCGGGAGGTTCACCTGAGTGGCAGCGAAAACGGGCCACATCAGCCCCAACCAGAGTAATGCGGATTTCACGGCGCCTGTCCTCCGCGCTATATGCCATATCTCATCAATGAAATAACCACCTGGAGTGACGCGACAGACCTGAAAGCCCGCTTCTGCCGCGCCCCTTGGTCTTACCGATCAATTCGCACTTTCGGCCAACTGCCGGTGCGTTTTTGCCATCTCCGAGTTGGCATTCGCAATCTGCTGATAAGATCGAATAATCGCTTCACAATGAGATTGTAAGTTCAAGGCTTGTTTTCCATAAAGATAGCCCCGCGTTTTATATTGCTCGAGCAGCTTCTTGTGCTCGTCAATCTTGCTCACCGCTTCCTGGGCGGCTTGCTCATAATGCGCCGCCAGCGCTTCGTGATCGGCTCTGGTCTTGGCGCTCTGTACCGCCGCGGTCATGTCCATGGGATGAAGATTCGGTTGGGCACAACTCGCCAGCATCCCAAGGACTATAGCAACTGGCACTAATGTTTTGATCATTTTGTTCATGGCATACCTCATTGACCTATTTTAGATTGATTACCGGATTATTTATTCAAACACAACATATTATTAACTGTCCGCCTAATGTTACCTCCTTGATTTCTGCGTGATGTTCGGAAAACGGACCTGCGACCTCTGATGGCATCCGTTCAGCCCCCGGTTTTTTGCGGGCGAACGCGTTCCTCGGATAAGCCCCGATGACATAAAGCGCCGCAATGAACGAATTTGAGTTTGCCGGGTAAATCCGGCGTAACAAAGACATAGCCACTCCTCGTCGTAAAAACCTTATATCTCGAGGCTTTTAGACGGGAAGGGGCTAGTTGAGCAGACTGCAGAATCGATAGATAAGGGGGATTTCGCGCTCTCGCAGCCGGAAATCGCGTGAACGACGCGAGTAACTGCAAATCTCAAGAAGCGCGACGGATATCAGCGTCTGAAGTATAGCCATGGCTATCCAGATAACCAACTCAGGCTGGTTTTCTTTTTTCAGGACGGCATCGTCGTCGCTGCCGGAAAAGGCGTTTATACACGGATGGGCCGCACAATCCAGCAATACCGGGACACGATGACCGCCACCCTCATGCATATGGGAGGATTGGCCCGCACAATCCAGCGAGACAGGATGTTCCTCGGGTGTCACACGCCCGTTGCAGCTCACCCGCAGCAAGGACGACACCTGCAAGGCGATTAACGTCAACGCCAGAAAGCCTATCCAGCATCGACGTCTTCTGTATCTGAACAAGTTCAGCACGATTGGACAATCCCCCAGGCCCGCTTGCATGCTGATCCAGACAGCCAGATATGTCAAGTCGTATACAATTGTAAGGTCACCGCGGTGTCACTTGCATTTATGGATTTTCGCTGTCGGGATAACGCTCATGTCAGCCAGCTCAATCGACGGAATGGCTAGGATATCTGGCCCCCCATGCTCATGAAAAACCGGGATGTCCGCTCAGGCACGGGAGAAGCGGGTTCGTCCTCCATCCGAATCGCACAATCCTGCGCTGAAGACCCCCGCGAAGCCGTGCGTGAATTCCATGCGGGCGTCGCGTCCCAACAGCCGGCACTCGTGACGTTCTTTTGCTCCAGCGAATACGATCTCGATGCGATCGCCGCTGAAATACGCCGCCTGTTCGCCGGAATCCCCGTCGTCGGCTGCACCACGGCGGGAGAAATCGGACCGGCCGGCTACCGCGACCACAGCCTGGCGGGCGCGAGCTTCCATGCGGTGGCGGACATCCTGACCGGTCTGCGGCAATTCGACGGAGCCAGAGCTTATGCCCTGGCGCAAGCACTCCTGCAACGGCTCGAGGTTTCGGCCCCAGGGGCGCGTCCGGAGAACGGTTTCGCCCTCTTGATGATCGATGGCCTGTCGGTTCGCGGGGAAGAGGTCGCCCATGTGTTGCAGGACGCTCTGGGCAAACTTCCGCTGATCGGCGGGGCGGCCGGCGACGGCATGAAGTTCGCGAAGACCCAGGTCTATTTCGACGGCCATTTCGACACCGACGCCGCGGTTCTGACGCTTTTCAGCACGCCCTCGCCTTTCCAAGCGTTCACGACCGAACACTTCGCCGTCACCGACGAACGGGTGGTGGTCACCGAAGCCGACACCGCCCACCGCATCGTCCGGGAAATCAACGGACGGCCGGCGCTCCGGGAACATGCGCGGCTGATCGGCGGCACCGACGGCGTCGCGGCATTTCCGGGCCATGGCGACACCGGCGACCTCCTGATCCGCTCCGCCGACCGGGCGCTGTACGCAGCCAAGCATGCCGGCCGCAATCAGGTGAAGTGCTATGCCGGCAACGGATCAGGCGACTCCGCATGGGCAGCATCGCACTCGAAGGCCTGAGCAAAACCTACCCGGGCGGCTTCCCCGCGCTGTCGGACCTGAGCCTCGACATCGCCGGCGGCGAACTCCTCGTCGTCGTCGGGCCCTCGGGCTGCGGCAAATCCACGCTGCTGCGGCTCATCGCCGGGCTGGACCGCCCCACCGCCGGTTCGATCCGGATCGGCGGCACCAACGTGAACACGCTCTCCCCGGCGGCGCGCAATGTCGCCATGGTGTTCCAGGATTACGCGCTCTATCCCAACATGACGGTGCGCGGCAACCTCGAATTTCCGCTGAAGATGCGCCGCATGGGCCGCGCCGAACGCCGGCGCCGGATCGAGCAGGTGGCCGCGATGCTCGAACTTGCGCCGCTCCTCGACCGCAGCCCCGCCCAGCTCTCCGGCGGCCAGCGCCAGCGCGTGGCGATGGGACGGGCGCTGGTCCGCGAGCCCGCGGTGTTCCTGCTCGACGAGCCCCTCGCCAACCTGGACGCCCGCCTGCGCGTGCAGGTTCGCGCCGAAATCGCCGAACTGCAGCGGCGGACCGGGACGACCATGATCTATGTCACCCACGACCAGGTCGAAGCCATGACGCTGGGCCGGCGCATCGCGGTCCTGGACCGCGGCCGGCTGCAACAGGCCGCCTCGCCCCGCGATCTCTATGCGCACCCCGCCAACACTTTCGTCGCCGGCTTCATCGGCAGCCCACCCATGAACCTCCTGCCGGTCCGGCTCGAGCACTCCGGCCGGATCGTCCTCCCCACATTCGGCGGCTGCCCGCTGCCGGGAAGAACGGAGGCGCCGAAACAGACGGCCGTCGCCGGCATCCGGCCGGAAGCTGTCCGGCTGGCGGAACAATCGTCCGAGGGGATCGCCGCCCGCGTCCAGGAGGTGGAATATCTCGGCCATGAAACATTGCTGCATTTCGCCCATGAAGCGGGACCGGCCTGCCTCATCGCCCGCCTCCCCGGCCTGCAGCCCTTTGCCCGGGGCGATGCCGTCCGCCTCAGGATGGCGCCGGAAGACTGGCATTTTTTCGACGGGGCCGGTCAGGCGCTGGGCTGACCCCTGCGCGCTTCCAGTACCTTAAGCTCCTCGAGGGAATTCGCATTCGCGAACAGCTCCGGCACGTCGCTGTAGTCGGTCCGGTGGGTCCGGTGCCGGGCCAGCCAGGCTTCGACCCTGCGCTCCCCCGAAGCCAGAAATGCCTGGAGATCGGCCAGCAGGGACCGCCGCGCGATGAGGAATACCGGATGCAGGCGCTCGCCATCGTGCGCCACCGCGATGTCGCAGTCCGACGTTGCCTGATCCTCGGCCAGGCGTTTCAACATGCAGCCGGTGACCAGCGGCGTATCACAAGGCACGGTCAGAACGAATTCCGTGTCGGCCCAGGCCATTGCGCTCAAGAGTCCCGCCAGCGGCCCCTCGAATTCCCCGCTCGCGTCGGCGATCACCGGGCAGCCGAAGCCGGCGTAAATTTCCCGGCTACGGTTGGCGCTGACCACCACCTGCCCTGCCACCGCCCGCAAGGCATCCAGCGCATAAACCACCAGCGGCCTGCCCCGGAACGGCACCAGGCCCTTGTCGCGGCCGCCCATGCGGCTTCCTCTTCCGCCGGCCAGCACGCATCCGGTAATCTTGGGGGAAGGGTATTTCACGGCGCAAATCCTGACGATGATCGAAAAACCAATGCGGCACCTGCCCCTCCTGGCGGTAGCGGTCTTGTCCGCCTGCGCCTCGAAGCCGGCGGACTGGCGCGCGGACTATTACGAAGTGGAAACCGCCAAACCGTACGCCGACGTGATGGCCGAGCTGGAGCTGGCGATCACCGAGCAGAATTTCCGGATCACCGGCCACAACAAGATCGGCAGTGTGATACGCCAGCGGGATCAGATAGACTTTCCCGATTATGACACGCTGCAATTCTGTAACCTGACCCTGGCCCGGCAGATGCTCGAAATCGAGCCGGCGGCGGTGGCCTGGATGCCCTGCAACGTCGCCGTCCGCTTCGAGGGCGGCCGCACACGGATCACGGCGCATCTCTTGCCCGAAACCACCCGAAACCCGCCCCTCGACGATTTCGCCAGGGGCATGAACGAAAAACTCAAGAAAATCGTCGACTTTGCCGCCGAGAATTAGTTTCCTCTCCTCTCACCGATCCGACACGACCATGAAGAAAACCTTCCCTGCCAGAACGACCCGGCCCGTTGCACTGACCCTGCTGCTGGCGGGTCTGGCTGCCTGTGATCCCCAACCGGTGCAGCCGACGGTCCAGTCCTCCGCCGCTTCCGAGCAGCCCGCCGCCTCCCAGGGCACCGGAGATTTCCCGACGCTGACGCGGGTCGAATACGTTCTGCAGTGCATGCAGGAACACGGCGGTCAAAACTACGACAACATGTACCACTGCGCCTGCGCCGTCGACGTCGTCGCCAAGGCGATGACCCCCGACGAATACGACCAGGCCGTGACCTTCACCAACCTGTTCGGCATGGGGGGCGAACGCGGCGCCGTGTTCCGCGATCCGCCGCAATCCGAACAGCTGCGCAAGAAACTCAAGGACGCCAAGGCAGCCGCGAACGACACCTGTTTCCCAAAGACGCCGGGGAGCGCCGGGGGCCAGAGGGGAGGATAACCGGGAGGACGTGCCCGGGGGTCTGTCCCAAACATCGATGATGCGCAGGCCGTCCATCTCTCCGACCAGGTCCGTCTTGGATAGACGCCCAGAGGCCAGTGGCCACAAGGGGTCGTCTTCAAATACCCCGGATTCCGTGTTCATGACCGATGCCGGACGTAAGCCGTCGGGGAGCTGACCTGCGGCACCGGAAAAGGCCGGCCGTGGCGGGCGTGTCCAGGTCCGGTTCCATGAGGCGCCGGGCCAGGACGCGTTTTCTGACCATTGATGCCCAGAGCTTCAAGAACACCGACGGCGCCGGTCGGAAAGGCTGCGACGCCGGCAAAGAGGTTTCGGCCATCGAGCGTCATCCTGCGGTGGATGCCCAAGGGTTGCCGCATGCCATCGCGATGACGACGGCGGAGGTGACCGATCGCCAAGGCGCGCTACAGGCGATGGACCGCTGTGCGGCCAACCCGATCCAGGTCGGGAACGTATCGGTGGATCGCGGCCATACGGGACGACCGTTTGCCGAGGCGGTCGGGGGTGCCCCTGCCGGTCATGCCTCCGCGGGTCCGCTGCGACCGACGGCTAGTCCGGCAACAGGGAAAAGCTCATTCCGCCGCCGTTGCGCCCCAGATCGAGGAACAAGCGGCCGCCGGACCGATGATAATGCGACGCGGCCTCCAGCGACTGAATGAAGTGCTCGGCGGTCGGCCCCGGCCGGCAGCGCCCGGCATCGGACCGGGTGACGGCGATCACGATCCGGTCGCCGTGGGTCTCATAGATGCCCTCGCCCTTGAGGCATTCGGCCGAAAACTTGAGCCAGCCGTTGGCGAGCAATTGCAAGGTGTATTTTTCCGGTTTGGACACCAGATGCATCTTGCCGTGCTGATCCCAGGACTCCCATCGCCACAGCGGAACGCCGGGCACCGGGGATACCTCCCGACGGTCGGTGGCAAGCGGCTCCGGCGACTTCTGCACGACCGGCCTGGCCGGTTTGGCGGGTACGGGCTGCGGCGCGGACGCTACCGGCGGCTTGCCGGCACAGCCCGCCAAGCACAGCAATATCAGGGAAACGACCGGCCACCGGCCGAACCGATCCGCCCGACGACGGAAACCCCGCGCCGTCATCGCCCCTTTTCAACCCCCCGTGACGTTCATGTGGCGCAGGATCACCGGTCGGGCGGCCAGATCGAAGTCGTGGCGCTCCGGCTTCCGGCTCATGGCCTCCGCGATCACCCCCTTGAGTCGCTCGACATCGCCGGGATGAGCCCGCACGACCCGCTTGAGGTCCACGGAATGCTCGTTGCCCAGGCAGAGCAGCAGCCTCCCTTCCGCGGTGAGCCGCACCCGGTTGCAACTGCCACAGAAATTGTGCGAGTGGGGAGAGATGAAGCCGACCCGGGTGTCGGTCCCGGCGATCCGGAAATAGCGCGACGGCCCGCCGGTGGTTTCGGGGGTCGGCAGCAGGCTGAAGTGCATCTCCAGATCACTCCGGATGGCGTCGCTCGAATAGTAGCCTTCCAGGCGGTCGCGGCCATCGACCCATCCCAGGGGCATCTCCTCGATGAAGCTGATGTCGACGCCCTTGTCCACGGCAAAACCGACCAGATCCGCCACCTCGTCGTGATTGCGGTTCTTCAGGATCACGGCATTGAGCTTGATCCGCTCGAAGCCGGCCGCCACCGCGGCGTCGATGCCCCGCAGGACCATGGCCAGATCGCCCACGCGGGTCAGCGCCCGGAACCGCTCGGGTCGAAGCGAATCCAGGCTGATGTTGATGCGGCGCACCCCACAGTCCTTGAGCTCGGCGGCGGACTGCGCCAGCCGCATGCCATTGGTGGTCACCACCAGTTCGCGCAGCCCCTCGAGCCGTCCGAGCCGCCGCAACAGGTCGAGGGCGCCCTTGCGCACCAGCGGCTCACCGCCGGTGATACGGATCTTGTCGACCCCCAGCGCCACGAACGCGGCGGCGAGGGTGTGAATCTCCTCCAGCGTGAGAATCTGCGCGCGTGGCAGGAAATCCATCTCCTCGCTCATGCAGTACACGCAGCGCAGATCGCAGCGGTCGGTGATCGAAATGCGCAGATAGTTGACGCGGCGGCCGAAGCGGTCGATCAGACCGGAGGGTGGCGCGGAAGTGCTGGCCATGGGAACGAGCGAAACGGTCATGCCGCGTATTCTCCCATCGTTGACCGCGCCTTGAAAGCTCCGGTAGCGGCCGGAAGCTTGCACAGGGCGGATTCGCGTTCCGGCGAACCCTCTCGCGGACACATTCAGCCGCCGGCCTCCGCCTCGGGACGATCCGGCGCCGGCCAGTCGAGATGGAAGAAACGGCCCCGCGGCCGGTCGGTGCGTTCGTAGGTATGAGCGCCGAAATAGTCGCGCTGGGCCTGCAACAGGTTGGCGGGAAGGCTGGCGCTGCGGTAGCCGTCGAAATACGCCAGGGCCGAACCGAAAGCCGGGACCGGCAGCCCGTTGCGGACGGCGAGCGCCACGATTTCCCGCCAGTGGCCCTGGCCGCGATGGAGAGCATCGCGGAAATAGGGATCGAGCATCAGGTTCGACAACGCGGCATCCCGACCATAAGCGTCGGTGATCTTTTGCAGGAAACGGGCGCGGATGATACAGCCGCCCCGCCAGATGCGGGCGATGGTGGCAAAGTCCAGTTGCCAACCATAGGTTTTCTGGGCCTGGGCCATGAGTTGGAAACCTTGGGCATAGGCGCAGATCTTGGCGCAGTACAGGGCATCCCGGACCGCCTCGACCAGGTGAACGGTATCGGCCTCCAACCGGACCTCCGGGCCTTGCAGGACGACGCTCGCGGCCACCCGCTCCTCCTTGAGGGCCGACAGCGCCCGGGCGAAGACCGCCTCGGCGATGGCGTTGGCCGGTACGCCCTGCTCCAGCGCACTGGCCGCGGTCCATTGGCCGGTGCCTTTCTGCCCCGCCGCATCCAGGACCTTGTCGACCAGGAATCCGTCGCCGGACGGGTCCTGCTGCTGCAGGATGTCGCTGGTGATCTCGATCAGATAGCTCGAAAGCTCGCCTTCGTTCCAGTCCCGGAAAATGGATGCGATGGCACCGGACTCCAGACCGCCCAGGTGCTTCAGCAGCCAATAGCCTTCCGAGATCAGCTGCATGTCGATGTATTCGATGCCGTTGTGCACCATCTTCACATAGTGCCCGGCGCCGTTCGGTCCGATCAGGGCCGTGCAGGGCTCGCCGCCGGTCACGGGACGACCGGGCGCCGCCCCCTCCAGCGGCTTCCCGGTGGCCGGATCGACCTTGGCGGCGATCGCTTGCCAGACCGGCTCCAGCAAACGCCAGCTTTCCGCACTGCCGCCCGGCATCAAGGAGGGCCCGAAGCGGGCGCCGATTTCTCCGCCGGAGACGCCGGAACCGATGAAGCGGATCCCGGCGGCATCCAGTTCCCGCTCCCGCCGGATCGTGTCCAGCCAATGGGCATTGCCGCCATCGACGACGAGATCGCCCGGGTCCAGCAGCGGCAGCAGCTGGCCGATCACGGCATCGGTTCCCGCACCGGCTTTCACCAAGAGGATGATGCGCCGCGGCCTTGCGATGGCCTGCACGAATTCCGCCAATTCGGCGCAGGGACGAATGCGTACCCGTGACGGCTCCGCGCGTTCGCAATGGGCCATGAATTCCTGGGTACGCTGGTAGTTGCGGTTGTAAACCGCGATCGTATAGCCATGATCGGCGATGTTGAGGGCCAGATTCTGGCCCATCACGGCCAGGCCGATGAGTCCGACGTCAGCATTCCCGTTCTTCATCACGACAAGCTCCGAAAGGCAAGATTCGGAAGTCACCTTAGAACGCTTTGCGCGGCGAGTAAAGGCGGGAACCTCCCCGGTTTTTGCGCTGTCTGAAAAAAAGTCGGCACATGCACTACTATACGGCTGCGACTTTCTCAACAAGGACTCCGGTCATGAAGCTGCGTTCGCTCTCCCTGGCCATTGCCATCGCAAGCTCTTACCCCGCGTTCGCCGACCGGGCCGAACCGGCGCGGTATCGGCCGGTCGCGCCGCTGAACACGGCAGGCGTCCCGCAGAGCGGTTTTCTCGGCAGTGGCAGCCGGCCTTTCGAACTCGAGGTCCCCACCGTAGTGGCGGACCTCACTCCTGAAAACCCCGGCGAGTTCAAGACCGGCACGGTATATTCGCTGCCCATCCCCGTCACGCCGTCGTTGTCGTACTGGGAATCGGTCGCGGGCGGTCATGCCAGCCGTATCCGGATATCGACGGCAAATGCGGTGGGGCTCCGGCTGCACCTGGTTTTCGGCAGTGTTCCGCCCTCCCTCGAATTGCGCCTTCAGGGCAGCGAGGACGTGACCCTGCCGGCGCCGATCGCCAGCACGGAGATTCATGGAAATGAGCTTTGGTTGCCCGTCACCCGGGGAAGCGACGCCGATCTGGAAATTTTCGTCGGTGCCGACGTTTCCCCCGAGGCACTCGACCTGCGGCTGGACAAAATCAATCTCATCCTGGTGGACACCAGCGGGGCGAGCACTTCGGGCTTCAGCGCCCAAAGTGCAGGACTCGCCCAATACAAGGAATACGATCTCGCCTGCTGGTCGAACGATCCGGCGTATCCTGCGCTGCAGACCGCGGCGGCCGCCACCGCCAACATCCATTTTTTGAGAAAGGGCTCTTCTTATCTCTGCAGCGGCACCCTCCTCAGAGACAAGGGCGATACCCAGACCCCCTGGTTCGCCACAGCCAACCACTGCCTGCCGGATCAGACCGTCGCCGATACCGCATCCTTCGAATGGTTCTGGCAGGCGATAGACTGCAACGCCTACGCCACCGATCCGCGCTACGGCCAGACCTTCGGCGGCGCACAACTGCTTTGGACTGAGTTCAACCGGGAGCCTTCGTTTCTCAGGCTTCGGAATCCCCCCCCGGCAGACGTCTATCTCTCCGGCTGGGATACGGCCATCCATGTCGGGGATGCCGTATGGGGCGTGCATCACCCGCGTGGCGACCACACCATGGTCAGCAAAGGCAAGGTCACGGCGCTGCAGAAGACGTTCACCGACAGCGGCCAGGGGGGAACCCACCTGCTGGACGAAGTGCAATATACCTACGGCGGTACCGAAGGCGGCAGCAGCGGCTCCGGTCTGTTTGCCGTCTCCGGCGGTAATGCGTATTGGAAAGGCT
Organism: Methylococcus sp. S1M; assembly: GCF_051295855.1. Taxonomy (NCBI): domain Bacteria; kingdom Pseudomonadati; phylum Pseudomonadota; class Gammaproteobacteria; order Methylococcales; family Methylococcaceae; genus Methylococcus; species Methylococcus sp. S1M. The sequence continues at coordinate 188,752 of NZ_JBPDXO010000002.1, forward strand.
CGCTGTTCGGCGGCTCGGAGAACGACTACCAGGACAGTGTGTACAGCCATTTCGCCGGGTATTACGAGCAGATCAAGCCCTGGCTCACGTCCTGCGCCCTGCCCTGGGGCGGCAGCATCCCGGGCGGCCAAAGCGTCACCGCCTATCAGAAACCCACTGCCACACAATGCGCTGCCGTGGCCGAAGTTCGGACCTGCACCGACGGCCAGCTCAGCGGAAGCCATACCTACGAAACCTGTACCTACGTGGCAGGAGCATCCTGTACCCTGCCTTGGGGCGGCAGCCTGGAAGACGGGCGGAGCGTCACCGCCTATCAGATCGACAAAGCCGTTAACTGCGCATCGGTCGCCGAGGTCCGGCGATGTTCGGACGGCAGCCTCAGCGGCAGCTATGAGCATCAGACCTGCACGAATTCCGCCGACTCCGCCTCCATGACCGTCGTTCATCCTGCCGGCGGCGAAACCTTCACGGCGGGAGAAGTCGTGCCGGTCCAGTGGCAACTGACCGGCTACGGCTCCAAAGCGAAAGTGAACATCGCGTTGTCCAAGAACGGCGGAGCGAAATGGAGTCTCTTGAAGTCCGGCGCCCGGAACAGCGGGAGCTGGAACTGGAAGGTCAGGAAAAGCCAGGCGACGTCTCAGGCGCTGATCCGGGTCTGCCTGCCCATGACCCGGAAAACCCCGGCCATTTGCGATGTCAGCGATGCCGTGTTTACGGTCCAAAAGTGAACCGGTCCGTCCCCCAAGGATTTCCCCAGTGTTTCAACCCTTGAAAGCTCGCCGCCTTGCCCCCCACAATTCCCGGGCATTCCTCCGAGCCCGCCTGTCTTTGGCAAGGAACGCGTGAGATGAGCACCCAATCCGGACTATTTCCGAACAGCACCGCATTTTCCGAGGACAACGCCGGCTTCGTCGAGGCGCTGTATGAACAATACCTGCGCGATCCGGAAACCGTGGCGCCGGACTGGCGCGAGAAGTTCCGCGCCTTCCGCGAAGGCAGGCCGGCCGAGCGGGCGATCCCCCCCCTCACCGTCGACGTCGACCGCGCCGTGCGCAAACAGGCGGCGGTGGACCGACTGATCGACCAGTACCGCACCCACGGCCATCTGTCGGCGGACAACAACCCCCTCAAGCCGGCTTCGCCTTCGCGCGACCTGGAGCCGGCCCGCTACGGCCTCGATGCCACCGACATGGACGCCGTTTTCTATCTGGACATTCTTCAGAGCGATGAGAAATTGCCGCTGAGAGACATCCTGGATACCCTGCAGGCGACCTACTGTCGGCACGTGGGCGTGGAATACATGCATATCATGGACTCCGAGATCCGGGAGTGGCTGCGGCGGAAATTGGAAGGATCGCGCGCCCAAGGCGATTTCGACACGGAACAGAAGCGGGAGCTGCTGCGCCTGCTCACCGCGGCCGAGGGCATCGAGAAACACCTGCACCGGAAATACGTGGGTCAGAAGCGGTTCTCGCTGGAAGGCGCCGAAAGCCTGATTCCGCTGCTCGATGAACTGATCCAGCGCTGCGGTGCCAAGGGCACGCGGGAAGTCGTGCTCGGCATGGCGCACCGGGGCCGCCTCAACGTCCTGATCAACATCCTCGGCAAGAAACCCGAACTGCTGTTCCGCGAATTCGAGGGCACCGAGAGTCACGAAGGCGGCTCAGGCGACGTCAAGTATCACCTGGGGTTCTCCTCCGATGTGGCAAGCCCCGGCGGTCCGGTCCATCTGACCCTGGCGTTCAATCCCTCGCATTTGGAAATCATCGATCCCGTGGTCGAGGGATCGGTGCGGGCGCGCCAGGACCGGCTCGCCGGGGATGCCGAGGCCGCGGTGGTGCCGGTACTCATTCACGGCGACGCCGCTTTCGCCGGCCAGGGCGTGGTCATGGAAACCCTCAACATGGCGGAAACCCGGGCCTATACCACCGGCGGCACGATCCACATCGTCATCAACAACCAGATCGGCTTCACCACCAGCAATCCTTTCGACGCCCGCTCCACCCTGTACTGCACCGATGTCGCCAACATGATCCAGGCACCGGTGTTCCACGTGAACGGCGACGATCCGGAAGCCGTTCTTTACGTCACCCGGCTGGCCGTCGACTACCGTATGAAATTCCGCCGTGACGTCGTGATCGACCTGCTCTGCTACCGCCGCCACGGGCACAACGAAGCGGACGAACCGGCGGTCACCCAGCCGTTGATGTATCGCTTCATCCGCCGGCATCCGCCGGTCCGGGCTCTGTACGCCGAACGGCTCATCGCGGAAGGCATCGTCACCCCGGACGAGCCGGCGCGGATGGAGCAGGACTACCAGGACGCTCTCGCCCGCGGCGAACCGGTGTCCAGACCGCTGCTCGGCGACTCCGCCGGCTATGTCAAGACCCGCTGGGACCGCTACCGGGACACCGATTGGACTGCAGCGGCAGAGACCGGCTTGCCGATGGCGGACCTCGCCGCCATTGCGGAACGGATGACGGCGCTGCCCGCCGGCTTCGAAGCACACGCCCGGGTCGAAGCGATCCATACCGCGCGCCGGCGGATGGCGGCGGGCGAACTTCCCGCCGACTGGGGCTTCGGCGAAACCCTCGCTTACGCCTCCCTGCTGTGGGAAGGCCGCAACGTCCGACTGACGGGCCAGGACGTCGGACGCGGCACTTTTTTCCACCGCCATGCCATCGTCCACGACCAGCGGACCGGAGAGGTTTGCGCCCCGCTCCAGCACCTCAGGGCGGGCCAGGGCAGGTTCGACATCTACGATTCGCTGTTGTCCGAGGAGGGCGTGCTAGGATTCGAATACGGTTACAGCAGCTCGGAACCCGACACGCTGGTGATCTGGGAGGCCCAGTTCGGCGACTTTGCCAACAACGCGCAGGTGGTGATCGACCAATTCATTTCCTCCGGCGAAACCAAGTGGGGACGCCTGAGCGGGCTGACGCTGCTGCTGCCGCACGGCTACGAAGGACAAGGCCCCGAACATTCTTCCGCCCGTCTGGAACGCTATCTCCAGCTCTGCGCCGGCGACAATATCCAGGTCTGCGTGCCGACCACCCCGGCTCAGATTTTCCACCTCCTGCGGCGCCAGCTGCTGCGTCCTTACCGCAGACCGCTGATCGTCCTGACACCCAAGAGCCTGCTACGCCACAAGCTGGCCACCTCCAGCCTCTCCGAGTTCGCCCAGGGTCGTTTCCGCTGCGTGATCGATGAAACCGACCGGCATGAGCCGGCCCGCATCACCCGCTTGGTGCTGTGCGCCGGCAAGGTCTATTACGACCTGCTGGAAACCCGGCGGCGGTACCAGACGAACCACGTCGCCCTGGTCCGTATCGAGCAGCTCTATCCCTTCCCGCGGAATGACTTTCTGGCGATGCTGAAACGCTATCCCAATCTGCAGGAACTGATCTGGTGCCAGGAAGAGCCGGAAAACCAGGGGGCCTGGCATCAAATCAAACACCGTTTCCCTGGCATTCTGGACCGTCCCTTCGACATCGGCTATGCCGGTCCGCCGATGTCCGCCTCTCCGGCGGTCGGTCATTTCCGCCAGCATATCGAACAGCAGAAAATGCTGGTGGAACGCGCCCTCGTTCTTCCTGTCACTCCCACTGCCACGACGGAAATAGCCCATGCGCATCGAAATCAGTGTGCCTCCTCTGCCTGAGTCCGTCAGCGACGCCAAGTTGCTGGACTGGCACAAGAACGTCGGCGAGACCGTGGGCAAGGGCGAAAACCTGGTCGACCTCGAAACCGACAAGGTGGTGTTGGAAGTTCCGGCTCCGGAGGACGGGGTGGTGGTGGAGGTGCGGGGCGGCAAGGGCGATGTCGTGGTCAGCGGACAGCCGATCGCCGTGATCGACACGTCGGTTCGGCCCGCCGCGCCCGCCGCCAGCGCGGCGACGGAGAAACCGGCGCCGGTGCTGAGCCCGGCGGTACGCCGCTTGGTTGCCGAACATGCCCTCGATCCGGCGGTGATTCCGGCCAGTGGACGCGAAGGACGGCTGACCAAACAGGACGTGCTGGACTTCCTGGAAACCAGACCCGCTGCGGAGAAGGCACGCCTGCCAGCCGGAGGGCGAAGCGAACGCCGGGTACCGATGAGCCGACTGCGCGCCAGGATCGCCGAGCGCATGCTGGAAGCCCAGCATCGGACCGCCACCCTGACCACCTTCAACGAGGTCAATCTGCAGAAGGTGTTCGACATCCGCAACGCACACAAGGCCCGTTTCGAGCAGCAGCACGGCATCAAGCTCGGCTTCATGTCGTTCTTCGTCAAGGCCTCGGTGGAAGCGCTGCGCCGATTTCCCATCGTTAACGCTTCCCTCGAAGGCGAGGAAATCGTCTACCACGACTATTACGACATCGGCATCGCCGTTTCCACGGACCGCGGGCTGGTCGTACCGATCCTGCGCGATGCCGACCGGACCGATTTCGCCGGGATCGAGAAAGCGATCGCAGAATTCGGGCAGAAAGCGCGCAGTGGCAAGCTGAGCCTGGACGAACTCAGCGGCGGGACCTTCACCATCACCAACGGCGGCATATTCGGCTCCATGCTGTCGACTCCGATCCTCAATCCGCCGCAGAGCGCCATCCTCGGCATGCATGCCATCAAGGAACGGCCGGTGGTGGAAGACGGCCAGATCGTGATCCGGCCCATGATCTATCTGGCACTGTCCTACGACCACCGACTCATCGACGGCCGTGATGCCGTCTCGTTCCTCTTTACCATCAAGGAACTGCTCGAAGACCCCGTCCGCCTCATGCTCGCGGTGTGAGCTCCAGCAGGGATGCCGGCCCCGCAGGACGGTCAGACGGTTTTCTTGAGCGCCTCCAGCAGTTCCGCCTGAGCGTCGCAATGGTGGACGTCGGGCAGCCGCTCGTAGCTTCCATCCGAGCGCAGCTGCCAGGTCTGGCAATCGTCTCTCAAATAAAGCTCGAGATCATTGCGTACCCGCTCGGCCAGCTTCTTGTTTTCGATGGGAAAGCAGGTTTCCACCCGGCGAAACATGTTGCGCGCCATGAAATCCGCGCTCGCCGCATAGACCTCGGGTTCTCCCCCGTTTTCGAAGCAGTACACGCGGCTGTGTTCGAGGAACCTGCCGACGATGGAACGCACCTCGATGTTCTCCGAAACACCGGGAATACCAGGCCGCAAGCAGCAGATGCCACGGACGATCAGCCTGACCTGTACCCCAGCGCACGAGGCGCGATAAAGCGCGCGAATCAGCTTGGGCTCGACCAGGGAATTGATCTTGATGACGATCCGCGCCGGCTTTCCCTCCTTCGCATGCTCGATTTCCCGCTCGATCTTGCGGATCAGGGTCTTGTGGAGAGTGAAAGGTGACTGCAAGAGCTTGTGCAGCTTGCCCATCTTGCCCAGACTGGTGAGCTGGACGAACACTCGCTGCACGTCCTCACCCAGCGCCTTGTCGGAAGTCATCAGGCCGTAGTCGGTGTACATCCGGGCGGTACGGGGGTGGTAATTGCCAGTGCCCAGATGGGTGTAGTACCGCAGCGAACGCCCTTCCCGGCGCAGAATCAGCAGGATCTTGGCGTGGGTCTTGTAGCCGACGATGCCATAGACCACCTGGACCCCGGCATCCTGCAGGCGGGTGGCGAGTGAAATATTGGCACGCTCGTCGAACCGCGCCAGGAGCTCGACCACGACGGTCACCTCCTTGCCAGCCCGCGCGGCCCGCGCCAGTGCATCAACGATGGGTGAATCCGGTCCGGTGCGATACAGCGTCTGCTTGATGGCTACCACCTGCGGATCGTCGGCGGCCTGGCGGATCAGGTCGATGACGGGGATGAAGGACTCGTAAGGATGGTGCAGCAGGATGTCCTGCCGGCGCAGGACCTCGAAGAAATCCTGGTGGCCCGTGAGCTGCGCCGGCCAGCCCGGCGTGAAGGGCGGATATTTGAGGTCCGGACGGTCGACCAGATCGTAGATCTCGCGGGCCCGGCTCAGATTGACCGGACCGTCCACCCGGTACAGGCGGTCCTCGCCGAGACCGAACTGGCTCAGCAGGAACTCGATGACTGCGTCCGGGCAGTTGTCGGCCACCTCCAGCCGTACCTCGTCGCCGTAGTTGCGGCTCGCCAGTTCGCCTTCGACCGCCTGCAGCAGATCGTCGATTTCCTCCTCGTCCAGAAACAGATCGCTGTTGCGGGTCACCCGGAACTGGTAGCACCCTTTCACCTTCATGCCATGAAACAGGTCATCGACGAAGGCGTGGATGACGGAGGAAAGGAATACGAAATCGTGGAGCCGGCCGCTGGTCACGCTCTTCGGCAACTGGATGATGCGCGGCAGCGCCCGCGGCGCCTGCAGGATGGCGAGATGGATGTTGCGGCCGAAGGCATCCTTACCGGCAAGGGAGATGATGAAATTGAGGGCTTTGTTGAGGGGACGCGGAAACGGATGGGTCGGATCCAGCCCGATCGGGCTGAGAATCGGCGCCAGCTCCTCCTCGAAGTAGCGCCGCAGCCATTTATGCTGGGCATCAGTCCAGTCGGAACGGCGGATGAAGCGGATGCCTTCGGCTTCCAGCGCGGGCAGCAGTTCCTGATTGAGCACGTGATACTGCTCGGCGACCAGCTCGTGGGCGCGTTCGCTGATGGCGGCGAGGACCTCCTGCGGCGTCATGCCATCCGGTTCGGTTTGCGCCGCCCCGAGTTCAGATTTTTGCAGCAGACCGGCGACCCTGATTTCGAAGAACTCATCCATATTGGAACAGGCGATACTCAGGAAATTGAGCCGTTCCAGCAGCGGCGTCCGTACATCCTTGGCCTGGTCCAGTACCCGGCGGTTGAACTCCAGCAGGCTGAGTTCACGGTTCAGGAAGCATCGCGAATCATCCAGACCGACGTCCGCCGAGGAAATCTCCGCCGTTTCGGCGGAGCCCGTGCCGGCAGAGGCCTCATCGCGCCCTTTTTCCATGTCACCCACCATGAATTTGGCGGCCCTGACCATGCGCAGTGCCTTCTGCCGGCTCAGGCCCGGAATCTTGGTGAGCCGGCCGACGTCGGCGTCGGCGAGCTCCTCGACCGAAAAGATCCCGTGCTCCGCCAGCATGATCCGTGTCGACTTGCTGATGCCTTTGACTTTACTGATGACCAAACGTCCCCCCTCCTTCTCCGTTCTATTGCCTTCCACGGTCTCCATCAATCGAACAGTTTCAGATACTCCTCATAGCCGGCCTCCGCCAGTTCCTCCTTGGGGATGAAGCGCAAGGCGCCGGAATTGATGCAATAGCGTTTGCCGGTCGGCGCCGGCCCGTCGTCGAAGACATGTCCCAGATGGGAATCTCCATATCTGCTGCGTACTTCGGTCCGGACCATCAGGTGGGAGTGGTCGGTCAACGTGACGATGTGATCGGGCTCCAGCGGCCGGGTGAAACTCGGCCAGCCCGTTCCCGAATCGAATTTATCGACCGAGCTGAACAACGGCTCACCCGACACGATATCCACGTAGATGCCTTCCCGATGGTTGTCCCAGTACGGATTGGCGAATGGTCGTTCGGTGCCGTTTCCCCGGCAAATCGCATATTGTTCCTCGCTCAGCCGTTCTTTGATCTCTTCCTCCGTCGGCCTCCTGAAGTTCTTTCGGTCCCAGCCCATAACCGTATCTCCGTCGAAATCTCTAAGAAAATCAATTATTGAACATTGGCGTTCCGGCTTCCATCCGCTACAATCCGCGCCCTTCACAGGTGTCGACCGGCGGCCTGGCCGGTCGGTGAAACGGGAAGCCGGTGCGGATACCTTGTCCCAATCCGGCGCTGCCCCCGCAACGGTGATTGAGCCGAAACGTAACAAACGTTCCGAGGCGGCTTCCTCAAGCCACTGCGCGCCTGCGCGGGAAGGCGGAACACCGCCCGGCGTCATGCCGCTCATCAGCCCGGAGACCGGCCTGCGATGACATGAAGACCCCGCGGAGGGCGCGGGTCGCATCCCGCATTTGCCGGCAGGTTCCCCACCGGCTCGGGCCGGCCTTTCGACCTCCGCGGAACCGTTGACGCCATGCGGGTGTGCATGGCCATCCCATGCAGAGGTCCATCGTGAAATCCCGGCTCTTCCGCCTTTCCCTGACGGCGCTCGGCGCCACCCTTTCCCTTGACACACCGGCCATCGACAGCGATCCCGCGGAACTCGATACCGTGGTGGTCACGGCCACCCGCACCGAAACGCCGAGCCGGCAGGTCGGCAGCTCCGTGACCGTCCTGACCGCCGAGGACATCAAGGAGCGGGGCGTCTATTCGGTCGACCAGATCCTGCGCATCGTTCCCGGTCTCGACATGGCCCAGAGCGGCGGTCCGGGACGGGAAACCTCGGTGTTCCTGCGCGGCGCCAACTCCGGCCAGACCATCGTCCTGATCGACTGGACCGAAATGAACGACCCCTCGTCGGCCAACGCCGGGTTCGACTTCGCCAACTTGACCGTCGACAACATCGAGCGCATCGAAATCCTGCGCGGCGCGGCGAGCTCGATCTATGGTTCCGAAGCCATCGGCGGAGTGATCAACATCATCACCAAGAAGGGCTCTGGCAAACCGAGGCTGAAAACCAGCGTCGACGGCGGTAGCTACGACACTTGGCGAGTCATGGGCGACCTCGCCGGCGGCGATCCCGGCTTCGACTACAGCCTCACCGCCAGTCACCGCGAGGTCCGCGGCTTTTCCGCCGCCGACCAGCACTTCGGCGCATCCGAGCGCGACGGGTACCGCAACACCACCGTCAGCACCCGCATCGGCGGCACACCCGCCGACGGCCTGGAGCTGGGCTGGAGCCTGCGCTACGACGACGGCTTCACCAAGCTGGACAATTACGACTTCCTGCTCCGGCGACCCGTGGATGACCCCAACTATACCGGCAACGCCAACGAGCTCTATACCCGCGGCTTCGGCACCCTCAAGCTCTTCGACAGCCTATGGGAGCAGACGGTCGGAATGGCCTACACCCGTGTGGACCGCCAGTACGACAATGCGGCCAACCCGGGCGATCCCTTCCCATTCCGCGCCGCCTACCTGGGCGAAAAGATCAAGGGCAACTGGCTCAATACGCTGCGTCCGCACGAAACCAACACCGTATCCTTCGGCATCGACGATGAAGAGGACACCATGACCATCATGGAACCCTCGCAGTTCGTCGAGGGCTACAACACCCTCGGGTATTTTCTCGAAGACCAGCTCAACCCCTTCGACGGGTGGTCCACCACGGCGAACGTACGGCATGACCACAACAATTCCGTCGGCGGCAAGACGACCTGGCGGGTCAGTCAAGTCTGGACCCTGCCGCTTCTGGAAACCCGCTTGAAGGCCAACTACGGAACCGGCTTCAAGGTGCCGGCGCTCGCCCAGCTCTACGACCCCTTGTACGACACAGGGAATCCGAACCTTCGTCCTGAAACCAGCACCAACTGGGACATCGGCGTCGAACAGCCGTTCGGGCAAGCCGTGAGAGGCAATGCTGGCATCGTGTATTTCAACAACCGATTCAAAGACCTGATCCAGTTCGATCCCGTCGCGTTCCGCATGGAAAACGTCAACAATGCCACGGCCGAAGGGGTGGAAACCTATGTCGAACTGAATCCGCTGGCCGGCCTGGATCTGCGGGGCACCTATACCTACATGGACAGCCGGGACCAGGATACCGGAACCCCGCTCTATCAAAGAGCCCGGAACAAAGGAGCGTTCGACCTCAACTACCGTTTCGACAACGGCGCCAACGTCCACGCCAACATCGTGATGGTCGGCCCCCGGCTCAGCACGGGAAACCGGACCGCAGCCGGTTATGTCATCCTCGATCTTGCCGCATCCTATGAAGTGAGCGACCGACTGTCGCTGTGGACCCGGGTGGACAACGCGCTCAACAAGTGGCACGAAGAGGTCTACGGCTACGGAACCACCGGGGCCGCGGCCTACGGCGGCCTCACTCTGACCTATTAGGGAAAAGCCCTATTTCACGACCCGCAGCGCCGGCCGCTTTTTCTGCGCCGGCTCCTGCGGCTCGGGCGAAGTGGGCGGTCCGCCGCCGGGCCCCTCTTCCTGGTCGAACACCATGCCCTGACCATTTTCCCGGGCATACAGCGCCATGACGGCCGATATCGGGATGTACACGCGGGTGGGCGTGCCGCCGAAACGGGCGCTGAACGTCACTTCGCGGTTGTTCATGTCCAGATGCTGCACTGCCTGGGGGCGGAGATTGAGCACGATGCGCCCTTCCTGCACATACTGACGCGGCACGTCCACCGAGGGCACTTCGGCGTCGACGAGCAGGTAGGGCGTGAAATCATTATCCACCAGCCAGTCGTACACCGCCCGTATGAGATAGGGCTTGAGCGGAATCATGCGTTTTCCGGGGTGAGGCGGGCCGCCGCGCCGAACTCCCGCTCCTCGTCGCTCAGGCTCGCCTGAAACGAATGACGTTCGAACAGCCGGGCCGCGTAAGCCTTGACCGGCTCGGCCTGGCGCGGCAGTTCGATACCCAGCATGGGCAGTCGCCACAGCAAGGGCGCCAGCGAACAATCGACCAGGCAGAATTCGTCACTCAGAAAATAGGGCTTGGCGGCGAACACGGGTGTGGCAGCGAGCAGACTTTCCCGCAACTGCTTCCTGGCCTTCTGGGCGCCCCCATCGGACGCGTTTTCGATCTCCTCGACAAGACCGTACCAGTCCTGCTCCACTCGATGGACCAGCAAACGCGCCCGGGCCCGCGACACGGGGTCCATCGGATGCAGCGGAGGATGGGGAAAACGCTCATCGAGGTATTCCATGATGATGCGGGAGTCATAGAGCACCAGATCCCGATCGACGAGCGTCGGCATGGTGCCGTAGGGATTCAGTTCGACCAAATCCTCGGGAGGGTCGCCCATGTCGACATATTCGACGTCCGCGGAAATTCCCTTTTCATGCAGCACGATCCGTGTACGATGACTGTACACGCAGGTCGGGGAACAGAACAGAGTCATCACGGATTTTCGGCTGGCCGCAGTTGCCACGTATCACACCTCTTTCATGTCGTGATCACGCCCGGAATCCCCTTCCTGATCATGGCCAACCGCGTATCGGCGGGCCCGTCCCCGTGGGAGCGGCAGAACACCCGAGCCCTTCGGGGAATTCCCATCCCGGGGTTCCCGGACCGCTCGCCCGCTTGGAGCGAATCCCCGTGCGTTGGCCGGACGGATCGGGACGCTTGGAGCGTCCCCGACTGGTCCGGATTGTATCATGATCGCTTCAGGCGATGTCCTTCCAGTATTCCTGCTTGAGCCGGTAGAGAACGAACGCCAGAACGATCAGCACGACGATCACGTATTTGCCGATGCGCAGCCGATCCAATTGGGCGGGTTCGGCGGCATAAACCAGGAAATTGACCAGATCGGCCACCATCCCGTCGAACTCCTCGGGCGGCAACGCCCCCTGGTTGACGTGTTTCAGGCCGACGATGGCTTCCACGCCGCCGCCTTTCTTGATCACTGGCCGCTGAGCACCCTGGAGCGAGGCGAATACGTCCGGCATGGCGACCTGCCGGAAGAAAGCATTGTCCACGCCGTTCGGCCGTGACGGATCCAGATAAAAGCCACGGAGATAACTGTAGATCCAGTCGGGATGACGCGAACGCGCGATCAGCGAAAGATCGGGCGGAGCGACTCCGAACCAGCGCTCCGCATCGGCGGCATGCATGGCGCTGAGCATGCTGTCCTGAAGTTTGGCCTGACCCCGCAGGAAATCACGCTCCAGCACCCCCTCCTCCAGCTTCAGATCGTGCGCCATGCGCGAATAGCGCAGATGCTTGAGGGAATGACACCCCTGGCAGTAGTTTGCATAGGTCACGGCCCCGCGTCTGAGCGACTCCTTGTCGAAAACGTCGACGGCGACGTCGTCCAGCGGCATGACGCTCTCCACGGCTAGAGCACTGCCGGCTACCAAAGTCAAAAAAAATCCGGCGATTCGTCTCATTTTTCGATTCCGCTAAATTCCCTGGCTCTGTCCAAGCAAGCGGCGACCCTTGCGCCGGCCTTTCTATACCATTTGGAATTCGCCACCGCGGCGATGGCCCGCCTCACCCCTTCCCACACGACGCCCTGCCGCTTTTCCAGCGGAATCACGGCTTCGGTCAGACGCTCCGGCAGGGGCCTGGTCCTGTCCTTCAGGCTGTACCAAGGCATCAGCAGGAAAAAGGCGAAATAATTGAGCGAGAAAAACCGGGCCAGGAACGTTGTGGCGGGTGTCACCGGCTTGGTGCCCAGGATGCCGAGCCCAACGAAGCTCAGAACGAAGAGGGTCAGGGCGGTCTTGTAATAGATGCCCCTGTAGCGAATCGAGCGTACCTGGCAGCGGTCCAGCCACGGCAGTCCGAACAGCAACACGATCGACGCCCCCATGGCGATGACGCCGCCGAGCTTGTCCGGCACTGACCTGAGGATCGAGTAGAACGGCGTGAAGTACCACACCGGCGCGATGTGTTCCGGCGTCTTCATGGGATCGGCCGGCTCGAAGTTGGGGTGCTCCAGGAAATAGCCCCCCATTTCCGGCGCGTAGAACACGACCAGGGCGAACAAAATCACGAATACCGCCATGGCATACAGATCTTTAACCGTGTAGTAAGGATGGAGCGGAATGCCGTCCAGCGGCACACCGTCGGCATCTTTCTTCTCCTTGATCTCGATGCCGTCCGGGTTGCCCGATCCTGAAGTGTGCAGCGCCGCCAGGTGCAGCACCACCAGCAGCACGATGGCCAGCGGAATCGCCACGACGTGCAGGGCGAAGAAGCGGGTCAGCGTGGCGTCGGCCACCACGTAGTCGCCCCGCACCCAGGTGGCGAGATCCTCGCCGATCACCGGTATGGCGCCGAACAGCGAGATGATCACCTGCGCCCCCCAGTAGGACATCTGTCCCCACGGAAGCAGATAACCCATGAACGCCTCGGCCATCAAGAGCAAAAAGATCACCATACCGAACAGCCACAGCAGTTCCCGGGGCTTCTTGAACGACCCGTAGAAGAGCGCCCTGAACATGTGCAGATAGATCACGATGAAAAACGCCGACGCACCCGTCGAATGCATATAGCGCAGCAGCCAGCCCCACTTGACGTCGCGCATGATGTATTCGATCGAATCGAAGGCGAGACCGGCATCCGGCTTGTAGTGCATCGCGAGGAAAATGCCAGTGACGATCTGGTTGACCAGGACGAACAGGGCGAGCGAGCCGAAGAAATACAGCAGATTGAAATTCTTCGGCGCGTAGTACTGGGTCAGGTGATCACGGACGAAGGCGCTCACCGGAAGACGCTGGTCCACCCAGTCCATGACGGCTCTCATTCTCTCGTTGGGCATCAGGCCTCCTCCTCGCCGGCCACTCCGATCAGGATCCGGGAGTCGCTCAGGTATTTGTAGGGTGGGATGTCCAGATTCTTGGGCGCCGGCACTCCCTTGAACACGCGGCCGGCCAGATCGAAGCGGGAGCCGTGGCAAGGGCAGAAAAAGCCTCCGGGCCAGTCGGAACCGAGATCCGCCGGCGCCACGTCCGGACGAAAGGTCGGGGCACAGCCCAGATGGGTGCAGACACCGATCGCCACGAAAACTTCGGGTTTGATCGCGCGAACGACATTGGTCGCCGCTTTCGGCTGATCGGACTCCTTCGACAAAGGATCGCGCAGAACGTCTTCGCCGAGCGTTGCCAGACGATCGAGTTCCTGCTGCGTCCGGCGCAGAATCCACACGGGCTTGCCGCGCCAGAGCACGCGGATGAGCTGGCCCGGTTCGAGTTTGGTGATATCGACATCGACCGGGGCGCCGGCAGCCTGAGCCTTGGCGCTGGGCTGCATGGAGCCGACGAACGGGACGGCGACCATGCCGGCGCTGACGGCACCGATCATGGTTGCGGCTTGAGTTAGGAACCGGCGCTTCTCCGAATCGACGCCTTCAGTCATGGTGAAAATTCTCCAGCGGTGATCGGGAGCGTTCTTACCCCCCTTTGGAAACAATCCATTTCGAAATCCTCCTTATTGTTTGGCCGCCGATTGTGTTGCATAGTGCGCAGTTTGGTCAAGCCAAACCGGGTTTATTGTAACACCCAGGGGGCCGGCGGCCTCCGGTCCGCCCGGGGACGGTTTCCACGGCGGGCCCGTTGCCGCTACCCCCGTGAACCCGAGCGACACGGCACGCTTTAATGGTGCCTGATCCGATATTCGGCCGAACGGGCATGCGCCCCCAGCCCTTCGCCCCAGGCCAGCAGCGAAGCGGTACGACCCAGTTGGTCTGCGCCGTCTGGCGAACAGTAGATCAGGCTGGACCGCTTCTGGAAATCATAGACGCCCAGCGGTGACGAGAAGCGTGCCGTGCCCGAAGTCGGCAGGACGTGGTTGGGACCGGCACAGTAATCGCCGAGCGCTTCCGCGGTATAGCGCCCCATGAAGATGGCCCCGGCATTGCGGATCGACTCCACCAGGACCTCCGGACTCTCCACCGAAAGCTCCAGATGTTCTGGCGCGATGCGATTGGCGACCGCCGCCGCCTGCTCCAGATCATCGACCAGGATCATGCCGCCGCGCCGCTCCAGCGAGGTGCGGATGACCTCGGCGCGCTCCATGCCGGGCAACAGCCGCTCGATGCTTGCCTGTACCGCCTCCAGATGGGCTGCATCCGGGCTGATCAGGATCGCCTGGGCATCCTCGTCATGCTCGGCTTGCGAAAACAGATCCATGGCGATCCAGTCCGGGTCGGTCCGCCCGTCCGAAATCACCAGGATCTCCGAGGGGCCTGCGACCATGTCGATCCCGACTTGGCCGAACACCAGCTTTTTGGCGGTCGCCACATAGATGTTACCGGGGCCGACGATCTTGTCGACCCGCGGCACCGTTTCCGTCCCATAAGCCAGGGCGGCGACGGCCTGTGCGCCACCGATGCGGAAAACCCGGTCCACTCCGGAAATATAGGCGGCAGCCAGCACCAGGGCGTTCAGCTCTCCCCGCGGAGCCGGCACCGCCATGATGAGTTCCGGCACGCCCGCCACCTTGGCAGGAACCGCATTCATCAGTACCGAGGAAGGATATGCGGCCTTGCCACCGGGTACATACAGGCCGACCCGGTCGAGCGGCGTGATCTTCTGTCCCAGCAAAGTGCCGTCGGCTTCACGGTAGTCCCAGGAATCGAGCTTTTGCCGCTCGGCGTAGGCCCGGATGCGCTCCGCCGCTTCCCGCAGGGCTTTGGCTTGTTCGGCGGGCAGCGCCTGCCAGGCCGCTTCCAGCACGTCACGCGGCAGCTCGAGCGCCGCAGCGGTATCCACGACGAAATGGTCGAAACGGGCCGTGAGCTCCACCAGGGCCGCATCGCCATCGCGGCGGATGCAGCCGATGATCTCGGTCACGCGCTGGTGGATGTCGGTGTCCTCGCTTTCGCTCCAGGCAAGCAGCCTGTCCAGTTGCGATGCAAAGTCCGCATCGCCGGTGTAAAGCCGTTTGATTTTTACTTCGGTCATAAACTCACCTCTCCCGAGCGGCCCGCGCCGAAACGATCCGGGCCAAATGGCCTGCAAGTTCCGTGATAGGCCCGTGCTTCATCTTCATGGCCGCTTTGTTCACCACCAGCCGGCTGCTGATGTCCATGATCAGCTCCTGCGGCGCCAGGCCGTTTGCGCGCAGGGTGTTGCCGGTATCGACCAGATCGACGATGCAGTCCGCCAGACCTACCAGCGGCGCCAGCTCCATCGAGCCGTACAGCTTGATGACTTCGGCCTGCACGCCGCGGCGGGCGAAAAAACGCTTGGCGGTGTTGACGTACTTGGTGGCGACCCGCAGACGGCGGCTGGCCACCGGCCTGCCCGGCGGACCCGCGGTCATCAGCCGGCAGCGCGCTATTCCCAAATCGAGCGGCTCGTAGAGTCCCTCGCCTTCATATTCCACCAGGACATCCTTGCCAGCAATGCCGAGATCGGCCGCGCCGTATTCGACATAGGTGGGGACGTCCGCCGCCCGGATGATGACCAGTTGCACGTCGTCCCGCTCGGTAGGAAGGATCAGCTTACGGCTTTTATCGGGGTCCACCGACGGCACGATGCCTGCCTCGGCCAGGAGCGGCAGGGCTTCTTGGTAAATGCGGCCCTTGGAAACGGCGATGGTCAGCATGCGGCTAATTCGGCACACGGCGGATTTCGGCACCGAGCTGAGCCAGCTTTTCCTCGATGCATTCGTAGCCGCGGTCGATGTGGTAGATACGGTCGACCTTGGTCTGCCCTTCGGCCACCAGTCCTGCCAGCACCAGGCTGGCGGATGCGCGCAGGTCGGTGGCCATGACCGGCGCCCCGGTCAGGCGGGACACGCCTTTGACGATGGCGGTATTGGACTCCAGTTTGATGTCGGCCCCCATGCGCTGCATTTCCTGAACGTGCATGAAGCGGTTTTCGAACACCGTTTCGGTGATCACGCCGACGCCCTCGGCAATGGCGTTCATGGCGGTGAACTGGGCCTGCATGTCGGTGGGGAACGCCGGATAGGGCGCCGTATGGAGCGATACCGCCTGAGGCCGCCGGCCCTTCATGTCCAGCTCGATCCAGTCGTCTCCCAGAGTGATTTCCGCGCCGGCCTCCTCCAGCTTGGCCAGAACCGCGTCCAGCAGATCGGGGCGGGTCCCCTTGAGCTTGACGCGACCGCCGGTCATCGCCGTGGCAACCAGGTAGGTCCCCGTTTCGATGCGGTCCGGCAGGATCCGGTAGTTCAACCCCGCGCCGCTCAGTGAGTCGACGCCCTCGATCTGCAGGACGTCCGTCCCCGCCCCGCTCACCTTGCCGCCCATGGCATTGATGAAATTGGCGAGGTCGACCACCTCCGGCTCCCTTGCCGCGTTTTCGATGATGGTCACACCGTCGGCGAGTGCTGCGGCCATCATCAGGTTTTCGGTGCCGGTCACGGTCACTTGATCCAGCACCAGCCGGCAGCCCTTCAGCCTTTTCGCCTCGGCGTAAATGTATCCGTTGCGGACGTTGATTTCGGCCCCCATGGCGGCCAGTCCTTCCAGGTGGAGATTGACCGGTCGGGTACCGATGGCGCAACCGCCTGGCAGGGACACCTCCGCCCGCCCGAAACGGGCCAGCAATGGCCCCAGCACCAGAATGGAAGCCCGCATGGTGCGGACCAATTCATAGGGCGCGAAAAAATTCTGGATGGTGCTCGGATCGACCTCGATGTTCAGCTTCTCGTCGACCATGAGATTCAAACCCATGCGGCCGAGCAGCTCCATGGTGGTCGTGATGTCGTGAAGATGGGGGACGTTCCCCACGGTCACGGGGCCGTCCGACAGCAAGGTCGCGGCGAGCACCGGCAGCGCCGCGTTCTTGGCGCCCGATATCCGCAGTTCGCCGGAAAGCGGCCTGCCGCCCCCGATGAGAAGTTTATCCATGCAGTTCTGTATCCGTAGTTTGAGATGCCGCTCCGGAACAAGACGCCAGCAACACACCAGTTCCGGACACGCGAACCAGATTCTCGACTTGGGCCGGCATGTTTTCCAGGCGCAGGGACACCCCGCGCTTCCGTGCCAGCCTCACCCATTCGATCAGCAGGGCGATGCCGGCGCTGTCAGCGCGCTCCACCCCGCGCAAATCGATCGCCACCCCGTTTCGGGTACGAAACAGAGGGAGCGTTTCCTTGAGCGCCGCCGGTGCGGTCGTGAATGTGAGTTCGCCCCTCACCGCGTACCGCCCCGGTGCCTCCTCCCGTAAGACGAAGACGCGTTTTTGTCCCGCTGCCGGACGCATCGCTATTTCTTCTTCTTGCCCGATTCGTCCCGGGACTTATCCCCGCCTTCCGCCTTGTCGAACAGGAACCGGCTGACGACTTCCTCCAGGACCAGCGCCGATTGGGTCAGTTCGATCTGCCCCCCGTCCGCCAGATAGTCGTCGCTCCCGCCCGGCGTAAGACCAACGTACTGTTCCCCCAGGAGTCCGGCGGTCAGGATGCTGGCGCTGGTATCGTCGGGGAGGGTGTCGTACTGCCGGTCGATACGCATTTCCACGACCGCCTCGTAGGATTTCTTGTCGAAAGACACCGACGTGACCCGCCCGATCCGTACCCCGCCCATGGAGACGGCCGCCCGGGGTTTCAGGCTGCCGACGTTCTGGAACCGCGCGGTGATCCGGTAGCCCTCGGCACCGGTCTCGAATTCGCTGAGATTGCTCACTTTCATGGCAAGCAGGAACAGCGACGCCAACCCCAGGGCGACGAATATCCCCACCCAGATTTCAATCGTTTTCGAATGCACGCCTCAATCCTTTCCAAACATCAGGGCCGTGAGCACGAAGTCGCAGCCCAGCACTGCGAATGCCGAGTAGACCACCGACCGCGTCGTCGCCCGGCTGACGCCCTCCGAGGTCGGCGTGGCATCGTAACCTTCGAAAACGGCGATCCAAGTGACGACCGCGCCGAACACCAGGCTCTTGATAAAACCGTTGACGATATCCTCGTCGAAATCGATCTTGGCCTGCATCTGCGAGCGGAACGCGCCCTCGTCCACGCCGAGCAGACCGACGCCGACGAAATAGCCGCCCAGCACGCCGATGATGCTGAACAACGCCGCCAGCAGCGGCATCGACACCACACCGGCGAAATAGCGTGGCGCTATGATCCGTTTCACCGGATCGACCGCCATCATTTCCATGCCCGAGAGCTGCTCGGTCGCCTTCATGAGACCGATTTCCGCCGTCAGGGCGGAACCAGCCCGACCCGCAAACAGGAGCGCCGTCACCACGGGCCCCAGCTCCCGCACCAGCGATGCGGCCACCATCACGCCCAGACTCTCCTCCGCGCCGAAATCCGAGAGAACATAATAGCCCTGCAGCCCGAGCACCATCCCGACGAACAGCCCCGAGATCATGATCAGGAGGATGCTCAGCACACCGACCGAATACATCTGAACGATGAGGAGGTCCAGGCGAGCAACCAGCCCGGGCAACCCGGTCAGCACATGCAGGATGAACAAATGGGCCCGCCCCAGTTTGCGGATGCCGACCAAGGCCGACTGGCCAAGCAGCTGGAACGGCTTCAACACGATATTCATCGGCTTGCCACGAAACCCAAGAGGTCGCTCGCGTAATCCTTGGAAGGATAATGGAAATGGACCGGACCGTCCGGCAACCCGTCCATGAACTGCCGGATCCAGGGTGAATCCGACCGCGCCAGCTCCGCCGGCGTGCCGCGCCCGACCACTTTGCCGCCCGAGATCAAGTAGACATAGTCCGCGATGGACGCGGTCTCTTGCACGTCATGCGACACCACGATACTGGTCAGCCCCAGACCATGGTTGAGATCGTGGATCAGTTGCACCAGCACCCCCATCGAAATGGGATCCTGGCCGGTGAACGGCTCGTCGTACATGATCATCATGGGATCGAGCACGATGGCTCGCGCCAGCGCGACTCGCCGAGCCATGCCGCCCGAAAGTTGAGCCGGCATCAGATCGCGCGCGCCGCGCAAGCCCACCGCCTCGAGCTTCATCAGCACCAGGGTGCGGATCATGGACTCCGGCAGTCGGGTGTGCTCGCGCAAGGGGAAAGCGACGTTCTCGTAGACCGAAAGATCGGTTAGCAACGCTCCACTTTGGAACAGCATGCCCATGCGCTTGCGCAAGGCATAAAGTTCATCCAGCCCCAGCCGGTGAACGTTGATGCCGGCCACCCGGACGGTACCGCTGTCGGGACGGAGCTGGCCGCCGACGAGCCTGAGCAGCGTGGTTTTGCCGGTGCCGCTGGGCCCCATGATCGCGGTGATCTTGCCGCGGGGAATGTCGAGGTCGATGTTGTCGAAAATCTTGCGACCATTGCGGGAAAAACTCAGGCCGCGGATGGAAACGAGCGCCGGGGTGTCCGAAGGCTGGAAGGTCATTGGGCCGCTACGCGCGTCGTATCGTCAGTTCAAAACGCAAAAAAGGCGTATTGTCGGGACTGGGTTGGATTCAGTCAACTCGAACCGCTCCTGTGTCCACGAAAAACCTTTTCCAATCAATCCCGTCAGAACGGCTCAAAGCTCGACGGCCTCCAACGCGACGCCACATTCCTCGTTGACCCGCTTGATCGGAATACGGGCATAGCCATTGCACGGCTTGACCTGGATAGCGGCGAGCCGCTGGCCGATGGGTGAAAACCCGCGGTAACCAATGACACCCGGATTTTCCGCCCACGTGGCAGCGATTTCACAGACCCGGTCGAAATACCCCACCCAAGGTCTGCGAGAACCAGCGCTCCAGACGCCGGACTCCGATGCCAGCCGCCCGCTGCCGATGCAATGCTGAGTCAGGTCGTTGCGATGTACGTGGCTCCACGTTTCCGGCCGCATCAGCGACCCGTCGAACAGGAAACGCCCGCCGGATTCGAAGGTGAAAACGAAGACGCGGCATTCCGGGAAACCGGCCAGCTCCCCCACCTCCATCCGGCTGAGGGCGAGCGGCGCGCATGGAACCCGGGGGCGGACGTTTCTTTCATGGACACGCGAGCCCAGAACGCCTGGGAATCCGCGTCCCCGACGTCCTGTGCCAAATGGAAAAACAAATCCAGCCCGTCCGGCCGCTGCGGCAGGTCGGTTCCAGCTTCGGCCAGCGCGCGCCGCGATTCGGGACTCGGGCGAATCTGCCGCTGCCGGGTCACCGGAGACACGGAAACTCCCTCTCCCAGGACCTCATGTGCCGCGGTCAGCGGTTTTTTCCGTCGCCGAGCCGGTCATGCGGCGGGGCCGATCAACTTCACGCCGCCCATGTACGGCACCAGGACTTCCGGCACCCGGATCCGCCCGGCTTCATCCTGGCAGTTCTCCAGGACCGCGACCAGGGTACGTCCGACGGCGAGTCCCGAACCGTTGAGCGTATGGACCAGCTCCGGTTTGCCGGTTTCCGGATTGCGCCAACGCGCTTGGAGCCGGCGCGCCTGAAAGTCGCGGAAATTGCTGCAAGACGAGATTTCCCGGTAGGACTGCTGGCCCGGTAGCCAGACTTCCAGGTCGTAGGTCTTGGCGGAGGAAAAGCCGGTGTCTCCTGCACACAGCAGCACACGCCGGTAGGGCAGACCGAGCCGCTCCAGGACGACTTCGGCGTGGCGGGTCAATGCCTCGTGGGCCTCGCGCGAGTCTTCGGGACGGACGATCTGGACCAGTTCCACCTTCTCGAACTGGTGCTGCCGGATCAGTCCGCGCACGTCACGGCCATAGGAGCCGGCTTCGCTGCGGAAACACGGCGTATGACAGACGTATTTCAGCGGCAGGCGTTCTTCCTCCACGATCTCGTCCCGCACCAGATTGGTGACCGGGACCTCGGCGGTCGGAATCAGATAGAACACCGGCTCGTGCTGGACCTTGAACAGGTCCTCCTCGAACTTCGGGAGCTGACCGGTGCCGCGCAGGCTGTCGGCGTTGACCAGGAACGGCACGTAGGTTTCGATGTAGCCATGCTCGCCGGTGTGGATATCGAGCATGAACTGCGTCAGGGCACGCTGCAGCCGTGCCAGTGGCCCGGTCAGGACCACGAAACGCGAACCGCTCAGTTTGGCGGCCGCTTCGAAATCCGCGCAGCCCAGACCGACGGCTAGATCGACGTGGTCCTTGGGTTCGAAGTCGAATTGCGGCGGCTCGCCCCAGCGCCGGATCTCGACGTTGTCAGCCTCGCTGCGCCCCTCGGGCACGTCGGTGTCCAGGAGATTGGGCACGCCGAGCAGCAGGGCTTCCATGCGTTCCTGGATCGACGCCAATTCAGCCTCGTTTTCCTTCAACCGCTCCCCCAGCCCCTGCACGGCTGCCAGCAAGGGCTCGATGTCTTCCCCCCGCGCCTTGGCCTGGCCGATGGACCTGGAACGGCTGTTACGCTCGTTCTGCAAGTTCTGGGTTTCCACCTGCAGGGCCTTGCGGCGCTCTTCGAGCGCACCGAAGGCAGCGGTGTCCAGAACGAAGCCGCGGCGACCGAGCTGCCGTGCGGTCTCTTCCAGTTGGGTGCGGAATAAACGTGGATCCAACATGTATCGCTCATTCTCCTCGATTGGGATTCGTGGCGCCGTAAGCCAGAGCCGGCCAGGTCACCGCATGATGAAAGTCGTATGTTTCGCTGAGGTTGGCCGGGGCCGATTCGAGTCGCACGGGTGGGGCGAACGACCCGGCGACCTAGCGCGTTGCCGGCACCTGCTTCACCAGGTCGCTCAGGATGTCCTCGCCCTCGCGGGGATCGGTCCGGAGGGAGCCACCAACCGGCTCATCCCGCCCCCCTTGCCAGCACCAGTCCCAGGCTGAGAAATACCACGGCGGCGAACGCCGACAGCGTGAAAGCGCCCCAAAGCTGAAACGCACCCCGCAACTCGGTGCCCGTCACGACCAGGGCGACCAGCGTGCCCACCACGACGAGACCGGTCAGGGCCACCAGCACCAACGATTCGAGCTGCGGACCCAAGCCGGCCCGTGCGAAGGCGAGAGCCGCAGCGAAACCGGCCAGCAAGGACATCCCACAGGCGGCTCCGAAGATCCGCAGTCCTGGCCCGCCGACCAGCGCCGCAATCTCACCGACGGCCAGCCGGCGCGCCAGCACCGCCCCGACCCAAACCGCCGCAAGACACAGAACGACGCTCAGCAGGACGTTGAGCGCCGCCTTGAGCAGGCTCCCCTCCTCGAACAGCGCCAGCGTCTCCAGAGAAAACGTCGAAAACGTCGTGTAGGCACCGAGAAAGCCGACCAGCACGGCGGCCCGGTATTCCGCAGCCAGAGCGAAACGCTGGATCAGCATTACCGACAAAAATCCCATGAGGAACGAGCCGCTGACGTTGATGAACAGGGTTCCGTGCGGGAAATCCCGTCCAAGCCAGCCGTACAGGCCGTTGGAAACCCAGAAGCGCGCCAACGCCCCGGCGGCTCCGCCCAGCGCGATTGCAAACAGCGACAGATTCATCGGGCTTTTCCGCGCAGAGTAGCCATGGTATCGGGCGAAGGATTCGTCACCACCCCGGCCTCCGTGACGATGGCGTCGATGAGCGCTGCCGGGGTCACGTCGAACACCGGATTCCAGGCGCCGATCACGCTGTCGCTGCCGAGGAAGAGGGGATGCAGCAATTCGCGCGGATCGCGCTCTTCCACCACGATGTCCTCCCCTGTTGCCGTCGCCCAGTCCACCGTCGAAATCGGCGCCACCACCATCAGCTTCACTCCGTGATGTCTGGCCAGCACCGCCAGTGAATACGTGCCGATCTTGTTCGCGACATCGCCGTTGGCCGCGATCCGGTCGGCACCCACCACCACCCATTGCACGGCCCCCGATTTCATCAGCCAGGCGGCGGCGGAATCGGCCAGCAGCGTCGCCGGGATTCGGTCCTGACCGAGTTCCCAGACCGTCAGCCGCGCACCCTGGGACCAGGGCCGGGTCTCGGTGGCGTAGACCCTTTCCAGCGCGCCACGGCGCCAGGTGCTTCGGATGACGCCCAGCGCAGTGCCATATCCACCGGTCGCCAGCGCGCCCGTGTTGCAATGCGTCAGGACCCCTTTGCATCCGCCCAAAATGGCGGCGCCGAGTTCGCCCATCGCCAGGTTGGCGGCGAGATCGTCTTCGTGAATCCTGCGGGCTGCGGCCAGGAGCGCCGGTACCGGGTCGCCTTCGATAGCGGCCATGGCCTCGCGCATGCGCTCCAGCGCCCAGAACAGATTGACGGCGGTGGGCCGGGAGCGTGCCAACACGGCGATGTCGTCCTCGACCGCCCGTTTCCAGTGGGCGGGATCGCGTGCGTAAGCGGCCCGCGCGCCGAGGACCACGCCATACGCCGCGGCGATACCGATGGCGGGCGCCCCACGGACCCGCATGCTGGCGATCGCCTCGGCCACGCCGGCCGCCGTGTCGAAAATCTGGTAAACCACGTCTCCCGGCAGCAGACGCTGGTCGAGCACCTCCAGGCCACCATCCGACCATTTCAGTGCCTGGACGGCGGAAACCGCGGAAAATGAATGATCTGACACGGCAAGGATACCCTGAAGCGTTGCTATGGCTGCCGGCGAGCGGCAGAAAGGACCGATTTTACGGACTGAAGGCACGATTGGCCATGGACACCCGGGAGACGGCTCACGGTGCCGGCCGGCTCCGTTGGCGCATCACTTCGTACAGGACTATGCCGGTTGCCACCGAAAGATTGAGGCTCTCCACCCCGCCCACCATCGGTATCCGTAACAGGAAGTCGCAGCGCTCGCGGGTCAGGCGCCGCAGCCCCACGCCTTCGGCACCCATCACGACCACCAGCGGGAGGCGGAGGTCCAGCTCGTACAGCGTCCGCTCCGCCTCACCCGCAGCCCCGACCACCCAATAGCCGCGCTGCTTGAATCGATCCAGGCAGCGGGCGAGGTTCGTCACCCGGTAGACCGGCACGGTCTCCGCGGCGCCCGAAGCGACCTTCGCCACCGTGGGTGTCAGCCCGACCGACTGGTCCTTGGTGACCACCAGCCCTTTCACCCCCGCAGCGTCGCAGGTGCGTAGGCAAGCCCCGAGATTGTGGGGATCCTGCACGTGGTCGAGCACGAGATAGAGAGGGTGGCCGTCGGCGGCATCCAGTGTATCGAGTAATTCGGCCTCTCCCTGCTCCCCCGGCAGATCGAGTTCTAGCAGGATGCCCTGGTGTTTGCGGGGATCGGCCAGGCGATCGAGTCGTTTCCGGTCCGCCCGGACGATCTCCACCCCCAGTTCGTCCAACCGCGTCGCCACGGCCTGGAGGCGGTTCTGCATGCGATGATCGTCCAGCCAGGCCTTGACTATCTTGTCGGGCGAGTAGTCCAGAGCCGCCTCGGCGGCGTGAATGCCCCAGACCCGGCGCACTCCGGTCATTTCTTGCCCCGCTTCCGGCTGCGCTTTCTGCGCTTGGAACGCGGCTCCGGGGCATCCGCGGTCTTCTTGACCAGATCGAGATCGATCTTGCGCTCGTCGAGATCGACCCGGGCGACTTTGACCCGCACCGTGTCGCCCAGCCGGTATCGAACGCCGCTGCGCTCTCCGGTGAGGCGATGACCGATGGGATCGTAGTGGAAGAAATCCTTGTCGAGGTTGGAAATGTGCACCAGTCCCTCGACGAAGATGTCGCGCAGTTCCGCGAAAAAGCCGAACGAGGTGACGGCCGAGATGACGGCGTCGAATTCCTCACCCAGCTTGTCCAGCATGAACTCGCATTTGAGCCAGCTCACCACGTCGCGGGTGGCCTCGTCGGCGCGACGCTCGCAGGTCGAGCAATGCTCGCCGGCCAGCACCAGATCGTTGTGGGAATAAGCAAAGTCGCTGGCCTTGGCTTTGCTCAGAGCATGCTTGATGGCGCGATGGGTCAGCAGGTCGGGGTAGCGCCGGATGGGCGAAGTAAAATGGGTATAGGCGTCGGAAGCCAGACCGAAATGCCCTTTCTTGTCCGGACTGTAGACGGCCTGCGCCAGCGACCGCAGAAGCACGGTCTGCACCAGGTGCTCGTCCGGACGACCCCGGATGGCTTCGATCAGCTCGGCATAATGCCGGGGCTCTGGATTGTCTCCGCCGCCCAGGTTCAGGCCGACCTCCCCAAGGAAGGTGCGCAGATCGGCCAGACGCTCCGCCGTCGGACCCTCATGGACACGCAGCAGATGCGGAACCTTCTTCTTCGCGAGGAAGCGGGCCGTCGCCATGTTGGCGGCGATCATGCACTCCTCGATGAGACGATGGGCGTCGTTGCGCACGACCGGTATGATGGTGTCGATCTTACGTCCGGCGCCGAACACGATCCGGGACTCCTGAGTCTCGAAATCGATGGCGCCGCGCTCCTCCCGCGCCCGCCGCAGATTCCGGTAGACCGAATAAAGGTTCTCCAGATGCGGCACCAGTGCCTTGTAACGGCGCCTGAGCTCCTTGTCGCCGTCGACCAGGATGCGCGCGACCTGGGTGTACGTCAGGCGCGCATGAGACCGCATCACGGCTTCGTAGAACTTCGCGCGGCCGATATTTCCGTCTTCATCCAGGACCATCTCGCAGACCATGCACAAGCGGTCTTCCTCCGGATTGAGGGAGCACAACCCGTTGGACAGCACCTCCGGCAGCATTGGAATCACCCGTTCGGGGAAATACACCGAAGTGCCACGGGTCTGTGCCTCCCGGTCCAGAGCCGTGCCCGGCCTGACGTAATACGAAACGTCGGCGATCGCGACATACAGCTTCCAGCCCTTGGGGGTGCGGCGGCAATACACGGCGTCGTCGAAATCGCGCGCGTCTTCGCCGTCGATGGTGACCAGGGGAAGCTCGCGCAGATCGATCCGACCGGCCTTGGCCTCCTCCGGCACCGCCGGAGCCAGACTGGCGATCACGGTCTCGACCTCTTCCGGCCACTGGTTCGGCAGATTGTAATTGCGGATCGCGACCTCGATCTCCATGCCGGGCGCCATGTGGTCACCCAGGATCTCCACGATCCGGCCGATGGGTTCGCGCCGCGCGGTCGGCTGCTCGACGATCTCGACCACGACGATCTGGCCGTGGCTGGCACCGGCGAGGGCATTTTCCGGAACCAGGATATCGAGGGGGATGCGTTTGTTGTCCGGAACGACGTAAGCGATGTCGTTCTCTATGTAGAGCCGGCCGACGGTGCTGTGGGTGTTTCGTTCCAGAACCTGGACCACCGCCGCTTCCCGCCGCCCCCGACGGTCGATGCCGCGCACACTGACGACCACCCGGTCGTCGTGGATCAACGCGCGCATGTCCTTCGGCGAGATGAACAGGTCGGCGCTGCCGTCGTCGGGATGGAGAAAACCGAAGCCATCGGGATGGCCGATCACCCGACCGGCAATCAGATCCTTGGCATTGACCACGCAAAAACGGTCGCGGCGATTGCGCAACAATTGCCCGTCGCGTTCCATGGCATTGAGCCGACGCCGCAACGATTCACGGTCTTCGGCGTCATCCACGCCGAGCGCATCGGCGACCTCCTCGAGGTTGGCCGGCACACCGATGTCCTGCAGCACCTTGAGAATCAATTCCCTGCTGGGGATGGGGCGTTCGTACTTCCTCGCCTCACGTTCGGCATACGGATCCTTGTGGCGGAATTCCCGCTCGCGGGAAGCCGCAGCGGCCGAAGACGTATTCAAATCGCTTTCCTGCTCCTTGATGCTCAATGTGTTCTCTCGAGTGCTTGATTGTTGACAGTGAAGGTGGAGCTAGCTATGATATCAGCTCTAGCAAGGCTTTCGGGCCTCATCATCTTGCCGAGGTGGTGAAATTGGTAGACACGCATGTTTCAGGTACATGTGAGGCGACTCGTGGAGGTTCAAGTCCTCTCCTCGGCACCAAAATACTACTGTATCACGCCGTTTCAGGGCGTGCCACGAACCCGCAAGCGCCAAGGCTTGGCGGGTTTTTTCGTCTCATACCGTGTCACCGGCTAGCGTCCCATCCCGTGACGTTCGATGGTATTCCTGACGGTACCGCGGCCTTTGGCGGAACCGATCCCGTCAAGCCGAAGTCTCCCATGTTAACGGGCAGGGATGGCCCATGGACATGATCGAGCGGCAGCTTGGCCGCGCGGAAGGCAACGAGGTGAAAGCGGCCTGCAACCATGCCGAGCACCTGCCGGAGCGCCGAAAGATAGCGCCATCGCCAGACTTCGAGCCGCCATCCGAACGGACCAAGCGCCCGACGACGTGACGAAACCTTGACCGGGATGAATGGGAAAGAATCGGGAGGAAAAGGGGCGGAAGGAGCCGCGAAGAGGGTAAGCGGCGGCGTCGTGACGGCACCGCCGTTCTCAAGTCGCGTAACTCTCCTCATGCGCGATTCGAGCGTACTTTGAGGGTTTGAGCCTGTATCCGCGCCGGCGTGGCATGTCATGGTCGATTTCGTCGACCTGCGGGCCTCCCCTGTCGAGGAAACCCGCATCCCGGACATTTCAGCCCGCTGCGAAGGGATTCTGTATGACGATCGTGTCCTGTCGGTCGGGGCCGGTCGAGATGATATCGACATTGACTCCGGTGGTCTCTTCCAACCGCCTGATGTAGGCCCGGGCATTGGCCGGCAGATCGTCCAGAGCCCGGATACCCGCGGTTGACTCCTGCCAGCCTGGCATCTCTTCGATGATCGGTTCACAGCGGGCGTAATTGTCCGCACCGATAGGGACGGTATCGATTTCCTGTCCGTCGTATCGGTAGCCGGTGCAAATCCCGATCCGGGGCAAACCGTCGAGTACGTCCAGCTTGGTCAGGCAGATGCCGCTGAGACCGTTCAATTTGGCCGACCGGCGCATGAGTACGGCATCGAACCAGCCGCAGCGCCGGCGGCGCCCCGTCGTCGCGCCGAATTCGGCACCCTTCTGGGTCAATATCTCCCCCGTGGCATCGAGCAATTCGGTCGGAAACGGCCCGTTGCCCACGCGCGTGGCATAGGCCTTGGTGATTCCCAGCACGTAGTCGAAGTTCAGAAGACCGACGCCGGTACCACAGGAAGCGCCGCCGGCGGTGGTGTTCGACGAAGTGACGTAAGGATAGGTGCCGTGGTCGATGTCCAGCATCGCTCCCTGGGCGCCTTCGAACAGAACGTTCTCGCCCGCACTCTGGTAGCGATGCAGGATGCCCGCCACGTCCCCCAGCATGGGGCAGATTTTCCCACCGAGATCCAGCAGGCTGTCCAAGGTTTCCTGGAAATCCACGCCCTGCGCGCCGTAATAACGGGTCAACATGAAATTGTGATAGTCGAGCAGCTCGCGCAGGCGTTCGGGCAGTCCCGCCGTATCCCGGAGATCGCCCGCCCGCAGCCCCCGGCGCGCGACCTTGTCTTCATAGGCAGGTCCGATGCCGCGGCCGGTCGTACCGATGGCCTTGCCCCCCCGCGCCGCCTCCCGGGCATTGTCCAGAGCGATATGCACCGGCAGGATCAAGGCGCAGGCCTCGCTGACGATCAGCCGGTCACGAATCGACAGTCCCACGCTCTCCAGCACCCCGATCTCCTGCATCAGGGCTTCCGGTGACAACACGACGCCGTTTCCGATGAGACAGGTGACGCTGTCCCGAAGAATGCCCGAGGGAATGAGGTGGAGCACCGTCTTGCGGCCGTCGATGACCAGCGTGTGCCCCGCATTGTGTCCCCCCTGGAAACGAACGACGGCGTTGGCGTGTTCGGTCAGGAGATCGACCAGCTTTCCTTTACCCTCGTCCCCCCATTGGGTTCCGATGACGACTATGTTTTTTGCCATTGAAGATGATTCCGTAGCTGTATCGTTTGGCCTTCACCGCCGCGGGGACGGCAAAAGCCGGAAACCGGTGTCAGGTGTCTTTGGAGGCAACAGGACAGACACACCAGCGCTCACCATTGCGCCGCAACTCGCTGCGGAATCCGTGAGCTGCCGCATCGCCCTGCTGACCCGGAAGTGCCTCTATCACGATCCGCCCGGCGTCGCGCAGTTCACGGATGGCCGCGATCAGTGCGGGGTCGGAGACGGCGGGAGCGAATATGGCCTCTCCACTGCCGACAAAAGATTCGCCGAGCCCGGACAGTCGGAGGACGACCTTGAGATCGGCGCTGAATCCCGTTGCCGGGCGCGCCCGCCCGAACACCTTCCCGATGTCGTCATATCGCCCGCCGCGAGCAATTTCCCTCCCATAGCCCGGCACGAACGCAGCGAACACCACACCGGTCTGATAACGGTAGCCCCGCAACTCGGCCAGATCGAAATTGACGGGAACCTCGGGGCAGCAGTCGCCGAGCCGCTCTGCCAGCACCGCCAGCTCCTCCAGAGCCGTGTGCACCGCGGCATTGGCCTCGGACAGGCATTCCCGGGCCCGCTCCATGACACCGTGACGACCGTTGAGGTCGACCAGCTCAGTAAACATGCGGGCCAGCGGTGGATCGATGTCCAGGCTTGCGACAGCCGCGGTGAGTTCCGGGCGCGCCTTCTGCTGCAAGAGGGAAAACAGCTCGCCTTCCTGCTCCCCGGTCAGACCAGCCTGGCGTGCCAAGCCACGGAAGATACCGACGTGCCCCAAATCCAGATGGATTCGTTCCACGCCGACCGTCGTCAGAACCTCTAGCATCAAGCGGATGATCTCGAGATCACTGGCCCGGCCGCTGTGGCCGTAAAGCTCGGCGCCGAACTGGATGGGACTGCGCGATTTTTCCAGACGATCGGCCTGGGTATGCAGCACGGACCCCAGGTAGCAGAACCGTCCCGGCGTATCGCCGGCATGGGTGCGGGCATCGATGCGGGCGACCTGTGGTGTCATGTCGGCGCGGATGCCGAGAAGGCGCCCACTGGCCTGATCGATCAGCTTGAACGTCTGGATATCCAGGTCGTGGCCGGCGCCCGTCAACAGCGAGTCGATAAACTCGATCAGCGGCGGCATCACCAGGCGGTAGCCCCAGGCCGCAAAGCGGTCGAGCACCCTTCGCCGAAGCAGTTCCAGCCGCTCGGCTTCCTCGGGCAGGAGTTCTTCGATGCCTTCCGGCAACAGCCAGCGGTCATCGGCCGGATAAGAAAAAGGGAACATAAGGAATCGTGGGGTCGGACCGCAATCAACCGGCCCTTCCCGGAACACCGTTGGGCGAAAGACGTCGGTGACGGATTATAGCGGAGGAATCGCCCGGGTGCCCGTCGGCGACGGGCACCCCGCCTCCTTTACTTGCCGGTGGATTTCTTGAAATACCTGAAGAACTCGGAATCAGGCTCGAGCACCAGGGCGTCGTCTTCCTGGATCGCAGTGCGGTAAGCCGAAAGACTGCGATAGAGACTGAAGAATTCCTTGTTCTTCCCATAGGCCTGGGCGTAAATATCCGCCGCCGCGGCCTCCCCTTCGCCGCGCTTGAGCTCGGAATCCCGGTAGGCGTCGGCCAGGATCACTTCCCGCTGACGATCGGCATCCGCACGAATCCGTTCGGCCGCCTCGGCGCCGCGAGAACGGAAATCGCGGGCCACCCGCGCCCGCTCGGCCTCCATCCGCCGATAGACCGAGGAACTGACCTCGCTCGGCAGATCGATACGCATGACGCGGACATCCACTATCTGGATCCCCAGCTGTTCCGCCACCGGACTCGCCGCATTGCTCAGCACGTCACGGATCTGCGAACGTTCGGACGATACCAGTTCCCGGATGGTGCGCTTGCTGAATTCGCTGCGCATCGCGTCCTTGACGATCTGATCCAGGCGAATGTTCGCCTGGATCACGTCGCCCGCGACGGTCGTGTAATACTTGGCAACGTCCTTCACCCGCCATTTCACGAAGGAATCGACGATGACGTTCTTTTTTTCGGATGTCAGGAAGCGCTCCGGCTTGGACTCCAGGGTCAGAATCCGTCCGTCGAACTTCTTGACGTTGTTGATGAACGGAACTTGCAAGTAAATCCCGGGCGTATAGTCCGACTGCACGATTTCGCCCAGCCTGAACCGGATCACCTTCTGGGTTTCGGAGACGGTGAATACCGACAACGACGCCAGCACCGCCGCCGCGCCTGCCACTGCGATGATTACCTTGGTCTGCACCATCATTGTCCCCTCCCGTCCCTGCCGCGGCTCGAGGCGCGCCCGCCGCCGCCCTTGGCCCCTCCGTCCTGCCCATCGATCTGCGTCGGCACGGAAACGCTGCCGGTTTCCGTTTCCGAAACCGCCGTATCGGCGCCGACCCGACCCGATCTGATCTTGTCCAGCGGTAGATAGACCACGTTGTTCCCGCCCTTCACGTCCAGCAACAGAGTGTTGGCACGCCCCATCACTTCCTGCATCGATTCGATGTAAAGACGCTCTCGCATCACCTCCGGCGCCTTCTCGTACTCGGCCAAAATGCGCTCGAACCGGCCTGCTTCGCCGCGCGCCCGGGCGATGACCTTTTCCTTGTAGCCTTCCGACTCTTGAATCAGTCGCGACGCCGCGCCCCGCGCCTTGGGGACCACTTCGTTCGCATAGGCCTCGGCCTCGTTTTTGAGCCTTTGCTCGTCCTCGCGCGCCTTGATGGCATCCTCGAACGCCGCCTGCACATCTTCCGGGGGCTGCGCATCGACCAGATTGACGGTGATGATCCGGATGCCTGCGTGGTACTGATCGAGAATCTCCTGGATTTCGGACTTGATGTCCGAGGCGATGCTACTGCGTCCTTCCGTGAGCACGAAATCCATGGTGCTGTTGCCGATCACCGATCGTTCGGCACTCTCGGTGACCTGTTTCAGCGTGCCCTCGGGATCCAGCACGTTGAACAGATACTCTTTGGCGTCCTTGATCTGGTACTGCACGGCCAGACGCACATCGACGATGTTTTCGTCCTGGGTCAGCATGAGCGCTTCGCGCGGCACCGAACCCAGTGAGCCAACCGCTTGCTGGCGCCCCCCCGAACGATAACCGACTTCGACGAAGCGCTGCTGTTCGACGTTCACCACCGTCACGGTCTCTACCGGGGATGGCCAGTGCCAGTGCGGACCGGGCTGGGTGGTTTCGACGTACTTGCCGAAACGCGAGACCACGCCGCGGCTGCCTTCGTCGACGATGTAAATGCCGGTCAGACCCCATACCGCCACGGCGGCCGCACCGATCATACCCGCCAACCGGGTCGCGTTCCCGCCGCCCCCGTCGGGCTTGCGTCCGAACAGCTTGTTGATGCGTTCCTGCAAATTGCGAAGAACTTCGTCCAGATCCGGCGGGGTATCCTGCTGGTCGCGCCCGCTCCACGGGTCCTTCTTTCCACCGCCCGGTTCATTCCAAGCCATGTGAACACTCCTGTGACGATCTATTAGCCATTGCTTTCGATTTGCAGCATTGCCCGGATTATCCCGGAAATTCCTCAAACATACAAAAATCCCCAGTGGAATCATCGGGGGCTCACGGTCAGCAAATCCTCGCAGTCGGCACGTTCGGGGGCGTCCCCGATGGCACGGCGCAAAGCGCGGGCACTGGCCGGAAACTCCACGGACAGCCGCCAGCCGCCTTCGCCATCGGGCTCGTCCCACAATATCCTCGCTTCGCGATAGAGGCGTGCCCGGAGTTGACCCTGACCCGCGGTCAGGGTCAGGATGCGACGCTCGACGCCGCCCCCCAAGACCTCCTCCAGAAGCCCCTTGAGCAAATCGAGGCCGGCGCCACTCCGCGCCGAAATCCAGACCCGGGCGGGCCGACCCGACGCATCGCGTTCGACGTGAGGAACCACACCGTCCAGGCCATCGACCTTGTTATGTACCTCGATGCACGGAATCCGGTCGGCACCGATCTCCGCCAGCACCTGCCGCACCTCGGCGATGGTTTCATCCATCCGTTCATCGGTGGCATCGACGACATGCAGCAGAAGATCCGCTTCGGCCGATTCCTGGAGGGTGGAGCGGAACGCCGCAACGAGTTCGTGCGGGAGATGACGTATGAACCCCACGGTGTCTGCCAGCACCATGTCCAGACCGCCGGTGCTCAGACGGCGCAGGGTCGGATCGAGGGTCGCGAACAGCTGGTCCGCCGCATAGACGTCAGCCCGGGTCAAGGCGTTGAACAGAGTCGATTTGCCGGCGTTGGTGTAACCGACCAGGCCGACCACCGGCACTTGCGCCCGGCGACGGGCCTGCCGCCCTTGATCGCGCTGCACCTCCACCTGCTGCAACCGCTTCTGGATCTGGCGAATACGGTTGGCCAGAAGACGCTTGTCGGTCTCGAGTTGGGTTTCGCCCGGGCCGCGCAGGCCGATCCCACCTTTCTGGCGCTCGAGGTGAGTCCAGCCCCTTACCAGCCGGGTGGAAAGGTGTTTCAGCTGAGCCAGTTCGACCTGGAGCCGCCCCTCGAACGAGCGCGCGCGCTGGGCGAAGATGTCCAGAATGAGGCCGTTACGGTCGACCACCCGGATGTTTAGTGCCTTTTCGAGATTGCGCTCCTGACTCGGCGTGAGCGCGTGATTGAAGAGCACCAGATCGGCCTCATGCACCTTGACCGTCTCGGCCAGCTCTTCCAGCTTGCCCTGACCGATGTAGAAGCGCGGATCGACCGCACGCAACCGTCCCGCCAGAGTCGCCACCGCCTCGGCCCCCGCGGAGAGAGACAGGAGCCGAAACTCGTCCAGATCCTCCTGATCCGGCCCGGCCAGCGGCATGTGCACCAGTACCGCGCGTGATCCGATACCCGGCCTATCGAACAACCGACTCCCTCACGACGACGGTTCCATGAGGCACACCTCCCTCTGCCTCATTCGGCCTCCTCGTCGCCACTTTCACCCGCATGTGGGACGCGCACCGGGCGGCCGGGCACGATGGTCGAAATCGCATGTTTGTATACCATCTGGCTGACGGTGTTCTTCAGCATGATTACGTACTGGTCGAACGAATCCACCTTTCCTTGCAGCTTGATTCCGTTGACCAGATAGATCGAAACCGGAACATGCTCTTTCCGGAGTGTATTCAGGAATGGATCTTGCAGATTTTGGCCCTTCGACATCCTCTTTCTCCTTGTTGTTTTTTGGATTGGATTACCTTCCCATCCAAGACTCGGAACAAATTAACAGAATTACACCGGCATCGCTATCTGCACAATCTTGAGACAAACCGTTTGCAATTCAAGCCTTCCCATGAAAATTTTCCGCGGTGCCAGGATCCGACTCCTCTCCTTCCCGCCTCATCGCCGATCCCAGTCGTCCCTTTTACAATTCAATGGAAAACCGCCGCCGTCCAACCGACGCTCCATGGTTTACAATGCCGGCCCCGAAGCGAAGAGAGCTCCATGAACCCCATCTCCCCCCCGCGCTGTGTGATGTTCGACCTCGTCGGGCCCCGGCTGTCCGCAGACGAACGTGAATTCCTGTGTCACCCCGCCGCCGGCGGGCTGATCCTGTTCAGCCGGAACTACGCGTCACCGGACCAGATGCTGGCGCTGGTATCGGAGGTCCGCAGCTTGCGGCCCGACATGCTGATCGCCGTGGATCATGAGGGCGGTCGGGTCCAGCGTTTCCGCGAAGGCTTCACCCGGCTGCCGCCGGCCTCCGCGTACCTCGAAGTGGCTGGCGAAGCCGGACTGGCAGCGGCCGAAACGGCAGGCTGGCTGATGGCAGCGGAGCTGCGCGCCGTGGGCGTGGACTTCAGCTTCGCGCCGGTGCTCGACATCGACAGCGGCATCAGCACCGTCATCGGCGACCGCGCCTTCGCCCGTACACCGGAGGAAGTCACCGCCGCGGCCCGCGCCTTCGCCACCGGCATGCGGCGTGCGGGCATGGCGGCGGTGGGCAAACACTTCCCCGGCCACGGTGGTGTGGCCGGCGACTCGCACCTCGTGCTGCCCGAAGACCGACGCGAACTCGAAGAATTGCTCGCGCGTGATCTGCTGCCCTTCTCGGCGTTGATCCGTGAGAACCTCGAAGGCATCATGCCGGCCCACGTCCTTTACTCCCGCATAGACGCCCGGCCGCCGTGCTTCTCCCCTTTCTGGCTGCAGACCATCCTGCGCGAACGGATGAATTTCGATGGCGCGATCTTCTCGGACGACCTGTCCATGGCCGGCGCAGCCGTGGCCGGCGACTATGCCGCGCGTGCGCTGGCGGCACTCGAGGCAGGCTGCGACATGCTGGTGGTCTGCAACACCCCCGAGGCGACGGCGAGCATTCTGGAAGCCCTGGAAAACCGTACCGCATCCCCCGGCAGTACCCGCCGTCTCGCCGCCATGTACGGCCGCTCGCGAATCGACCGCGACGCGCTGGTGGCAAGTAGCGAATGGCGCAATGCGGTCGACCGCATTCACTCTTTCAACGACTCTGCGCAATGAACAGACTCGAAGAAATACGGCAGGTCGAGACGGCCGCCGAACGGCTGTACTCCGAAGCCGAGGTCGAAAACGCCATCATGCGCCTGGCCGCGGAAATCACCGAAGCCATCGCGGACCGCAATCCGATCGTCATGACCATTCTCACCGGGGGCATCGTGTTCGCCGGCAAGCTGCTCACCCATCTACGGTTTCCGCTGGAGCTCGACGCCATCGGCGCCACCCGCTACCGCGGCCGGACCGCAGGCGGCGTAACCCACTGGCGACTGGAACCTGGCCTTTCCCTGCAGGGCCGCACCGTGCTGCTGGTCGACGACATCCTCGACGAAGGCGTCACCCTCGCCGAGGTACGCGAACACTGTCTCGACCGAGGGGCGGAGCGCGTCCTGATCGCCGTGCTGGTCGACAAGGATCTGGGCCGGGAAAAGCCCTGCCGGGCAGATTTCGTCGGCCTGGTGACCGAAAACCGCTATCTGTTCGGATACGGTCTGGACTACAAAGGCTATTTGCGCAACGCCGCGGGCATTTATGCCTGCCCCCCGATCGAATCCCAAGGAACCTGACATGAGCCTCACCGCAATCATCGGCGGCACCGGCCTGACTCGGTTGACGCACCTCCAAGTCCACCGCCGTGAATCCCCGGCCACACCCTATGGCGCACCGTCCTCCGAGCTGACTTTCGGCCGGCTGGCCGGTCGCGATTTCGTATTCCTGGCACGCCATGGCGACCCGCACACCATCCCGCCCCACCGGATCAATTACCGCGCCAACCTCTGGGCCCTGAAACAGGCCGGCGCCGAGGCCGTCGTCGCCGCCGCCGCGGTTGGCGGCATCAGGCCCGACCTTTCCCCCGGCCGACTGGCCATCCCGCACCAGATCATCGATTACACCTGGGGGCGGGCCGCCACCTTCTTCGAGGAGGGGCTGGACCATGTCACCCACATTGACTTCACCACCCCTTACAGCGAAAGCCTGCGCCAGAAGCTCATCGCCTCGGCCCGTGCCGCCGGCCTTTCCGTCGTCGACGGCGGCGTCTATGGCTGCACCCAGGGACCACGGCTGGAGACGGCGGCTGAAATCGCACGAATGGAACACGACGGCTGCGACCTCGTCGGCATGACCGGGATGCCGGAAGCCGCGCTGGCGCGTGAACTCGAACTGCCCTACGCGGCCTGCGCGATCGTGGCCAACTGGGCTGCCGGCAAGAGTGAAGGTGAAATCACCTTGGCCGAAATCGAGCGGCATCTAGCGCGGGGGATGGCCGATTTCGTCGCGCTGCTGACCCGCTTCGCCGAGTCCTCGTGATCCGGATCAGCCGCAGCCGCCGATGGTTACCTTGACCTGTTTGCGGCACCCGTAAATGCGGCCCCCGGCTTCAACCAATGCCACCACGGGGCTACTCTCGTTCATTTTGATTCGGAACGAAACCAAAGGTACGGCTCCGTTCCGGAACTCGAAGGATGCCGCCAGTGGCCTGGGATTGCGCACCACCAGAAGATGCAACGCCGTGGTGCCCTCGAGACGGCTCTCCAGGGTGACCGGCACGATCGCGCCGTTTTCCGCACTGTCGGGGACATCCAAGGCCAGCAAGGCGGTTTCTTCCAGCTTGCGATCGGCGGTGAGGGAGCGCAGAACGGCCTCATAGGCCGCCGGATCGGCCTCCCTCCCGAAAGCCGAGGGGGCAACGGACAACCGCCATACGGCGATGCCCTTCAGGGCGGAGAGGACGAAACGGCGGCGGGAGAGATGGAAGCTCATCGAACATGCCCAACTTGCCGGTGCAACCAGCTTATCGTTACCCTGAGCCCCGGCCAAACCCCTTGTTCTCCACTATCCTGAATCCGTGAGCCTTTTGATCCAAGCCGATGCCATACATGGGATGACGGCTACGTTTCCGCTCCCCCCTCATGATCGATCGCGGCCTCCGGCGGAAAGAACCGAATCGCCACTCGACCTCGACCGCCGGGCCGATGCCGATCGGCCACGGTGCGTCATCCGGCTCGGGCGGCCTCGTTTCTTCGCAAGGCCCCACGGCGGATTCCCGATTTCGGCCGAACCCGCCCGCTCACCGCAGTGTTTCCTGCCGTTCATGAGGATCTCCCGACCGCGGGCCGCTCTCCCTGAAGAAGCCCCGCGCAGCAGAAACCGGCGTTCCGCACCGGCCATGAACACGGATATCAGGTAGTATGAAAATCCGCGCCCGAACCGCTGACGGCATCACGACCGTCCGTTTGCTGATCACCCATCCGATGGAAACCGGCCGCCGCCGGGACGAAACCAGCGGTGTGGTCGTCCCCGCACACTATATCGAGGAACTCACCCTCGAGCATGACGGCAAACCCGTGGTGCGCTGCCGCCTCACCACCGCCGTGTCCAAGGACCCCTATTTTTCCTTCCAATTCCGCGGCGGACGACCGGGCGAACGCATCCGGGTGAACTGGACCGACAATCTCGGCAACACAGAATCGCAGGAAGGCGTCATCGAGTGATTACAGTTCCCGGGTCGCGCTGAAACGGATCTCCGGCCAGCGCTCCTCGGTGAGCGACAAATTCACCCGGCTGGTGGCAAGATAAACCAAATAGCCGCTGCCGTCCTCGGCCAGGTTGTCGTGGACCTTGCGCTTGAACTCTTCCAGCTTCTTGGGATCGCTGCACGACACCCAACGTGCCGTCGTCACCGGCACCGCTTCGTAGACGCAATCCACATTGTACTCGGCCTTGAGCCGGAACGCCGTCACGTCGAACTGCAACACCCCCACCGCACCCAGAATCAGATCGTTGTTGCGCAAAGGCTTGAACAGCTGAGTCGCTCCCTCTTCGCTCAACTGCTGGAGACCGCGCTGCAAGGCCTTGGAGCGCAGTGGATCCTTCAGCACGACGCGGCGGAACAGTTCCGGGGCAAAGGAGGGGATTCCCTCGAATTTCAGGTTCTCTCCCTGGGTGAAGGTGTCACCAACCTGAATGGTACCGTGGTTGTGCAGACCGATGATGTCGCCCGGATAGGCCTCTTCCACATTCTCGCGGCTGTCGGCCTGGAAGGTGATGGCGTTGGCCACTTGCATGGCCTTGCCCGAGCGCACATGGAACAGCCGCACACCCTTGGTGTAACGACCGGAACACACGCGCAGGAAAGCGATACGATCGCGGTGGGCCGGATCCATGTTAGCCTGGATCTTGAATACGAAGCCGGAAAACTTGTCCTCCCCCGGCGCCACGAGGCGCTCCCGCGCCTGGCGCGCCTGCGGCGGCGGTGCATACTCGGCGAAGGCATCGAGCAATTCGAGGATGCCGAAGTTGTTGATCGCCGACCCAAAGAACACCGGCGTCTGGCGCCCGGCGCGATAGGCGTCCGGATCGAACTCGTGGCTCGCACCCCGCACCAGTTCGATCTCCATGCGCAGTTCGTCCGCGATATCCCCCAGGAGTTCATCCAGCTTCGGGCTGTTCAAGCCCTCCACGACCTCGCCCTTGACGATGCGGTCGCCGTGCGATGCACTGAACAAATGGATCGCATCCTCGTACAAGTGGTAAACGCCCTTGAAGCGTTTGCCCATACCGATCGGCCAGGTGATGGGCGCGCACTGGATGTTCAGCACCCGCTCGACCTCGTCCAACAGCTCCACCGGCTCCCGGCCCTCACGGTCCAGCTTGTTGATGAAGGTAAGGATCGGCGTGTCGCGCAGCCGGCACACCTCCATCAGCTTGATGGTCCGCTCCTCCACACCCTTGGCGCTGTCGATCACCATGAGGGCAGAGTCCACCGCCGTAAGGGTCCGGTAGGTGTCCTCGGAGAAGTCCTCGTGGCCCGGCGTGTCGAGCAGGTTGAAGATGCGGTCACGGTGCTGGAACTGCATCACTGAGGTCGTGACCGAGATGCCGCGCTGCTTCTCCATCTCCATCCAGTCCGAGGTCGCATGCCGCGTCGCCTTCCGACCCTTGACCGAACCCGCAAGCTGGATCGCTCCGCCGAACAGCAGCAGCTTTTCGGTCAGCGTGGTCTTACCGGCATCGGGATGGGAAATGATGGCGAAGGTTCGCCGCCGCTCGATTTCGAATTCAAGTTCGGACATGGAACAGGTTTGCGGAACGAAAAAACCACATATTCTATGCCAATCGCCGACCCGCCGGGCACGAGCCGAGGCCGTCCGAAAA
The DNA here is from genome assembly GCF_051295855.1 of Methylococcus sp. S1M. NCBI lineage: Bacteria > Pseudomonadati > Pseudomonadota > Gammaproteobacteria > Methylococcales > Methylococcaceae > Methylococcus > Methylococcus sp. S1M. The sequence goes on from NZ_JBPDXO010000002.1 coordinate 228,576, forward strand.
ACTCAGACGGAACCTTCCGCCGGCGGATCGGCAAAAAAGGCCCGCACCGCACCGGGATCGCGGGCGATACGCATCGGCGGCAGGCTGTCCAAGAACACTCGCCCATAACTCCTGGACACGAGCCGGGGATCGGCCAGTACCAGGACACCGCGATCGTCCACGTCCCGGATCAGCCTGCCGGCACCCTGTTTGAGGGCGATGACGGCGGCCGGAAGCTGGAACACGCCGAATGGACTGTGACCGCGCTTGCGGATGGCCTCGAGCCGGGCACTGACGACCGGATCGCCGGGCGATGCGAACGGCAGCTTGTCAATCACCACACAGGACAACGCCTCTCCCCGTACGTCGACGCCTTCCCAGAAGCTGGCGGTCCCGAGCAACAGACCGTTGCCCGAGGCGCGGAAGTCGTCCAGCAGCCTGGTCTTGGGCCGGCTGCCCTGGACGAACAGCGGAAATTCGGTCTTGCCTTCCAGAATAGAGGCCGCCTCGGTCAGTGCCTGATGGCTGGTGAACAGCAGAAAGGCGCGCCCCCGGCTCGCTTTGAGCACCGGCCATGCCGCCCGCAGCACGGCCCGGGTGTAGTTGCCGGCGCCCGGATCGGGCAAACCGGGCGGCAGGTACAGGAGGCTCTGGCGGCGGTAGTCGAAGGGACTCTCCCAGCGCCGGCACTCGGCATCGACGATACCAAGCTGACGGGAGAAGTGCTCGAAACGCCCGGCCACGCTCAACGTCGCCGAGGTGAAGATCCAGGTCGCCTGCCGCGCCTTGCGGAAACGCGTGAACTCGCCGGCGATGTCCAGCGGCGTTCGGCTCAGGGAAAAGCCGCGGCGATGGATCTCGAACCAGCGTACCGATTCCTCGGTATCTTCGGCCAGGAACGCCTCCAGCCGCTGGATGAACTCGTCGCAGCGCTTCCAGCAAGATTCCAACCCTTTGCCGCGCACCGCCGCAATCTTGAGCTGCGCGGCCAACGCCAGCAAGGCTTCCTCCATACGCCCGAGTCCGGCATTCACCTCCTCCTTTCCGGCCACTGCGTGCCAGGCGTCCCGCCGAGGTTCCTCGCCCAGCGCAGCGCGCATGGCCGTCAGCTCCACCTTGAGCAGAGTCGCGGCGTCGGCCAGCCCACCCATGTCCGGTGCATCCTTGGCCCGCTCGATCAGGGTGTCGTCCGCCAGTTCGGCGAACTGGCGGCTACTCAGGCTGACCCCCAGGAACTGTGTGGCGGTTTCGGCGAACTGGTGGGCCTCGTCCACGATGATGACGTCGGCCACCGGCAACAGTTCGCCGAAGCCGTCGGTCTTGACCGCCCAGTCGGCCCACAGCAAATGGTGGTTGATGACGGTGATCTGCGCCTCCTGGGCGGCCTTTCTGGCCTGGACCACAGGACAGCCTTCGTAGAGCGGACACTCCTGTCCCAAGCAGTTTTCGGCCGTGGAGGTGACCGAGCGCCACAGCGGTGAAGCCTCCGGTACGTCGTTCACCTCGGCGACATCGCCGCTGCGGGTCGTCTTCGCCCAACGCCGGATGCGTTCGAGCTGATCGGCTTCCTCGGCGCTGAAGCCGGCGCGAAAGCCGAAATCGACGACGTTTTCCAGCCGGTAGGGACAAAGGTAATTCGATCGGCCCTTGAGCAGAGCGGTGTGCACCGGCGTCCCCAGCGCCTGCCGCAACAAGGGCAGATCCTTCTGAAACAGTTGATCCTGCAGATTCCGCGTGCCGGTGGAGACCAGCACCCGCTTGCCGCTCAACAGGGCCGGCACCAGATAGGCGAATGTCTTGCCGGTGCCGGTGCCGGCCTCGGCGATCAGACAGCGGCCGCCGCGGATGGCCTGTTCCACCGCCCGCGCCATACCGATTTGGGCATCACGCGGGCGGAAGCCCGCCAGGAAACGCGCCAGCGGGCCGTCCTCCGCGAAGACGTCGTCGACGCCGCTCACCCTATTTTTCCACGCCGCCCGCGAGCTGGCCGGCTTCCTCGATCAGCGCCTGACATTTCTGGACCAGATCCGGATTGCCCCGAGCCAAGACCTTGGATTTTCGTGCCAGATCGAGCGCAAGACGCGGCTGCTGCTGGGCCATCCGGACCGTCGCCAGACGGTACCACAACTCCGGATTACGCGGCTGCATGCGGATGGCGCGCTCCAGGGTGGTGGCGGCGTTGTCGAGCTGACCGGAACCCTGAGCCTTGTCCGCCTCGGACATCAGGGCTGCCACGGCGGGGGTCGGCGCCGGCTGCTTCTTCGCGCCTGCCCAGGCTCCCGGTGCCGGCCTCGCGGGCGGAGCCGCCGCTTTCGGCCTGGGACTGGGCGCCGGTGCTGCCGTGGGGGCCGGACGGACGCTCGGCATAGCAGGCTGCCTGACCACTTTCCGCTGCGCGCATCCTGCTGACAAGGCCAGGCACAGGGCCACCGCCAGCCATTGGGGGGGCAGCGCATCGAAACGCCGGGAGTTAGCGTACGAATCCATCAAGAAACCGGATGGTAGGAAAAACCCAATGGGGCTAGCAATATCTGTTCCGTAAACTTAGCCATTTCCGAACAGCGTGTAATAGTTCCGCGTCGTCCGATCCGCCACCTCGCCCAGTGACGCGCCGCGCAGCTCGGCGATCATACCGGCGACATGGCGGACATGCTGCGGATAGTTCGGTTTGCCCCGCAGCGGCACCGGGGCCAGATAGGGCGAGTCGGTCTCGATCAGATAGCGCTCGTCCGGCACTCGCCGCGCGACGTCCTGAATGGTTTCGGCGGTGCGGAACGTGACGATTCCCGAAAAGGATATCGAGAAATTCAAATCGAGCGCGCGGCGCGCCGTGTCCCAGTCTTCGGTGAAACAATGGAACACGCCACCCACCTCGCCCGCCTCCTCTTCCGCGAGGATGCGCAGGGTGTCGGAGCGGGAATCGCGGGTGTGGACGATCAGCGGCTTGCCGATGAGTTTGGCGGCGCGAATGTGGATGCGGAAGCGCTCCTGCTGCCAGGCGAGGTCACCCGCGCTGCGGAAATAGTCCAGGCCGGTTTCGCCAATGGCGACGACACGGTCGTCATCCGCCAGTGCGGCCAGCCGTTCGGCGCTTGGTTCCTCGGTATCGGTTTCATTGGGATGCACGCCAACCGAAACACACACGTTCGGATAGGGTTCGACGAGCCGGCGCATGGCGGGATAGTCGTCCAGATTGATCGCTACGCACAGCATGCGGTCGACGCCTTCGGCGCCGGCCGCCTCCATGAAGCGCGAAAAATCGCCACCGAACGGTTTCAGGTCGAGGCGATCGAGGTGGGCGTGGGAGTCGATGAACATAGGATTGGATGCAAGAGGGGAGGCCGGGCGCTGCCGGCAAAGCTTACATGGTATGGGTCGGCTGATCCGATTCAAGGTGCCCGGACAGATAACTCTCGATCAACGCCTTGGTGACGCCGCCGTCCTCGTCGCTGAACTGCACGCCGATGCCGGCGGAACGGAAACCGGCGGCCCCTTTCGGGGTAATCCAGACGACCCGTCCCGAGATCGGGATCCGCTCCGGCTCGTCCATCAGCTGCAACAACATGAAGACCTCGTCGCCCAGACGGTAACTGCGTGTCGTCGGGATGAAGAGACCGCCGTTCTTGATGGTCGGCATGTAGGCGGCGTAAAGCGCATTCTTGTCTTTGATGGTCAGCGCCAGGATACCCTGGCGGGCACCCGTCTGCTCTTCGCTCAATGCCTCGCCCCCCGTGGTCTCGACCGGTTCCAGTCTATCAGGATCTCTTCCATGACCAGCTGCCGGTTGGCCTGGCCCTCCAGATTGCGGCGGGCCGCATCAACACCGTCGAGGCAGGCGAACAGGGCGCGGAGATCCAGGCCCGCCGCCGCTTTCCGCAATCCCGGTTCCAGATCGGCGTTGGCCAGGCGCAACGGAACCGATGCTTCAGTGCTACTGATACGGATGAGGTCCGCGATCCAGCCGCGCAACCAAATCAGGACGGTCTCGCCGTCCTCCTTGGCCCAACGCTCGGCCACCGCGAGCGGATCGCTCTCGTCCCTGAGCACGGCCACCCACTCATCGAAGAGCATTCTTCTGCGCTGCGCCAGATCGCCCCCATGCAGCTCGACCGCTCGCACCGGTGCACCACCCGCCATCGCCAGCAAGGCCTCTGCCTCTTCCCCGACCCCCTGTCCACGCAGCCAGCGCAATGCTTCTTCCCGCTCCGGCAGCCTCACATCCAGCCGCTGGCAGCGACTGAGCACCGTCGCCGGCAGTTGCGCAGGTCGTTCGCTGATGAGGAGGAAAAGCGTATGCGGGTCGGGTTCTTCCAGCGTTTTCAACAGACTGTTCGCGGCCGCCATGTTCATGGCATGCGCCGGACGGATGACCACGACCCGGGAAGCGCCATATTGCGGCTTGAGCGAAAGTCTGTCGATCAGCCGGCGAACCAACTCGACGGTGATACGTTTACCGGCTTCCTCCGGCTCGATGTGAAGATAGTCCGGATGATTGCCAGCCACCGCCAGACGACAGGCATGGCAGGTACCGCACGCCCCCTCGGCCGGCGGGCTGGCGCACAGGAGCCGGCGGGCGAAATCGTCGGCCAGCACTCCCTTCCCCACGCCGGCGGCGCCCGAAATCAGCAAGCCCTGCGGCAAACGTCCCGCCTCCAGATACGCCCTCAACCGGCGGCGTGCCGGTGCCAGCCACGGATAACGACCGATGGACTCAGACATGAGCGGCCAACAGGGAATCCACCTGGGTGGCGATGGCCGTCTGAACCAGGGCCAGAGGCCGGTCGGCATCGATCACCCGTATCCGGCCCGGTTCTGCCCGCGCCAGCGCCAGATAGCCTTCCCGCACCCGGGCGAAAAAGGCGCTGTCTTCTCTCTCCAACCGATCCGGACCGCTGCGTTGATGCGCCCGCTTCAAACCGGTGTCCACCGGTGCATCCAGCAGGAGGGTCAGATCGGGCCTCAGCCCGGCCTGAATCCAGTCCCGCAGGAAATCGATGACGCCAGGGGCGATACCACGCCCGGCGCCCTGATAGGCATAGCTGGCGTCGGTGAAACGGTCACAGACCACCCAGTCACCGCGCCGCAAAGCCGGCTCGATCACTTCCCGAAGATGGTGCACGCGGGCCGCGAACAACAACAGCAATTCGGCTTCCGGCCGCACCGTATCCTGACGCAGGAAAATTTCCCGTACCGCTTCCCCGAAAGCGGTACCGCCCGGCTCCCGGGTCGCGACGACCTTCAGGCCTCGGGCGCGCAGCCGGCTCACGACGAAATCGACGTTGGTGCTCTTGCCGACGCCTTCGCCTCCCTCCAGCGTGATGAATTTGCCCGGTGTCACGGCTGCCCGACCTTCTGATAAAGCTCTACCGCCTGTCGGTGTTCGTCCCAGGTCCGCGAGAAGCGGTGGCCGCCGTCTCCCCGTGCCACGTAATACAGACTGTCGCCCGGTGCCGGGTTCAGAGCGGCCCGCAGCGAAGCCAGCCCGGGCGCGGCGATCGGTGCCGGCGGCAGACCGCGATGAAGATAGGTGTTGTAGGGGGTGTCCGCCTTGAGGTGTTCGCGACGCAGATTGCCGTCAAAGCGGTCGCCCAGACCGTAGATCACGGTCGGATCGACCTGCAAAGGCATACCGGTGCGCAGCCGCCGGACCAGCACACCGGCCACTTCGGCTCTTTCAGCGGGCAGGGCGGTTTCTTTCTCGATGATGGAAGCCATGATGAGTGCATCGTCCGGCGTCCGGTAGGGAAGGTCCGGCGCCCGCCGCGCCCATTCCGCAGCCAGGACCGTCGCCATACGCCGGTGAGCGCGCTTGAGGATCTCGATGTCCGACGTGCCCTTGGTGAAGAAATAAGTATCGGGGAAAAACCGCCCTTCCGGATCTCCTTCCGGGATTCCCAGCACCCGCATCAGCACGACACCGTCGCTCTCCGCCGTGACGAGGTGCTCGAGAGCCGGCTGGGCCCGCAGCGCCGCCAACATCTGCCGGAAAGTCCAGCCTTCGACCAGGGTCACGGCATGCTGTCGGACTTTCCCGGAAGCGAACAGCGCCAGCAACCCGCGTCGGTCCAGGCCCGGCGGAATCTCGTATTCCCCCGACTGGAGCCTGCGCGCCAGACCTTCCCTCCAGGCCTGCAGCATGAGCCACCAGGGCTCATCGATCACGCCCGCCTCCTTCAGCGCCAGAGCCACGTCCTTCAGGCCCTGTCCCCGTGCGATCTCGAACACGACTGGCTCGGTGTTGGCAAGCGGCCGCTCGGTAGACTCGATGAAATCCTTCACCGCGACGCCGGCCACCAGCGCCATTACCGCGAGCAGCAGGGTACGCCTCATCCAGCCACGGCCTCATACAGCTGATGGATTTCCAAGCCCCGGCTCAGCATCGTCGTCATCTCGCCCACCGGGTAATTCGTCTCCGCCACCCGTGCCACCGGCCAAATGCCGATGACGCAGTTGGTCAGAAAAATCTCATCGGCCGCTGCCAGTTCTTCCGGCCGGATACGCCTTTCGCTCACCTCGACACCTCGAGACCGGGCGATTTCCAGCACCAGACGCCGCATCACACCGGCCACACCGCAGCGGTCGATCAGCGGAGTCTCGAGCCTACCGGCCTTCACCATGAAGACGTTGCTCATGGTACCCTCCACGAGAAAGCCTTCGGTATCGCACATCAAGCCTTCCTGGAATTCATCGGCCCACTCACCCCGCCCGAGCACCTGCTCCAGACGGTTCGTATGCTTGACCCCGGCCAGCGCGGTATTGATGCCGAGCGGCGTACGGCATAGCGTCACACTCACCCCAGACCGGTAATAGTCCTGCGGAAACTCGGGGGCGGGATGAAGCGACACCACGCGCGTCGGCTCCCCTTCCGCCACGGGCCGATAGCCGCGACCGCCGACGCCTCGTGTGATCTGTATCTTGACGACACCCTCGGCCGCTTCCAATCCCAGCCGTCGCAGATCGGCGGACAGCGCCTCGTCCCCCGGATAACGGATGCCGAGACGGAAGCAGGCATCTGCCAGACGACCGAAGTGGCGACACAGCAGCATGGCTTTTCCCGCGCGCAAGCGCAGGGTAGTGAAGATGCCGTCGCCGTATTGAAATCCCCGGTCCCGCACATCGACACAACCGCTGGATCGACCATTGACCAGGACCCTCATCGGCGGAATCCGGCAGAGATGACAGCAGGTGCGGAAGCCTGGGGTGGCTTCCAGCGCCTATCTGAATTTCTTGAAAATCAAAGTGGCGTTGGTACCGCCAAAGCCGAACGAGTTGGACATGACCACTTCGAGATCTTTTTCCCGGGCGGTATGAGGCACATAATCCAGATCGCATTCCGGATCGGGCGTATCCAGATTGATGGTCGGCGGTACCACGCGGTCCCGAATCGCAAGGACAGAGAAGATCGCCTCGATTCCACCCGCCGCACCAAGCAGATGGCCGGTCATGGACTTGGTCGAGCTGATAGCCGTCGAGTACGCATGCGGCCCGAGCACCGTCTTCATGGCGCGGGTCTCCGCCAGATCGCCGGCCGGCGTCGAAGTGCCGTGGGCATTGACGTAATCGATGTCTTCCGGATTCACTCCAGCATCCCGCATCGCGTGCATCATACAACGCGCCGCACCATCGCCGTCCTCGGGCGGCTGGGTCATGTGATGGGCATCTCCTGACATGCCGAAGCCGATCAGCTCCGCGTAGATGCGGGCACCGCGCTTCTTGGCATGCTCCAGCTCCTCCAGCACCACCACGCCGGCACCATCACCCAGTACAAAGCCGTCGCGGTCCTTGTCCCAAGGACGGCTCGCCCGCACCGGGTCGTCATTGCGGCGCGACAAGGCACGGGCCGAGATGAATCCACCCAAGGCCGTCGGTGAACTCGCCATTTCGGCACCACCGGCCAACATGACGTCGGCATCGCCATACTGGATGATTCGGGCCGCGCTGCCGATGCTGTGAGTCGCCGTGGCACAGGCAGTGACGATCGCGTAATTCGGGCCTTTCAGGCCGTACTTGATGGAGAGGTTGCCGGAAATCATGTTGATGATGTTGGCCGGCACAAAGAAAGGAGAAATTTTGCGGGGTCCACTTTTGAGGAACACGCCGTAACCGTGCTCGATACCGGTGATCCCGCCGATGCCGGAGCCGACGCAGACGCCAACGCGGTCCGCATTGGACTCGGTGACCTCCAGCCCCGAATCTTCGAACGCCTGACTGCCCGCTGCCATGCCGTAGTGGATGAAAGTATCCATCTTCTTGGCTTCTTTTTCGGGCAGATACCGGGTGACATCGAAGTTACGCACGCTGCCACCGAAGCGGGTAGCGAAGTCGGATACATCGAAATGCTCGATCGGGCCGATTCCGCTGCGGCCGTTCAGGATGCTGTCCCAGCTCTCGGGGACATTGAGGCCCACCGGACAGACCATCCCCAGTCCGGTGATGACGACGCGACGCTTGCTCACGCTGACACCTGGAGGTAAACGAAAGAAGACCCCACCGGATGACGCTGTCCCGTGGGGCTGATGGAACGGTAAGACGAATCAGGTATGGCTCTGGATGTAATCGATCGCCTGCTGAACCGTAGTGATCTTTTCGGCGTCCTCGTCGGGAATTTCGCACTCGAACTCTTCCTCGAGTGCCATCACCAGCTCGACCGTGTCCAGAGAATCGGCGCCCAGATCGTCCACGAAGGATGCCTCGTTCGAGATCTCGTCCTTCACGCCCAACTGTTCGGCGACGATCTTCTTTACACGTTCTGCTATATCACTCATTGTTTTTTGTCCTCAGTGTTATTCAAGTTTAGAGGTGCGGAGATTTTAGTGTGAATTCCCGCGAACACAAGCACTCTGGCGTAAAAAGCCGCTCAGGGCATGAACATACCGCCATTGACATGGAGGGTTTCTCCGGTGATGTAAGCGGCGTCGTCGGAGCACAGAAAAGCCACGGCCCCCGCAATCTCCTCGGCCTGTCCCAGCCGTCCCAGGGGAATCGACGCCAGCAGGGCCGTCTTGTGTGCTTCCGGAAGGGCGCGGGTCATATCGGTATCGATGAAGCCCGGCGCCACCGAATTCACCGTAATGCCGCGCGAGCCAATCTCTTTGGCCAGGGATTTGGTGAAACCGATGATACCGGCCTTGGCCGCCGCATAGTTGGTCTGCCCGGCATTGCCAGTCAACCCCACGACCGAAGTGATGTTGACGATGCGGCCGGTACGGGCCTTCATCATGCCTTTGAGGCAAGCCTTGCTCATGCGGTAGACGGAAGACAAATTGGTGTCGATGATCGCATCCCAGTCTTCATCTTTCATACGCATCAGCAGACCGTCACGGGTAATGCCGGCGTTGTTGACCAGGATCGTCGGTATGCCGAATTCCTCGTTGACGGCGGCCACGAAGGCCTCGACCGAAGCGGGATCGCTCACGTCCAGCACCCGCCCGCAGCCGTTCAGGCCGGCATCGGTGAGCGCGGATCCGATCGCTGCGGCTCCGTCTTCCGAGGTGGCGGTGCCTACGACCGTATGACCGGCCTGCGCCAAACGATGGGCGATCGCCCGCCCGATTCCTCGGCTGGCCCCCGTGACAATGGCTATCTGGTCCGTCATTGAATCGACTCCAAGGCTGTATTCAACGAATCCTGATCCACGATGGCGAGCGTCGCTTCGCTGCTGACGATCCGCTTGTTGAGGCCGGCCAGCACCTTGCCCGGCCCGCATTCCACGAAGCGCCTCACGCCCTGGTCGCTGAGGAAGCGGATGGTTTCCGACCAGCGCACCGGCTGGGAAATCTGCTGAGCCAGCACCGCCCGGATCACCTCGGGAGACGGATGCATGGCGACGTCGACGTTGTGGACCACGCCGATCCGGTCACGGGGCGATTCGAACGACGTCTCCGACAGCAGGGCCGCGAATTTTTCCGAGGCCGGCGCCATCAGCGCACAATGCGAGGGTACGCTGACCGGCAGCAGCACCGCCCGTTTCGCCCCCAGCGCCTTGGCCGCCACGATCGCACGCTCCACCGCCTGGCTCGCGCCGGCGATCACCACCTGGCCCGGGGCATTGAAATTGGCCGGCGTCACCACCGAATCTCGGGTGGATGCCTCTTTGCATGCCGCGACGACCTGGGGATCTTCCAGACCGAGGATGGCGGCCATGGATCCCGCGCCCGGCGGGACCGCTTCCTGCATCAGTCTGCCGCGCTGGGCCACCAGTTTCACCGCATCGGCGAAGCCGAGCGCGCCGGCGGCGACCAATGCCGAATACTCCCCCAGGCTGTGGCCGGCCATCCAGGCGGGGCGGCGATCGGTCAAACTGCACCAGATCCGCCAGGTCGCGACCCCGGCGGCCAGCATCGCCGGCTGGGTGTTGACGGTCTGGTTGAGCTCTTCCTCGGGGCCCTCCTGGACCAGACACCAGAGGTCGAAACCGAGCACTTCCGAGGCTTCAGCGAAGGTCTCGCCGACCACCGGATGGACTGCGGCGAGATCCGCCAGCATGCCGATGGACTGAGAGCCTTGCCCCGGAAAAAGGAAAGCGAGGCTGTTGTCGATGTTGGGCATTACGAATGGTCTTTAATAGCGCAGAAGAGCGGAGCCCCAGGCGAACCCGCCGCCGAAGGCTTCCATAAGCACGGTTTGTCCGCGCTTGATGCGGCCGTCGCGAACGGCCTCGTCGAAAGCCAGAGGAATCGATGCCGAAGAAGTGTTGCCCTGCTCGTCCACCGTCACGACCACCCGCTCCATGGGCAACTGGAGCTTCTTCGCGGTCGCCGCAATGATGCGGATGTTGGCCTGATGGGGCACCAACCAGTCGACGTCAGATTTCTGAAGGCCGTTCTGTTCCAGGGTTTCATCGACGATGCGACCGAGTGTGTTGACCGCGACCTTGAAAACCTCGCTGCCCTGCATCCGGATGGTGCGGCTCTCGTCGCTGCCTTCGCCGTTGCTGGCGGGATTGGGCAGATAGAGCAGATCTTGGTAATGGCCGTCGGAATGGATATGGGTGCTCATGATGCCGGGCTCGGTGGCAGATTCGAGCACCACGGCCCCGGCACCGTCACCGAACAGAATGCAAGTCGAGCGGTCGTCCCAATCCACGGAACGCGAATTGACCTCCGTACCGACCACCAACACGCGGTTGGCATTGCCGGCGGAAATGTACTGGTCGGCGATGCTCAACGCGAAGATGAACCCCGAACACGCCGCCTGCACGTCGAAAGCCGCACAGCTGCGCACGCCCAAACGCTGCTGCAGGAGGCATGCCGTGCTGGGAAAAACCCGGTCCGGCGAACTGGTCGCGAGGATGATCAGATCGAGATCGTGGGGATCGATGGCGGCAGCCTCCAGTGCCTGCCGGGAGGCAATCTCGGCCATGCTGGAGGCCGTTTCGTCAGCAGCCGCGATGTGTCGGCGGCGGATGCCAGTGCGCTCGACGATCCATTCGTCCGACGTCTCGACCCGCATGGCGAGATCGTCGTTGGTCACCACCTGCCGGGGAAGGTAGCCGCCGGTGCCCGCGATGCGGGAGTAACGGCTCACGCCAGATTCCTCGCGGCGAACACATCCGTCATCCGCTCGCCGATACGGTGCGGAACGGCTTTCTCGACTTCTTTCACAGCGATCGTAACGGCATTGGCAAAAGAAAAGCGATCCGCGTTGCCGTGGCTCTTGATCACGATGCCGCGCAAGCCCAGGAGACTGGCACCGTTATACTGGCGCGGGTCGATCCGGTGCTTGAAGGCATTGAGCACGGGCAGCGCGATCAGGCCGGCCAGCCGGGTCAGCAAACTGCTGGAGAACTCCCGCTTGATGAAATGAGAGATCATTTTCGCCAGACCCTCGCTGCTTTTCAGCGCGACATTTCCGACGAAACCGTCGGTTACGACGATGTCGACGCTGCCCTTGAAAATGTCGTCGCCCTCGACGAAGCCGACGAAGTTGACGTGGGCTCCGCTGAGCAGCTCGGCGGCCCGCTTCACCTGCTCGTTCCCCTTGATCTCCTCTTCGCCGATGTTGAGAAGACCGACCGTGGGATGCTCCCGCTCCTCCACTGCCCTGACCAGCTCATAACCCATGACCGCAAACTGATAGAGGTGCTCGGCAGTGCAATCGACGTTGGCACCGAGATCGAGGACATGGGTATGCCCCGTCATGGAAGGAACGGCCGCGATGATCGCTGGCCGGTCGATGCCTGGCAGGGTCTTGAGAACGAACTTGGCGATTGCCATCAACGCGCCGGTATTCCCGGCGCTCACGCAGGCGTCGGCATCGCCTTGCTTGACCAGATCGATGGCCACCCGCATCGACGAGTCCTTCTTGTTGCGAAGCGCCTTGGAAGGCTGGTCGTGCATTTCCACGACCTCCGAGGCATGATGCACCCTCAACCGATCCCCGAACCGACGCCGGGTATCCTTGAGATACTCTCTCAGCACCGACTCGTCGCCGACCAGCACCAACCGCAGCGAAGGGTTTTGCTCCAAACTATCCAAGGCCGCCGGCACCACGACTTTGGGCCCGTGGTCACCACCCATCGCGTCCAATGCGATGGTCGTCATACCGTCACCGCGCCGCATGCATCGCCATCAAGAGTCGATATAGAAAGGCAACGAACCGTCAGACCGGAGGGTCTATGCTTATTCTTCAGTCTCGTCGCCGTGCTTCGGCGCGATGACGCGACGACCACGATAGTAACCGTCCGGGCTCACATGGTGGCGCAGATGGGTTTCGCCAGTGTTCGCCTCGACGGACAGGGCACTCGCGCTCAATGCGTCGTGCGACCGCCGCATGCCGCGCTTCGAACGGGTCTTGCGATTTTGTTGAACAGCCATGATGACTCCTTAAGAAGACTTGCTATCGTTGTTTTTCAATTGCTCTAGCACGGCAAACGGGTTTTCCCTCTTTCCCTTTTCCGCCCGCGGCCCAAGCGGCGCGGCATCCCCACAGGCTGCGTGCTGCGGTATCAACGGGATGGCCAGCACCAGCTCATCCTGAACCAGGTCGGACAGGCGGATCGGCGCTCCGCCATCGAACAGCAGCGGCTCGTAAGACGCCGGCAGGTGGTCAGCCTCCTCCAGCGAGGCCACGACACCCAGCGCGACCCGTAACCGCACCGGCCATGGCAGCCGATCCAGGCAGAGCTGACACCGCAGCACGAGATCCGTTTCAACCGTACCGGTTACCACCGACCATCGACCGTCCTTGCCGAAATCCAGTGCAACCCGGACGTTTCCGGCCCTTTCAAACAAGGACTCTTCGATTCGATCGAAAAGCGTCAGCGACAATTCGCCCGCTACCCGGCGACACTTGTCGGCGAACCTCAGCGGATCGACGAATTCAGGCAAGCGGGAAAGCATAATCGTGTAATAATACAGGCAAAATCCAACTTCTGTCAAAGCCCGGAAACACCGCGATGCCGACTCCCCCACCGCAGTCGAGGCCGCTCCTCCTGGCTTCAGGTTCGAGTTACCGCCGCGAGCTACTCCGCAAACTGGGTCTGCACTTTACCGCTGTGGCGCCGGACATCGACGAAGCAGCGAGACCGGGAGAGGCTGCGGATGATCTCGCCTTGAGGCTGGCCTGTGAGAAAGCGCTGGCACTGGCGCCCGCCTATCCCGACCATCTGATCATCGGTTCGGATCAGGTGGCCGTGCTGGGCGATTCGAGACTGGGCAAGCCTGGTACTCATGAGAAGGCGGTCGCACAGTTGCTGCGGGCCTCGGGGAACACCGTGACATTCCTGACGGGATTGTGCGTGCACGACGCGGTCAGCGGGGTCAGCCATACCGGCCTGGACCGCTGCCACGTCCATTTCCGCCGCCTCGACCGAGACCAGATAGAACGCTACGTCACCGCCGACGAACCCTACGACTGCGCCGGCGCTTTCAAGTCGGAAGGACTGGGCATCGCCCTCATCGAACGCTTCGAGGGCGAAGATCCGAACGCCCTGGTCGGTCTCCCCCTGATCCTGCTGACGGAAATACTGAAACGCTTTGGCATCGCCGTCTTCTGAACAGAACCCACACGATGCGGCGTCAGTTCAGGCGATTGTAGTATTCGATCACTCGGTTCAGATAATCCTGGGTTTCGGGAAAAGGAGGCACCCGGTTGCCGTATTTGATGATGTTGTTCTCGCCGGCATTGTAGGCGGCGACCGCCAGGCTGACATCGTTAAACATGCCAATGAGGTCGCGCAGATAGCGGGCCCCCCCGTAGACGTTCTCCACCGGGTCGGTCCGGTCCCGCACGCCATAGCGTGCTGCAGTGTCCGGCATCAGTTGCATCAAGCCCACAGCCCCCTTACCCGAAACCGCCTCCGAGTTGTATGCCGATTCCGCCTGGATCATCGCGTGCAGCAGCAGGGGATCGAGGTCGTAGCGCTCGGCCGCTTCGGCGATCAGCGGCGCCAGCATTTCGCGGTTGCGCGCCAATGTCCCGGACCTGAAGGCGACCGGAGCCGAAGCCCGGCCCGATGACGCCTCCTGGTACGCGGGGGCCGGTGACCCCAGCCTGCCCGACACCCTGGTGGTGGCGATCAGCCGGTAGCCGCTATGCGGGGGACGATCGGTGTAATAGACATGACCCTTCTTGTCGACGAACTTGTAGACATCCGCCGAGACCTGCGCCGCCGGCAGCCCCCCCAGCAGCAAGGCGATCCAAAGACGTCGTTTCATCCGCATGTTTTTACGTCGTTTTCTCGAATCCGGACGAGCGGGTTTATACCACCGCTCCGTTCGGCCGGACAAGCCTCAAGCCGGTATTTTGACCGGCCGCACCCGCGATGCCGCCAACACCGCCCGCCTTCGCGCCTCTTCCACCGTATCCGCCGCCGCCAGCGCCACACCCATACGCCGCCGTGGATGGGCCTCCGGCTTGCCAAACAGGCGGACCTCGGATTCCGGCACGGCCAGCGCCCGCTCCAATCCCTCGAACGCGATGCCTTCCGCCGCCACCCCTCCGTAAATGACGGCGCTGGCGCCGGGACGCCGCAGGGAGGAATCGACCGGCAATCCCAGAATCGCACGCACATGCAGTTCGAACTCGTTCTGTGCCTGGCTGACCATGGTCACCATGCCCGTATCGTGCGGCCGGGGGCTCACTTCGCTGAACCACACCTCATCCCCCCGGACGAACAGCTCGACACCAAACAGCCCGCGCCCTCCCAGCGCATCAACCACGGTGCGGGCGATCGCCTCGGCCCGTTCCCTGGCCTTCGGATTCAGGGACTGCGGCTGCCAGCTTTCCACGTAATCCCCGGCTTGCTGCCGGTGCCCCACGGGCTCACAGAACGCGATCCCGGCGTCACCTCCGGAAACGGGGGTGCGCACCGTCAGCAGGGTAATCTCGAAATCGAAGTCGATCCGGCCTTCGACGATGACACGGCTTGCCCCGACCCGGCCACCCTCCCGCGCGTGATCCCAGGCTGCCTGGACATCCGACGGGCTCTCGAGCAGAGATTGGCCCTTGCCGGAGGACGACATGACGGGCTTGACGAAACACGGAAAGCCGATCTTCGCCGCGGCCTCGGCCAAGGCGGCACAGGAATCGGCAAAGGCATAGGGTGAGGTGGGCAGGCCCAGCTTTTCCGCCGCCAGCCGCCGGATGCCTTCGCGGTTCATGGTGAGTTGCACAGCGCGGGCATTGGGAACGACCTCCGCCAACCCCGCCCGCTCGATCTCGACCAAGGCATCGGTGGCGATCGCTTCGATCTCGGGCACGACGAAATGTGGGCGCTCGAACTCGACCAACCGATGGATCGCCCCCGGGTCGGTCATGTCGACGACGTGGGAGCGGTGGGCGACCTGCTGCGCCGGCGCGCCGGCATAGCGGTCGACGGCGATCACCTCGACGCCGTAACGCTGGAGGGAAATCGCCACCTCCTTGCCAAGTTCGCCGCCGCCCAGGAGTATCACCCGGACGGCGGAGGGGGAATTGGGGGTTCCGATACGCATAGGGACGATGGCCGAAGCAATGGGAGGAAGAACCGGCGACGAAAGGAGGCCGAAGGGCGGTGATTTTAATCCCCCCCGGCCCTCCGTTGCCAAGCCTCCGTCCTTCCCGACGGGATCAATCGTCGTCGGCGATGGCGACCGTGGCCTCCGTCGCCGGCAAGCGGGTGTACTCCCGCCTTCCGGCGATGGCCATGGTGACCGTTTCCCGCCCTTCGACCAGGCGGTCGTCGCGGAGCTTCACCGACACATCCACGCTGGCGACGCCTTTTGGCAGAGTGACCCGGAGCTTGGGCTTGATATAGTCCTTGCCCGGCCGGGCAGTGCCGCCCAGCGTCAGATTAACGGTCAAGGACCTGTCCATCGGCGTCTCGCGAGACACGGTGAAAACCAGCCGCTCTCCGCTTCCTTCGGCAATTTCGGTCCGGGCAGCCGACACCCAGACGCGCGGAAGCGAGCCCAGCAGCACCTCGCCGGCGATCTGGGACACGGTCGTCAGATCGGGTTTGAAGCGCAGGGTGCTGCGGACCCTGCGGATCGCGGCAGGATTCGCCGCAGCGATCTCTTTGGCCGCGCCGATGGCCGCACTCACTTGGCCCGGCGCCGGCAGGGTGCCAGTGGCCGTGTTTTCGTTGTGCGTCAGTGTCCGCCTGAGCTCGCCCGCACCCGCAGCTTCCCTGGAATTCCCTATCGCCGTGGTCAACAGACTCTTGTCCTCCTCCCGGCTGGCCTGATAGGTCAACGTGAAGCGGGCATGATCGGCGGCGAACGCGGAATAACGTTCCTGGAAGGATTCGAGCATCCGGACGGCGGTACCGCGCATGGAGCCGGCCAGCCGCTGGAACTGCAGTTGCGTCGAGGGCTGGGTCCGGCTGCCTTCTTCGTTGCGCTGCAAGACGATCGTAGCGGCGTTCACCCCGTCATTGGCCACCGCGGGAATTTCCCAGGTGACGGTGCGGCGCAGGCCGGTCGAGGTCTCGCCGGTCGTGGCGTCGGTCTTGAGCACAGCGGCAGGAAAGTCTTCCGCCAGCCGGGACGACATGAAATCGGCGGCTTCGGCCGGCAGGGTCGCCAGATAACGCAGCACGATCTGCGAATTCGTCAGCAGAGGCTGTATGGACATATCCTGATCCGCGAGCGCCAGATGCTTGTGCAAATCGGCCGCCCTGGCCATCCTGGCTTCCACCGTCGCCTCCAGCCGGGTCGGGACGCTCATGTCCTGCTCAACCAGGGACAGCACCTCGTTCGACAGGGCGGCGGCATACTGGGGCAGCAGATCGGCGTTTTTCTTCACGTCGAAGGCGTTTTTCGGCTCGAAGAACACCAGCGGCACGTCGTGCGTCAGATTGTTGATGTTCTTGTCCTGGGCACGGACGTCGATCGAAAACGATCCGATCTGAGGCAGCCCGCTGAGGCGTGCAGCCGTGTTTCCCTTGAACGACCCGGCATATCGCAACAGGGTCCGGGCCGCGGCCAAACGCTGCTTCGCCAGTCCAGCGTTCCTGGTTTCATCCAGCGACGCAAACGGTTTGACGTAGAACGGCATCTCCCCCGCCACCGTCAGGCTATGGCAGCCGGCCTTTTCGCAGCTCTTGGCCGGGTTCGCTTCATTGATCATCAGGCCGTAATGGTCCACGGAGATGAAATCCTTGACGTGACACTGATCGCAGGTGGCGTCCTTGGCCGGATGATGTTCGGCCACGCCAGCCGTTTCACCATCGATGGCGTCCATGAGCTGGAGGACGGCCCGGAATTGGTCCTCCGTGTCCGTAACGGGCCTGTTGACGTTGAACTTTACGGTCAATACATGCCGAGCCCCCTCGAAAGGGTCCGGCGGCGCAGCATTCGCCGGACTCAGGCACAGCGGAATCAAAACACCCAGCCAATTCAAGGAGGATCGGGAAAGAAGAAGATGAAATCTCATGTCGCGCTCGCGTGGTTTCGTTATTCGGAAAAAGTACGGCTACCCAAACGGCGAATCGGAGTAGATACGAATTCAAATGATAATGATTCGTATTTAATAGTTCAATGGCAAGCCCACATGCGCGAACCGAATCTCCAGAGGAATCAATGACGGGAACCGGGAGCTACCACTCCCTCCCGTCCCTCAGGGACGCAGGAAAAGACGAGTGCCTCGCAAGTTCGGGCAGGACAGTCCTTGCCCTGCCCGAACTTCGTTCATTCGATGGAAAATTCGCGCATCATGCCCATGTCTTCGTGCTCCAGGTTGTGGCAGTGGTACATGAAGAGGCCCTTGAAGTCCTGGAATGGCTTGATCAGACGGATACGTTCGCCGGGCATCGCCAGCACGGTGTCCTTCCATCCGCTGTCGACGAAGCCATCGCGCACGC
This sequence comes from Methylococcus sp. S1M, assembly GCF_051295855.1. NCBI lineage: Bacteria > Pseudomonadati > Pseudomonadota > Gammaproteobacteria > Methylococcales > Methylococcaceae > Methylococcus > Methylococcus sp. S1M. The sequence goes on from NZ_JBPDXO010000002.1 coordinate 246,838, forward strand.
TGGCATAGTCGTCCATCGTCGCATTGCTCACGGTGCGGCTGACGATCTGGAAGGACTGGCCGTGCAGATGGATGGGATGCGCCATCGACATCATCATGCCCATGCCTCCGCCATGTCCTCCCATCATCCCCATGCCGCCGCGATGCCCCATCATGCCCATCCCCATGCCGCCATGCATGCCCATGCCAGATCCGCCTCCATGCGCCATGCCCTCCCCTCCTTCGCCATGCCCCGAACCCCCATGGCCGTGGAATATCTCCAGCAGTTGGACGCTGCCCAGCGGAATCCGCTCGAACGGCTGCAGGTCGTCGTGGGCATATGGCCGCCGGTTGATCAGCATGGACATCGGTCCTTCGGAAATCTCCAGAGGCACCGGTTTGTCCGGGTTGGCGGTATCGGCGAGAGTGTAGCGAGAAATCCTCGCGAGCCGCCTCGGCAGGCTGGGGCTTTCGCTCACCCCCCGGCTGACCCGGACCGTGAACAGCGGATAATCGCTGCCCGGCGGCAAGGCGCTGTGCATCATCTCACCCATCATCCGCCGCGCCATCATCGGCAGAGCCCCCGAAAACGGCAGGCTCCGCATCACCAGCTGCGAACCAACGGCGCGTCCGCTGAAATCCGCCCACACGTCCAGGCGCTCGCCCGGCGCGAGCATCACATAGGGCTTGACCTCCGGCGTCTCCAGCAGGCCGCCGTCGGTACCGAGGACCGTCAAGGGCGTGCCGTCGTCCCAGCCCAGCTTGTAGATACGTGCGTTCGAGCCGTTCATGATCCGCAGCCGGTACGCCCGGCTCGCCACTTCCAGTGTGAAGTCCGGGCGACCGTTGACCAGGATGCGGTCACCGTGGAACCCCATCATCTTTTCGTGCATGTGGCGGACATAGACGAGCTGGTTGTCGGCATCGAAGCGCCGGTCCTGCAGCACGATCGGAATTTCGTACTCCCCGACGGGCAGACCCAGAGCCGCCTCCTCGTCGTCGTTCACCAGGATGCCGCCGGCCAGACCGTAATAGACCTGCCGCCCCGTCAGCTCGTGCGGATGGGGATGGTATATATTGAGGCTCGCCCGGTTGAGCACCTCGAATTCGTAGACGAACGTTTCTCCCGGATCCATCGCGTACATCGGATGGCCATCCATCAGCGCCGGGACATGCATACCGTGCCAGTGGGCGATGGTCGGCTCGGCCAGCTCGTTGCGGAAATGGATGCGCACCTTCTGCCCCTTTTGGAGACGGATCAGCGGGCCGAGGTAAGACCCCGGCAGGTTCGTCAGCGTACCTTCCGGGCCTTTCACCAGCCGCGCGGCATACTGCAGAACCCGGGTCGGCGGACCAGGCAGGATGGACACCGAGGACTGGCGAGCCGCCAGCTCGATTTCCACGTCCGGGGCGAACGCGGGCGATGCCTTGTTCGGGCTGAGCTTCGGACCACCCGCCATGGTCATGGCCCGCACCCAGGCCGGCACCCCGGCAAGAGCGAACATACCCAGACCGGTCTGGCGGAGAAAACGGCGGCGCGACAGATGAATGCTGGACGGCATAACCTCCTCCTTATCGACCTCGAGGTCGCTGTAGTTATGGCGAACCCCCTGCTGCGGGCGCCCCGGCGGGGAGTTTCATGCGGGAAGGCTTCCGGCCGCATGGCGAACGGATGCCCTGGAGGCATTGTATATAAGTTTCCGATGATATGGACATTCCCGACGCCCGGTGGAGCGAACGCCCTCGCCATGAATCGGGTCTGGCCTTCCCCGCATATGCAAGTTGCGAACCCCTTCTTCCCCAAACCGCGGGCCGGATGTGCTCCGAAGGCAATGAGTATGTGAAAATGAGTGACAGGCGTGCGGAACGTCGAGCCTTGCGCGGACTTTGCTTCCGCAGGAACCGCCGCCGGGCAAACCGATCCTCAGTAACCCCAATGCAGACATTGAACGGAAAAATGATCAAGAAGGCATCCTTCCTCGTTTTTATCGCGCTGCTGGGCGCGATCCCTCCGGCTGGGGCAGAAAGCGACAAAGAGATCCAGGAAAGAGCCCTCAAGGCACGCGAACTGGGTCAACATGGCGGCATGGACCATTCGGCGCATGCCGGCGACGAAACGACAGGCAGATTCCGCGGCGTCTTCTACGGTTACCTTCCGTGCCAGGAAGAAAACTGCGACGGACTGAAAATGACGCTGTCCTTGAACGACAAGGACCGCTACCTGCTGGTGATCCAACCCGCCAAGCCGCAAAATCGGGAGTCCTTCGAAAAAGGCAAATACCAGTGGGACGACAAGAACGGGATCGTCGTGCTGACACCCAACAAAGAAGCACCGCCACGCCGGCTCGCCATCAAGGATGAAGGCACACTGATCTATCTGGCCAGCGACGGCAAGCCGCTACCCGGCGACCCGGACCGGTACCGGCTGGAGCGGAGCGACAAAGCCGGCAACCGGGAAATGCACATTCATTGACAAGGCCGCGAGCGCCGACCTGCAAAATCTGCTGACTTGCGCCGCCACATCCCGATAAAATGAAGAATTTTGTAACCGCCCGAAAACCTCCTCCATGCGCACCTCCCAGTTCCCCTTGAACACCCTGAAGGAAATTCCCTCCGACGCCGAGATCGTCAGTCATCAGCTGATGCTGCGCGCCGGGCTGATCCGGAAACTGGCGGCGGGGCTCTACACCTGGCTGCCCCTGGGACTGAGGGTACTGCGCAGAGTCGAGCGGGTGGTGCGCGAGGAAATGGACCGGGCCGGGGCGCTGGAAGTCCTGATGCCGGTGGTCCAGCCGGCCGAACTGTGGCAGGAATCCGGCCGCTGGGAGCAGTACGGACCAGAGCTGGCGCGTTTGCACGACCGCCACGACCGGGCATTCTGTCTGGGGCCAACCCACGAGGAAATCATCACCGATCTGGCCCGCAACGAACTCAAGAGCTACCGGCAGCTCCCAGTCAACTTCTATCAGATCCAGACCAAGTTCCGCGACGAGATCCGGCCGCGTTTCGGCGTAATGCGGGCGCGCGAGTTCGTCATGAAAGACGCCTATTCCTTCCACCTCGATCAGGAATCGCTGGCCCAGACTTACGATGCCATGTACGTGGCTTACAGCAACATCTTCAGCCGACTGGGACTGAGGTTCCGCCCGGTGCTGGCGGACACCGGCGCCATCGGCGGCAGCCATTCGCACGAATTCCACGTGCTGGCCGATTCCGGCGAGGACGCCATCGCCTTCTCCACGGTCAGCGACTATGCCGCCAACGTCGAGCAGGCCGAGGCGCTCGCCCCGACGGCGCCGCGTCCGGCGCCCACTGCCGCACTGCTCAAAGTCGAAACGCCGGGCAAGAAATCCATCGCCGAGGTGAGCGAATTCCTCGGTGTTCCTCCCCACCAGATCCTCAAGACCGTCGCAGTCATGCAGACCATCGTCGACGACGACGGGCTGGACCGCGACATGTTCGTGACGGTCTTGCTGCGGGGCGACCACGAGCTGAACGAAGTCAAGCTGGGCAAGGTGCTGGGACGGTTCCGCTTTGCCAGCGAGGACGAGATCGAACGCCACATGGGCTGCCGTCCCGGCTACATCGGCCCGTTGAACCTGCCGGCCGGCACGGCTGTCGGCCCGGTCTACGCCGACCGCGCCGTGGCGGTGATGAGTGATTTCGTCTGCGGCGCCAACGAGGCCGGCTACCACTTCAGCGGCGTCAACTGGGAGCGCGATCTGCCGCTGCCGCAGGACGAGTATCTGTGTGATCTCCGCAACGTGGTCGAGGGCGACCCGAGTCCGGATGGTCTGGGCACGCTGCGGATCGCGCGCGGCATCGAGGTCGGCCACATCTTCCAGCTCGGCACGAAGTACAGCGCAGCGCTGAACGCCACCGTACTCAACGAGGAAGGCCGCAGCCAGGTCATGCTGATGGGCTGCTATGGCATCGGCGTTTCCCGGGTCGTCGCGGCGGCGATCGAACAGAACCACGACGAGCGCGGCATCGTCTGGCCCGAAGCCCTGGCGCCCTTCCAGGTGGCCCTCTGCCCGATCAACATGCAGACCTCGGAGCGGGTGCGGACTACCGCCGAGCGGCTCTATGCGGAGATGTCGGCCGCCGGCTTCGAGGTGCTGTATGACGACCGCAAGGTACGCCCCGGCGTGATGTTCGCCGACATGGAGCTGATCGGCATTCCGCACCGCATCGTCATCAGCGAACGTGGGCTGGACTCCGGTGCCCTGGAATACAAGGGCCGCCGGGATGCCGACAACCAGTCGATCGGCATCGACGGGGTCATCGAATTCCTCCGCGACCGTTCGGAAAGCCGGTAAGTATCTGCTGCATTCGTATAGAATGCGCAAGCTTCAGCCACCACTTCAGGAATCCTGTGGAAAATTTTCACGGCACGACCATCGTTTCCGTCCGCCGGGGCGACCAGGTGGTGATCGGCGGCGACGGCCAGGTCACCCTCGGCAACACGGTCATGAAAGGCAATGCCAGGAAGGTGAGACGCCTCTACAACGGACGGGTATTGGCCGGTTTCGCCGGCGCCACGGCGGACGCCTTCACCCTGTTCGAACGCTTCGAGAGCCAGTTGGAAAAGCACCGCGGCAACCTCACCAAAGCCGCCGTGGAACTGGTCAAGGACTGGCGCACCGACCGCATGCTGCGCCGTCTGGAGGCCCTGCTGGCGATCGCTGACGACAAGGCTTCGCTGATCATTTCGGGCAACGGCGACGTGATCGAGCCGGAAAACGGACTGATCGCAATCGGTTCCGGCGGTCCCTTCGCCCAGTCGGCCGCACGCGCGCTGCTGGAAAACACCGAACTCGGCGCCCGCGACATCGTCGAGAAGTCCTTGATCATCGCCGCCGACATCTGTATCTACACCAACCGCAATCTGACCATCGAAGAACTCGAGACAGGTCGGAATTTCCCTAATCCAGCATGAGCCAGATGACTCCCCGCGAAATCGTCCACGAGCTGGACAAACACATCGTCGGCCAGGCGGAGGCCAAGCGCGCCGTCGCGATCGCGCTACGCAACCGTTGGCGCCGCGCCCAGGTCGGCGCGCCGCTGCGCGACGAAATCACCCCCAAGAACATCCTGATGATCGGCCCCACCGGCGTGGGTAAGACCGAAATCGCCCGCCGCTTGGCGCGGCTGGCCAATGCGCCGTTCATCAAGGTCGAGGCGACCAAGTTCACCGAAGTCGGTTATGTTGGACGCGACGTCGAATCCATCATCCGCGACCTGACCGATGCGGCGATCAAGATGATCCGCCAGACAGAAACGGCCAAGGTGCAGAGCCGGGCGGAAGCCGCCGCCGAAGAGCGCGTGCTCGACGCCCTGGTGCCTCACGCCAGCACCTGGAACGCCGGGGAAGAAGGAGACTCGCCGGCCCGGCAGAAGTTCCGTCAAAAGCTGCGTGCCGGGGAACTGAACGACAAAGAGATCGAAATCGACGTCTCCGCCGCGCCGATCGGCGTGGAGATCATGGCCCCGCCCGGCCTGGAGGAGATGAGCAGCCAGCTGCAAAACCTGTTCCAGAACTTCCAGGCCGGACGGACCCGGACCCGCAAACTGCGCGTCCGGGATGCCCTCAAGCTGCTCAAGGAAGAGGAGGCCGGCAAGATGATCAACGAGGAAGAGATCAAGCTGCGGGCCGTTCATGCGGTGGAACAGAACGGCATCGTCTTTCTCGACGAGCTGGACAAGATCTGCAAGCGCGCGGACTACGGTGGACCGGATGTTTCCCGGGAAGGGGTGCAGCGTGACTTGCTGCCCCTGGTCGAGGGCTGCACCGTCAGCACCAAATACGGCACCATCCGCACCGACCACATCCTGTTCATCGCCTCGGGGGCGTTCCATCTGGCCAAGCCATCCGATCTGATACCGGAACTGCAGGGGCGGTTCCCGATCCGGGTGGAGCTGAATCCGCTGTCGGCCGACGACTTCGTGCGGATCCTCACCGAGCCGGATGCGTCGCTGACGGCGCAGTACGCCGCACTGTTGGCAACCGAAGGCGTCAACCTGGAATTCGCCGACAGCGCCATCCGGCGCATCGCCCAGATCAGCTGGGAGGTGAACGAACGCACCGAGAACATCGGCGCCCGGCGGCTGCACACGGTGCTGGAACGGCTGCTGGAGGAAATCTCGTTCGACGCCGCCGACCGCTCCGGCACCAGCATTACCATCGACGCCGGTTACGTCGACGCCCACCTGGGCTCTCTGGCCCTGGACGAAGATCTCAGCCGCTACATCCTGTGATCATGAGCGATCCCACACCCATCGCCATCACCCTGCACCGGGAAAGCCGTGTGCTCGAGATCTCCTTCGACGACGGTAGCCGCTTCGAGCTGCCCTGCGAGTACCTGCGGGTGTATTCGCCCTCGGCGGAAGTCCGCGGTCACGGCCCCGGGCAAGAGACCTTGCCACTGAACAAGGAAGACGTGACCATCACGGCGGTCGATCCGGTCGGCCATTACGGCATCAAACCGACCTTCAGCGACGGTCATGACACCGGCATCTATACCTGGAAGCTGCTGTACGATCTCGGCCGCCATTACAGCACCCTCTGGCAGGAATACCTCGGCAAAGTGGCGGCGGCGGACCGCAGTCGCAAAGCCTGACATTGCCCCCTTCGAGAACACATCCCCATGAGTGAAAACACCACCCACTTCGGCTTCCGTACCGTGCCCGAGCACGAAAAGGCGAACATGGTCCGCGCCGTGTTCGATTCCGTCGCCGGCAAGTATGATGTCATGAACGACCTGATGTCGATTGGCATCCACCGACTCTGGAAGCGAATCGCAGTGGACCTGGCACATGTCCGCTCTGGCGAGAAGGTGCTGGACCTGGCCGGCGGCACCGGCGACCTGACCGCCTTGTTCCGCAAGCGGGTCGGCGCCCGAGGTTTCGTGGTACTGTCCGACATCAATGCGGAAATGCTCAGGCGCGGCCGCGACCGGATCATCGACGATGGTCTTGCCGAATCGGTGGCCTACGCCCAGATCGACGCGGAAAAACTGCCCTTTCCCGACGACAGCTTCGACTGCATCAGCATCGGCTTCGGCCTGCGCAACGTCACCCACAAGGACAAGGCCTTGAACTCCATGTACCGAGCCCTCAAGCCGGGGGGACGACTCATCGTGCTGGAATTCTCGGAGGTCCACAACGAGCTGCTCAGGAAGGCCTATGACCTGTACTCGTTCAAGGTCCTGCCGTTCCTGGGCAAGCTCGTCGCCAACGACGCCGAAAGTTACCGTTATCTCGCCGAGTCGATCCGTATGCACCCGAACCAGGAGAAGCTCAAGGCCATGATGGAGAAGGCCGGCTTCGAGCGCTGCGAATACTTCGACCTGATGCAGGGCATCGTCGCCGTGCACCGGGGCTACAAGTTCTGAAGATGGCGGGAATGCCCAAACTCTTGCTGGCGGCCGCCCTGCGCGGTGCCATGGAGCAAGCGCTGTCGCGCTATGTCACGTCGAGCCCCTCCAGCCGAGCACGCCTGGAAGCCCTGGCCGGCAAGACCATCGCCCTGGTGCTGACGCCGCCCGGCATCGGCATCCTGTTGTGCCCCACTCCCGAGGGTATCCAGGTGTTGGGGGAAAGCACCGGCACGCCCGATGCCGTGATTGCGGGTTCTCCCCTCACGCTGGCGCGGGCGGCATTGAGCCGCGCCCGCATCGGTCCGGGCACGACCGGACCGCTGGTGCTGGAAGGTGACACGGAAACCGCGCGGAAATTTTCCGCATTACTGAAAGACCTGGACATCCCTTGGGAGGCGATGTTGGCACGCTATCTGGGACCAACGATGGCCCGGAACATCACCGGGGCCGGGCGGACGCTCCGTCACTGGAGCACCGACCTCGGCACCACCCTCCGGTTGAATACCCGCGAACTGCTGCAGGAGGAAACCCGGATCGTCCCCGCCGATCCTGAAGCCGAGGCGCTGTACACGGCAATCGACCATCTGCGCGATGGCATCGCAAGGCTGGAAGCCCGTCTCGTCCGCATCGAGAACAAGCAGCTCACCGCTCCCGGCCAGCCTCAAGCGAAAACGCCGTGATCCCGATCCGACTCGTCAGCCGCTTACTGCACATCCAGCGCGTGCTGGTCCTCCATGGACTCGACGAACTGGTCGAAGCCACGCATCTGTACCGGCCGTTGCGCCATGCCGTCCGCTTCTCCACCGCGCTGGGCGCCCGCGACGTCGAAGCACCGCGTGCCGTGCGCCTCCGTCGGGCGCTGGAGGAACTCGGGCCGATCTTCGTCAAGTTCGGCCAAACGCTTTCCACGCGCCGCGACCTGCTGCCCGACGACATCGGCGAAGAACTGGTGAAGCTGCAGGACCGCGTGCCCCCGTTTCCCGGCGTCGAGGCCCGCCGGACGGTCGAGTCCGCACTGGGCCAGCCGGTCGGCACGCTGTTCCGGTCTTTCGACGAAGAGCCGTTGGCTTCGGCTTCGGTCGCGCAGGTCCATGCCGCCCGCCTGCACAGCGGCGAAGAAGTCGTAGTCAAGGTATTACGGCCCGGCGTCCGGCAACGCATCGAGGCGGACATCGAACTACTCTACGCACTGGCCGGCATGGCGCAGCGGTTCTGGCCGGATGCCCGCAGACTGCGCCCGACCGAAGTCGTCGCCGAATTCGAAAAGACCATCCTGGACGAACTGGACCTGGTGCGGGAAGCGGCCAACGCCGCCGAGATCCGGCGCCGCTTCGAAACATCCGGGATTCTCTACGTCCCCAAGGTGTACTGGGACTATACGCGCCGGGACGTCATGGTGATGGAACGCATCGCCGGCATCCCCATCGGCGACGTTCCGCAGCTCCGGCGCGCGGGCGTCGACCTCAAGCTGCTGGCGGAGCGCGGGGTGGAAATCTTCTTCACCCAGGTATTCCGCGACAGTTTCTTCCACGCCGACATGCACCCCGGCAACATCTTCGCCACGACGGACGCACGCTACATCGCCGTCGACTTCGGCATCGTCGGCAGCATCTCCAAGGCCGACCAGTATTACGTGGCCGAAAATTTCCTGGCGTTCTTCAACCGGGATTATCGCCGGGTCGCCGAAATGCACGTGGAATCCGGCTGGGTACCCCCCACGACGCGGATCGAGGAATTCGAATCGGCCATCCGTAGCGTCAGCGAACCGATCTTCGAAAAGCCGCTGAAAGAAATCTCCTATGGACAGGTGTTGCTGCGGCTGTTCCAGGTCGCCCGGCGTTTCGACATGGAAGTGCAGCCGCAACTGGTCTTATTGCAGAAGACCCTGCTCAATATCGAAGGTCTGGGAAGGGAGCTCTACCCCGACCTCGATCTCTGGCAGACCGCCAAGCCTTTTCTCGAAAACTGGTTCCAGGATGAGCGCGGCCCGAAATCCGCGGTCCGGAGACTCGGGGCAAAACTGCCCGAATGGGCCCAGCAATGGCCGGAAATGCCCGGCCTCGGCTATCAGGCGCTCCATCGCGCGGTCAACGGCCGGCTCGAACTCAGCATCCGCTCGGACGAACTGCGTATCCTGACCCGGGAAATCCGCCTGGGACAACGCCGTATCCTGGGGGGCATCGGCGGCGGATCGCTGATTCTGAGCGCCACCCTTCTGAGCACGGCGTTCGCTTCTCCGACGCTGATCTGGACGGTGGCGACGCTGGGTCTGGGCCTGTTCGCCTACGCCTGGACACTGCGCTAAAACGGTGCGAGCGCCTCGCTTGATGTCTGTTATGATGCGGCACTCCCCCGTTTGGAGCGTACAAGCATGGTAAGTACAGAAACCCCTGAGTGCGAATTCGGCCGGAAGGCCCCTGACTTCGCCCTGCCCGGCGTCGACGGCAAGATCTGGACGCTGGAACGATGCCGGGGTCCCAAAGGGCTCCTGGTCATGTTCATCTGCAATCACTGTCCTTATGTGAAGGCGGTGCAGGACCGCCTCGTGCGCGATGCCAAAGACATCCAGGCGTTGGGCATCGGCGTGGTGGCCATCATGCCCAACGATCCGACCGATTATCCAGAGGATTCGTTCGAAAACATGCAGAAAGTCGCCGCGGATCTATCCTACCCTTTCCCCTACCTGCTGGACGAAACCCAGGCGGTCGCCCGGGCCTACGGCGCCGTGTGCACGCCGGATTTCTTCGGTTACAACGCCGATCTGGAACTGCAATACCGCGGCCGGCTCGACGCCAGCCGGCGGGAGGCGTCCCCGCCCGGCTGCCGCCGCGAGCTGTACGAGGCCATGAAGCAGATTGCCGAGACCGGCAAGGGCCCGGCCGAGCAGATTCCCAGCATGGGTTGTTCAATCAAGTGGCGCAACGCCTGAGGGCACCATTTCAAGATTCCAAAGAACCAAGGAGCATCCCATGGCTTTCAAACGCATGACCGACATCGATCTCGCCGGCAAGCGCGTCCTGATCCGGGAAGACTTCAACGTCCCCGTCAAAGATGGCCGGGTCACCAGCGACGCCCGCATCCGCGCCGCCCTCCCGACCATCCGCCACGCGCTGGACGCCGGCGCTGCGGTGATGCTGATGTCGCATCTCGGCCGCCCCACCGAAGGGGAATATGCCGAGGAGTTTTCCATGAAACCCGTTGCCGACCGGCTGTCCGAACTATTGGGGCAGCCGGTGACACTGGTGAAGGACTACCTGGGTGGCGCCGACCCGGCGGTCGGGTCGGTCGTGCTATTCGAGAACGTGCGTTTCAACAAGGGCGAGAAGAAGGACGACGAGGTCTTGGCGCGCCAGCTCGCCGCGCTGTGCGACGTCTACGTGATGGATGCCTTCGGTACGGCGCACCGCGCCGAGGCCTCGACGCACGGCGTGGGCAAATACGCTCCCACCGCCTGTGCCGGCCTGCTGCTGGCGACGGAATTGGACGCACTGGGCAGAGCGCTCCACGACCCGGCGCGCCCCTTGGTCGCCATCGTCGGCGGCTCGAAAGTATCGACCAAACTGACGGTTCTGGATTCCCTTTCGCAGGTGGTCGATCAGCTCATCGTCGGTGGCGGTATCGCCAACACCTTCATCAAAGCCGCCGGCTTCAACGTCGGGAAATCACTGTACGAGGAGGACCTGGTGGCCGAAGCCGGGCGCCTGATGGAAGCCGCCAAGGCCAAGGGCGGGGAGATCCCCGTACCGGTCGACGTGGTGGTCGGCAAACGCTTCGATGCCGCGGAACCCGCCATGGTCAAGAGCGTCGCGGACATCGCCGAGGACGACATGATCTTCGACATCGGTCCGGAGACCACCCGCCGCTACGCCGAGTTCATCGGCCGCGCCGGCACGGTGGTCTGGAACGGCCCCGTAGGTGTCTTCGAATTCGACCAGTTCGGGGAAGGCACCCGCCGATTGGGTCTGGCCATCGCCGAAAGCCATGCATTTTCCATTGCCGGCGGGGGAGACACACTGGCAGCCATCGACAAATATGGCATCGCCGACCGCATCTCCTACATCTCGACGGGGGGCGGCGCCTTCCTGGAATTTCTCGAAGGCAAGCAACTGCCGGCGGTTGCCATGCTGGAGAGCCGCGCGGACTGAATCCCCGGCGGACAAGACGACTGTATCCCGTCCGCAACAAATCGCCGCTTCCGCAGTCAAACGCACTGTACAGAGCGCGGAACTGCGATACATACTACCTATTTTCTCAAAGCCACCGATCGAGGACTTGAATGGCTCGCATCACCGTCGAAGATTGCCTGGACAAAGTCGAAAACCGTTTTCAGCTCGTGCTGCTCGCCAGCAAGCGGGCCCGTGTGCTGGCACGCCATCCCGAAGAAGCCAAGGTGACCTGGGACAACGACAAGCCGACCGTGGTAGCCTTGCGCGAAATCGCCGAAGGGCACATTACACCTGCCTACATGAAGGAGAAGGTGAAGACGGACCGTTATCCAATCGAACGCCCGATGCCGGCACCCCGCGACGATCTCGCCGACCTTGACGACGACATCTAGGTCGACCGGAAAACCTTCAACCGCCGCAATGAGCTCGTACGCCGTCGCCGATGCCCCGCCGCCGCAAGAGCCGGCGGAAACGCCTCAGGAAAAACTGGCGCGCCGGCTCGGCCATCTGACTTCGAGCTACCTCGAACCGGCCCAGGTCGCGGAAATCCAGAAGGCTTACGAAGTCGCCGCCAAGGCGCATGAGGGGCAGTTTCGCCTCAGCGGCGAGCCCTACGTCTGTCACCCCCTTTCGGTCGCCATCATCCTTGCCGAAATGCGGATGGATGCCAAGGGCATCATGGCGGCCCTCCTCCACGACGTCATCGAAGACACGCCCTTGACCAAGGAGGATCTGAGCGCCCGCTTCGGAGCCGAAGTAGCGGAACTGGTCGATGGCGTCAGCAAGCTCACCCAGCTCGACTGCAAATCGCGCGCCGAGGCTCAGGCGGAGAATGTGCGCAAAATGGTCCTGGCGATGGTCAAGGACCTGCGCGTGATCATGGTCAAGCTGGCGGACCGGCTCCACAACATGCGCACGCTGGATGTGATGAACCCGGGACGGCGCTGTCGCATCGCCCGGGAAACCCTGGACATTTATGCCCCCATCGCCCATCGGCTGGGAATGAACGAGGTCCGGCTGGAACTGGAGAATCTCGGCTTCTCCGCCATGTACCCGATGCGGCACCGGGTACTCGAGCAGTGCGTCAAGAAAGCGCGAGGCAACCGCAAGGAGGTCCTCGCCACCATCGAATCAACGCTCAAAGCGCGCCTCAAGGATTGCGGCATGCCGGACGCCCGGATCATCGGCCGGGAGAAGCATCTCTACAGTCTCTACCAGAAGATGCGCAGCAAGCATCTACCCTTCGCCCAGGTCTACGACGTCTATGCGTTCCGCATCGTGGTCGACTCGCCCGACGAGTGTTACCGGGCTCTGGGCGCCGTCCACAACCTGTACAAACCGATTCCGGGCCGCTTCAAAGACTACATCGCCCTGCCCAAGGCCAACGGCTACCAGTCGCTCCACACCGTCCTGATCGGCCCCTTCGGCCTGCCGCTGGAAATCCAGATCCGCACCCATGCGATGCACCACATGGCGGAGTCGGGGATCGCTGCCCATTGGCTGTACAAATCGGAAACCGATCCCGCCGCCGGCAGCCAGGCGCGAGCCCGGGAATGGCTGCGAGACCTGCTGGAAATCCAGAAGAGTGCCGGCGATTCCCTGGAATTCCTCGACAACCTCAAGGTCGACCTGTTCCAGCACGAGTGCTACGTGTTCACCCCCAAGGGCCGCATCATCAAGCTGCCGCGTGGCGCCACTATCGTCGATTTCGCCTACGCGGTACATACCGACATCGGCAATTCCTGTGTCTCAGCCCGCGTCAACCGCATTCTGGCGCCGCTGCACAGCGTGCTCGAGAATGGCCAGACCATCGAGATCATCACCGCGCCTTGGGCCAGACCGAATCCCCTGTGGCTGAACTATGTGGTAACGGCCAAAGCTCGGGCCGCAATCCGCAGCCATTTGAGAAACTTCAAGAAACAGGAAGCGGTCAACCTCGGACGGCGCCTGTTGGAAAAGGAACTGGCCAATCACGGGCTGAATCTGGAGGCGATTCCGCCGCAGCAACTGGAAAACTTTACCCGCTCCCTGGAGTTGGCCTCGTTCGAATCCCTGCTGGAAGATCTCGGCCTCGGCAACCGGCTCCCCTTCCTCGTCGTGCAGCAAATGCTGCATGGTGAACGCGAAAGCGGCAAAGGCGCGCCGTCGCCAGCTGCCGAAAAAAGCGCCAGGATGCCGCTCGTCATCAAGGGAACCGAGGGCGTCGTGGTCAACCTGGCAAAGTGCTGCCGGCCGATTCCAGGCGACCCCATCGTCGGTTTCTTCAACCCAGGCAAGGGCATCGTGGTGCATCTCACCGACTGCAAAAATGCTGCCGAGCTGCGGCGCAAGCAGATCAACAGCCTGGACGTCGAGTGGGATCGCGCGGCGAGCGGGATGTTCCCGGCGATGATTCGGCTGGAACTGATGAACCGGGTTGGCACCCTCGCCCAGGTGGCATCGGCGATCTCCCGGATGGAAGCCGACATCGAAAACGTCCAGATCACCAACCAGGACGACCAGATATCCACGGACGTCATCACGATCGGCGTCAAGGACAGGGTCCACCTCGCGCGGGTCATGCGCGAATTGCGCCGACTGAGCATCGTCCTGAAAATATCCAGAGTCAAATCGGAACTGAGAAAGTAGAGAACCATGCCGCGCCAAGTCATTCATACCGAACATGCCCCCAAAGCCATCGGCACCTATTCCCAGGCCGTGCGGGTCGGAAACACCGTTTACCTGTCGGGCCAGATCCCACTCGATCCGGCCACCATGACGCTAGTCGACGACAACATGGAGATGCAGATCCGGCGGGTCTTCGACAACCTCAGCGCGGTCGCCGAGGCTGCCGGAGGCACGCTCGGAGACGTCGTCAAGCTCAATGTGTTCCTGACCGATCTCGGGCACTTTCCGCTGGTCAACGAAATCATGGCGAACTACTTCTCGGAACCTTACCCCGCGCGCGCCGCCATAGGCGTCGCCGCCCTCCCCCGCGGAGCCGGGGTGGAAATGGACGCGATCCTCGTGCTGCCGGACTAGCCCCAGCGAGCGATGGCGACATCGAGGAGACCGGATGGGGTCTCCCTCGACAACCTGCAGGGAGCGGGAACAAAAACCCTAAGCCGCCTCAACAAACTTGGCATCTTCAAGCTGCAGGATCTCCTGCTCCACCTGCCGATCCGCTACGAAGACCGGACCCGGCTTACGCCTCTGGGTGCACTGCAGCCCGGCCAACCCGCACTGGTGGAAGGCGGCGTGGCGTTCACCGATGTCGCCGGCACCAGCCGCCGGTCACTGATCTGCCGCATCAGTGACGGTACCGGATTCCTCGATCTGCGTTTCTTCCATTTCCGGCCGGAGCAGCTCCGGGCACTGAGCAGCCTGCGGCGGATCCGGTGTTTCGGCGAGGTACGCGTCGGCGCGCATGGGTTGGAAATGATCCACCCGCAGTACGAGGCACTGCCTGAAACCGCCCCCGCTCCCCTGGAAACGGGCCTGACGCCGGTCTACCCCACTACAGACGGACTGAGTCAGCAGAGCCTGCGACGGTTCGTAGCTCAAGCCCTGCGCCTGGCCGAACCGGAACACGAAAAATCTTTCAGACTTCCTCCGCGGCTGGCCCCCGAGCTCGACGCCCTGTCATGGTGGGATGCGGTGCGCACCCTCCACCGGCCCATGGACGACTGTCCGAAGGCGCTGGAGCGAGCCCGTCGCCGCCTGGCTTACGAGGAACTGCTGGCCCATCATTTGAGCCTGGCCCGCTTCCGGCAGGAGATCCGTCGCCGGTCGGCACCGGTGCTGAACACCGACGAAGCCATCAAAACGACTTTCCAGAGCGGACTGCCTTTTTCTCTGACCGGCGCCCAGCGGCGGGTGATCGGTGAAATCGAATCGGATTTGCGCAGCGGCCGCCCCATGCTACGGCTGCTGCAAGGCGATGTCGGCTCGGGAAAAACCATCGTCGCCGCCCATGCGGCACTGGCTGCGGCCTCCAGTGGCTGGCAGACCGCCCTCATGGCGCCCACCGAATTGCTTGCCGAACAGCATTTCCACACGTTCAGCGGCTGGCTGGAATCCTCCGGCGTCACGACGACGCTGCTGACCGGCAAGATCAAGGGCCAGGGTCGGAGGGACGCCTTGGCGGCGATAGCGAGCGGAGCCACGGCGCTAGTCATCGGCACTCACGCGTTGTTCCAGGATGCCGTCGAGTTCCACCGGCTCGGCCTTACCATCATCGACGAACAACACCGCTTCGGCGTCCATCAGCGCCTGGCTTTGCGCGATAAGGCCCACCCGCTCGCCGCGCTGCCCCACCAGCTGGTCATGACGGCGACGCCCATCCCGCGCACCCTGGCGATTCTCGGCTATGCCGATCTGGACTGCTCGGTCCTCGACGAACTCCCGCCGGGACGGACACCCGTTGTCACCCGTCTGATTCCCTCGACCCGCCGCGGTGAAATCATCGACAGGATCGCCAGCTGGATCGCCAGAGGCAGACAAGCCTATTGGGTCTGCACGCTGATCGACGAATCGGAGGCGCTGCAATGCGAAGCCGCCGCAAATACGGCTGCCAGCCTGGCCCAGGCCCTGCCCGGCCTGCGCATCCGACTGCTGCACGGACGCATGTCAGCGGCGGAAAAAGACGGCGTCATGCGGGAGTTCAAAGCCGGCGAGTCCGACATCCTGGTCGCGACGACGGTGATCGAAGTCGGCGTGGATGTGCCGAATGCCGGCCTGATGATCATCGAGAACCCCGAGCGCCTCGGACTCGCCCAGCTCCATCAGCTTCGGGGACGGGTCGGTCGAGGACCGGGCGACGCCTACTGCATCCTCCTGTACCAGCCGCCGCTGTCCGCCATCGGCCGGGAGCGGCTGAAAATCCTGAAAGACTCCTCGGACGGCTTCGCCATCGCCGAAAGAGACCTACGACTGCGGGGACCCGGCGAGTTTCTGGGCGTCCGTCAGACTGGCCTGGCCCGATTCCGGATCGCGGACCTGACCCGGGACGCCGATCTGATCGAAACGGTGAGCGCAAGCGCCGAGCGCGTGCTCGAACACCATCCCGA
Organism: Methylococcus sp. S1M; assembly: GCF_051295855.1. Classification (NCBI taxonomy): domain Bacteria; kingdom Pseudomonadati; phylum Pseudomonadota; class Gammaproteobacteria; order Methylococcales; family Methylococcaceae; genus Methylococcus; species Methylococcus sp. S1M. Next base: position 263,409 of record NZ_JBPDXO010000002.1, read on the forward strand.
ACTGGTCGCGCCGCTGATCGACCGTTGGGTCGGACGAGGCGTTCATTACGCCGGCGCATGACGCCATGGCTACGGACGCCTCGAGTTGATAGACTGTCACCCGTTTATCCGTCCGACCTGGTAACGAGAGGTTCGCCATGACCAGCCCCCCCGCCGTACAACCATGCCCGGATCCCCCCCGTTTCGGCCACCTCGTCTGCGCGTCGATCGTTGCGCTCGGATTGGCCAGCTGCGCCGGAATGACCCCGACCCAACAGCGCATGACGTCCGGTACACTCATCGGTGCCGGCAGCGGAGCGGTCATAGGAGCGCTGGCGGGCAATGCCGCCATGGGGGCCGGTATCGGCGCCGCCGCGGGACTCGCCGGTGGCTATCTTTATCAGAAATACAAGGAAAACCAGGCCGCGACCTATGCCGAAGGCTATCGGCAGGGTCAGGCCAGCACTCAATCGAAGAAAAAACAGAAAAAGCCGCAGCCGCAATAAAATACCGGGCGGGCGGTGCCCCACCCCGTCAGGCGGCAACGGGGAAAGTCTCAGCCCAGAGTTTCTCGAGCTGATAAAACTCCCGCACTGGCGGCTTCATCACATGCACAACCACGTCACCGAGATCCACCACCACCCACTCGCCGGCATCTTCGCCTTCCAACCCGAAAGGCTGAAGCGCGTGCGCTTTGGCACTGGCTTCGACATTCCCCGCGAGGGACCTGACATGACGATCGGAGGTTCCACTCGCGATCACGAAAAACTCGGCGATCGTCGTCTTTCCGCGCAGATCAATGATCTTCACGTCGCGCCCTTTACCTTCATCCAGCGCGGCCACGACGATTCCAAGCAACGACTCGACAGATATAGTCATCTTAAATGGGTGACTCCAGATAATTTGTGAACGGAGACAAGGGACGAAGCGCATGCCGGCAGGCCCTGTTCGGGCGAGGATGCGGATGAAACCAAGGAAATCAAGGACTGGCGAACCGAGTAGCCCGGTATGAAACGATACTGAGGACCGGAAGCGGCATGTCGCTCGACATGAGGCCGCTCGGGCGAAATTGCAAGAAACGTTGGTGAAATCAAAGGCTATTGTCGCTCCCCCGCCGCCAAGACCGGCACGCTCGAGTCAATCTTTCCCGGCCGAAACTCTGATATTCCTGCCTGCTTCGAGCTTGTTTTCCTTCACACCGTTCCATTTCCGGAGATCCGCGACACTGACGCCGAACCGCTGGGAAATGGCAAACAGGGTTTCGCCTGGTTTCACGGTATGGCGGATGGATTGGGAAGCCTTGATCCCGCCGCCATGTCGCTCGTCGAATGGTATCGATATGGCGTGCTTTTCCTTGCCACGGTCGCCCCGTTCCTCGCGAAGCGCCTCCTCCCGGGAAAGTGCAGACCCTCCCGCCACTTTCCGTCCCCCCTCCTTCCGGTTGGGATTCGCCTTGCTGGAAAGACCAAGGCGTTCATCGGGACGCCGGTTTCCTTTCAGTGACTTGTCCTCCTGCCCATGCTCCCGCCCCCAAACGTCCCGGAGACGGGAGCCATCCCGCAGATGGGCAACCACGGCCGAACCTCCCCTGCTTGGCGTCTCCACACTCTGCCAGCGTTCGCTCCGGCTCGAATCCTTCGCCGGACCGCCCCGTTCGGCAGAGCGGGATGGGACGGCATACTCCGCCCCGTAACCCGAAACCACCGGCTTTCGCACGGACCGTTCGCGCCCCGGAGCGGCGTCATCTTCTGTAGCGGTCTCGAGCGAGCCACGATGCCCGAAGCCGGTACTTCCGTCCCCCTCATCAGCGGGGGGACGGGAATCGAATTGTCCGCTCATCGCCAACCTGGCCAGCTCCTTCTTGAATTTACGCGATTTGTCCGCTGGTACAAAAAGACGGTAGGAACCTTCTATGTCGGCATGCGGATGTTTGAAGCCGGGATTCAATTCGAGCATCCGTTCCAGACTCATGTCGGCAGCATCGGCCGCCAGCGCGAGATCCAGCTGAGAACTCACTTTCACCGGCTTGAAAATGGCTTCGTTCGGAATGTAATGGAGATCGATCGCGTATTTATCGGCGTTCGCGAAAACCTTCGACACGGCCAGCAACCGCGGCACATAGGCCTTCGTCTCGTCCGGGAGATCCAACGACCAGAAGTCGGTGGGCAGATTCCGTGCCTCATTGCGCTGAATCGCCTTGGCGACCGCGCCTTCGCCGCAATTGTAAGCGGCTATCGCCAGAAGCCAGTCGCCATTGAAGTCGTTGTGGAGCTTTTTGAGGTACTTGATCGCCGCGCGCGTCGACGCATAAACATCGCGGCGCCCATCGTACGAGCGGCTCCGTTTCAGACCATAGCGCCGCCCCGTTTCGGGGATGAACTGCCATATCCCGGCGGCCCGTGCGGGAGAAACCGCGTGAGGCTGGAATGCACTTTCGACGATGGGCAACAGCGCCAGCTCACCCGGCATCTTCTGTTTCTCGAGTTGCCGAACGATGGTATATAAGAAGGGTTCAGCGCGCTTTTGCGCGCGCTTCAAATAATCGGGGTGGTTGATGAACCACGAGACCTCACGCTCCACCGAGCGGTGTTCAACCTGGGGCAAGGCATACAGCGAGAACATCCGCTCCCACAACGTGTCGTACTGGGAACCCGACGATGCCTGTTTCCCCTTTTTGGGTTTGCCGGGATTCTCGGAAGCGACCCCCAGCCGGGGCTCTGGCATCGATGGTTTGAGGTTGTTCGGCTTGCTGGCACAGCCGGGAAGAAGCAGCGCCACCAGCGACACGGTGACAAGCAATCGCGGACGGAACGGGAATCGCTTCATAAAATACTCCCTCAGTTAGGCAGCTGGCTGAGGCTAGCTACAACAGGCCGCTCAACTCTATGAGTATGAACAAAGGCTTTGCTCAACACCCTCACGAGATATTCTCAGAATGGTATCGAGACACGACGCCGGGGCAGGCACTCAAGCGATTGGAATTCCATTATTTGTCGAGTGGGCTAAAGCTTACTTTCAATCAGATTACATTACAAGTTGGCTGCCCCGGCGACATCTCACCACTGAACGGTTTCCCGCGCGGCACTTCATGCCTCATGACCAGCGGACCGAAGGAGCCCCAGCGGCCACCCGCCCGGCTCATCGCCGCACCCGACGACATCCCCTTCGACTCCCAGAGCGTCGACCTCGTCTACCTCGTCCATGTCCTGGAGTTTTCACCCGAGCCGTGTCGGATTTTGAAAGAGTGCGAGCGCATTCTCAAACCTCAAGGGGAACTTCACGTCCTCGCACTGAATCCGTGGAATCCAAAAAATCTGCCGCGTTGTGTCCCGCTCCTTCTGAAGCATGCTGAGACCAGCCTCATCACTCCATCCCGCCTGATGGCCTGGCTGAAAAACCTCAATCTGGACACTTGCCTGGTCGCCGGCTTCAGCCTCACTCCCGAATGCTGTCTGCCCAACCGTGGTTCTCTCTTGAACCGTTCGCGGGTCCGTTTGGCGACGGCCTATGCGGTTCGGGCGATCAAGCGGCGCCAGCGGCTGATTCCACTGGGATCGCCGTGGTCGTCGATTCCTGAACTGATCGGAGGCTGCGGTTCGATCGAAACCGCTTTCCACAGACTGTAAGACCGGACTTCCGGGCGCAGGATACCCCGCCAACGGCTAGTCGCAGGGAAGAATTTTCGTGATACGGGAGGAGGAGGAAGCTGTTGTGCGGGTTTTGATGCGCAGAAAAAATGAGCCTCTTGGACCGGCTGTCAAGAACTCACTCTTTCTACGCACCAAAACGAACAGTGAGCATGCGCTCTTGTCTGACTGTCCTGTCATCGCTTCGGCAAATACACCTCAGCCTCCCATTCGCAGGGCGAATGGCTCCCTCTTTGTAAGGATATATTTAGCTAAGGAAGCTACGAATCGCCTGCTTTATTTCGTCTTCTGTTTGGCGATCTGAGCGTCGACTTCCTTGGCGGCTTCTTGCGCGGCACCGCTCTGCCAGCCGCTCACTTCGTTCTCCCGGGCCTTGAACAAGACGACCAGGACGACGGTTCCAACGATCAATGCGCCAATCCACAACCAGAAGTTGTCTTTTTCTTGATTTTCCATTCTATCCTCCTATCGTTGTCGATGTTGCAGGGATTGTGCTTTCAGCCCCAGGACTGTCCGCCTCCCCATCGTATAATTGATTGTTGCACTCTGAAGCAGGACCAAACTCGGCGCACCGCTTCATTGACAGCAAGTTTACCCCTACAAAACAATGAAAAACAATAGTTGACCTGGATCAAACTTTAAAAAAATTTCCGGGCCGCCACAGCCCTTCTCCCATTGCAAACGCCCGAACCTCGGTGGCAGGGCGCCGGCTCCCTCGAAGCGATCATCCCCGACCTCGCCTCCCATGCAAGCGGTCAGACATTGAAGCGGAAATGCACGATGTCTCCGTCGCGCATGACATAATCCTTGCCTTCCAAACGCCATTTTCCGGCGTCTTTGGCCCCCTGCTCGCCCTGGCAGGCGACGAAGTCCTCGTAGGCGATCACTTCCGCGCGGATGAAACCTTTTTCGAAATCGCTATGGATGACACCCGCCGCCTGGGGCGCGGTGGCGCCCGCGGGAATGGTCCAAGCCCGGACTTCCTTGACACCCGCGGTGAAATAAGTGAACAGGTTCAGCAGACGGTATGCCGCCCGCACCACCCGGTTGAGCCCCGGCTCTTCAAAACCGATCTCCGCCAGGAAATCCGCCTTGTCTTCGTCTTCGAGCTGGGACAGTTCGGCCTCGAAAGCGGCACAGACCGGCACAACCACCGCACCCTCGTTGCGTGCGAAGGCTTCGACCTGCTCCAAGAGGGGGTTGTTGTCGAAGCCGCCTTCCTGGACGTTGGCGATGTACATCGTCGGCTTGGCGGTGAGCAGATGCAGCTCGCGCAACAGGGCCGCGTCCTCCGGAGGCAGCGGTATGGCCCGCACCGGCGTTCCCGAATTCAAACCCTTGCTGACGAGTTCCAGCACGCGTACCCGCTCGATCTCTTCCTTGTTCCCGGACTTGGCGGCCTTCTGGGCACGCTGGAGGGATTTCTCTACCGTCGCCATGTCGGCGAGGATGAGTTCCACCCCGATCACTTCGATGTCGGACAAGGGGTCAACCTTTCCGGCAACATGCACGATGTCGTCATTCTCGAAGCAGCGGACGACATGCGCGATCGCATCGGTTTCGCGGATGTGGGCGAGAAACTGGTTGCCCAGACCCTCCCCTTTTGATGCGCCGGCCACCAGTCCTGCGATGTCGACGAACTCGATGGCCGTCGGAACCACGCGCTCGGGTTTCACGATTCCCGCCAGGACCTCGAGTCTCGGGTCGGGAACGGGCACGACACCCACGTTGGGATCGATGGTGCAGAAAGGATAATTTTCGGCCGCGATGGCGGCCTTGGTGAGCGCGTTGAAAAGCGTGGACTTGCCGACGTTGGGCAGACCGACGATGCCGACGTGTAATGCCATGTGGGAATGTTCCTAGCCTTCTTTGGTACGATGATAGTGGTCCTGGAAGCGGACGATGTCGTCTTCCCCGAGGTAACTGCCTGATTGCACCTCGATGATTTCCAACGGAATGGTTCCTGGATTTTCCAGGCGATGATGGACCCCGATGGGAATGTAAGTGGACTGGTTTTCCGTCAGCAGGAATGATTCTTCGCCGCGGACGACCCGGGCGGTACCCCGCACGACGATCCAGTGCTCGGCTCGATGGTGATGCATCTGCAGCGAAAGGGCGGCGCCTGGCGTCACCGTGATCCGCTTGACCTGGTAACGCTGGCCGGTGTCGATCGACTCGTAGGTTCCCCACGGCCGGTGCACCCGGCGATGGACCTTGTGCTCGGTACGGTTCGCCGCTTCGAGATGTTCGGCGATCTGCTTGATGTCCTGAGCCTTCGACTTGTGCGCGACCAGCACCGCGTCCGCCGTGTCCACCACCAGCAAATCGTCCACGCCGATGGCCGCGAGGAACCGGCTGTCCGCATACAGCAGCGAATTCCTGGTATCGCGCGCATAGACGTCACCTTCCACGACGTTGCCGTGCTCGTCCCGCGGCTTGACTTCAGACAGCGATGCCCAGGAACCCAGATCACACCAGCCCACGTCCAGCGGTATGACGACCGCCTGGCCCGTGCCATTGAGCTTTTCCATCACGGCGTAGTCGATGGAATCGGACGGGCAACGCAGGAAATCGGTCCGGTCAACCCGGATGAAATTGCCGTCTGCGGTGGCTTTTTCATAGGCTGCGGAACAGGACTCCAGGATGTCGGGCCGATGCGAACCGATCCGCTCCAACCAGACATTGGCCCGTAGCACGAACAGCCCGCTGTTCCAGAGGTAGTCGCCGGAACTCAGATACTGCGCGGCAGTTTCGGCATCCGGTTTTTCCACGAAGGCTTCCAGTTCGAAAACCGTGCCATCCTCCAGCGATCTTCCTTTGCGAATGTAGCCGTAACCCGTCTCCGGCCGGTCCGGCACGATACCGAAGGTCCCGATCAGCCCGCGCCCAGCAACCCCCAGCGCCCGCGCCAGACCGGCACGGAAACCTTCCACGTCGGCGATGTGATGATCCGCCGGCATGACCGCCAGAATGCAGTCGCCCCCGATCCGCTCACTTACATGCAGCGCCGCGATCGTCAACGCGGGAGCCGTGTTGCGGCCGCTCGGTTCGAGGAGGATGTCGGCATTGTCGTACCCCATCTGCCGAAGCTGCTCGGCCACCAGGAAACGATGCTGTTCATTGCACACGATCAGGGGCGAGTGGATGTCGAAGCGCGACTCTGCCATCCCCCCGATACGCCCGGTGGTTTCCTGAAACAAGGTGCGTTCGCCCAACAGCGGAAGGAACTGCTTGGGATAGGCCTCGCGCGAATGCGGCCAGAGACGGGAGCCCACTCCCCCCGAGAGAATGAGCGGCTTGACCGTTACGCTACTCATGGTGCGTACCTCCGAAAAAATCAATGCGCCTGGAAAGAGTCTCCCAAATGACGGGCGAGAAGTCGCCAATGCCGCTCCGCAGCCCCCCGGTTGCGCCTTACGAAGGCAAGGGCCTGCCGCACCATGTCACCGCGCCTGCCCTCATCCGCCACCAGCCGGTCGACCGCGGCTGCCAGTTCTCCGGTATCGCGGACCCGAACGGCAGCCCCCTTCCTTTCGAGATCATCACATATCTGCTGGAAATTCCGCGTGAATGGCCCGAACACGATGGCGGTCTCCGCCAAAGCGGGCTCGACCACGTTGTGGCCGCCGATGTCGACCAGGCTCCCTCCGACGAATGCGATATCACTGGCGACATAGAAGCGCATGAGGTCCCCCAGCGTGTCGAGCAGGAAAACGTCGAACGTCCCGGCCACGCTCCCCCCCGCTTGCGTCTGCCGGGCGACACGGTGACCGGCCTCTACGGCCAGCCGCGCGACTTCTTCGAAACGCTCGGGATGACGGGGCGCGATCACCAGCAGCAGCTCGGGATGCCGGGAACGGAGGCCGGCGAAAGCCTCCAGCACCGCCTTTTCCTCCCCCCTATGCGTACTCGCTGCCAGCCAAACCGGCCGCTCCTGGAACAAGGACCGCCTGAGAGCCGCGCCGACCGCGGTGACCGAAGCGTCCGGTTCGGTATCGAATTTGAGATTGCCAGTGACGGTGACGGTCGCAGGATCCGCGCCGATGGTGACGAAACGCCGCGCGTCGGCCTCGGTCTGCGCGGCAATGTCGACGCCGGCCAGAAGGCGCCTCAGAGTACCGCGGATCCAAGCATAGCGCCGGGCCGAGCGATCCGATAAACGGGCGTTGGCGATGAGAAGCGGGACTCCGCGCTTCCGGCAGGCGGTGAACAAATTGGGCCAGATTTCCGTCTCCATGATGACGGCCGCACGGGGAGAGAAATGCCCCAGAAAACGACCGACGCCATCGGGCAAGTCATACGGCAGAAAAACGTGCTCGACCGTGTCGCCAAGCACCTTGCGCACCCGCGCCGACCCGGTCGGCGTGGTGGTCGTGACGAGAATGGAAGCCCGCGCGTGCCGCCTGAGGGCGGCGATCAATGAAAATGCGGCTTCCGCTTCGCCCACGGAAACCGCATGAATCCAGATATCCACCGGCTTGGGCGGGCCGGAATAGAATCCAAACCGCTCGGCAATCCGGTGCCGGTAAGCCGGATTCGCCCGGCTGCGCCATAACAGGCGCGCTAGCACCCAAGGGAGGGACGCGTAAAACAGGCTCGTATAAACGGACCTCACGCTCCGCCCTCTGGCGCCAGGGTTCGGATCACTCGCCGATGACTTTCAGGTTCAGCGTCGCATTGACGTCGCTATGCAAGTGCAACGTGATTTCATAGTCCCCGGCGAGCCGGATCGGGCCATGAGGCAGCCGCACTTCGTGCCGTTCCACTGGCACCCCGGCCGCAGTCACGGCTTCGGCAATATCTTTGGTGCCGACCGAGCCATACAGCTTGCCTTCCTCGCCGGCCTTTTGGGCGATCGATACGTTCAGCCGTGCCACGGCTTCGGCGCGGGCCTGTGCTGCGGCCAACTCTTCGGACGCCTTTTTCTCCAGCTCTGCCCGCCGCTGCTCGAACTCCGCCAGCTTGGCCGCCGTCGCGGCAACGGCCTTTCCTTTTGGAATGAGGAAATTACGGCCATATCCCGGACGCACCGAGACTTTGTCACCCAGGCTGCCGAGATTCGGCACCTTTTCGAGAAGAATCACATCCATCTTCCAAGACCTCGAACAAACCGATTTAAGAAATAAACTGTTTCTGCCCAGGCGTTTCAGACGCCCGCTGCACGCCTGTGGCGCCAGTCCATCCAGACATCCGTGAACCCCATGAGCGCCACGGGAAGGGCGACCTGAGGAATCACGAACAACAATAGATAGAAGCCGGCCAACCAGAACTTACCCGCAGAACGACGGGACAACAGCACATGGATCACGGCGACTCCCACCATGAGGTACAGCACGAAAAACACGAGACCGAGATTCCACAGCAATTCGGCCACGGCCGGCAACGACATGGCGCCACCAATGCAGGCCAACGCGGCATACGCAAACGCCGGTGCGGGCCGCAGCTCGACAAACTCGGCGCGGAACCCGCCGGGGTTGTAGAGCAGAGATTGCCACCACCGCGCCAACATCAGCGTCAAGAAAACGCTCAGGGCGGAACCGGCACTCACGAATCCCGTTGCATAATGGGCCGCCACACGCAGACCGAACCGCGCGCCGTCCGCGTCGAGACCGTCGGGCGCCTGATCCAGCAGCGGCTGAACCAGCCGGATGAGCTTTTCGTTCCAGAACTCCGATGGATCACCGATCAAACCGTAAACCGCCAGCACCGCCATCAACGCGGGCACGACGACGGATGCCAGGGCCCACTCGATCCGGCGGGAAATCCGCAGCACCCATGCCGCCACGGCCGTCGGAAACCAGAGCAGCAGCGCATAGATCAAGGGGGCCGCCACACTGCCCAGAACCACACCGCCAAACACGGCGACCGCCGCCGCGGACAGAGCCAGCACCGTGGCGGCGGCCGGCAAGCCCTGCCGCAGCACCACGAGCCCCAAAGCCGCGGAACTCAGCAAACCGACCAGCGGTATCATGAACGAGAGACAAACGAAGCCTGCGATGACCAACACCGCCTGCCATCGTTCCTTCATGACGAAGGCCGCGAGCCCCTTCACGAATCTTCAAGCCCTTCCGCGCAAACGGGCCCGCGCTTATTGCTCGTGCGCGTCGCAGAACGGCAGCAGCGCGAGGAAGCGCGCGCGCTTGATGGCCGTGGCCAGCTGACGCTGATACTTCGCACTGGTCCCGGTGATGCGGCTGGGAACGATCTTTCCCGTCTCCGACACATATTCCCGCAGGGTGTCCAAGTCCTTGTAATCGATTTCCTTGACGTCTTCCGCGGTGAAGCGACAGTACCTTCTACGTTTGAATTGACGAACCATCGGTGAACTCCAGAATCTGATCGGCGATAATGTTTCTTGGATCGGCCAGCAAGGCTTCAAGCCTCCGCCTCCGCCTCGCTACCCGGCTCGGCGCCGGCGGCTTCCACACTTCCCTCGTCCGCCGGCGCGCGGTCGGTCTCGGCGTCGCTGCCGGACCTCGCCAGTGCGGACGGCTCGGTCACCGCCTCGTCGCGCCTGATCGTCAGGCTGCGCAGGACCGCATCGTTGAACCGGAAACCGCTTTCCAGCTCCTCCAGGGTCGCCTGATCACACTCGATGTTCATCAACACGTAATGCGCCTTGTGCAGCTTGGCGATGGGATAGGCCAACTGACGACGGCCCCAGTCTTCCAGGCGATGGATTCGGCCTGCCGCACCCTCGATGATGGAACGATACCGTTCGATCATCGCCGGCACCTGCCCGCTCTGGTCCGGATGGACCATGAACACTATCTCGTAATGTCGCACGTTGATGCTCCTTTCGGATTGAGTCAGCTTCCCGCCACACGCGGTAAAGCAAGGAGAAGGGGTCTATGCCCCACCAAAAAACGGTGCACTATACCCCTTTCACAGCCCCTGAACAACTGTCCCTACCGCGCGGCAAACCGGGCGTGTTGCAAATACATGTTCGATTCCCTATAGTGTCCAGCCATTTTTTTGCGGGCCGACCCACGCCCCCGAATGCCATGAACCCGTCCGGCTCCATCGATCACCGAGTCCGAGCAGACCGCGGCCGTGCCGTAGCGGACGAAGTCACGTATCGGAACGGGCGGGGCGCCAATCCAGACGCGTTCGCTCGTTGACCCGGCGCGATCCTCAAGAGGTAACCCCAATGAGCCACCATACTTTGCCCCACAAGCAGGGTCTGTACGATCCACGTCACGAACACGACGCTTGCGGCGTCGGCTTCATCGCCCACATCAAGGGCAAAAAGAGCCATGACATCATTCTGCAGGGGCTGGAAATACTGAAGAATCTGACGCATCGCGGCGCGGTGGGGGCCGATCCTCTGGCAGGCGACGGCGCCGGCATCCTGCTCCAACTGCCCGATGCATTTCTGCGCAAGGAGTGCGCGAAACTCGGCATCACGCTTCCCGAAGCCGGACACTACGGGGTCGGCATGCTGTTTCTGCCGCGTGACGCACAGAAGCGGCGCAGCTGCGAGGAAATTCTGACTCAGTATGTGATCGCCGAAGGGCAGACAGTGCTCGGCTGGCGCGATGTCCCCGTGGACAACACCGGCATCGGCGAAACGGTCAAAGCCGTGGAACCTTTCATACGCCAGGTATTCATCGGCCGCGGCACCGGCTGCGCCGACCAGAATGCCTTCGAGCGCAAGCTGTTCGTCATCCGCAAGCAGGCCGAAAATGCCATCCGCGATGGTCAACTCGCCGGCGACGGGATGTTCTATCTGCCGTCGCTGTCGTCGCGCACCATCGTCTATAAAGGGATGCTGCTGGCGGACCAGGTGGGGTCCTACTACCTCGACCTCCGCGACGAGAGCCTTGTCTCCGCCCTGGCGCTGGTCCATCAGCGCTTCTCGACCAACACCTTCCCGACCTGGGATCTGGCCCACCCGTTCCGGATGATCGCCCACAACGGCGAAATCAACACCATCCGCGGCAACATCAACTGGATGGCGGCGCGCCGCCAGTCGATGAAGTCCGAACTCCTGGGGGAGGACCTGGACAAGATCTGGCCCCTGATCGCGGAAGGTCAGTCCGATTCGGCCTGCTTCGACAACGCCCTCGAGCTGCTGGTCGCCAGCGGCTATTCGTTGGTCCATGCCATGATGCTGCTGATTCCGGAGGCCTGGGCCGGCAATCCCCTGATGGATGCCAAGCGGCGGGCATTCTACGAGTATTACTCGGCGCTGATGGAACCCTGGGACGGCCCCGCCGCCGTGGCTTTCACCGACGGCCGCCAGATCGGCGCCACCCTCGACCGCAACGGCCTGCGGCCCGCCCGCTATCTGATCACCGATGACGACTATGTCATCATGGGTTCGGAAATGGGCGTCCTGAACGTCCCGCAGCACAAAATCGTCAAGAAGTGGCGACTGCAGCCGGGAAAGATGTTCCTGATCGACCTGGAGCAGGGACGCATCATCGAGGATCAGGAGATCAAGGATGAATTGGCCGGTCGCCACCCTTATCAGGAGTGGCTGGACAAGACTCAAATCAACGTCCAGAACCTGCCGACCGAAGTGGCCGCCATGGCACCGGATCATGCCACCCTGCTCGACCGTCAGCAGGCCTTCGGCTACACCCAGGAGGACATCAAGGTCTTTTTCAAGCCGATCGCCCTGAGCGGCCAGGAACCGGTCGGATCCATGGGCACAGATGCCGCCCTCGCGGTTCTGTCGGACCGGCCGCGGATGCTGTACGACTACTTCAAGCAAGGTTTCGCTCAGGTCACCAATCCGGCGATCGATCCCATCCGCGAGGAACTGGTGATGTCGCTGGTGTCCCACATCGGTCCACGTCCCAACCTGCTGGCGCTGGACAACGGCGGCAACAACAAACGGCTCGAGGTGCACCAGCCGATCCTCAGCAACGGCGACCTGGAAAAGATCCGCCGCATCGAGGCACGCACCCAGGGAGCTTTCAAGACCAAGACCCTGAGCATCTGCTTCCCGGCCGATGCCGGAGCCCCGGGCATGGAGCCGGCGCTCGAGGCGCTGTGCAAACGCGCGGAACAGGCCGTGCTGGAGGGCAACAACATCCTGATCCTGTCGGACCGGAGCATGGACGCCGGTCACATCGCCATTCCGGCACTCCTCGCCACCTCGGCGGTGCATCATCATCTGATCCGGGCCGGCCTTCGGACGCATTCGGGTTTGGTGGTGGAAACCGGGGAAGCCCGCGAAGTGCATCATTTCGCTCTCCTGGCTGGTTACGGCGCCGAGGCCGTCAACCCGTACCTCGCCTTCGATACCCTATCCGACCTGCTCGGCTCGCTGCCGGAAAAGATCAGCGAAGACGAGGCCCACAAGCGTTACATCAAGGCGATCGGCAAAGCGCTGCTCAAAATCATGTCGAAAATGGGCATCTCCACCTACCAGTCTTATTGCGGGGCGCAGATCTTCAACGCCGTCGGACTGGGCGAGAACTTGCTCGACCGTTATTTCCATGGAACCGAATGCACGACGGGCGGTATCGAGCTCAGGGAGGTTGCGGAGGAAACCGTGCGCCGTCATCGCCTGGCTTTCGGTAATGCGCCGCTCTACCGCAATGCGCTGGACGTCGGCGGCGAATACGCCTACCGGCTGCGCGGCGAGGGCCACATGTGGACCCCGGAAACCATCGCCAAGCTGCAACACGCCACCCGCGCCAACGACCCGGCGACCTACGCCGAGTATGCCCGGCTGATCAACGAGCAGAACGAGCAGCTGTTGACCCTGCGCGGCCTGATGGATTTCCGCTTCGCGGTCGAACCCGTGCCACTGGACGAAGTCGAGCCGGCCCGGGAAATCGTCAAACGCTTCGCCACCGGCGCCATGTCGTTCGGATCGATCTCGTACGAGGCCCACACCACCCTGGCGATCGCCATGAACCGGATCGGCGGCAAGTCGAATACCGGCGAAGGCGGGGAGCTGCCGGAGCGTTTCGTGCCTTTGGCGAACGGCGATTCCCTGCGATCGGCGATCAAGCAGGTCGCATCCGGCCGTTTCGGGGTCACGGCGGAGTACCTGGTCAACGCCGACGACATCCAGATCAAGATATCCCAGGGCGCCAAGCCGGGCGAAGGTGGCCAGCTGCCCGGCCACAAGGTCGATGCGGTCATCGCCAAGGTGCGTCATTCGACTCCCGGCGTTGGTCTGATCTCGCCGCCGCCACATCACGACATCTATTCGATCGAAGACCTGGCACAACTGATTCACGACCTGAAGAATGTCAATCCCGCGGCCCGCATCAGCGTCAAATTGGTGTCGGAAGTGGGTGTCGGCACGGTAGCGGCAGGCGTCGCCAAGGCCCATGCCGACCATGTCACCATTTCCGGCTACGACGGCGGCACGGGCGCCAGCCCGATCACCTCGATCAAGCACGCGGGGCTGCCTTGGGAAATCGGCCTGGCCGAGACCCACCAGACCCTGGTGCTGAACCGTCTGCGCGGACGCATCTGCGTCCAGGCCGACGGCGGCATGCGGACCGGTCGAGACGTGGTGATCGCGGCCCTGCTCGGCGCGGACGAGGTCGGTTTCGCTACCGCCCCCCTTATCGTCGAGGGCTGCATCATGATGCGCAAATGCCATCTGAACACCTGCCCGGTAGGCGTGGCGACACAGGATCCGGAGCTGCGCAAGCGTTTCACCGGCCAGCCCGAACACGTAGTGAACTATTTCTTCTTCGTCGCCGAGGAAGTACGCCAACTCATGGCCCGGCTCGGTTTCCGGCGCTACGAGGAGATGGTCGGCCGCTCCGACCTACTCGACATGCGCAAGGCCATCGACCATTGGAAAGCGTCCCGCATCGACCTCTCGAAGATTCTGTACAAACCCGAAGCCGGGCCGGGCGTCGCCATCTTCAATTGCGAAACGCAGGACCACGGGCTGGACAAGGCGCTCGACCGCAAGCTGATCGAGTTCGCCCGACATGCACTGGAAGACAAGAAGCCGGTCCACATCGACATCGACATCCGCAACTACAACCGGACCGTGGGCGCCATGCTCTCGGGCGAGATCGCCAAGCGCTATGGACACGCCGGACTGCCGGATGACACCATCCACATCAAGGCCCATGGCACCGCCGGCCAGAGCTTCGGCGCCTTCCTGGCGGCCGGCGTGACGCTGGAACTGGAAGGCGAGGCCAACGACTATGTCGGCAAGGGACTCTCCGGCGGCCGCCTGGCGATCTATCCGCCAGCCGATTGTCCGATCACGCCGGAGCAGAACATCATCGTCGGCAACACCGTCCTCTACGGCGCCATCAGCGGCGAATGTTATTTCCGCGGCGTCGCCGGTGAGCGCTTCGCAGTCCGCAATTCCGGCGCAATCGCCGTGGTGGAGGGTGTGGGCGATCACGGCTGTGAATACATGACCGGGGGCGTAGTGGTGGTACTGGGCGCGACCGGGCGCAACTTCGCGGCCGGCATGTCCGGCGGTGTCGCCTATGTCCTGGACGAATCCGGTGATTTCGAACGGCGCTGCAACCTGTCCATGGTCGAGCTCGAGCCGGTACCTGCGGAGGACGACGCGCTGGAACACTTCGAGCACCAGGGCGGGGATCTCGAGACCCACGGCATGGTCGACATCATGCGCGACATGACCCGCAACGACATGCGACGCCTGCGTTTTCTGATCGAAAAACACCTGCGCTATACCGGCAGCGGCCGTGCCCGCCTGATTCTGGACGACTGGGGTTGCTATGCTGCCAAGTTCGTCAAAGTCATGCCAGTGGACTACCGCAAAGCGCTGGAGAAGATGCAGCAAACCCGAACCGGTGCAGCCGCGCCTCACTGAGCCCGGCCCACAAAATCAAGAACGAGGTATCGAGAAAAATGGGAAAACCCACCGGTTTCATGGAAATCGCGCGGCAGGATCGGCGTTATACCCTGGTCGCCGACCGGATTCAGCACTACCGCGAATTCATCGTGCCGCTGAGCGACGAGGAAGTCAGCCGCCAGGGCGCCCGCTGCATGGACTGCGGCATCCCGTATTGCCACCAGGGCTGCCCGATCAACAACATCATTCCGGACTGGAACGATCTGGTGTACCAGGGCAACTGGGAGGAAGCGATCGAGGTGCTGCACAGCACCAACAACTTCCCGGAATTCACCGGCCGCATCTGCCCGGCTCCTTGCGAGGCGGCCTGCACGCTGAATCTCAACGACGAGCCGGTTACCATCAAGACCATCGAATGCTCGATCGTGGACAAGGCCTGGGAAGAGAACCGGATCCGGCCGCAGATTCCGCTCAAGCGCACTGACAAGCGGGTCGCGGTCGTCGGCTCCGGGCCGGCCGGTCTCGCCTGCGCCCAGCAACTGGCTCGCGCCGGTCACGGCGTGGTGGTCTATGAGAAGGCCGACCGCATCGGCGGCCTGCTGCGCTATGGCATTCCCGACTTCAAGATGGAAAAGCACCTGATCGACCGCCGCATCGCACAGATGCAGGCGGAAGGCGTGATCTTCCGTCCCAACTGCCACATCGGAGCCAATATTCCCCTGAGCCGGCTGACGGCCGATTTCGACGCCATCGTGCTGGCGGGCGGATCGGAAAAACCGCGCGACCTGCCCGTCCCCGGACGCGAATTGGCCGGCATCCATTTCGCGATGGAGTTCCTCAAGCAGCAGAACCGGCGTGTTGCCGGTGATACGATAGACGAAGCAGAAGGCATTCTGGCGACCGACAAACACGTCATCGTCATCGGCGGCGGCGATACCGGTTCCGACTGCATTGGCACCTCGGTGCGCCAGGGAGCCGCCTCGGTGGTGCAGTTGGAAATCCTGCCCCAACCGCCGGCCAAGGAAGACAAGAGTCTCACCTGGCCGAACTGGCCGAACCGGCTACGCACTTCTTCCTCCCAGGAGGAGGGCTGTGAACGGCATTGGAGCATCGCAACCAAGCGTTTCAGCGGTGAAAACGGCAAGGTGACCGCGATCCATTGCATCAAGGTCAACTGGAAACAGGAAGGCGGGCGCTGGGTCATGGAGGAAATCCCCGGCACCGAGTTCACACTCCAGGCCGACCTGGTTCTACTCGCCATGGGCTTCGTCCATCCGGTACAGGAGGGACTGCTGCAGGAAACCGGCGTCCGGCTGGACGAACGCGGCAATGTCCAGGCGGATACTCGAAACTATCGGACTTCGGTGGACAAGATCTTCGCGGCCGGCGACATGAGGCGAGGACAGTCGCTGGTAGTCTGGGCCATACGCGAGGGACGCCAGGCAGCCCGCGCGGTGGACGAGTTCCTCATGGGCCGATCCGACTTGCCGCGGTAAATCCGACGCCCCCATGAACCGCCCAAGGTCGTCGGGCGCGCCGGGATCATGGCCCCGATCCCGCAGAGCGGCCCGCGCCGGCAATCTGAGCGCGGCATGGTGCCCATGCCTATCCCAACAATGCCGTTGACGATGTCCTGGCCTGCCTCCCGTAGCACCGTGAAGCGCCTGCTGTCTTTGGCCCGCGTCTTCGGACTGATGCTGATCGTCTTCAGTCTGACCTATCTGCTCCCGATCATGGCATCCCTGCTGACGGGTGACGGTACTGCCCTTCTCTTCATCGAAGACGCGCTCTTCACCATCGGCGCCGGCGCTTTACTTTGGATCGCCACCCGGCAGTACCGCTACGATCTGAAGTCCAAAGACGGCTTCATCCTCGTCGTGCTGGCCTGGACCGGAATGGCGGCCTTCGCCACGTTCCCGCTGATATCGTACATCGAAGGGCTGTCGTTCACGGACGCCTATTTCGAAGCCATGTCTGGATTGACCACCACCGGGGCGACGGTGCTGGCCGGCCTGGATCAGCTGCCACCCGCCATCAATCTCTGGCGGCACGAACTGAACTGGCTCGGGGGGATGGGAATCATCGTGTTGGCGGTTGCGATCCTCCCCGTCCTCGGCATCGGCGGACGCCAGTTGTTCATGGCGGAAACGCCCGGCCCCATGAAAGAAAACAAGCTGACACCCCGGATCACGGAGACCGCCAAAAAACTTTGGCTGGTTTACGCATCTATTACCGCGGCTTGCATCCTGTGCCTCAAGATGGCCGGCATGAGCTGGCTGGACGCCGTCTGCCATGCCTTCGCCGCCATGAGCCTGGGCGGCTTCTCGACTCATGACGCCAGCGTCGGTTATTTCGACTCCCCCCTGATCGAAGGGGTCCTGATGGTCTTCATGTTGGTCGCGGGCATGAACTTCGCGACCCACTTCCTGGCGATCCACGCCCGGAGTCTGAAGGTGTATCGGCATGACATCGAGGCCATTCCCTACCTGGTTCTGGCGCTGGGTAGCTGCGTGGCCATCGCGCTGTTCCTGGTCGCACACCAAAGTTATTCTGATTTCTGGACCGCTCTGCGGCATGCGAGCTTCAACGTCGTGTCCATCGCCACCGACTGCGGGTTCGCCTCGGTGGACTACAACCAGTGGCCTTTGTTCGCACCGCTATGGATGTTATTCCTGAGCAGCGTTCTGGCTTGTACCGGCTCGACGGGGGGCGGCATCAAAATGATGCGCACACTGATCCTGATCAAACAAAGTCAATTGCAGATGCTGCTGCTCACCCATCCGACGGCGGTCAATCCGCTCAAGATCGGACACATGGTGATTCCCTCCAATATCATCCTGTCGGTGCTCGGTTTCATCTTCGTCTATTTCATGAGCATCGTCATTCTGACGTTGCTGCTGGTGGTCAGCGGGCTGGACATGGTGTCATCCTTCTCCGCCATCATCGCCAGTATCAACAACGCGGGCCCCGGACTCAACGTGGTGGGGCCGGCCAGCAATTACGCCGCGCTTTCCGACTTCCAGACTTGGACATGCACCATCGCGATGTTTCTGGGCCGCATCGAGGTTTTCACGGCACTGATCATTTTCACGCCGGCGTTCTGGCGCAAATAGGCTCCCAAAGAACGCACTGAAAGGGCGCCTCGGGTTGATCGATCAACGGGGCGGGCGACCGCCGTTCACGGCCACCACAATCCAGGCCCCCACATGCCCCAATTCATGGTGGCGTCGAGGTTGGTTTCCGCCGCCTGCCTCTGTTCGTCGGCGATTTCCTTTTCCACAGCGAGCTTCTGGAAGCGGGCGTAGGCATCCGCATCGCCGACATAGATGCACTGACAAATGTTGGCATCCGCGTAAATGTACATCACTTTGTCACCTTTCGGATGCGCAACCAGTTTGTACTGAGTCATCCCCTTGACATTGGCCTGCTGCTCCGCCGTTTGTGCATAGTTGATCTTGAATCCCGCCGCCGCCAACAATTGTTCCGTATCCTGGACCTTCTCCTCCAGAGAAGCGCATGCCGCCAAGCCGGCGGCAAGTCCCAGGCTTCCGAGTTTACGAAGCATCATGGTTGTCTCTCGAAGCCGTTGCATTCCAGCTAAATTTAGCGCAGATCGAACGCAGGGTCGACGGGCCTGCTCAACTCTGCAAGACCGCATCCGCCGTATAGCCTTCCGCCTCCAGGATCGAACGGAGCTTGAGCTGAGCCTCCCGCTGAATCTGACGCACCCGTTCGCGTGTCACTCCCAAGTCCGCGGCCACTGCCTCGAGCGTCGATACCTCATGCCCGCCGAGGCCGAAACGGCGCTGGAGGACTTCCCGCTGGCGCGGGTTCAGCCGTCCCAGCCATTCGTCGATTTTCTGTTCAATCCGCTCGGCGAGCAGCGTGTCGGTAACCGGACTCTGGCTGTCATCCGGCGCCATGTCCAGCAAGGATTTGGAAGAATCGGCCGTGATCGGCGCATCGGCCGACAAATCTTTTTCACTCAGCCTGAGAAGCTGTTCGACGCGCTCGGACGGTTTGTCGAGTTGCCGGGCCACGTCCTGGGCCGTTGGCGTGCCCTGCATCTTGGCGGAAAGGCTCCGATAGGCCTTCAGGACGGCGTTCATTTCCTTAGCCACGTGGATTGGAAGCCGGATCGCCCGGACCTGACTCATCAGAGCGCGCTCGATCGTCTGCCGTATCCACCACGTGGCATAGGTGGAAAAACGGAAACCACGTTCCGGCTCGAACTTTTCGACGGCGCGGATCAGGCCGAGATTGCCCTCCTCGATCAGATCGAGCAAAGGCAATCCGCGGTTCAGATAGCGGCGCGCAATCTTGACGACCAGGCGCAGATTGCTTTCGATCATGAGGCGGCGGGCATCCTCGTCACCCTCGAGGGCGAGCCGCCCGAAGTGTTTTTCCTCCTCCGCCGTCAAAAGCCTCCATTTCCCCAACTGGTTCATGTAGATGCGTGTTGCATCAAGCTCCGAACCCGTCTCGACCGTATCTCCGCCGTCATCGACGATATCCTCGCACCAGATCTCGGCGCCGCAGCCATCCTCGGCGTCCCTTTCGCTCTCCCCCCCGGCATCCATTTCGATTTCGATCTCGACCACCTCTTCGGCATATCCCAAACCTTCGACGAGGCTCCCGTCCAACCCCAAAACGACTTCAGACGACATCATTTTCATCCTCAACAGACACGCCGGCCGCGGCCCATGAGCCGAAGCGGCATTCGCACCACCCGTTATCGCGAACGTCCGCGACAACGCCCCTTCCATTTAACCTCGCCCCGCATTGTATACCTTTCCGGGCAAGAAAAACCCTATTTGCATGAAGGAAACGAACACCTGTTGTCCAGGTAACCGCCACCGGCGAATGCCTGCGATACCGTGGACTGGTTTTCGATTTCATTGTCACCGATGCCGCCCTAAAATTCACCCGATTTGACCGGTGCTTCCTGAGTATAATTCCCGGTCCGCAGCCGACCGGACGAGCGACAATCGAATGAAAACAGAACATGTCTACCCCGTGCCCTCCGATATTGCGACGTCCGCCAGAATAACCGACGAAATCTATCGGGAAATGTATGACCGGTCTATCAGGGACCCGGAAGGATTCTGGGCCGAGCTGGCTCAGGAGTTCATCAGCTGGAACACCCCCTGGCAGCGGGTGGCGCGCTGGAATTTCCATACCCCATCCATCGAATGGTTCTCCGGTGCCCGCCTTAACGTGTCTTACAATTGTCTGGACCGCCATCTGGCTGACCGGCGCGACCAAACGGCCATTCTGTGGGAGGGCGACGAGCCCGGCGACCAGCGCGCCCTGACCTACGGCGAGCTGCACGACCGGGTCTGCCGGTTTGCCAATGTGCTCAAATCCCATGGCGTAGGCAAGGGTGACCGGGTGTGCATCTATTTGCCGATGATCCCGGAAGCCGCCGTAGCCATGCTGGCCTGTGCCCATATAGGCGCCATCCACTCGATCGTGTTCGGCGGGTTTTCGTCCGAGGCATTGAAAGACCGGATTCTGGATGCCGATTGCCGCGTCCTGATCTGCGCCGACGAAGGCCGACGGGGCGGCAAATTCGTCCCGCTCAAACGTAACGTCGACGCCGCGCTGAGCCAGTGCCCGCATGTCGAAACCGTGCTGGTGGTCCGCCATACGGGCCGTCCGGTGGACTGGACCGCGGGGCGCGACCACTGGTTTCACGAGGCCGTGCAATCCGCATCGGCCGACTGCCCCCCCGAGGACATGGATGCGGAAGACCCGCTGTTCATCCTCTACACTTCCGGCTCGACCGGCAAGCCGAAAGGGGTGGTCCATACGACCGGCGGCTACCTGCTGTTTGCCGCCGTTACGCACAAATACGTGTTCGATTACCGCGACGGCGAAGTGTACTGGTGCACCGCGGACATCGGCTGGATCACCGGCCACAGCTACGTGGTCTTCGGCCCCTTGTGCAACGGGGCGACCACACTGATGTTCGAGGGCGTGCCGACCTACCCCACACCGGCACGGCTATGGCAGATCATCGACAAATATCAGGTCAGCATTTTCTACACGGCGCCGACGGTCATCCGGGCGCTGATGGGACTGGGCGCGGACTGGGTGAAGCAGGCCGACCGCCACAGCCTGCGAATACTGGGCTCGGTCGGCGAACCCATCAATCCGGAAGCTTGGGAATGGTATTACCAGGAAGTCGGCGAGAAACGCTGCCCCGTGCTCGACACCTGGTGGCAGACCGAAACCGGCGGCATCATGATCACCCCACTGCCCGGCGCCACACCGCTCAAACCCGGCTCCGCCACCCGCCCCTTCTTCGGCGTCGTCCCCGTCATCCTGGATCCCCAGGGCAACGAGCTGACGGGCCCGGCAGAGGGCGTCCTGGCGATCGCCGCATCCTGGCCAGGCCAGGCGCGTACCGTATTCCGCAATCACGATCGTTTCCGTGAAACGTATTTCGCCCTCTATCCGGGGAAGTACTTCACCGGCGATGGCGCGCGCCGGGATGCCGACGGTTATTACTGGATCACCGGACGGGTGGACGACGTGATCAACGTCTCGGGGCACCGCATGGGAACCGCCGAAATCGAGAGCGCCCTGGTACTGCACGACAGCGTCGCCGAAGCCGCGGTGGTCGGTTACCCGCACAACATCAAGGGCCAGGGCATCTACGCCTATGTCACCCTGGTCGCCGATGCCGTCCCGAGCGAGGACCTGAAACGGCAACTGATCGAACTGGTCCGGGAGGAAATCGGCGCGATCGCGACCCCTGACATCATCCAGTGGACGCCGGCCCTGCCGAAGACGAGATCGGGTAAAATCATGCGGCGCATCCTGCGAAAGATCGCAGCCAACGAGCTGGATCAACTGGGAGATACGTCGACACTGGCCGACCCGGCGGTCGTCGAAGACATCATCCGGAACAAACCGGCCTAGCGGCTGCTGCCACGATTCGCTCACCTGAAAGAACAACGATCCGCGGAGACGATCATGAAACTCATCACTGCAATCATCAAACCCTTCAAGCTCGACGACGTGCGCGAAGCGCTTTCCGATATCGGCGTGAGTGGACTGACGGTCACCGAAGTCAAGGGGTTCGGCCGGCAAAAAGGCCACACCGAACTTTACCGCGGGGCCGAATACGTCGTGGATTTCCTCCCGAAGGTGAAACTGGAAATCGCAGTGGCCGACACGCTGGTCGATGCGGCAGTCGATGCCATCGTCAAGGCGGCCAACACGGGAAAGATCGGCGATGGCAAAATCTTCATCACTTCCATCGACCAGGCGATCCGCATCCGCACCGGCGAGACGGGCGACCAGGCGCTGTAACGGCGCAGCCCCGGCGACACAACAAGGACTACACGGACAGCTTTCCCGGCTGTCCGCCCTCCTCAATCCCCGGCGGGCAGTTGATGCTCGCGGCAGATCATCTCGGCATCCTCCTCGAACAGTCGTTCGCCGGTGAGGCCGCATCGGCGGCTGGCGTCTTCCAGAACGATGTGATGACGGCAGCTCTTGCAGGCCCCGAAAGTCTTGAGCCGGTTGGCGACCTGCATCGCCTGGAGCACGCCGGCGAGGGCGGATTCGAGCAACGGACGCTGATCCTGCGGAATCGCGCGCAGTGCCGCGCGCAGCACGCGGGGCGGAATCGACTCGTCCAGCAGCCGCCGGCCGGTCTCGGTCAACAGCACGTGCACCACGCGCCGGTCGCGGGCATCGCTTTCCTTGACGATCAGGCCGTTGTTTTCCAGGACGGCCAGGGTTTGCGAGACCGTCCCCTTGGTCAGTCCGAGATATTCGGCGACGGCCAGCGGCGTATTGCTGTAGCGGTTGCAGCTGGCCAGATAATGGAGGGCTTCGAGCTGCACGGGCTGCAGCCCTTTGAAGCTTTCGGACCGGCGCGCATCCATGCGGATGAGGTTCGAAATCCGCTCCAGATAATCGTATATGCGATCAGCTTCCATGGCGACAAATGGTATCGGACCGATCGCATCTTGACAAATGGCCGGCTGTCATGCGCTCAGACCAACTCGCGCAGGGCATCGCCGAAAAATTCCGGAACGGCGAACGCGGCCCGGTGGATGTCCGCGTTGTAATACCGGGTCGGAAACAGCTTCGCCTCCGCCGCATCCGCGCGGAACCGGTTCAGGTCCCCCTTCCCCGCCATGGTCGCGCTCCACCAGCCCGAGGGATAGATGAATTGCGGGAAGAACAGCGTGCGCGTCTGGGCAAAACCCGCCTGCCGCATGATGCGGTGCATCGAGGCAATGAGAGGCAGGTGGAACAGGGGCGATTCGCTCTGCTGCACCAGGATACCGTCGGTGCGCAGACAGCGGTGGCATTGGCGAAAAAACGCCTCGTTGAACAGCCCTTCCGCCGGACCGACGGGATCGGTGCTGTCGACGATGATGACGTCGACGCACCCATCCGGCGCCTCCTTCACCCACTGGATGCCGTCGATGAACAACAGCTCCGCGCGGGGGTCGCCGTTGGCTTCGCACAGTTCGGGGAAATACCGTTCCGCCAGCCGCGTCACCCGCTCGTCGATGTCGATCTGCACCGCCTTCTCGACTTCAGAGTGCTTCAACACCTCTCGCAGGCTGCCGCAGTCTCCGCCGCCGATGATCCACACGGTCTTCGGGGCGGGATGGGTGTACAGCACGGGATGCGTCATCATTTCGTGATAGAGGAAATTGTCGCGGTCGCTCACCATGGTGCAGCCGTCGATCACCATGAGCTTGCCGAACGATTCGGTATCGTAGATCTCGATGCGCTGGAAGGGTGTCTGCTCCTCGTGCAGCTTAGCCCTGACTTTCAGCGACAGCGCACTGCCATTATCGGGATAGGATTCGGTAAACCAGTCCTGTGCGTCGCACATGGAACTCCTCCTGCGTGGAAAAAATGTCGCATTCTCCCCATAATTGGAGGTTTTTGAAAGACAGTCCCCATGACAAAAGCGAACTGGACGCTGAGCGACGCCCGCGACACTTACGCCATCGAGCACTGGAGCGATGGGTATTTCAACATCGCGCCGGAGGGCGAAGTCGTGGTCTGTCCGCAGCGGGGAAGCGTCGAGGGAGGCGTAAGCATCGCCGCCATTGCCCGCGGCGTCCGTGCCGAGGGATTGTCCTTGCCCGTGCTGATGCGCTTTCCCCACATCCTGCACGACCGGGTCCGCCTTCTGACGTCGGCGTTCGGCAAGGCGCGGGCCGCCTACCACTACGGAGCCGGCTATACGCCGGTGTACCCGATCAAAGTCAACCAGCAGCGCAACGTCATCGAGAACATTCTCCGCGCCGGCGGCGTCGGCCTCGAGGCCGGCAGCAAATCGGAACTGCTCGCCATCCTTGCCCTGGCGGAGTCCGGCACCATCATCTGCAATGGCTACAAGGATCGCGCCTACATCCGGCTGGCCCTGATCGGCAGCCGGTTGGGGCTGCGGGTCTTCATCGTGGTCGAAAAACTGTCTGAACTCGAACTGGTGGTGAGCGAATCCGAAGCGCTCGGCATCGCCCCGCAGCTCGGTGTACGGATCAGGCTCTCCAGCATCAGCGCCGGCAAATGGCAGAATAGCGGCGGCGAAAAATCGAAATTCGGCCTGCACGCGGGTGAAATCCTGAAGTTCCTCAAACGGCTGGAGCGCGCCGGAGGACTCGGCTGGGTACGGCTGATGCATTTCCACATGGGATCCCAGGTGGCCAACATCAATGACGTCAAGACCGCCCTGCGCGAAGCCGGCCGCTACTATGCGGAACTACGGCGGCTGGGGGCGCCGGTCGATCATGTCGACGTCGGCGGCGGCCTCGGCATCGACTACGAAGGCACGCATTCGGTCAGCGACTGCTCGATCAACTACAGCGTGGATGAATACGCCCACAGCATCGTGCGGGCTTTCTCCGAACTCTGTGCCGAACAGGGACTGCCCCAGCCGGACCTGATCACCGAAGCCGGTCGGGCGATGAGCGCGCACCATGCCGTGCTGGTAACCAACGTCGTCGACATCGAGGCGGCCACCTATGACGCCAGCCCGGTCTCCGCCTCGGTGGCCCAGCCATTGAAGGACCTGGAGGACCTGCTCCGCCGGGTGGACAGCGAATCGGTACTGGGCATCTACCACGATGCCGAGTTCGACCTCGCCGAAACCCGGACCATGTACGTTCAAGGCAAGATCGGCCTGGACCAGCTGGCAGAAGCCGAACGGCTCCACGCCACCCTCTGCCACGAAGTGCAGCAGCGTCTCGACATCCGGCTGAGGGCCCACCGGGCCGTGCTGGACGAGCTCAACGAGCGCCTGGCCGACAAGCTGTTCTGCAATTTCTCGGTCTTCCAGTCGATTCCCGATGCCTGGGCGATCGATCAGATCTTCCCGGTCATGCCGCTGCAACGGCTTGGCGAAGAACCCACCCGCCGCGCCGTGATCCAGGACATGACCTGCGATTCCGACGGACGGATCAACGCCTACATCGACCGGCAGAGCATCGAGAACACCCTGCGTATGCATGCGCCGGCCCCCGGCGAACCCTACCTGATAGGCTTCTTCCTGGTCGGCGCCTACCAGGAAATCCTGGGCGACATGCACAATCTGTTCGGGGACACCCACTCGGTGGATGTCGAACTGGACGGCGCGGGCGGTTATACCTTCACCCACACCCGGAGGGGCGACGGCGCCGACGATCTGCTGCGCTATGTCCACATCGATCCTGACGAACTGGAACGTTCCTACCGCAAGAAGCTGATCGAAGCCGACATCCCGATGCACCAGCGCAAGCAGTACGAAAGCGAGCTGATCGCGGGACTCAGCAACTACACCTACCTGGAGGAATGAGCATGAAGACCGGCTTCGTCGGGCTCGGCGCCATGGGACTGGGCATGGCCCGCAACCTCCGGCGGGCGGGCCTGCTGGCCGGCGTCTGGAACCGTACGCCGGAAAAAGCCCGGGCATTCGCCGCCGAGACCGGCGCCCCTGCCTGGGCAACGCTCACGGAAATGGCTCCGGCCTGCGACGTGATCGTGACCTGCGTTTCGGCGGATGCCGATGTGCTGGAGGTGATCGCAGCCCTCACACCCGGACTCCGACCGGGCGCGGTCATCGTCGACTGCTCGACGGTCGGCGTGGCCACCGCCCGCCGCGCCGCCGAGGCCGTCCGCCAGGCGGGCGGCGATTTTCTCGATGCCCCGGTGAGCGGCGGCGTCGAGGGCGCCCGCGACGGCACCCTGGCCCTGATGATCGGCGGCCGGGCCGAAACCGTGGAAAAAGTCCGGCCGGTGCTCGCAGCAATGGGCAACCGCCTCATGCACATGGGCGACACCGGCGCCGGCCAGGCCACGAAAGCGGTGAACCAGGTGATGTGCGCCGGCATCAACCAGGCCGTCACCGAGGCACTGGCATTCGGGCAAGCCTTGGATCTGGATCTGGACAAGGTCATCGACGTGGTCTCCGGCGGCGCCGCCGGCAACTGGTTCCTGGACAAACGCGGCAAGACCATGATCCGCGGCAGCTTCCAGCCCGGCTTCAAGCTGTCCCTGCACCACAAGGACCTGAACATCTGCCTGGAGATGGCGGAAAGATTGGGAATCCCCCTGCCGCTGAGCACCCGGAGCCGGGACGACTACGCCGAACTCATGGCCCGGGGATACGGCGACGACGACATCTCCGGCCTGTTCCGGCTGAAGTCGGCCGCGCGCCCCAAGGGCTGACCCCATACTTTCGGATATAATTCCCGCCCGCACGAAAACCTTTCGGACCGCTTGTGCCTACGTCGAACGCCCCCGAAACCCCGAGCTTCCAGGATCTGATCCTGACCCTCCAACGCTATTGGGCCGAGCAAGGCTGCGTGATCCTCCAGCCGCTGGATCTGGAGGTCGGCGCCGGAACTTTCCATCCCGCGACCTTCCTCCGCGCCATCGGCCCGGAACCCTGGAACACCGCCTACGTGCAGCCCTCGCGCCGCCCCACCGACGGCCGCTATGGCGACAACCCCAACCGGCTGCAGCATTACTACCAGTTCCAGGTGGTGCTGAAGCCCTCGCCGCCCGACATCCAGGAACTCTATCTCGGCTCGCTGCGCCTGCTCGGCTTCGACCTCCTCGAACACGACGTCCGCTTCGTCGAGGACAACTGGGAATCGCCCACGCTCGGCGCCTGGGGCCTGGGCTGGGAAGTCTGGCTGAACGGCATGGAAGTGACCCAGTTCACCTATTTCCAGCAGGTCGGCGGCCTCGACTGCCGGCCGGTCAGCGGCGAGATCACCTACGGCCTGGAGCGCATCGCCATGTACGTGCAGGGCGTGGAGAACGTCTACGACCTGGTCTGGACGCGGGGACCTCAGGGCATCGTCCGTTACGGCGACGTGTTCCATCAGAACGAGGTCGAGATGTCGGCCTTCAACTTCGAGCATGCCAACACCGAATTCCTCTTCAGCGCCTTCGACACCTACGAGCGCGAATGCCGCCAGCTCATCGCGCTGGGGCTGCCCCTCCCAGCCTACGAGATGGTGCTGAAGGCCTCGCACACCTTCAACCTGCTCGATGCCCGCCGGGCCATCTCGGTCACCGAGCGCCAGCGCTTCATCCTGCGGGTGCGCGAACTCGCCAAGGCCGTGGCCGAAGCCTATTACCAGCGCCGCGAAGCCTTGGGATTCCCGATGCTCGACGCCAAGGAGGAGCACGCTCATGGCTGAGACCCGCGATCTTCTGTTCGAACTGGGCACCGAGGAGCTGCCGCCGAAATCCCTGCTCAAGCTGAGCGAAGCGCTCAAGGACCACGTGGCTGCCGGGCTGGAAAAAGCCGGCCTGTCGTATGCCGGCATCGAAGCCTACGCCACGCCGCGCCGGCTCGCCCTGCTGGTCCGCCGACTGGCGGCGGCCCAGCCGGACCAGACCATCGAGCGGCGCGGCCCGGCGCTGAACGCGGCTTACGATGCCCAGGGGGCGCCCACCAAGGCCACCGTGGGCTTCGCCAGAAGCTGCGGCGTCACCACCGATCAGCTCATCACCCTGAAGACCGAGAAAGGCGAGTGGGTGGGCGTGATCCAGGAAGTCCGAGGCCGAGCCACCGAAGCGCTGATCCCCGATATCATCCGCCAGGCACTGACCGCGCTGCCCATCGCCAAGCGCATGCGCTGGGGCTCGGGACTGGCCGAATTCGTCCGCCCCGTGCAGTGGGTGGTACTGCTCTACGGCGGTACGGTAGTCGAGTGCGAGATTCTCGGCGTCGCCTCAGGCCGGACCACCCGCGGCCACCGCTGCCATGCGCCGGACCCGATCGAGATCACGAATCCCACTGAATACGCCGGCCTGCTGACTACTCGAGGCCATGTGCTGCCGGACTTCGGCGAGCGCCGCGCTTGCATCGAGCGGCTCGCCGTGGAAACCGCCGCGACGGTGAACGGCAAGCCGCTGATCGACCCCAATCTCTTGGACGAGATCACCGCCCTGGTCGAATGGCCGGTGCCGGTGCTGGGTGGCTTCGAGGCGCGCTATCTGAGCCTGCCACCGGAAGTCCTGATCACCACCATGCAGGACAATCAGAAATACTTCCCGGTGGTCGACGCCGAAGGCGGACTGCTGCCCCATTTCATCACCTTCAGCAACATCGACAGCCGCCGGCCCGAGTTCGTGCGCGAGGGCAACGAACGCGTGGTCCGGCCGCGTCTGGCGGACGCCGAATTCTTCTGGAACCAGGACCGCAAGCGCACCCTGGAAGAGCGGGTCGAGGAACTGGGCCAGGTCACCTTCCAGAACAAGCTCGGCTCGGTGCTCGACAAGACCCGGCGGGTGCAGCAGCTGGCGGTGTTCATTGCCGAGTCCCTGAACGTGGATCCCAGCTTTGTCGAGCGCGCCGCCCTGCTGGCGAAAGCCGACCTCCTGACCCACATGGTCGGCGAGTTCACCGAACTGCAGGGTCTCATGGGCCGCTATTACGCCCTTGCGGAAGGAGAACCCTACGAAGTAGCGCTCGCCATCGAGGAACAGTATCTGCCCAAGGTGTCGGGCGGCGCGCTGCCGGCTTCGCGCACCGGCGAAATCCTGGCGCTGGCGGAAAAGATCGACACTCTGGCCGGCATCTTCAGCGTCGGCCTGGTCCCCAGCGGGGACCGCGACCCTTATGCCTTGCGCCGTGCCGCACTGGGCATCATCCGCATCCTGATTGAGAAACGGCTCGACCTGGATGTCGAAGTCCTGCTGGAAAAGGCGTTGAACCTGCTCCCCCATGGCTTCGATCCAGAGGCGACCCGCTCGGCGCTGCTGGACTTCATCTACGAGCGCCTGCGCGGCTACTGCCTGGAGCAGGGTTACCGCCACGACGAGTTCGAGGCCGTCCTGGCGATCCGGCCAACCAACCTGGCCGATTTCCTGGACAGGCTCGCTGCGGTACGCGAATTCCGCGGCCTCACTGCCGCCGAAAGCCTCGCCGCGGCCAACAAACGCATCCGCAACATCCTGCGCAAATCGGGCGAAACGGTGGTCGCGAATGCGGAGGAACGGATCCTGATCGAGCCTTCGGAAAAGGCACTGCTGGCAGCGGCCCGCAAGGCGCACGCCGACATCCTGCCGCTGCTGCACGCCCGCGACTACACCACAGCGCTGTGTCGCCTGGCACAACTGCGGGACTGCGTCGACGCATTCTTCGACACGGTGATGGTGATGTGCGAGGACGTGTCCCTGCGCAGCAACCGGCTCGGGCTGCTGGCCCTGGTCGAGGGGCTGTTCCTGAACGTCGCCGACATCTCCACCCTGCAGCCGGCTCAATGACATGCGCTATGTGATCCTGGACCGGGATGGCGTCATCAACGAAGACTCCGACCACTACATCAAGTCGCCGGAGGAATGGCGCCCGATTCCCGGCAGCCTCGACGCCATTGCCCTGCTGACCCGCCACGGCTTCCGGGTCGTGGTGCTGACCAATCAGTCCGGCATTGCCCGCCGATTGTTCAGTCCCGCCGCGCTGGAAGCGATCCACGACAAGATGCGCACCCTGGTCCGGGAGACCGGCGGCGAAATCTTCGACATTTTCCTGTGCCCGCATGGCCCCGAAGACGTCTGCGGCTGCCGCAAACCCCGGCCTGGGCTGTTCTACGCCTTCGCCGAAAAATACGATGCGGAACTCGCCGGCACGCCGGCCGTGGGCGATTCGCTGCGCGACATCGAGGCGGCGGCGGCGGCGGGCGCTGCGCCGATCCTGGTCGAAACCGGCAAGGGCATGCGCACGCTGGAGCGGAATCCCGAACTCGATGTCCCCACCTTCCCCGACCTCTATGCAGCCGCACAACACATCGTTTTCAGCCAGACTTGAGATCATTCTGCGTTCGGCGGTGTTTTTCGCAGGCATGGCCCTCTCGACGCTGGTCATCGCGCCATGCATGATCGCTGCTCGTCCTTTCTCGTTCGGCGTACGCTGGGCTCTGGCCAACCGCTGGGTCCGGTTCAATCTCTGGATGTTGAGGATCGTGTGCCGGCTGGACTTCCAGGTCCAGGGCCGGGAAAACATTCCGCTCCAGCCCGGCGTCATCCTCTGCAAACACCAGTCGGCCTGGGAAACCCTCGCGCTGCAGGTGATCTTCCCGCCCCTGGTCTTCATCCTCAAGCAAGAACTGCTGAGGCTGCCGGTCTGGGGCTGGGCGATGGCGACGCTCAAGCCCATCGCCATCAACCGGGCGCACAAGACGGCGGCGCTCAGGCAGGTGCTGAACGAGGGCGTCAAACGGCTGAAAGAAGGGCTATGGGTGGTCGTGTTCCCGGAAGGCACCCGCGTCGCCCCCG
This sequence comes from Methylococcus sp. S1M, assembly GCF_051295855.1. NCBI lineage: Bacteria > Pseudomonadati > Pseudomonadota > Gammaproteobacteria > Methylococcales > Methylococcaceae > Methylococcus > Methylococcus sp. S1M. The sequence continues at coordinate 294,549 of NZ_JBPDXO010000002.1, forward strand.
GCAAGAAGGGACACTACGGCGCCAGCGGCGCCATGCTGGCCCACCGCGCCGGCTGTCCGGTGGTGCCGGTAGCGCACAATGCCGGCGAATACTGGAGCCGCCGCGCTTTCCTGAAGTACCCCGGTACCATCCAGGTCCGCGTCGGACCAGCGATCGATGCCGCCAGTCTCGACGCGGCGGAAGTCACCGCTCGAGCCGAGCGCTGGATCGAAGCCCAGATGCAGGAAATCGGCCGGGGCCGTTGATACCGGCCTTTTAACCGGTCACGAAACGGCGAATCCGTCCGACCGCCTCCTGCAGCACCGGAATGTCGGCCGTATAGGCGAAACGCAGATAACGCTCCGGCGACTGGGCGCCGAAGTCCTTGCCCGGTGTCACCGCGACGCCGGCCGTCTCCAGGAGGCGCGCGGCGAACTCCGCGCTGTCTTCGGCAAACGCCGAGCAGTCGGCATAGATGTAGAACGCTCCGGACGGCGCGACCGGCACTCCGAATCCCAGTTTCACCAGTTCCCCCCAAAGAAAATCACGGCGCGCCTCGAAAGCCCGTCGGCGGCGTTCGAGTTCGGCGCGACTTTCTTCCGAGAATGCCGCCAGCGCCGCGTACTGGGACAGGGTGGGCGCGGAAATGAAGATGTTCTGAGCCACCCGTTCCACGGCGGCCGCGTATGCCTCCGGCACGACCACCCAGCCCAGACGCCAGCCGGTCATGCCGAAATACTTCGAAAAGCTGTTGACGACGAATGTGTGCTGACCGAACTCCAGGGCACTGACCGCGCGTCCGCCGTATTCCAGCCCGTGGTAAATCTCGTCCGAAATCAGGATGCCCCCCTCGGCTTCGAACCATTCCACCAGCTCCCGCAACACCCCTGTACGCATGACCGTGCCGGTCGGATTGGAAGGCGAGGCACTGATCGCCACCGGAACGTCTCCCCCGCAGTGCATTCGGCACAAGGCGGCGTTCAACTGGAAATCCTGCTCGGCCCCCACCGGCACGGCATGCGGATCACCCGAATACAGACGCACGAAATTGGAATAACAAGGGTAGCCGGGATCGGCCAGCATCACACGCCGGCCAGGTGACAGGGCGACGGCCAGCGCCAGAGACAACGCACCCGAGGCGCCCGGGGTGAGAAATATCCGCTGCGGCGCGACCGCCACCCCATAGCGTTCGGCGTAGTAGGCCGCGATACGCTCTCGCAGTTCCGGCAGCCCGGCAGCGGGGGTATAGCGCACCTGTCCGCCGGCCAGAAATCGGGTCGCCGCCGCAGCCACCGGTTCGGGTGTCGGAAAATCCGGCTCGCCGATCTCGAGGTGGACGATCGAACGCCCGGAGGACTCCAGCTCCCTCGCGCGCGCCAGGATTGCCATGACGTGGAACGGCCGGATGGCGTCGGCCAGACAACCGCCCTGCTCCGCTGCCGGTATCGGCTGACCAGCCTCGTGCTGTCGCCGGTTCATCGCATCCCCCGTAAACCTGACGGAAAAAGCTCCATTTTACGGTTAAAATCCGAGCGCAATGGATCCGACCGTAGCGGCACGGAGCGGTCGGTGATCTTTCGACTCCTCCATCAACCATGACGGCATAAGTTCGGACTCATGCGCACGGGCAAATTCTATCTCTTCGTCACTTTCGTAATCTTGCTCGTCATCGCCGTCGAAGGCGAACTCGTCGTGGAAATCCTGTCGCATACCGCGGAGCTCCTTCTCGAAGCCATGGAGATGCTGCTGGACACGGTGTTCGAAGCCGTGCTCGGCCTCACGCCGCGCGGCGCCCAGGTCCTGACGGCCTGGCTGGCGGTCGGCGTCCTGACTTGGCTGGGCAGCATGCTGGTCGGCAAGATTGCCCGTGGCTGGGACGAGCGCCAGCGGCGAATCGAGGACTACTGGCGGGACACGGTCGGCAAGGCCAAAACCTGGTATATGCGTAACCGCCTGAAAATCATTCTGATCGGCGCCTGTGTCGGACTGCTGACCCTATTGGCTCTGTTCTGAACCGATCGATCCGCCATCTTCCCACTCGAACCGCGGCAACAGGGTGAAAGCATTGCGGATACCCTCGGCCCATTGTTTCTGGATCGATGCATAAAGCGGGCTGGAATAATCGAGATGCAGATAGTGGCCGACGACAAAGGAATTCCGCCGGTAGATGGCGACCTCCACCGGTGGCCCCACCGAGATGTTGCTGCGCATGGTCGAATCGATGGAGACCAAGGCGCAACGCGCCGCATCTTCGAGCGTCGTCGCAGGGGCGATCATCCGGTCGAGGATGGGCTTGCCGTACTTGGTTTCGCCGATCTGAAGATAAGGATTGTCGGGCGAAACCGTGATGTAATTGCCCTGCGGATAGATGAGGTAGATTTCGGGCGGCTGCCCCTGAATCTGGCCACCCAGGATGAAACTGGCCTCACCGGAGATACCACAGCGTTGCATGGCGCTGGCGTGTTGCTCCTGAACCCGCACGCTGGTTTCCCCTATGTAGGATGCGGCATCGTACAGATAGGCCACCGTATTCAGGTTGTAGAGCGCTCCGGGATTTTCCAGATCGCGTCGTATCAGGTTGATCACGGCCTGTGTCGTCGCCAGGTTGCCGGCGGCCAGGACGATCATCAAGCGGTCGCTGTGCAGGTCGAAGCGGTACATCTTGCTGTAGACGCTGGCGTAATCGACGCCGGCATGGGTACGGGAATCGGAGGCAAACACCAACCCCTGGTCGACCTTGATGGCAAGGCAATAAGTCATCCGGTTTCCTTAACATAGGATTGCGCGCTGGAACCGCAGGACTCTAGCTCGAAACGGCCCCCGATCTCAAGCCGCCACACGATCACCGGGAATTCCGGCACTTGCACCGAATCGGCGCAAGGCGTTTCCTGCGCGCCCCAACCCCGCCCAGCCTCGGGTGGGACCGCCCCACGCCCCAAGGGGCACCGGTCATGACACAGGGGAAGAGAGACGGAAGACGGCGCGGCATGGCCCGGAAATCGCTTGTGTTTCGGCAGGAAGGCCCGCTCTCGGCGTCACCGTGGGCCGTCGGCATTCTGAAACGATTTCAGCTTCCAAGGATCGAAACACGATCATGAGCCTGGCACTGCAAGACTATCCCAATCCGGAATGTTTCGATGAGCTGATCGACGAGCATGGCATGCCCCGTCGAATCGCCCGTGCGCTGTTCGACCATCTCGACGGCTTCTCCGAAACCGACCTCCAGGAACGCAAAGCCGCCGCCGAAGCCGAAATCCTGAGCATGGGCATCACTTTCACAGTCTACTGTGAGAACGAGGGCTCCATCGACCGCGCCTGGCCGTTCGACATCATTCCACGGCTGATCCGAACCGAGGAATGGAGGAGCGTCGAACGTGGGCTGAAACAGCGCACCCGGGCACTGAACCTGTTCATCGACGACATCTACCACGCTCAGCACATCGTCCGGGACGGTGTCTTCCCCCGCGACCTGCTGGCCGATTCCAGGAATTTCCGGCCCGAGTGTATGGGAATCGACCCACCGCTCGGCGTCTGGGCCCATATCTGCGGCACCGACCTCGTCAAGGACAAGGACGGCCGGTTCTACGTGCTGGAGGACAATTTGCGGGTCCCCTCCGGCGTGTCCTACATGCTGGAGAACCGTCTGGTGATGAAACGGGTGTTGCCGGAGCTCTTCGAATCCTACGCCATCGCCCCGGTCGACGACTATCCGGCCCAGCTCCGCCAGTGCCTGGCATCGCTCGCGCCGGTCTCCAATCCTCAGATCGTGGTGCTGACGCCCGGTATCTACAATGCCGCCTATTTCGAACATGCCTACCTGGCCCAGCAGATGGGCGCCGAACTGGTGGAAGGCAACGACCTGGTCGTGGGCCGCGACGATTGCGTCTACATGCGCACCATCGAAGGTCTGCACAAGGTCGACGTGGTCTACCGGCGTATCGACGATCTGTTTCTCGACCCGGAAGCCTTCAACCCGGCGTCGGTGCTCGGGGTGCCGGGACTCATGCGCGCCTGGAAGAAGGGCAAGGTGGCGCTGGCCAACGCTCCCGGCGCCGGAGTGGCGGACGACAAAGTGGTATACACCTACGTTCCCGACATCATCCGCTATTACTTGAACGAGGAACCCATCCTGCCCAACGTGCCTTCCTACCGCTGCGTCGATCCGGAGACATGCCGCTACGTGCTGGACCACCTCGACCGTCTGGTCGTCAAACCGGCCAACGAATCGGGTGGCTACGGCATGCTGATCGGCCCCACGGCCAGCCCGGAGGAGCGCGCGGAATTCGCCGAGCGTATCCGTCGCGATCCTCGCAACTACATGGCCCAACCCATGCTCACCCTGTCTACGGCACCCACCCTGGTCGATCATCGGGCCGAGCCGCGCCATCTCGACCTGCGCCCCTTCGTGCTGAGCGGCCGGGACACCTACGTGACCAACGGCGGCTTGACGCGCGTCGCCCTCAAGAAAGGCTCGACCGTGGTGAACTCGTCCCAGGGAGGGGGCAGCAAGGACACCTGGATCATCGACGGAAAAGGAGCCTGACATGGCGATGTTGTCGCGCGTCGCGGAAAGCCTCTACTGGATGTCGCGCTATCTGGAGCGGGCGGAAAACACCGCCCGCATGATCAACGCCAACGCCAACGTGATGTTGGACCTGCCCCGGGAAATCCGTCCCAGCTGGGATTCTCTGCTGACCATCACGGGGAGCGAGGAAACGTTCGCCACGCTTTATTCCAGTCGCGGCGAAAGCCAGGTCAGCCGTTTCCTGATCACGGAGGCACGCAATCCCGGCTCTATCGTCAGCTCGCTGCGGGCCGCCCGCGAGAATGCCCGCAGCATCCGGGACATCCTCCAGCGGGAAGGATGGGAGCATATCAACGCTCTGTACCTCGAGGCGATGGCGCGCATACCGGACAGCGAGTCGCCGAAACGCCGCTTTGCCTACCTCGACGATATCATCGTCGGCGTACAGACCATCGCCGGCCTGATCGCCGGCACCATGAGCCATGACGAAGCCTACGAATTCGTGCGGCTCGGCTGCAATCTGGAACGGGCCGACATGACCACCCGCATACTGGATGTCCGCTGGGTCGACCTGTCACCGGAAGGCAAGGATGTGACGCCTTTCGAAAACCTGCTATGGATGAGCGTGCTGAAGTCGATGACCGCCTACCACATGTACCGGCGCCACTGCCAGACCGCCGTCGGACGCGACTCGGTGGTGAAGTTCCTCCTGGAGGACACCCTGTTTCCCCGTTCCTGCCATTTCTGCCTCCGTGACATGCTGGATGCGCTCGACCGTCTGCCGCAAGGCAGCTGTGTCCGCGAAAAGCTGGTGGAGGCCATCGACCGGGTCCAAGACGAGGAAAGCCGCCGCCGCACCGAACTGCATCGTTTCATCGACGATCTGCAGATCAAACTGGGCGAAATCCACGATGCCCTGTCCGGTTGCTACTTCGACGTCGAAAAATCGTCGCCCCGGCAGAATCGACCGCATTGCGGCAACGGATAGGGAACGCCGGATGCGAAAAGGCCCGCGGGTTCGGCCGCGGGCCTGTTGCCGTCGCCCTGCGGACAGGGGCGATCAGCCGTTGATGAAATAGTGCGTCGCGATGCTGGCGACATAGCCGGCAGCCACCGCGGGCGTCCATTTCAGATGGCTGAAGAAGGTATACATGCCGCGCGAGGTGCCCATCAGCGCCACACCGGCCGCCGAGCCCACCGACAGCATGGAACCGCCCACACCCGCGGTCAGGGTGACCAGCATCCACTGGTAGATGTCCATGTCCGGGTTCATGTTCAGCACCGCGAACATCACCGGGATGTTGTCGACCACCGCCGACAGCAAACCGACGATGATGTTGGCCGTGGTCGCGCCGAGGCCGTCATACATGGCGACGGAAGCCAGCTCCAGATAGCCGATGTAGCCCAGGCCGCCCACCGCGAACACCACGCCGAAGAAGAACAGCAGCGTGTCCCATTCGGCGTCCCGGACGTTGGCGAACACGTCGAAGCGGTCGCCGTTGGAGCCCGGAAAATACAGCTTGAGACGGTAGCCGTAGAACATCAGGATGGACAAGCCCACCATCATGCCCAGGAACGGCGGCAGATGGAGGAACTGCTTGAAGCTGACGGCGATCGATATGGTGAGCACGAACAGGCCACAGATCAGCAGGGCACCCGGTTTCATGACGACGACTTCCTCCTCGGGGAAATCCGGCAATTCATTCGGGATGGCGAAATGCATGAAGGCAGCCGGCACCACGAAGTTCATCACCGAAGGAATGAACAGCTCGAAGAAGTCGAAGAATTCCGCCTTTCCCGCCTGCCAGACCATCAGGGTGGTGATGTCGCCGAAGGGGCTGAACGCGCCGCCCGCATTGGCCGCGATCACCAGGTTGATGAAACCGAGGCTGACGAACTTGGGACTCTTGGCCCCGACCGCCATCACCACCGCGCCGACCAACAGCGCCGAGGTCAGGTTGTCAGCCACGGAAGACAGGAAGAAGGTGATGACGCCGGTGATCCAGAACAGTTTGCGGTAACCGAATTTTCGGGTCACCAGCCAGGACCGGAGCGCCTCGAACACATTGCGCTCGGCCATGGCGTTGATGTAGGTCATGGCGACCAGCAGGAACAGCATCAGTTCCGCGTATTCCTTGAGGTCGTGCTCGAACGCCCGGTGCACCTCCTCGGCAGCGACGCCGGCGGTGCTGGCCATATAAGCAACCTGCGCCCAGATGATGCCGGCAGCCAGGATCACCGGCTTGGATTTCCGAAGATGGGTGAATTCCTCGGTCATCACGAAGGCATAGGCCACGACGAAGATCAGAACACAGTATAATCCCCGATGGGTTGCAGTCAGATCGAGATTCCGGGTTTCCTCCGCCAGGGCAAGCCCGGGCAGCCCCAGAAAAAGCGACAGTAAGACGAATGCGCGTAACAAGGCCAGATCCTCTATATTGTTATGAATCAAATAAAAACGCGGCCGCTCCATGAGCGGCCCGCCTGTTCCCAAATCCGACCCGCGATTATATAAGAAGAACATCCGGACTGACGAATCCACCGGGCGCCGGCGCGCCAGCGGCGCGCATGCCGTTTCAGCCCCACCACCATGCACCGGCTGCAGGCGTCGACTCCGACATGCGATGGTGTTATCGTCGATTTCATAGCAAAAAACTCAGGATATCGCCGAAGCGAACACCCACAGCAAACACGCCATGTATCAATACGACCAATATGACCAGCGGCTGGTCGACGAACGGGTTGCCCAGTTCCGCAGCCAGACCCGCCGATTTCTCCAGGGCGAACTGAGCGAGGACCAGTTCCGTCCCTTGCGACTGATGAATGGGCTGTACCTCCAGCGTCATGCCCCCATGCTGCGCGTCGCCATCCCTTACGGCGTGCTCTCGTCCCGGCAGCTGCACAAGCTGGCCGAGATCGCCCGCCGTTACGACAAATCCGTCGCTCATTTCACCACCCGCCAGAACATCCAGTTCAACTGGCCACGCCTGGAAGACGTGCCGGACATCCTGGCGGAGTTGGCGACGGTCCAAATGCACGCCATCCAGACCAGCGGCAACTGCATCCGCAACGTCACCAGCGACCCGCTGGCCGGCGTCTGTCCCGACGAGATCGAAGACCCCAGGCCCTATTGCGAAATCATCCGGCAGTGGTCGACCCTGCATCCGGAGTTCAGCTACCTGCCGCGCAAGTTCAAGATCGCCGTCAGCGGTGCGAGGAAAGACCGCGCCGCGACCCAGGTACACGACATCGGCTTGCAGATGGTCGAAAACGAGACGGGCGAAACCGGCTTCGAGGTCCTGGTCGGCGGCGGCCTCGGACGCACCCCGATCATCGGCCAGACCATCCGCCCCTTCCTCGCCAAGACGGATCTCCTCTCCTACCTGGAAGCCATCCTGCGCGTATACAACCGCTTCGGGCGGCGCGACAACAAATACAAGGCGCGCATCAAAATCCTGCTCAAAGAGACCGGCATCGAAGATTTCACCCGTCGGGTCGAGGCCGAATGGGTGCAAATCCGCCAGCGATTGGTGCTGGACACCGGCGAGATCAAGCGTGTGAGGAGGCATTTCACGGCGCCCGAGTACAAGACCGTGGCCGGTCCCGGCCCGGACGCCCAAGCAGCGGCCGACCCGCGCTTCGCCGTCTGGCTGAGGAACAACACCACGCCGCACAAGATCCCCGGTTACCGGGCGGTATTCCTTTCGCTGAAAGCCCGCGGCGTGCCGCCGGGTGATGTCGCCGACACCCAGTTGGATGCCGTGGCCGACCTCGCGGAGCGTTACAGCTTCGGCGAGGTCCGCGCCACCCACACCCAGAACCTGGTGTTCGCGGATGTGCATCAGGACGACCTGCACGAACTCTGGCAGCGCCTGGACTCCATCGGCTTGGCGACGCCCAACATCGGCAAGGCGACTGACATGATCTGCTGCCCCGGTCTGGATTATTGCTCGCTGGCCAATGCCAGTTCGATCTCGGTGGCGGAAGACATCTATTCGCGCATCGACGATCTCGACTATCTGCACGACCTCGGCGACCTGCGGATCAACATCTCCGGCTGCATGAATGGCTGCGCCCATCAAAGCGTCGGCCACATCGGCATCCTGGGCGTCGACAAGAAAGGCGAGGAATGGTACCAGCTCACGCTCGGCGGCAGCTCCAGCAATGACGCCTCCCTCGGCGAGCGCCTCGGGCCCGCCATCGACAAGACCCACGTGGCCGAAGCCGTGGAAACCATTCTGCAAACCTACATCGAGCTACGTCAGGACGGGGAATCCTTCCTCGATACCGTGCGGCGTCTCGGCATCAACCCGTTTCAGGAGCGCGTCTATGCCCATCATTAAAGACGGAGCCATCGTCACCGACACCTGGCACCACCTGGCCGACGACGAACCGGTGAGTGCCGCCCCCTGCACCGTCTCGCTCGCACGTTGGAAGCGGGAGAAGAGCGAACTGGCCGCCCACGGTGGCGCCTTGGGGCTGCGTCTCAGTGGAGACGATCGGGTGGAAGACTTCGCCGGCGAACTCGACCAGTTCCCGCTGGTCGTGGTGGAATTCCCCAGCATGGGCGATGGTCGCGGCTTTTCCATCGCGCGGCTGCTGCGGGAGCGCTACGACTACCGCGGTGAACTGCGGGCGCGCGGAGCCCTCATCCCGGACCAGGTGTTCTATCTGCGGCGCGTGGGATTCAACGCCTTCGAATTCACGTACGATGCGAACCTGCAAACCGCGCTGCCTCTGCTCAACGAATTCAGCGTGACTTACCAAGCCGCCGCGGACGAGCCGCTGCCACTTTATCGGCGCTGCGCCCGATGAACCTTTCACCTTCAGGACCGCGACCGGTCCGACAGGCGGTACGGCGTGCCACGAAACGCCCGACTACCGGCTTTGCCCCTCCCTCAGCCGCTCCATGAGCACGCGAGCTTCAGCCCTCTGGCGTTCGCTCCCCGCGGCGAGGATCTCCTCGAGTAGTTCGCGGGCCGAATCGGAGTCACCCATGTCGACATAGGCCTTGCTGAGGTCGAGCTTGGTCTCGAGCGGGTCCATGTCGGTGATGTCCCCATACGGATCCGTGTCTTCCCGTGTCAGGCCAGGCGCACTCGAACCCGGCTCCCCGGCGCTTCTCTCACTTCGCTGCGCCGGAACCGCCTCGATCTCGATGGTCAACGGCGGTTCGGACAGGAGGGCGGAGGTCTCCTGTGCCGGAGATCTTTCGGCATTTTCGCCAAGACCGTCCAGCTCCGCGAGTAGCGCCTCGAGGGACTCATCCCGGGGACCTGCCGAACCGGCATACGGCTCCGGTTCATAAGCGATGAGATTGCCGGCGTCATGGACGATCTCCGGCTCTTCCTTCACGATTCCACCCCGCGCCGCCGGTTCCAGCCCAGCGAGATCGAACTCGAGAGGGGGTATATCTTCGGTCGTAGCCTCCTCTCCATGTGCAGCGCCGGCCGATAGCTCCGCCTCGACGGCCTCCGGCGGTACTTGTTCCGCGGCCGCAGGCGGCGGTGGCGGCTCGGGAGCGGTCTCGCCCGCGAGCGGCGGGAGCGCCGGCACAGAGGCCGCATCGGGGAAACCGTCCGGAGCATCGGCCGGGACAGGAGATTTCAGGCGCAGCTTGAGACTCAAGCGGGATACCTCCCCCCAAAGTTCCGGCCGCGTCTCGCGCCAGCCCGACAACTCCTCCGCCAGCTCCTCGAACGCCTGGTATTTCCCTTCCAGATACAAAACCTCGAGCAGTTTCAGGTGAAATTCGTCGCGTTCGGGGTGGGCCGCGACGGCAGCCCGCATCAGCTGTTCGGCCTGGACATGCTTTCCGTTGGCCAGAAAAGCATCGGCCTCGGCGATCGGGTCGACCGGCTCCACGGCGTCCACCCCTTTGACCATGTTGCCGTATGCTTCCAGACTGCGGACACCCGCGGCGGAAACGGTCCGCGTCGCCGCAGATTCCTTGCTGCCGGTCATCAACCTATCGAGACTCGAAGGCAGCCCTAGGCCAAGGTCGAACAGCCAACGCTTCCGGTTCGCCCACCAGGCCAACGCCGCCGCGAGCGTGATGGCGCCCACACCCAGCCCCCAAAACCATGAGCCATTGGCAGGCGAATCCTCCGACGGCGCAGTTGCCTCCGCCGGAGGCTGGATCACCACAGTCACAGGCGCTGCGGCGCCGGTTTCGGCGACCGGCGACGGCTCCGGCGATGGAGTCGCGTCCGCCTGGGGAGATGTCGCGGCCGGCAAGACACCGGTGCCCGCTCCTGCAGCCGGGGCGACAGCCTGCATCGCCGCGATTTGCTGCTCCTTCGATTCGAGGAGTTTCTGAAGGGCGGAAAGCTGCTGTTCGAGCGCCCCCAGTCGGGCGCGAATTTCTTCATTTTCCTGACGAAGGCTCTCGGCGAGCTCCAGGGCGATGTCCTCCCGGGCGCCGGCGCCGCCAACCTGCCCTTTGCCGCCAGGCGCAAGAAGCTTGAGTCGGGAGCCGTGGGCCGCCGCCTCTCCCCCTTCCGACAGAGGCATGGGAGGCGACGTCGCCGGCGGGGAGACGGGGGCATCTTCCGAGCCACCGCGACGCGCCGCCCGCCGCAATTCCCGCCATTCCCTGGCAGCGTCTGCCGGCTGCAGCCCTGCCAGTACCGAGTGCGGAGGAATGTTCAACACGGCTCCCTGCCTGAGAGCATCGACGTTGCCCCCGACGAAAGCCTCCGGGTTGGCGCGGTAGATGCCGACCTTGACTTGGTCCGGAGTGAGGTCGCCGTTGGCATTGACGGCCTTGGCGATGGAAGAGAGTGTGTCGCGACGCCTTACGGGACCGAATTCCGACATTTCGCCGGCGGACCCGGCGCGACCGGCGGTAGGGAAAGCGGGATGGTCCGCGGCATGCAGCGAACGCGGCACCGGCTCGCGCGGGTATTGGGAGACCCGCTCGGACCGGCCGGGAGAACCCAGGTCGGGGAGGACCGGGGTCGGCGGATCGACCAACACGGTGAACTCCTTGACGACCCGGCCATCCGGCCAATCGACCTCCATGAGAAAACTCAGGAACGGCTCACGGATGGGCTCCCGGGAGCTGATACGGATCACCCCGCTCCCGTCGGCACGCCGCTCCGCCTGAAACCGCAGGCTCGACAGGAACTGCTGGCGCTCGATGCCGGCCTGGGCGAAAGCCTCCGGCGAAGCGAGCATCACCTTGATGTCCTCGAGTTTCTCGTCCGAAACGACGAGAGGCACCTCGGCCTTCAGCGTCTGGTTGAGGGCGGACTGCAACCTGAGTTCCCCGACCCCCAGGGCATGGGAGCCGGGAGAAACAAGGATGCCGATGAGCGTCAGGGACCGACGCGCCAATCTGATCCTCTCCGCTCCGTACACCGCGAGTCGTCGATAAGAATTATAAAAGTTGATGTTTCAAATATACTTGTCTATCAATATCTCCGCAATCTGCACGCTGTTGAGCGCCGCGCCCTTGCGGATGTTGTCCGCGACCACCCACAGATTCAGACCGCGCGGATGAGAAATGTCCTCGCGGATACGGCCGACGAACACCGGGTCCTTGCCAGCGGCCTCCGTGACGGCGGTCGGGTAGCCTCCCGGCTGGTGCTCGTCGAGCACCACGACGCCCGGCGCCTTCCGCAGCAACGCCCGCGCCTGATCCGCCGTGATCTTGTCACGGGTCTCGATGTGCACGGCCTCCGAATGACCGTAGAACACCGGCACCCGCACCGTGGTCGGATTCACCCGAATGGAATCATCACCCATGATCTTCCGGGTCTCCCAGACCATCTTCATCTCTTCCTTGGTGTAACCGTTGTCCAGAAAGACGTCGATCTGCGGCAACACGTTGAAAGCGATCTGTTTGGGATACACCGAAGACTGGCACGGCCGGCCGTTGAGCAATTGCGCGGCCTGACCGGCGAGTTCCTCGATGGCCTTTTTGCCGGTGCCGGACACCGCCTGGTAGGTGCAGACGTTGATGCGTTCGATGCCGACGGCGTCGTAGATCGGCTTCAGCGCCACCAGCATCTGGATGGTGGAACAGTTGGGGTTGGCGATGATGCCGCGGTTCCGGTAATCGGCGATCTTCTCCGGATTGACCTCCGGCACCACCAGCGGGATGTCGTCCTCGTAGCGGAATCGCGAGGTATTGTCGATCACCACACAACCGGCCGCTGCCGCCTGAGGCGCGTAGATTTCAGAAACCGAGGCGCCGGGCGAAAACAGCCCGATCTGGACCTGGGACCAGTCGAATTCCTCGACGTCCAACACTTTGAGCCGGCTGTCCCGGAACTCCACGCGCTGACCGGCGGAACGGCTGCTGGCCAGCGCGTATACCTCACCCACCGGGAACTGGCGCTGGTCCAGGATGGACAGCATCGTTTCGCCGACGGCCCCGGTGGCACCCAGCACGGCGACGTTGTAGGTCTTGCTCATGATATGACTCGGTTCGGTGAAATTCGGTTGGCGGTCCCTCTCTCCGGGAAGCGTTCGGATCAGACGGCGCGCAAGGCGGCGACGATGGCATCGCCCATCGCAGCGGTACCGACCTCGACGGTGCCTTCCGAGACGATGTCCGCCGTGCGGAAACCCTGATCCAGCGCCGTCTGCACCGCCTTCCCGATCCGCTCTGCCGAGACCGCGTCATCGAAGCTGTAGCGCAACATCATGGCCAGCGACAGGATGGTGGCGATCGGGTTGGCGATGCCGCGGCCGGCGATATCCGGGGCCGAACCGTGGATGGGCTCGTACATCCCCTTGCCGCTCTCGGCGAGGGAAGCCGAAGGCAGCATGCCGATCGAGCCGGTCAGCATGGCGGCACAGTCGGACAGGATGTCGCCGAACATGTTGTCGGTCAGCATCACGTCGAACTGCTTCGGGTTACGGACCAACTGCATCGCGGCGTTGTCCACGTACATGTGGCTCAGCGCCACGTCGGGATAGTCCTTGCCGACCTCGATCACCACCTCGCGCCACAGTTCCGTGCATTCCAGCACATTGGCCTTGTCGATGCTGCACAGGCGCCTGTTACGCTTCCGGGCGATCTGGAACGCGCTATGGGCTATGCGGCGGATTTCCGATTCGCTGTATACCAGGGTGTTGTAGCCCTCCCGCTCTCCGTCCTCGTTGATGCGACGACCGCGCGGCTTGCCGAAATATATGCCGCCGGTCAGCTCCCGCACGATCATGATGTCGAGGCCGGCGACCACCTCGGGCTTGAGGGTCGAAGCCGACACCAGCTGAGGATAGAGCACCGCCGGGCGCAGGTTGGAAAACAGTTCCAGCTCCGAACGCAAGCCCAGGAGCCCCCGCTCGGGCCGCAGCGAATAATCCAACGGCTCCCATTTGGGACCGCCGACCGCTCCAAGCAGGATCGAATCGGCAGCCCGGCACAGCTCCAGGGTTTCCTTGGGGAACGGCGTGCCGTGCGCATCATAGGCCGCGCCGCCGATCAGGGCGTGTTCGGTTTCGACCGCGAGGCCGAAGTCGGACCGCAGGCAGTCCAGAACCTTCAGGGCCTCGGCGACGATTTCGGGACCGATGCCGTCACCGGGCAAGACAGCGATTTTGATAGTCATTGAAGCGATACCTGAATTACTCGAGATTTCAAGGGACGGCAAACAGCCAGGGTGCGGACTTCCTGCGGGCGGCTTCGTAGGCGCGGATGGCATCGGCATGCTGAAGGGTCAGACCGATGTCGTCCAGGCCGTTCAGCAGACGATGCTTGCGGGAGGCATCCACGTCGAAATGGAAGGTCTCGCCGAACGGCGTCGCCACGGTCTGCGACTCCAGGTCGACGGTGAGCTCGAAGCCGGGCCCGGCCTCGCTAAACAGCCGGTCGACCGTGGCCTCGTCGAGCACGATGGGCAGGATGCCGTTCTTGAAGCAGTTGTTGTAGAAGATATCGGCGAAACTCGGCGCGATGATGGCGCGGAAGCCGTAATCCTCCAGCGCCCAGGGCGCATGCTCGCGCGAGGAGCCACAGCCGAAGTTCTTGCGGGCCAGCAATATCCTGGCGCCGGCGTAACAGGGCAGGTTGAGCACGAACTCCGGGTTGAGCGGACGGTGGCTGCAATCCATGTCGGGCTCGCCACGGTCCAGGTAACGCCACTCGTCGAACAGATAGGGACCGAACCCGCTGCGGCGGATGGACTTCAGGAACTGCTTGGGAATGATGGCGTCGGTGTCGACATTGGCGCGGTCCAACGGCACGACTCGCGAAGTGAATTTCTTGAAAGGCTTCATGCGCGCCCTCCTTCGGTGATGTCGACGAAATGCCCGTGAATGGCCGCCGCAGCCGCCATGGCCGGACTCACCAGATGGGTACGCCCGCCATAGCCCTGGCGCCCCTCAAAATTCCGGTTGGAGGTCGAGGCGCAACGCTCGCCGGGTTCCAGGCGGTCGGCGTTCATCGCCAGACACATGGAACAACCCGGGTCGCGCCATTCGAAACCGGCCTCGAGGAACACCTTGTCCAGCCCCTCCTGCTCCGCCTGCCGCTTGACCAAACCCGAGCCGGGCACCACCAGTGCCTGCTTCACGCTGGCAGCGCGCTTGTGCCCCCGGACGACTTCCGCCGCGGCGCGCAGATCCTCGATCCTGGCATTGGTGCAGGAGCCGATGAACACCCGATCGACCCGGATCGCGCCGATTGGCGTGCCCGGCAGGAGATCCATGTACTGCAGCGCCCGCTCCATGCTTTCCCGCCGCACGGGATCGGCTTCCGTGGCCGGGTCGGGCACCTCGGCATCCACCGGCACGACCTGTTCCGGCGAAGTTCCCCAGGTCACCTGCGGCTTGATGCTGGCGGCATCGATCTCGACGACCTTGTCGAATACCGCATCCGGATCGCTGTGCAGGTCTTTCCATGCCTCGACCGCCCGCTCCCACAACGCGCCCGCCGGAGCGAACGGGCGGCCCTCGAGGTAGTCGAGCGTGACTTCGTCCACCGCCACCAGGCCGGCACGTGCGCCCGCCTCGATCGCCATGTTGCAGACCGTCATCCGGCCTTCCATCGACAGACCGCGAATGGCTTCGCCAGCGAATTCGATGGTGTAGCCGGTGCCGCCGGCGGTTCCGATACGGCCGATGACCGCCAGTACCAGATCTTTCGCCGTCACGCCCGGCGCCAGCTTGCCCTGGACGCGGACCAGCATGTTCTTCGCCTTGCGCTGCACCAGGCATTGCGTGGCCAGTACGTGCTCGACCTCGGAAGTGCCGATCCCGAAGGCGAGCGCCCCGAAAGCACCGTGAGTCGAAGTATGCGAATCGCCGCAAACGATGGTCATGCCCGGCAGGGTCGCGCCCTGCTCGGGCCCGATCACATGCACGATACCCTGGCGCACGTCGTCCATCGCGAATTCGGTGATGCCGAAATCGGCGCAGTTCTTGTCCAGGGTTTCCACCTGCAGGCGCGACACCGGATCGGCGATACCCCTGTCGCGGTCGGCGGTGGGGACGTTGTGGTCGGCCACCGCAAGATTGGCATCCACCCGCCAGGGTACACGCCCCGCCATCCGCAGCCCTTCGAATGCCTGAGGCGAGGTCACCTCGTGGATTAGATGACGATCGATGTAGATCAGGCACGATCCGTCCGCATCGACATGCACGACGTGGTCGTCCCACAGCTTGTCGTAAAGGGTTTTTCCGCTCATGGCTTCTAGATGCAAAGATGGTTCCGGCGGCATCTTCAGGCCAGGCTGGCCAGCACCGCGTCACGGATCGCCTCGACGCTGCCCACCCCCGGCACGGTGTGGAACTTCACCCCGCCCTGTGCCGCTTTGCTCCGGTAGTAATCGACCAATGGCTTGGTCTGGACATGGTAGATCTCCAAGCGCCTGCGGATGGTCTCCTCCTTGTCATCCTCGCGTTGGACCAGCGGCTCGCCGGTCTCGTCGTCCTTGCCTTCCACCTTTGGGGGATTGAACACCACGTGGTAGGTACGCCCGGAAGCCGGATGCACCCGCCGGCCGCTCAAACGCCGGACAATCTCCTCGTCATCCACCGCGATCTCCACCACGTGGTCGAGCGTCACGCCCAACTCGGCCAAAGCGTCGGCCTGGACGATCGTTCGAGGAAAGCCATCCAACAGAAAGCCGTTCGCGCAGTCCGGCGCGGCAATACGCTCCTTGATCAAGGCGAGGATGATCGAATCCGACACCAGCTGCCCGGCATCCATGATCTTCTTCGCCTCCATGCCCAGAGGCGTACCCTCGCGCACCGCGGCACGCAGCATGTCGCCGGTGGAAATCTGGGGGATGCCGAAACGCTCCGTGAGGTACTTGGCCTGCGTACCCTTACCAGACCCAGGGCTTCCCAGCAACATGATGCGCATGAATGACTCCGACGGTTTTGTGTGAGAAACCCTGCATCATGCCATAGATACGACCGCTGCGCCTACCGGCCCACTCCCGATGCCCGGCAAAACGGTGGCGGGCCGCTCGCCGAACGGACCGGACCGACTCTGTCCGCTCCGCAACGTTGGGGAAATACTCCCGATACAACCTCGTGATCTACTTGGCATCGTGGGTCGAAGCCTACTCCCCGGCCCACATCGACAGTCAACCATGGAACCGGTGCCCCAGCGGCCAGCCGCCCTAGCTGGCCGCTCCCTGCCTCGAACCCCGCCGCGGCCCTCCACGATCCCCGCCCCCGAACTCGACCGGCAACACTATGGCGTCCCCGTGCGCCCCGCCCTCTCCGTCTCCTTCCCGCCACAAAGACCGGAAAAACCGGCTACATCCCGGAAATAATCCCGATACACACGAGTGTTGAACTGTCGTTAGGGAATGGAAACACCATGACGATCCTCCTCGGTGTCTCGCGTAGCTTGGGTCCCTTTCGGCGGCCGGCCGGGGTTGCCCCTCCCTCACCTCACGTGCCCGGCTGGCCGCCCCTTCACCCGTTAGCTGGCGTTCTGGAGAGCAAACTCCCAGTTCAACAGCTTTTCGAGAACGGCATTCACATAATCGGCGCGGCGGTTCTGGTAGTCCAGATAATAAGCATGCTCCCAGACGTCGATTACCAGCAATGGCTTTTTTCCGGACGTCAAAGGAATGTCGGCATTGGCCGTCCTGATGATCTCGAGTTTGTCGCCATCGAGAACGAGCCAGGCCCAGCCACTACCGAACTGCGAAACCGCTGCGCTCGCGAACTCCTTTTTACAAGCAGCGACGCTGCCGAACGAAGCTTCGATTTTCCGCCTCAGTGCGGCCGGGGGCTCGCCACCACCGTTGGGCCGCAGGCTTTTCCAGTAAAAGGTATGATTCCAAACCTGGGCCGCATTATTGAAAATCGAAGTCCGGTCCGCCTTCCCGGCAGTATCGTGAATGATTTTTTCCAAAGTAGAATCGGCATATTCCGTCCCTGCCACGAGCTTGTTCAGGTTGTCCACATAACCCTTGTGATGCTTGCCATAGTGAAAGCCGATGGTATTGGCCGAAATCACCGGCGCCAGGGCGTTCTCGGCATAAGGCAGCGGCGGCAAGACATGGGGGGATGCAGCCTTCGAAACTCTGGGGAGCCCGCCTGCCGCCAACCAGGCGACGGCTCCCGCGGATGCGACAAGAAAGCTGCGACGCTCGTGTAAGATCGATGATTCACGCACATGATTCTCTCTCATAGCTGCACCTGATGGGTGGGATGGATGTTTGGCCCCCTCCTTGTCACCGCAGGCCG
Source organism: Methylococcus sp. S1M (assembly GCF_051295855.1). Classification (NCBI taxonomy): domain Bacteria; kingdom Pseudomonadati; phylum Pseudomonadota; class Gammaproteobacteria; order Methylococcales; family Methylococcaceae; genus Methylococcus; species Methylococcus sp. S1M. Next base: position 312,715 of record NZ_JBPDXO010000002.1, read on the forward strand.
ATTCAGGCTTTCTTGACAAATTCCGATTTCAGACCCATCGCGCCGATACCTTCGATCTTGCAATCGATGTCATGGTCGCCATCGACCAAACGAATGTTCTTGACCTTGGTACCGACTTTGACCACCGATGATGAGCCCTTGACTTTCAAATCCTTGATCACCGTCACACTGTCCCCATCTTTCAGCACGTTGCCGTAAGCGTCCTTCACCACATTCCCGCCTTCCGCGCTTTCGCCTGCGGCGGTTCTGGCCCATTCGTATCCGCATTCCGGACAGATGAACATGTCGCCGTCTTCATAGGTGAATTCGGAATTGCATCCGGGGCAACGCGGAAAACTGGCCATTTGATACCTTTTGAAGTCGGCTATGAAAAGTGGACGGAATCTACACTGCCGCCTGGGACGAAGTCAAAGACGAGGAACGGAAGGCGGTTCCTTCCATCGAGCGGGCTCTTGTTCCAAACGACCTGGAAAGGGAGCCGTCCCGGCAAGACTCCGCCCTCGCCGGTTCGGCAGACCACGGGGCCTTCGCCTGTACGGCACGCCAGAAGGCGATTACACAATGCTGACATTCCGCACACATTCAAGACACAACCCCGTGCTGAACTGTTCACCGTGAATCAGCCACCTCGGCAAAGCTGCGGGTGACTATTCATGGTTCATCATCTCCCATCTTCGGCGATCGGCATCGCGTCCCCTCCCTGCCGGTCGCCGGCTTTTTGGGCCGGGGGCCTCGGTTTCGGTGTCGAATGTGGCGGGGCGGATCGGATGTCCGGCTATTCGGGGACGATGGCGCGTCTCGCGCCGTTACGACGCTGAAATGCAGCCATGGTCGCTCGCAGTTGTGTACCAGTTCACTGCACCACTACGCTGCAATGCCTGCTATTGCGATAGCTATGGTGCCTCGGGCCGGGATCGAACCGGCACGGCCTTGCAGCCGAGAGATTTTAAGTCTCTTGTGTCTACCAGTTTCACCACCGAGGCGTGGGTGCGTGCAGTAGCCGCACGCATCTTATCATTTCACCTCGGTTCTGGCAGCGCGCACCGCACCCTGCCAGGCTCAAGCATGAGTCCGTGCTCTGATCTCGACACTCGGTTACGACTCACCGCCTCCGGGCGTCACCAGCCGCGCCTCGAGCCTGCCCGCGAAGGGAGTTTATTACAGAGGGTAGCCTTCGTCCCGAAAAAGGGCCTTGCAGGCGTCGACGACCCGCGGGTCGTACCAGCTCCCGCGGCGCGCCTCCAATTCCGCCAAAGCCGCTTCCTTGCCGAGACCGGGCCGGTAGGGGCGGTGTGACGACATCGCCTCCATGACGTCCGCGACCGCGATGATCCGGGCACCGAGGAGAATGGCCTCACCGGCCAGTCCTTGCGGATACCCCGAACCGTCCAGCTTCTCGTGATGCTGCAGAACCATGTCTGCGATCGGCCAGGGGAATGCGATGTCCTTGAGTATGTCGTACCCGACCTGGGAATGGGTTTTGATGAAATCGAATTCCAAGGGGGTCAGCCGCCCGGGCTTGGTCAGGATTTCGGCGGGGATGCGAATCTTGCCGAGATCGTGGACCATGGCGGCCAGGCGGATACCTTGCACTTCGTCTTCGGAAAGATTCAGCTTTTTCGCGATGGCCGCAGCCAGCTCGGCCACCCGCCGCTGGTGGCCGGCGGTGTAAGGGTCCCGCATTTCGAGGGTGGTGGCGACGGCTTGAATCGTCTGCTCCAGGCTTCGCGTGATCCGATCGGCGGTCTTCAGGCGTTCGGCCTGATCCCGCAGATGAGCGATGCCGTAGGCCATGTCCCCCGCAAGCTTTTCCAGCAGCGCCATTTCGTCGCCATCGAAAGCCTCCACAGTGTCCCCGCAGAGCCCCAGCATGCCGGTGACCTCCGAGCCGTTCCGTATCGGAATCAGCGCGAAGGCATCACAGCCCAGGGCGATGGCACAGTGACGCAAGGGGAACAGCGGCGATGCTTCGTCGACCTCCCTGGCCACCCGCCTGACCCCCGAATGGCCCACGCTGCGGAGGATGGAATCGAACACCCCGCGATCCCGCAGCCGAGCAGCGAAATCCGCAATCCCCGGCGTTGAGCTGTGATAAACCTCAGGCGGCCGATGTGCGTTCGCATCCTCCGGGAGCACGCCCACCCAAGCTTTGCCATAGCCGCCGGCGTCGGCGATGACGCGGCACATCTCGCCGAGCAGCTCGGCTTCGCTCCGCGCCCGGACCAGGACGCTGTCGCAGCCGATGATGGTCTCGAGAACCCTGTTGAGCCGCCGCAACGCCTGCTCCGATCGCTTGACCTCGGTGATGTCGCGCCCGATCACGGAAGCGCCCACCACTTTCCCGTCTTCACCGCGCAGAGGGGATATCGTCAGCGAAACGTCGAACAGCTTCCCGCTCCGGGTCAGACGCCGGGTCTCAACGCCCCTGACCGCCCTGCCTTGGGCAATTTCCGCCAGACACCGGCGAATCTCGCCGTGGAGTTCCGGGGGCACCAGCCGGGTGACGGGCTGGCCGATGATTTCCTCGGCGCGGTATCCGTACATCTTCTCGGCACCGGCGTTCCAGCTCGTGATGATGCCATCGAGATTCTTGGTCACGATGGCGTCCTCCGACGACTCGACGATGGCGGCCAGCCGGGCCTTGAGGGCATCCGCATGTTTGCGCTCGGTGATGTCCCGGATGATGCCGATGGCAGCCCACTCCCCGCGAATCTTCACCGAAGAGACCGAAAGCTCTATCGGAAATTCAGTGCCCCCCTTGCGCAATGCGAACATTTCCCGTGTCTGGCCGATCGCCGCACCGGTGCCGCTCCGCCGGAACTCGGCGATTCCGGCGCGGTAACGCTCGAGGTAGGGACCAGGCGCCAGCACCTCATGGAGATCGCGCCCCATGATTTCATCACTCGAGTAACCGAACATGGCCTCCGCCGCCGGGTTCCAGTAGGTCACCCGACCGTGACCGTCGATGATCGCAATGGCGTCCAACGCCGCCGTGCTGATCTGGCGGAACTTCTCCTCGCTCTCGGCCAGATCGTCCTGGACGGCCCGGCGAATGTCGCATTCGCGCTGAAGCTCCTGGGTCTTTTCCGACAATGCGCGGGTGCGCTCTTCCACGCGCTGTTCGAGCAGGCGGTTGGAGCGGGCCAGTTCCGCCACGAACACGCGATTCTCCAGTGTCCTTGCCACGACATTGGCGATGTTGCTGAGGAAATCACGGTAATTGCGGAACTCCGCCGGATCCGACAGGCGCAGCAGCAATACCCCATAGAAACGAGACGCGATCCGCAAGGGGTAAACGAAAAGCCGCTGGCCTTTCCCCAGAGGGCCGGCCACGATCCGGGCATGATTGGACTCCATCCCGGCACACAGGGACGCAAGCTCGGCACACGCCGGCATCAGCCTGCCATCGATGCAAAGATGGGCGCCCGCCACCCCGGGCACCTCGGCCAAAGCAGCGTTCAAGAACTCCCCTATGCCAGCAGGGTCGGGAAGTATGTCCAGCGTCTCCTGAATCACCAGGAGACGGCCGAGGACGGTCGCCTCCAATTCCAGCCGTGTCATCGCTCAGACGTTGGGGACAGGATAACGGGCGAAATATTCCTCCGGGGAGAGGTAGTAGGGATTGTGCACGACCTGTCCCCGCACGATCATCATGGGATGGGCGTTGAGAATCTTGAAGAGGGTGGCGCCATCGAAGTGGTTGGCGTCGTACTGGCAAATCACGGTGAGCGGGCAATCGACCACCAGGAGGTTGATGCGGGACTCGTATTCGGCGAGCCGTTCCGAGCCCGGCAGCCCCCGCAGCGCCCAGTGCATTTCCCCGGTCAGCCGGACGCCGTTGAACCCTTCCCGGATGCCATCCTCGTAGGCCGAACGCAACCGGCCCAGCATCCTGTCGGGCGAGAAACGGCCCTCCGGGCAATACACGTCGACGGACGGGTCGATTTCCAACTGCGTCTCCTCGGTGGGTACGATGCCGAGGCCCGCGAGGTAGTCGCGCAGCGCCTGAGGACTCATTTCCTCGACGAAATACGCGATCTTTTCCGCGCTTTCGATGCCGCTGCGCACGAACTCGGACATGATTTCCAGGCGTTCCCGCTCGTCGTTGTAGATGTAGCACATATGGGTGCCGGGCGGAAAAAGCTCTGCGGTGAAACCCAGCGATACCGTGGCCCGTGCAGATGCCGTCATGTGCTCCTCCTAGTTGTGGGTTGTCTCGGCTGCAGCGGACAAGCATAGGCCTTTTTCCGCCGATTCATAGCCAGCGCAAACGGTTGGCATTGGTGACCACGGTGACCGAAGAAAGCGCCATGGCCGCGCCGGCGATCATCGGGTTCAGCAGTATGCCGGCGAAGGGATACAGGATTCCGGCTGCGATCGGTATGCTCAGGGTGTTGTAAATGAACGCCCCCAGCAGATTCTGTTTGATGTTGCGCACCGTCAGCCGCGACAAGTGAACGGCCTCGGAGACTTTCAGCGGCGAACCCGCCATGATCACGACGTCACCGCTTTCGATGGCGATGTCGGTGCCGGTGCCGATGGCGAAACCCACATCGGCTTGCGCAAGGGCCGGAGCGTCGTTGATGCCGTCGCCGACCATGCCGACGATCTCGCCGCGCGACTGGAGTTCTTTCACCACCGTCGCCTTGTCCTGCGGCAATACCTGGGCTCGGACTTCGTCGATCCCGACCGAGCGGGCGATCGCCCGGGCGGTCGCCTCATGATCGCCGGTCACCATCAATACCCGGACACCCAGCTCCTTCAGGCGTTGCACCGCTTCGCGCGCATCCGGCTTGATCGGGTCGGCGACCCGCAGCAGACCGACCACCCGGCCGTCGGCCGCCAGCAGGAGCGGCGTCAGCGCCTCCTGGAAGCAGTTCGCCAGCAGACCCTCGAACGCATGCAAATCGACGCCGTACTTTTCCATCATGGCCACGTTGCCGAGCAGCAAGCGACTGCCGTCGACGCTGCCGGCCACACCGTGACCAGGCTCCGCGGCGAAACCCTCCACCGCGGACGTGGCTATCTTGCCCGCCTCCGCGGCCCGCAGCACCGCCGAAGCCAGCGGATGTTCGGACCCTGCTTCGAGGCTCGCGGCCAGGCCCAGCACCCGTTCCTCCGACCAGCCCGGGGCCGTGTCGATGCCCATCACGCTGGGCCGGCCTTCGGTGATCGTCCCCGTCTTGTCCAGCACCGCGGCGGTGAGACGGCCCGCGCTCTGCAACGCCTCGCCCCGGCGGATGAGGATGCCGTGCTGGGCGGCGCGGCCGACCGCGACCATGATCGAAATCGGCGTCGCCAGCCCCAGGGCACAGGGACAGGCGATGACCAATACCGTCATCGCGGTGACGAAGGCATAGCCGAACGAAGGCGCCGGCCCGAAAATCCACCAGACCAGAAAGGTGAAGGCGGAAATGCCGACCACCACTGGCACGAACACCGCGGACACCTTGTCCACCAGGCGGGCGATCTCGGGCTTGGTAGACTGGGCCTGACGCACGCTGGCGATGATCTGCGCCAGTACGGTATCACGCCCAATGCGGGTGGCGCGGAACAAGAAGCTGCCGGACTGGTTCAAAGTGCCCGCCACCACGGTATCGCCCTCGCCTTTTTCCACCGGCATGGGCTCGCCGGTCAGCATGGACTCGTCCACGGTCGACCGGCCCTCGACCAGGACGCCGTCCACGGGAATCTTTTCTCCCGGCCGTACCCGCAGGATTTCGTCCAGACCGACCTCGGCAATCGGTACGTCGAGTTCCTGGCCGTCGCGGATCACCCGCGCGGTGCGGGGCTGCAGGCCGATCAACGCGCGGATCGCGGAAGAAGTCTTGCCGCGGGCGCGCGTCTCCAACGCCGAACCGAGATTGATGAACGCGAGGATGACCGCCGCCGCCTCGAAATAGGCATGCTGCCCTTGCGCCGGCAGCAGCTCGACGGAGTCGATGGCAACCGTCGAATAAAACCAGGCCGCGCCAGTGCCCAGCGCGATCAGGGTGTCCATGTTCGCCTGGCGGTGCTGGAACGACTTGACCGCGCCGCGGAAGAAATGCCCGCCGGAGAAATACAGCACGACCAGGGTGAGCAGCGAAACGAGGGTCCAGAACGTCGTCCCCGAGGCCGTTCCGATCATCGGAAACCAATCCAGGTGCGCCCCCAGCATCAGCGGCACGCCCAGTGAGCCGGCCCAGGCGGCTTTTTTCAGCAGTTCGCGGTAGCGCTCCTCTTCGGCCCGCTCCTGCGCTGCCGGGTCTTCGAGGGCTTCCATCACCGCACCGTCATAGCCCGCCTCCTTGAGCGCGGCCTTCAGGCTTTCCGGATCGGCCTCGCCCTTCACCAGGGCGGAATGGTCGCCGAAATTGACGCTGACGGACTCCACACCCGGCACATCCTTCAACGCGGTTTCCACCGCCTCGACGCATCCGGCACAACGCATGCCCAAGACGGACAAGCGCAACCCCTGGTCATTGCTCGAATCGTTACGGTCGTTCATGACTTGGCGTGATCCTCAGTGGTCGGTTACGGAGGGCGGTCGAGGCCTGTAAGGCCGGTTTGCCCGTGTGGATAAACCATAGCACGGACGGCGGAGCATCCGCAGCAGGACGGATAGTCCCCCTGCCGCCGAAACCACTGCCGGAACCTCCCCCGCCGAAGCCGGACCCGCCGGAGCTGCGCGGCGCCGAGCTCATGGCTGACGCGGCCCGCGCCATCATCGTGGGCCGCTCCCGCAAAAATCAGGACCGCCCACCGCGTCCCCAGCACCGGCCCCTGCCATCGAAGCAAACGGCCGGCACCCTGCGCTGGGCGGTTTCGTCAAGCTCGAAGAAGGCACGGGCGGGGCCCCGAACCGACATCGCCCGATCACCGGCAGCGATGAGTGCCTCCAGCGCACCTTTTCGTTCGCGACATGTGCCTTCATGGTTTCCAGCAAGTTCGAAACCAGATCGTGGCGGCGCTTGAGCCGCACCAGTGCGTCGTAGGTGAAAACGATCGAATGGATGATCAGGACGAGGACCACACCTGCATACTGCATGGCTGCCTTGGCTCCTCAGTTGACTCGAACCGGCAAGATGACGCGCCGGCGGCCGTCTCTGGGTACAGGAGGGTTTTGTCAAATCCGGAAAGCCTCCGAAAGACGGGATATTTTCCCTATCCATTCCGGGCAGCCGTTCCCTATCATTGCGCGATTTTTTGAGAGTGACATCGACATGCGCAAGATCACGGTGTGCAGCCTCGCCGCCTTGAGTTTCGCCCAGTGCGCCGGCGCAGCGGAGGACACCTCCAGCACGGCCGACGCCGGGGCGGCGGGGGACAAGACGGTGCAAATGGAAACCGTCAAGGTCATAACCGACTCGCCGGTGGGTGATTCAGGGGTGGAGGAATACAAGCTGCCTTCGCATGTCCAGACCGTCGACGCCAAGGAGCTGGACCAGGCGGAAAGCGTCACTCTGCCGGACTACATGAACCGCTTCTTCGGCAGCGTCAATGTCAATGACGCCCAGAACAACCCGTTCCAGCCGGACGTGCAGTACCGCGGTTTCGTCGCCTCGCCTTTGCTGGGGTTGCCGCAAGGGCTTTCCATTTACGTCAACGGCATCCGCTTCAACGAGCCCTTCGGCGACACGGTGAACTGGGACCTGATCCCCGAGGGCGCCATCGACAGGATGAGCCTCGAATCCGGTTCCAATCCGGTGTTCGGCCAGAACACCCTGGGTGGCGCGATCAGCGTCCGCACCAAAACCGGTTTCACCGCACCGGGCTACCGCGCGGAACTGTTCGGCGGTTCGTGGGGACGCAACTCGGAGGAGGTCGAGACAGGCTGGAACAACGGCGAATTCGGCGCCTATTTCCATTTCCGCAATTTCCACGAGGACGGCTGGCGCGAATACTCACCCACCGGCGTGATGCAGTGGTTCTCCACCCTCAGCTGGAAAAACGACGACCGCTCCAACCTGAACTTGAACTTCGCGGCCACCGACGACAACATGGTCGGCAACGGCGCTGTCCCGGTCCAGCTCTACGACCAGCAGCCCAACGCCGTCTTCACCTATCCGGACCAGACCAAGACGAACCTCTTCCTGGCCTCGCTGGACGGCAACCACTGGCTGACCGACGACATCGAACTGTCCGGCAACGCCTTCTTCCGCCAGAACCTGATCAGCACCTTCAACGGCGACGGTTCGGACTACGAACCCTGTGAAAACGATCCCACCTATATGTGCAACGACGGCGGGGAAGGCGAAGAAGTACTTGACATCGAAGGCAGGCCCGTGGTGTCCACCCCCAAGGTCGAGGGCGCCACCAACAATTTCACCCAGACCAACCAGCGCAACTACGGCGGCAGCCTGCAGACGGCCTTCAACCAGACGCTGGGCGGCTACGGCAACCGTCTGCTGGTCGGCGGCGTCTACAATCAGGGTCAGGTCGATTACGGCGCCGACACCGAACTGGCTGCACTCTTGAGCAGCCGTGGCACCCTGGGCAGCGGTGTCATCCTTGAAGAGCCGCGGGTGCGCCTCCATACCAGCGTCTACAACTACGGAGTCTATCTGAGCGATTCGTTTTCGCTCACCGACGAACTCACCTTCACCGTATCGGGCCGCTACAATCTGACCCAGATCGAACTCACCGATCAGATAGGTACCGAGCTGAACGGCAAACACAGCTACGACCGGATCAATCCTTCCGCCGGCCTCACCTACAACTGGCGACCGGAACTCAACTTCTTCGGCAACTTCAGCCAGTCGAACCGCGCGCCGACGCCGCTCGAACTCAGCTGTGCCGACCCGGCCCAGCCCTGCAAGCTGCCCAACGCCTTCCTATCCGATCCGCCGCTCAAACAGGTGGTCGCGACCACCGGCGAAATCGGCGCGCGCGGCATGTTCGAGGACATCGATTTCGGGGGGGGACTGGAAGGCGATGTCAACTGGAACGCGACGCTGTTCCAGACCGAGAACAGCAACGACATCCTGTTCATCGCCGCCAGCGGGGTGTACAACAACCAGGGCTATTTCGACAACGTCGGCCAGACCCTGCGCCAGGGCTTTGAGTTTGGGATCAATGCCGAATTCGAGCGGTTCAGGCTGGGGCTGAACTACACCCTGCTCGACGCCACTTTTCAGACGCCGTTCGTCGAGAACAGTCCGAACAACCCCTATGCCCGGGACGGCCTGATCTACGTGCAAAAAGGCGACCACATCCCCGGCATCCCGCAGAACATGCTGAAGTTCAATGCTTCCGTGACCATTCTGGAAGGGCTCACTGCCGGCACCGAGATCATCTACAACAGCGGGCAGTATCTGCGCGGCGACGAAGCCAATCTGACCGCACCGCTGCAGGACTACACCCTCGTGATGCTGCACGGAGAATACCGCTACGACGAGCACTTCTCGATGTTCTTCCGCGTCAACAACCTGTTCGACGCGCAATACCAGACGTTCGGCATGTATGGCAATCCGCAGGAAGTGCTGGGACCTGCCTATACCAACAACCGCTTCGTCGGACCAGGATCGCCCAGGGCCGCCTGGGCGGGCGTCAAGCTGGCATTCTGAAGGAAAACCGGCGGGAGGCCGGTATAATTCCAGGAGCAGCTCATCTCCCCGGAATCGGCATGGACTCGATCACGCTGGCGACACCCGACGACTGGCATCTGCACCTGCGCGACGGCGCAGCCATGGCGGACATCGTGGACCACAGTGCCCGCCAGTTCGGCCGGGCGGTCGTCATGCCCAACCTGAAGCCACCGGTGACGACGGTGACGGCCGCACTGGAATACCGTGGCCGTATCCTGGCGGCCCTGCCGGACGACGCGCGTTTTGAGCCGCTGATGGCGCTTTATCTGACGGATGCCACGCCGGCCGATGAAGTCCGGCGCGCGGCCGAAACGCCCGAAATCATCGGCTTCAAGCTCTACCCGGCCGGCGCCACGACCCACTCCGAGGCCGGCGTCACGGCCATCGAAAAGATCCAGCGGACGCTCGAAGCCCTGGAACGGCATGATGTACCCCTGCTGGTTCACGGCGAGGTCACCGACGCGGAAATCGACATTTTCGACCGGGAAGCGCGATTCATCGAATCGGTCCTCGAACCGCTGGTCAGGCGCTTCCCGGCATTGCGCATCGTCCTGGAACACGTGACGACGAAGGAGGGTGTGGAGTTCGTGCAAGGCTGCGGTCCCCGGATCGGGGCCACCATCACGGCCCACCATCTGCTCTATAACCGCAATGCCTTGCTGGCCGGCGGCATCCGCCCTCACCATTACTGCCTGCCGGTGCTCAAGCGCGAATCCCACCGGCAGGCACTGGTATCGGCCGCGACCAGCGGCGACGCTCACTTCTTTCTGGGCACCGACAGCGCTCCCCACCCCCGGCTGCACAAGGAGAGTGCCTGCGGTTGCGCCGGCTGCTACACGGCATTCACGGCCGTGGAACTTTACGCCCTTGCATTCGAGCGGGCCGGCGCGCTGGACAAGCTCGAGCGCTTCGCCAGCCACAACGGCGCCGATTTCTACGGCCTCCCCAGGAACCGCGGAACCCTCACCCTGCACCGGACGCCGTGGCAGGTTCCCGACACTCTGCCATTCGGACGGGACAGCCTGGTTCCCGCCATGGCCGGAGAAGGCATCCCTTGGCGGGCATCCCGCCACTCGGGTTAGACCGTCCAGAAAAAAGCCCGCTTCACGAGCGGGCTTTTTGCAGTAAAGCAAGAAACCGTCAGGGCGATACCGGTTTTGCCTTTTCCTTCTCGATGGCTTCGTTGGCGCGGTCTTCGATGCCCTGCAGCTCGAACTCCATTTCCACGCCCTCGCCCCCGCCAAAATCCTCCCCCAGTGGAGGATTGCCATCATGAATGAGATAGTTCCGCTGCTGGAAATAGGCATTGCGGATGAACTCGTAACGGTCCACCGACGCCTCGTCGGCGATCTTGGTAGCGCTCAGCATGTCGGCCCGGACGTCCACGAACCGCCCGGCCCCCGCGCCCCAGGGAATGCTCGCGGGAGTGATGTAGTTGATGGGATTGGCCGCGGTATCGCCGGCAAACCCGACCACACCGCGCGGCGAACCCGGCCCGATGACGGGCAGCACGAGATAGGGACCGGATGGCACCCCCCAGGTCGCCAAAGTCTGGTCGAAATCCTCGTAGTGTTTGGGCAGATCGAGCTTATCGGCCACGTCGATGAATCCCGCCATGCCGATCGTCGAGTTGACGAGGAAGCGCCCCAGGTCCTGCCCCGTCTGCAACAATTTGAACTGCAGCAGATCGTTCGCGATCACCGAGACGTCGTCGACGTTGCTGAAGAAATTCGTGACCCCCTTGTCGACGAACTTGGGAGTGGCCCATTGATAGCCCTTGGCCACGGGCTTCATGAAATAGTCGTCGAGTCCATCGTTAAAGGACTGAACACCGCGGTTCCACTCCTCCCAAGGGTCGCGCGAATCGACATGCGTCCGGGGGGCGCCCGCCTTGGGCCCCTCCTGTTTGACCTTGTCCGAGGCACAGCCGGCCGCCCCTGCTGCGACGATGAAGACCAGCGCCAGCCGGCCGCCTATGATTCGAGAGTTTTCCATACTGTTTTTGTACCCTTGATCTCGTGATTCCAGGGGATCTTGACGCGTATCCCGTATTCTAAACGCTACACCGCAATCCGCAATGCAATCCCCCCCGAAATCGCCTTACAATGGGTTTAATGCACCGCAAACCCGCGATCGGCACTCGTCATGACATCCCGCAAATCCCCCCTGGCCCGGCGTTTCCGGAGTTATCTGCCGGTCGTCGTGGACGTCGAAACCTCAGGGTTCGATCCGCACGCCAATGCCTTGCTCGAAATCGCCGCCGTCCACCTGGATATGGACGAATCGGGGAATCTTCACCCCGTCCGCACCCATCAGTTGCATGTAAAACCCTTCGAAGGCGCCAAGCTGGATGAGGCCGCACTGAACTTCAACAAAATCAACCCGTTTCATCCGTTCCGGTTCGCGGTGGACGAACGCGAGGCTCTGTCGCAGATTTTCGACGCCGTCCAGCAGTCCATCCGCCAGCACGGCTGCACGAGGGCGATCCTGGTGGGTCACAACCCGGCCTTCGACATCGCCTTCCTCAACGCGGCATCGAGCCGCGCCAGGATCAAGAAGAACCCCTTCCACCCATTCAGCACGTTCGACACCGCGACCCTGGGGGGACTCGCCTACGGCCAGACCGTGCTGGCACGAGCGGCGCAAGCGGCGGGACTCAGCTGGGACCATCAGGAGGCCCATTCCGCCGCTTACGACGCCAACCAGACCGCCCGGCTGTTTTGCACCATCGTCAACCGCTGGAAGCGGATGACCGAACTCCTGCCGCCGGAGTGATCGGCCGGATTCAGTCCTGCTGCTCCCCGGCCTTCGTTACCCCCGCCAGCAGTTTCTGCAGTTCGCCGCTCTCGTAAAGCTCCATCATGATGTCGCTGCCGCCGACCAGCTCCCCGCGAACGAACAACTGGGGAAACGTCGGCCAATGGGACACGAGCTTCAGGTTTTCACGGACCTCGGGCGCCTCGAAGACGTTGACGAAAGCGTATTCAACGCCGCACTTGTCGAGAATCTGAACGGCTCGTCCGGAAAATCCGCATTGGGGAAAATCGGGCGTCCCCTTCATGTACAAGATGACGGGATTGTCTGCGATCTGGCGCTTGATATTCTCGATCACGTCCACTGTTTGCCTCGTTCACTTCGGATGAAACCTGTCGATTTTTCGACACCCACCCCGAAACGTCAAGCGGAACGACCGACGGCCCGGCACCTGCCAGCCCGGTTGAAACGGCCTGCCGTATCGGGTCGATGAAGTTCTTGTGCTGTTCCCTCTTTTCCGTTAACCTTCCGAACCTCATCTAGGCAGTCTGGTTCGACTGCCTTTTGTTTTTTCGGGTTTTTCCGCACATCGATGACGAGCAACATCATGCCGACTTATGCCCGGCAACCCGTGACGTTCACCCACGGTGAGGGGGCCTGGCTTTTCGACACCGAAGGCAAACGCTACCTCGACGCCGTTTCCGGCGTCGCCGTCTGCAGCCTGGGCCACGCCCATCCGGCAGTTGCGAAGGCCTTGTGCGATCAGGCGGGGCGGCTGGTCCACTGCTCCAACCTCTACCGTATCGGGCTGCAGGAAGACCTGGCCAAGCAGCTATGCGACCTGAGCGGGATGGACAATGCCTTCTTTTGCAACTCAGGCGCCGAGGCCAATGAGGCCGCGCTCAAGATCGCGCGCCGTTACGGCCATCACCGCGGTATCGACACCCCGAAAATCGTCGTCATGGAAGGGAGCTTCCACGGCCGGACGCTGGCCACGCTGAGCGCCACCGGCAACCCCAAGGTGCAGGAAGGATTCGCCCCCCTGGTCGGCGGCTTCGTCCGCCTCCCCTACGGCGACGCGGAGGCCGTCGCCGCCGTCGACGACCCCGACGTCGTCGCCGTCCTGGTCGAACCGGTGCAGGGCGAAGGCGGGGTCCGCATTCCGCCTGACGACTACCTGGCGCGGCTCAAATCGCTGTGCGAACGCCGCGGCTGGCTGCTGATGCTCGATGAAGTACAAACCGGCATGGGCCGTACCGGCCGGATGTTCGGCCACCAACATACGGGGATCACCCCGGACGTGATGGCACTGGCGAAAGCGCTCGGCAACGGCGTGCCGATCGGTGCCTGTCTCGCCCGCGGCGTGGCCGCGGAAATGCTCACGGCCGGCAAGCACGGCTCCACCTTCGGCGGCAATCCGTTGGCCTGCGCTGCGGCCCTGGCGGTGATCGACACCCTGACCCGGCAGTCCCTGGCCCAGCGGGCGGAGATCCTCGGCCAGCGACTGCTGGACGGCTTCCGGACCCGCCTGAGCGGACGTCCCGGCGTCATCGAAATCCGAGGCTTGGGCCTGATGATCGGTCTCGAACTCGAGCGCCCCTGTACCCGCCTCGTCGGGATGGCCCTGGAGCGGGGCCTGCTCATCAATGTCACCGCGGAGCGGACCGTGCGCCTGCTCCCGCCCCTGATACTGACGGATGCCCAGGCCGACGATCTGGTGGAGCGATTGTGCTCCCTCGTCGAAGCCCATCTGGACGCCGCCGGCTGATATCACCGATCCAGCAGATTCGCCATGAAACCGCGTCATTTCGTCACCTTGCGCGATCTCAGTTCCGCCGAATTCCGTGCGCTGATCGCCCGCGCCATCGATCTCAAGGCCCGGAAGGAACCCTACGAACCCCTGAAAAACAAGGTCCTGGGAATGGTGTTCGAAAAATCGTCGACCCGTACCCGGGTGTCGTTCGAGGTCGGCATGGCCCAGTTCGGCGGCAGTTCCATCTTCCTGTCGCCGCGGGACACCCAGCTCGGGCGCGGCGAGCCGATCGAGGATTCGGCACGGGTTTTGTCCCGCATGGTGGACTGCATCATGCTTCGCACCCACGCCCATCGCACCGTGGAAATCTTCGCCGAGTATTCCAGGGTACCGGTGATCAACGGGCTGACGGACCGCTTCCACCCCTGCCAGCTGCTGGCAGACATGCAGACCTATTTCGAACACCGGGGAGACATCGCCGGCAAGACCGTCGCCTGGATCGGCGACGGCAACAACATGTGCCAGACCTACGTCCACGCCGCCGGACTGCTCGATTTCCGGTTGCGCATCGCCTGCCCGCCGGGGTATGAACCCGAAGCCGAGCTGGTCGAAGCGGCGGGGAAATGCGTGGAGGTTGGTCATGACGTCCGGACCGCGGTGAACGGCGCCGACCTGGTTGTGACCGACGTCTGGGCCAGCATGGGGCAGGAGAGTGAGCAGACCGAGCGCACGGGCGCGTTTCGGGACTACCAGGTGAATGCGGCGCTCATGGCCCTGGCCCACGCCGACGCGCTGTTCATGCACTGCCTTCCCGCCCACCGCGGCGAGGAAGTGTCCGCAGAGGTGCTGGAAGGACCACAAAGCGTAGTCTGGGACGAAGCCGAAAACCGGCTGCATGCCCAGAAAGCCTTGCTGGAATTCCTGCTGACGGCCTGAAGCGGTTTACCGGCCGCCTTGGGGACTCCGCTGTCGGCGTTATAATTCCGGTTTCGATGCAGGACATGACCCGTCCCCATCCGCATTCGTCCGTACTCTCATTGGTGTTCGGCCCGAAATGAAAAGGACCCTAGCCTGTTTTCTGCTTGCCGCGGCCTCGGCAGCGAACGCTGCACCAGAACACGGCCGCGTGCCGGCCGATGCCGCCCCCCCTCCGGCCCAGGTCTCGAAACCACGCGGCGGGCAAGTCGTTCTCCTGAAGGATTTCAATGAGGTCAAGCAGAAAAACCTCGAGCTCAAACAGAAACTCGCCGAACTGGAAAACGCGCGTAAATCGCTGGAAGCGGAGCTCGCCGGCCTCCGGGCCGGGCGGGAGGCGGCGGAATCGAACTCCCGCAGTCTCGGCGCGGAAAACGAGCGTTTGACGGCCGAACTGGCCGCGATCCGGCAGACTTCGGCCAATGCCCTTCAGATCGAAGCGGAACGCAACCGGCTGCGGGAAACCCTGGCGACCGTCGAACGTGATCTCGAAGCCAAGCGGCTGGAGAACCAGGCGCTGGCCGAAGACAGCCGGCAGCGCTGGTTCCTGATCGGCGCCGGCGTACTGGCCGGCGGCTTCCTGCTGGGCCTGATCGCTCCCCGGCTCGGTTGGCGCCGACGCAGCAGCTGGGATTCGTTTTGACGCACCTCATCCCCGGCGAACCGGACATTTCACAAGGAAACTCATCATGACCGACAAGCACCCCCGTCCCCATTCGTCCCAGGTCGTCGACGGCATGGAGCGCGCCCCGAGCCGCGCGATGCTGCACGCCGTCGGCTTCGCCGATGCCGACTTCGCCAAACCGCAGATCGGCATCGCTTCCACCTGGGCGATGGTGACGCCGTGCAACATGCACATCAACAAGCTCGCCGAGGACGCAGCACGCGGCGTCGACGGCGGTGGCGGCAAGGCAGTGATCTTCAACACCATCACCATTTCCGACGGCATCTCGATGGGCACCGAAGGAATGAAATACTCCCTCGTGTCGCGGGAAGTCATCGCCGACTCGATCGAAACCGTGGTGGCCTGTCAGGGTTATGACGGCGTGGTCGCCATCGGCGGCTGTGACAAGAACATGCCCGGCTGCCTGATCGCCCTCGCCCGCCTCAACCGTCCGGCGGTGTTCGTCTATGGCGGCACCATCCTGCCGGGCTGCCACGACGGCAAGAAGCTGGACGTGGTGTCGGTGTTCGAAGCGGTCGGCGCCCGCGCCAACCACCGCATCGACGATGCCGAACTGCACGCCATCGAATCCAATGCCATCCCCGGTCCGGGCTCCTGCGGTGGCATGTATACCGCCAACACCATGGCCTCCGCCATCGAGGCATTAGGGATGAGCCTGCCGGGCAGTTCGGCCCAGGTGGCCATTTCCCGCGCCAAGGAACTGGATTGCGAGCGGGCCGGCGCGCAGGTCCTCAAGCTCCTGGACCTGGGGCTCAAACCCCGCGACATCATGACCAAGAAGGCGTTCGAGAACGCCATCACGGTGGTGATCGCCCTGGGCGGCTCCACCAACGCCGTGCTGCACCTCCTGGCCATGGCCAACGCCTGCGGCGTCGACCTGAAGCTCGACGATTTCACCCGCATCGGGCGCAAAGTGCCGATGCTGGCGGATCTGAAACCCAGCGGCAGATACTCCATGGCCGAACTGGTGGAAATCGGCGGCATCCAGCCGCTGATGAAGACCTTGCTGGACGCGGGACTCCTGCACGGCGACTGCATGACCGTAACCGGCAAGACCCTGGAAGAAAACCTGGCCGACGCGCCCGACTACCCGGCCGGACAAGACATGATCCGGTCGCTGGACAACCCCATCAAAAAGGACAGCCATCTGGTGGTCCTGAGGGGCAACCTGGCGCCGGAAGGCGCGGTCGCCAAGATCACCGGCAAGGAAGGACTGAGCTTCACCGGCACCGCCCGCGTATTCGACTGCGAGGAAGCGGCGCTCACGGCCATCCTCGACGGCACGATCGTGAAAGGCGACGTCATCGTCATCCGCTATGAAGGCCCCAAGGGCGGCCCCGGCATGCGCGAGATGCTCTCGCCGACCTCGGCGGTCATGGGCAAGGGATTGGGCAAGGAGGTCGCCCTCATCACCGACGGCCGCTTTTCCGGCGGCACCCACGGCTTCGTGGTCGGCCACATCACGCCGGAGGCCTACACCGGCGGGCCGCTGGCGATCGTCCGGGACGGCGATACCATCACCATCGACGCCGAGACCCGCGAATTGAGCCTGCACGTCACCGACGATGAAATCGGCCGGCGCCTGGCGCAGTGGACTCAACCGGCGCCGCGCTACACCAAGGGCGTGCTGGCCAAATACGCCAGGTTGGTGAGCTCGGCCTCGGAAGGCGCCGTCACCGACGAAGGCCTCTGACACCGTCACGGCGACCATGGCCCGGCGCCTGCCGTCCCTGCGCGAGATGATCCGGGCGCTGATCGCCCGGCCTTCGGTCAGTTGCACCGATCCGCGCTTCGACCAGTCCAACCGGGCGGTGATCGACCTGCTGGCGGAATGGGCCGAAGCACTGGGATTCCGCGTCGCGATCCAGCCGCTGGCACACGGCAAGGCCAACCTGATCGCCAGCCTCGGGCCGACGGAACGTGGCGGAGGTCTGGCGCTGTCCGGCCATACCGACACGGTGCCCTGCGATCCCGACCGCTGGCACAGCGACCCGTTCACGGCGGTCGAGAAGGACGGGCGGATCTACGGCCTCGGCAGTGCGGACATGAAATCCTTCTTTGCTCTGGTGCTCTCCGCTGCGAGCGAAATCGACCCGGCTACGCTGCGGAGGCCCCTGCTGCTGGTCGCCACGGCGGACGAGGAGAGCTCCATGGCCGGTGCCAAGGCGCTCCTGCCGGAACAGCTCGCCCCGGCCCGCTGCTGCGTGATCGGCGAACCGACCGGCCTCAGGCCCATTCGCATGCACAAGGGCGTCATGATGGAGTCGATCCGCGTCCGCGGCCAGACCGGGCACTCCAGCGATCCCGCCCTCGGCGCGAACGCCATCGAGGGCATGCACCGGGTGATTTCCGAACTGCTGGCCATCCGCGAGGAGTTGCAGGAGCGCTACCGCGATCCGGCCTTCGCCGTGCCGGTGCCGACCCTGAACCTCGGCGCCATCCACGGCGGCGACAATCCCAACCGCATCTGCGGCCATTGCGAGCTGAGCATCGACCTGAGGCCTCTGCCCGGCATGGATATCGGGGAACTCCGCAGCCTGCTGAAGCAGCGGCTGGGACAGGCATTGCCGGCTTCGCCGCGGCTCGGGCTTTCCGTCGAATCCCTGTTCGGCGGCGTGCCGGCTTTCGAGACCCGGGCGGATGCCGATCTGGTGCGCAGCTGCGAGCATCTCAGTCACGCCCGGGCCGGCGCGGTGTCCTTCGGCACCGAGGCCCCCTTCCTGTCCCGGCTCGGCGTGGAAACCGTGGTCCTGGGCGCCGGCCACATCGAACAGGCCCACCAGCCCGACGAATACCTCCCGCTGGAACACATCGAGCCTGCAACTGCGATTCTCCGCGGTCTCATCGAGCGCTACTGCATCGCGCCGGCACCCTGACGGAGGATAGCTCGGGATGAATCCAGACATAGCTCCCCAGACCTTCGTACGCTGGCTCCGTAGCGCCGCTCCCTACATCCATGCGCACCGGAACCGCACCTTCGTCGTCAGTTTCGGCGGCGAAGCCCTGACCGATGGGCGCTTCGCGGAGCTGGTCCACGACTTCGCCTTGCTCCACAGCTTGGGGGTCGGGCTGGTGCTGGTGCACGGTACCCGTCCTCAAGTCGAGCGGCGCCTGCGCAGCCGCGGTGCGGAACTGCGCTACCACCAGGGTCTGCGGATCACCGATGCGACCGGACTGGAATGCGTGCAGGAGGCCGCCGGCGCCGTCCGTGTCGAAATCGAGGCCCTGCTGTCGATGGGCGCCGCCAATTCACCCATGGCCGGGGCACGGATCCGGGTGGCCTCGGGCAATTTCGTGGTCGCCAAACCTTTGGGCGTACGCGACGGCGTGGATTTCGGCTACACCGGCGAGGTGCGCCGGGTGGACGCCGGGGCGATGCGCCGGCTGCTGGACGAAGGCAGCGTGGTTCTGGTGTCTCCGCTCGGCTATTCCCGCACCGGGGAAATCTTCAACCTCAGCGCCGAGGAGGTGGCGACTGCCGTGGCCGGAGCCCTCGGGGCCGACAAGCTTCTGTTGCTGATGGAACAGCCCTGCGCCGGTCCCGACGGCCGGATGATCCACCAGATCACGGTGCAGGAAGCCGAGCGTCTGCTGGAACGCGGCGGTTCGCTGGAACCGGGCGTGGCCGCCCACCTGGCCGCCGCCCTCAAGGCCTGCCGCTCCGGCGTGGCCCGCGCCCATCTGCTGGACCGCCACATCGACGGCGCCCTGCTGCTGGAGCTGTTCACCCGCGACGGCGTCGGCACCCTCGTCAGCGCCAATCCGTTCGAGGAATTGCGCCCGGCCCGCATCAACGACGTGGTCGGCATCCTGGATCTGATCCGGCCGCTCGAACAGACCGGCGCCTTGGTGAACCGCTCCCGTGAACGCCTGGAGACTGAAATCGAGGACTACGTCGTCATCGAGCGCGACGGACTGATCGTAGGCTGCGCCGCCCTGCATCCATTTCCGGCCGAATCCGTGGGCGAGTTCGCCTGCCTCGCCCTGCACCCCGAATACCGGGGCGAAAGCCGGGGCGAAAGGCTGCTGGAATTCATCGAGCAGCGGGCCCGCAAGCTCGGCCTGGCGCGGCTCTTCGCACTGACCACCCAGGCCATGCAGTGGTTCCGCGAACGCGGTTTCGAGCCTGCCTCACTCACGGACCTGCCTGCGCAGCGGCGTGCCAGTTACAGCCCCGAGCGCAACTCCCAGGTGCTGATCAAGACGATCAGGCCGTGTGAAGTTCCCCGAAAAAGCTGAACACCATGCCAGACTCCGGAACGCTGTGCCTCCTCCAGCTCACCGATTCGCACATCCTGCCCGATGCGGAGTCCCGGTTTTACGGCAGTGACAGCGCGGCCAGCCTGGGCGCCGTCATCGACCATGCGAACCGGCGCCGCTTCGACCTGGTCCTGTTCACCGGCGACCTGGCGCAGGAGCCGGTGCCGCAAAGCTACCGGCGGCTCGCCGGGATTTGTGCCGCACTGCCGGCGCCGTGCCACTGGCTGCCGGGGAATCACGACGAACCCGCGCTCGCCCGCCACGTCCTGGAATCCACGCCTCTGCTGCACCAACCCGTGATCCGGCGAGGCCGCTGGCTGATCGTCTGCCTGGACAGCACCGTACCCGGCTCGGCCGGCGGATCCTTGTCGACGGGACAGTTCGACCTGCTGGAACGGACCCTGAGCCGTCATCCGTCGCTGCACACCCTCGTCGCCCTGCATCACCATCCCGTTCCCTCGGGGAGCGCCTGGATGGACACGATGATCCTCGACAACGCCGGCGAGTTTTTCGCCGTCCTCCGCCGGCACCCGCAGGTAAAGGCGGTCGTGCACGGCCATACGCATCAGGTCGCGGACGTGGAGATCGAGGGAACGCGAGTGCTGGGGACCCCCTCGACCTGCATCCAGTTCCGCCCCGCCAGCCAGACCTTCGCGCTGGATGCGGAACGGCCTGGCTACCGCTGGCTCGAGCTGGGTCCGGACGGTTCGGTGGCCACGGGGATCTGCCGGGTCGCGGTACCGCCGGCATCGGACACGGCCTGAGCGCCGGCCGGCCGGCCGGCCTGCAAAGCCCGCTGCAGTTCGCTCAAGGCCTGGCGGTAGACTTCCCGCTTGAAATAAACGACATCGCTCAAGGGATGCCAGTAATCGACCCAGCACCAGCGGTCGAACTCCGGACGCTCGGAACAGTCCAACCGGATGTTGGCATCGGTTCCGGTCAGACGCAGAATGTACCAGATCTGCTTCTGGCCGATGCAAAGCGGATAAGAGCGCCGGCGGATGAAGCGCTCCGGAAGCTGGTAGCGCAACCAGCCCTTGGTGCGGGCGATGATTTCGACGTACTGGCGCTCCAGGCCCACTTCCTCGTAAAGCTCGCGGAACATCGCGGCATCCGGGTCTTCATCGACCTTGATGCCTCCCTGAGGGAACTGCCATGACCGCATGCCCGCCCGGCGCGCCCAGAACACCCGGCCCTCGTCGTTGCTGAGGATGATGCCGACATTCAAGCGATAGCCCTCGGCATCGATCATATCTCCCGCTAATCCGCCCATAATCTCCAACTGGTATACTGTTCCCGGTCGCAAGTGCCATAGCGTCGTTCCGCCGGCCATCGCCCCTGCCACCGCCCCAAAGGAGCCGGTGGAAAAGCTCGAAGGCAGACGAAGCAGTACACCGCTGCGAAATTCCGTCAATGTATTTGGAATGTAAAGGAAACCCGTGACTCTGGCAATATTCGACCTCGACAACACGTTGCTCGCCGGCGACAGCGACTACCTGTGGGGGCGCTTCCTGGTGGACCGGGGCATCGTCGATCCCGAGATCTATGAAATGGCCAACACCCGTTTCTATGAAGCCTACAAGAACGGCACACTGGATATCGGCGAATTCCTGGAGTTCGCCTTGCGCCCGCTGAGGGAAAACGACCCCGAGCAGTTGTTTCGCTGGCGTGAATCATTCATCGAAGAAAAAATCCTACCGATCATGCAAACGGCGGCGCGGGAGCTGGTCGAACGGCACCGCTCGGCCGGCCATACGCTCCTGGTCATCACCGCTACCAACCGCTTCGTGACCGAACCCATCGTGCGGCTGTACGGCATCGACAACCTCATCGCCACCGAGCCCGAGTTCCGCGAAGGCCGCTATACGGGCCGGGTCGAGGGCATCCCGTCCTTCCAGGAGGGCAAGGTCCAGCGGCTTTCGGCCTGGCTGGCGGACAACGACGGTCACGACCTGGAAGACACCTGGTTCTACAGCGATTCCCACAACGACATTCCCTTGCTCTCGCGTGTCGCCCATCCCGTGGCGGTGGACCCCGACCCGTTGCTGCACCGCACGGCCCAGCAACGGGGCTGGCCGGTGATCAGCCTGCGAGCGGCCTGACGATCCTCTTAGCCTTTGCGGATGAGGAAAAGGTGCGTCCCGGCCTCTTCGGCATAATCGACGAGCACATGGCCCGCCTGTTCGAGATAGACGCCGAAATCGAGGACCGAGGCGGGATCGGTCGCCCGTACACGCACGGTCTGGCCGCTGCCCAGAGTCTGCAGGGCCTTTTTCAGGCGCAGCAGTGGCAGCGGACACATCAGCCCGCTGGTATCCAGCTCCTGGTCGATGACGATCATGTTTTTTGACTCCGTTGCCCGGGGCCTCATTCTAACAAAAGCCGTTCCATGGATTACCTGCCGATTTTCCTCAAGCTTCGCGACCTCCCCTGCCTGATCGTGGGGGGCGGCGAGGTCGCCGTCCGCAAACTCGGCCTGCTGCTCGATGCGGGCGCAGCAGTCACCGTGATCGCCGCCAGCGCCGAAGCGGTCATCGTCGAACTCGCCGACCGCGGCCTGATCCGACTACGTACCAAAGTTTTCGAGGCGACCGACAGCGAAGGTTTCCGGCTGATCATTGCGGCAACCGACGACCGCGCGGTCAACGCCGCCGTCGCAACCGCTGCGCGGCGACACGGCATCCCGGTCAACGTGGTCGATTGCCCCGACCTGTGCGACTTCATCTTCCCGGCCATCATCGACCGCTCGCCAGTGCTGGTCGCGGTTTCCACCGGTGGCGCCTCACCCGTGTTGGCCCGGCAGCTTCGGACCCGCATCGAGACCTGTATTCCCTCCCGTTTCGGTACGCTGGCCCGGCTCGCCGCCGACTTGCGGGAACGGGTCCGGCAGGCGATTCCCGAACCGCGCGCCCGCCGCCATTTCTGGGAGCGGACACTGGAGGGGCCAGCCGCAGAACTGGCGCTGCAGGGGCGCGCCGAGGAGGCAGAGCGCGTGCTGCTCGAAGCAGCGGACGCGGCCGCCCGGCAAGAAAGACCGGCGTGGGGCTCGGTCGCGCTGGTCGGCGCGGGACCCGGCGATCCGGACCTCCTGACGCTACGCGCTCTGCGCCTGATCCAGGAAGCCGACGTCATCGTCTATGACCGTCTGGTCTCGACCGAGATCCTGGCGCTGGCGCGCCGGGACGCGCGGCGCATCTATGCCGGCAAGGAACGCAGCCGCCATAGCATCCCGCAGGACGATATCAACGCCCTGCTGGCGAATCTGGCCGCCGAAGGCAACCGGGTGGTCCGCCTCAAAGGCGGCGACCCCTTCATTTTCGGTCGGGGCGGCGAAGAGATCGAAACCCTGATGGCCTGCGGCATCCCATTCCAGGTCGTCCCGGGAATCACGGCGGCGTCGGGATGCGCCGCCTATGCCGGCATCCCCCTGACCCACCGCGCCCATGCGCATGCCTGCGTATTCGTCGCCGGCCACCTGAAGGATGGAACCCTGCAGGATCTGGACTGGCCTCAGCTGGTCCAACCCCACCAGACCGTGGTGGTGTACATGGGCTTACAGGGCCTGCCACAGATCTGCGCCGAACTGATCCGCCACGGGGCGCCGCCATCCCGTCCCGCAGCGCTGATCCAGCAGGGCACCACCCGCGACCAGAAGGTCTTGACCGCCACGCTGGAAACGCTCCCGGACAGGGTCGCCGACGCGGGAATCAAGGCCCCCACCCTGATCATCATCGGCGAGGTGGTAGCGCTGCGGAAAAAACTCGCCTGGTACCGCAGCCGCCTGGAAACCGAGGGAAGGTCCGGAAACGGCTGAGAGGGACCCGGCTCAAGCGGCAGGGGGTTCTTCCGTGCCGTTCCGGTCCTCGGACGGCTCCGCCGGACCGATCGGTTCACCGGGAATGGCGTAGTCCTCGTTGGCCCAACTGCCCAGATCGATCAGCCGGCAACGTTCGCTGCAAAATGGCCTGAAGCTCTGCGTTTCGTTCCAGGGCACCGGCTTGCCGCAGCGGGGACAACGCACGACGGTGTAAATGTGCGACATCGACAATGAGCTTCAAAGCAGACAGACGGTCAACTGGAAAGGCACATCCTCACTGCACTGGACGGGACGCTCGTTCGGCAGGCCGGTGAGGAAACGGACCGTGAAACGGTGCTTGCTGCCGCTGATTTCGGCGAAATAGGGCAGCTCGATCGGCACCGCAACACGCAGCAGCTGCACCGCCGCGGCATGATCCAGATTTTTCTGGAAGAATCCGCCATGGGCGGTTTCCCAGATGCCAGCGGCACTGTCACGGAGCAACCCGAGGATGAGCGCGATCCCCTCCTGGACGGGATGGAAACAGTCCAGCCATTCGGTGGCCTCGTTCCTTCGCCGCTCGACGTCCCGCTCCAGCCAGAAATGATAGCCCGGCAGATCGAACGAACAGGTGCCGCCCGGAATCGCCGTCCGCTGCGCGACCGATTTGAACAGTTCGTTCTCCATCACCTGATAGCCGATCCGTCCGCTATGGCCGTAGATACGCTGGGCGGCGGCATCGATCTGGCCGAGCACCGTCGCCAATGCGGCCTGGTCGATATGCTGGTTGCCCTGCATCTTGCCCAACCCGCCGCCGAGCCGATCGAGTTCCTTGAGCAGCTCCGACTTGATGTCATTCCGGGCGAGCAGCGCGACGATCTCGTTCAAGGTCGCCACGACCGCACGGCAATCCCAGACCGAACCGCCCTGGTTGAAATGCCGGGCCTGACGGAACAGTTGCTCCAGGCGCATAAACAAGCGCATCCGTTCGTTCAACGGAAACTCATAAACGATTTGATTCTTCAAGTTCGGGAAACCGGTCGGATTGGGGGATAGGGATATGCCCGCGGGATCGTCGGACCAGACGATCGGTCGACGGCGACATTGTCAACTTTGGTCCCCATTAGTCAAGCCGCGGCGAGAAGGCTGTAGCGCCTGTGCAAGGCATCCACCTCCGCCTCCAGGCCGGCGGTGTCGGCGGCATTGACAATGACGTCGTCCGCCGCCGCCAGCCGCTCACTGCGGGAGACCTGGGCAGCCATGATGGCCCGCACCTCCTCGGGCCGCAGACCGCTCCGCCGGACCACCCGCTCGATCTGGAGGCTTTCCGGACAATCCACGACCAGCAGGCGGTCCACGAACCGGCGCCGGCCCGTCTCCAGCAACAGCGGAACGGACAGCACGCAATAGCTGCCTGCCGCTCCCAGCACCAGACGCGCGAGTTCGGCATAGACCAGGGGGTGTACGATCCCTTCCAGACGCTTGCGGGCCTTCGGTTCGGCGAACACGCGGCGCCGCAGCGCCGCCCGGTCCAGTCTGCCGTCCGCGCCGAGGATGTCGCTGCCGAACGCCCGGGCGACGGCCTTGAGCGCCGGCTGTCCCGGCTCCAGCAGTCGGTGTGCCACTTCGTCCGCCTCGAACACCTCGACGCCGCGTGCGGCGAACATGCGGGCGACCGTGGACTTGCCGGCGCCGATACCGCCCGTCAAACCGACTACGAGCATCGTTATGCTAGCCTCCGGGAGCGGCCCAGCGCCAATAGGCGTCGTTGAGCGCATTTCCCCACAGCAGGGCGATCCAGCCGCCCGCCGCCAGAAACGGCCCGAAGGGAATCGGCGTGTCCCTCCCCTTGCCGCCGACTGCCAGCGCAACCGAACCGATCACCGCACCCGAGATGGATGAGAACAGGATGATGACCGGCAGCATCGGCCAACCCATCCAGGCACCGAGCATGGCGAGTAGCTTGAAGTCGCCGAACCCCATGCCCTCCCGGCCGGTCAGGAGCAGAAAGCCGCGATGCACCGTCCATAGCAGGAGATAGCCTGCAACGGCACCGTACAGCGCCGTCTCCAGAGTGCAGAAGAGACCTTGGGCGTTCAGCAGCAGCCCCAGCCACAACAGGGGAAGCGTGATGTCGTCCGGCAGTACCAAGTGATCCAGGTCGATGAAAGCCAAGGCGATCAGGCCAGCCGTTAGGGCGCACGCCGCCAGCGCCTGCCAGGACGCGCCGAAATGCCAAGCCACCATTGCGAACAGCACCCCCGTGAGCGTTTCGACCAAAGGATAACGCCAGGAAATCGCCGTGCCGCAAGCGGCACAACGGCCACGCAGCCAAAGATAGCTGAACACGGGGACATTCTGCCAGAACCGGACCGGCGCCTGGCAGTGCGGACACTGCGATCCGGGTCTCCACAGGTTGTATTCGGCTTCCCCCACCGGCCGTCCGGTGCCGGGCTCGAGCAACTCCCCGCACTCCCTGCGCCAGGCCTGCTCCATCATGAGCGGCAGGCGGTGGATGACCACGTTGAGAAAACTCCCGATGATCAGTCCGAACGATCCGCAGAGGGCAACCCCCGCCGGCCCGGTCGGCAACAACATCATAAAGTCGGTCAAAGATCCCTCCTTCAGACGACGGAACCCAGTTTGAAAATCGGCAGATACATGGCGATCACGAGCCCCCCGATCAACACGCCCAGAACCACCATGATCAAAGGTTCGAGCAGGCTGCTCAACGAATCCACGGCATTGTCCACTTCTTCCTCGTAGAAATCGGCGACCTTGGACAGCATGCTGTCGAGCGCCCCCGACTCCTCGCCAATCGCCACCATCTGCATCACCATGTTGGGAAACAGATTGGCCTGGCGCATCGACATCTGGAGCTGCTGGCCGGTGGATACGTCTTCGCGCATACGCATGACCGCTTCACCGTAGATGATGTTTCCGGTCGCCCCCGCCACCGATTGCAACGCCTCGACCAGGGGCACGCCGGCCGCGGACATGGTGGACAAGGTCCGGGCGAAGCGCGCGACGGCGGCCTTGCGCAGGATGGCGCCGACGACCGGCAGCCCCAAGGCCAGCCGGTCCAGCAGATGATTGAACGCCGGCGAGCGCTGCCGGGCCTTCACGAACGCCGCGGCGGCTACGCCTAGCGAGCCGAACACCACGTACCACCAGTCCCGCAGCCAACGCGAAAGGTTGATCACCATCTGGGTGAAGGCCGGCAGATCGGCGCCGAAGCTCTTGAACAGATCCTCGAAGGTCGGCACCACGAAAATCAGCAAGATCGACGTCACGATCACCGCAACCACGACGACGGCGATCGGATAAGCCAAAGCCTTCTTGATCTTGCCCTTGAGGGACTCGGTTTTTTCCTTGTAGTCCGCCACCTTGTGCAACAAGGTTTCCAGCACGCCGGCCTGTTCGCCGGCCCGGACCAGATTACAGAAAAGCTCGTCGAAATGGACCGGATGCTTCGACAGGGCGTCCGCCAGGGTCGTGCCGGCTTCCACGTCGGCCTTGATGCTCATCAGCAGATCCTGCATGGCCGGATTGTCATGGCCGCGGCCCACGATGTCGAATGCCTGGACCAGGGGAACCCCGGCCGACAGCATGGTCGCCAACTGGCGGCTGAACACGGCGATGTGCTTGGGCGTGATCTTCTGGCGTGGACCACTGAAGAGGGGCTTGGGCTTCTTCTTGATCTTGACGACGCGGATGCCCTGGCGCCTCAGCTCCGTGCGCGCCGTGATCTCCGACCGGGAGCTGATTTCACCCCGGGTCCGGCTGCCGTTCCTGTCCAGGCCCTCCCAGACGAACAAAGCGGTTTCCTGGTTCGCCACGTGCTCAGTCCCTCGTCACGCGGTCGATTTCCTCGAGGCTGGTGATACCCGCCTTCACCTTCTTCAAGCCAGACTCCCTCAGATCCGCGATACCTTCCGCATGCGCCTGCTCGGTCAGGGCCATCACGTTCCCTCCCTCCAGGATGATGCGGTTGATTTCTTCCGAAATCGGCATGACCTGGTAAATGCCGACCCGCCCCTTGTAGCCCTTCACACATTGATCGCAGCCCGCCGGCCCGAACAGCGTGAAATTGCCGATGTCTTCCTCCCGGAAGCCGGAGGCGAGCAGGACCTCGGGCGGCACTTTCTCCTCCCGCTTGCACCGCGGACAAAGCCGGCGGGCCAGCCGCTGCGCCATGATCAGGAGCACGGAGGAGGCGATGTTGAACGCGGGGATCCCCATCTGCATCAGACGGTTCAAGGTCTGCGGGGCATCGTTGGTGTGCAGGGTCGACAGCACCAGATGCCCGGTCTGGGCCGCCTTGACGGCGATTTCGGCGGTTTCCAGGTCGCGGATCTCGCCCACCATGATGATGTCGGGGTCCTGGCGCAGAAACGCCCGCAGCGCCTCGGCGAAAGTGAGGCCGGTCTTGTAATTGACATTGACCTGGTTGATCCCCGGCACTGTGATCTCGACCGGGTCCTCCACCGTGGAGATGTTCGCTTCGACGCGGTTGAGGAGGTTCAGACCGGTGTAGAGGGTAACGGTTTTACCGCTGCCGGTGGGGCCGGTAACCAGGATCATGCCATAGGGCTTTTCCAGCGCACGCAGGAAATTGTCCCGCTGTTCCGGCTCGAATCCCAGCATTTCGACGCCGATCTGGGCCGAGCTCGGATCGAGGATACGCAGCACGATCTTTTCCCCGAACAGCGTCGGACAGGTATTGACGCGGAAATCGATGGCGCGGGAGCGCGACAGCGTCATCTTGATGCGTCCGTCCTGGGGAATGCGGTGTTCCGCGATATCCATGCGCGACATCACTTTGATGCGAGCGCAGATCTTGACGCCCAGCGCAGGCGGCGGATTCGCCACCTCATGCAGGATGCCGTCGTGCCGGAAGCGGATGCGCAGGAACTTTTCGTAAGGCTCGATATGGATGTCCGAGGCCCCCTTCCGCACCGCGTCCAGCAGAAGGCGGTTGACGAAGCGCACGATCGGCGCATCGTCGATACCGGAGATTTCCGGCTCGGCGTGCGGGCCTTCGTCGTCCCCGGCGGTGATCTGCAGACTGTCCAGATCCTCTTCGAGCAGCTGCTTCAGGCTGGTATCCGCCGCATCCAGGACCGCCTCGATGCAGCGCGAAAGCTTGTTCTCCTCGACCAGGACACAGTCGGTGACGAGACGGGTCTGGAAAGTGATTTCATCCAGTCCCAGGAAATTGGTCGGATCCGAGACCGCGACGAAGAGATGATTCCCCCGTCGCAGCAAGGGCAGGATGTGATGGCGGCGTATCAGCTTCTCGCCGACCCACTGCGTGGGGGGAATGTCGAAGACGACTGCGTCCAGATCGAGCAGGGGCAGCCCGAACTCCTGGTGGGCGACCTGGGCGATCTGGAGACCGTCCAGGATCTTGTTGGCGACGAGATAGCTGACGAAAGGGGTGTTCTTCCTGCGCGCATCCTCGAAGTACGCCTGGGCGTCCGCCTCCGAAAGCAACTGGGCCTTGACCAGGCTTTTCGCCAGACCGCTCAGCTGCTGGACGCCGGAAACCGCCGCCATGCTCAGGCCATTCCCCCGAACCCCGCCGATCGTGAATCGGACGGGAGCATCACAGCGCCTGAATACGTTCTTTCTGGGCGACCAGAGAGGCCAGACCGGCCTGCAGATCGGCCAGACGGGCCTTCTCTTTTTCCACCACCGCCGGCGGCGCCTTGCTCAGGAAAGAGGCATCGCCGAGCTTGCCTTCCAGCCGCGGCAGCTCCTTGTCCAGGCGCTGGATTTCCTTGTCCAGTCTGGTCAGCTCGGCCTCCTTGTCGATCAGGCCCCGCATTGGGATGAGGACGCGCAGTTCGCCCACCAGGGCGATCGCCGCTTCCGGTTCGGCCTGGCCCGGCGCGAGCCAGTTCAGGCTTTCCAGCCGTGCCAGTTTCTCCAGCAGCGGGCCCGAACGTGCCGACCAGACCCGGTCCTGGCCGGTGCCGTGACTCAGCAGCACCGGCAGCGGCCGGGCCGGAGCGAGGTTCATTTCCGCCCGGATGCGGCGCACTCCCAGGATCACTTCCATCACCCAGGCCATTTCACGCTCGGCCTCGGGATCAGCGAGAGCCGGATCGGCTTCAGGATAGCTTTGCCGCATGATCGTGGGCGCGAATGCCCCCGTCAGCGGCGCCACCCGGGTCCAGATCTCCTCGGTGATGAACGGCATGAACGGATGTGCCAGCCGCAGCAGGGACTCCAGAACCCCCGCCAGCGTCTGGCGGGTGCCGCGTCGTTCGGCCTCGTTGCCCGACTGGAGCACCACCTTGGCCAGCTCCAGGTACCAGTCGCAGTATTCGTTCCAGACGAACTCGTACAGGGCCTGAGCCGCCAGATCGAAGCGGTACTGACCCATCGCCTCGGTGACAGTGCCGACGGCGGCTTGGAACCGGCTCCTGATCCAGCGGTCCGGCAAACTGTAGCTGCAGGCGCCGCCGCCCGAGCCGCAATCCTGCCCTTCGGTGTTCATCAGCACATAACGCGCCGCGTTCCACAGCTTGTTGCAGAAGTTGCGGCAACCCTCCACCCGTTTCAGGTCGAAACGGATGTCGCGGCCGGTGGACGCCAGCGAGGCGAAGGTGAAGCGCAGTGCGTCGGTGCCATAGGACGGAATGCCCTCGGGGAAGTCCTGGCGGGTGCGCTTCTCGATCCGCGCAGCCATCTGCGGCTGCATCAACCCCTGGGTCCTCTTCGCGACCAGATCCTCCAACGAGATGCCGTCGATCAGGTCGATGGGGTCCAGCACGTTGCCCTTGGACTTGGACATCTTCTGGCCTTCGGCATCGCGCACCAGCCCATGGATGTAGACCTCACGGAACGGTACGTCACCCATGAACTTGAGGCCCATCATGATCATCCGGGCCACCCAGAAGAAGATGATGTCGAAACCCGTGACCAGGACGCTGGTGGGATAGAAGGTGTCGAGTTCCGGCTTGCGCTCGGGCCAGCCCAGGGTGGAGAACGGCCACAGGGCGGAGGAAAACCAGGTGTCCAACACGTCTTCGTCCTGCCGCAGGGGGATGGACGCATCGAGGCCATGCTTCGCGCGGACTTCCTCCTCGGAACGGCCAACGTAGACCCGGCCTTCGCCGTCGTACCAGGCCGGAATGCGGTGTCCCCACCAGATCTGCCGGCTGATGCACCAGTCCTGGATGTTGTACATCCACTGGTAATAGGTGTTGCTCCAGTTTTCCGGCACGAAGCGGATGCGCCCCTCCTCCACGGCCTTGATGGCCGGCCCGGCCAGGGGACCGGCCTTGACGAACCACTGATCGGTCAGGAATGGCTCGACCACCACGCCGGTACGGTCCCCGCGCGGCACCATCAGCCGGTGCTCTTCGATCTTCTCGATCAGACCGAGTTCGTTGAGATCATGGACAACCAGGTCGCGCGCCTCGTAGCGGTCGAGGCCGTGGTACTTGGCGGGAATATCCGCCCTCGGAAGAATCGCCGCGCCCTGATCGAATATGCTGATCATCGGCAGGGCATGGCGCACGCCGATGGCGTAGTCGTTGAAGTCATGGGCCGGGGTGATCTTGACACAGCCAGAGCCGAATTCGGGATCCACATACGTGTCGCCTATCACCGGGATCTCGCGGCCGGTGAGCGGCAGCCGGACCGAATGGCCGATCAGGTGGCGGTAGCGCTCGTCCTCCGGATGTACCGCCACCGCAGTGTCGCCGAGCATGGTTTCCGGCCGGGTGGTCGCCACCACCAGATGGCCGCTGCCATCGGCCAGCGGGTAGCGCATGTGCCAGAGATGCCCCTGCTCCTCCTCGGAGATCACTTCCAGATCGGACACGGCGGTATGCAGCACCGGGTCCCAGTTCACCAGGCGTTTGCCGCGATAAATGAGTCCCTCCTCGTAGAGGCGGACGAATACCTCTCGCACGGCCCGCGACAACCCCTCGTCCAGAGTGAAACGCTCGCGCGACCAGTCCAGCGAGGCTCCCATGCGGCGGAGCTGACGGGTGATGGTGCCGCCGGAAGTCTCCTTCCATTGCCAGACCCGCTCGATGAACGCCTCGCGGCCCAAATCGTGGCGGGTCTGACCGACGCCGGCGAGCTGGCGCTCCACCACCATCTGGGTGGCGATGCCGGCGTGGTCGGTACCGGCCTGCCAGAGGGTGCGGTCGCCCTTCATGCGGTGGTACCGGATGAGGACATCCATCACCGTGTCCTGAAAGGCGTGCCCCATGTGCAGGCTGCCGGTGACATTGGGCGGCGGGATCATGATGCAGTAAGGCGCGCCCTCGCCCACCGGGGCGAAGAAGCCGGATGCCTCCCAGTGCTGATACCAGCGCTGTTCGATGGCGTGGGGTTCGTAGACTTTGTCCATGGATTTCAAAGAGATGAGCGAAGCCGGCCGGCGTCGGAGCCGGCGTTTTCCAGCAATTATAATATTGTTAATGATATCCAACCCGCCGGGAGGGGCACGCCTCGGCTTCGAGGTCGACCATGGCGGGGTTCAGCCCCTCGCTCCGGTAATGGCGGAAATGCTCGCGCTTGAGCGCCCGCGCGGCATCGTCCGGCCCGACCAGCTCGATCACGCGCCGGAAGCGGCGGAATGCCTCGGGCACGGCAGAACCCAGATTGATCATCACATCGTCGAACCCGACGGGCGGTTCCCGGCCCACCGCCACCGGACAAGGACCGGCAGCCGTGTGACCGGTCACTGCACGGTGTGGGACGAAACTGCCCTGCCGGAAAGTCCACAGCATGTCGTCCAGTTGCGCCGCCTCGTCATCGGTATCCGTCACCAGGAACACCGTGTGTCCTTGGCGGTAGGCCTTCTCGGTCAGCCGGCAGGCGTAGGACAACAGGCTTTCACCGGCCGGCAGCAGATAGAAATCGACCCGGGTCATGCCGCCCGGTCGATGAGGTATTGCACCAGGAGCGGCACCGGACGGCCGGTAGCGCCCTTGTCGGCTCCCGTTTTCCAGGCCGTCCCCGCGATGTCGAGATGCGCCCATTTGAAGTCTTTGGCGAACCGCGAAAGGAAGCAGGCGGCGGTGATGCTGCCGCCATCCGGCCCACCGATGTTGGCGACATCGGCGAAATTGGACTTGAGCTGTTCCTGGTAATCGTCCCAGATCGGCATGCGCCAGACCCGGTCCCAGGTGGTTTCGCCGGCCCGGGTCAACTGCTCGCACAATGCGTCGTCATTGCCCATCAGGCCGCTGGGATGACGCCCCAGCGCCACGATACAAGCCCCGGTCAGGGTCGCCACGTCGATCACCGCCACGGGGTCGAAACGCTTGGCATAGGTCAGCGCGTCACACAGGATGAGGCGCCCTTCCGCGTCGGTATTGAGGATCTCGATGGTGATGCCGGCCATGCTCCTGACGATGTCGCCGGGCTTGTTGGCATTGCCGTCCGGCAGGTTCTCGGAAGCCGGCACCAGACCGACCACGTTCAACGGCAGCCCCATCTCCGCCACCGCCTGGATCGCGCCGATGACGCCGGCGCCCCCGCACATGTCGTATTTCATCTCGTCCATGTTGGCGGCAGGCTTCAGGGAAATGCCTCCCGCATCGAAGGTCAGACCCTTGCCGATGAGGACATAAGGCTTGGCCTTGCCGGCGGCACCACGGTATTCCAGGACGATCAGCTTGGCCGGCTGGCGGCTGCCGCGCGCCACCGACAGCAAGGCTCCCATACCCAGTTCCTCCATGTCGCTCTCTTCCAGCACCGAAACCTTCAGCTTCTTGTATTCCTTGCCGAGCTTCAGCGCCTGTTCGGCGAGGTAAGCGGGTGTGCAGACGTTCCCCGGAAGATTGCCCAGGTTGCGGGCCAGGGTCATGCCGTGGGCGATCGCCTGACCCTCCCGGATTCCCGTTTCGACCGGGGCCGCATCCTGATCGGAGGCCAACAGGAATTGCAGCCTGGACAGGCGGGGCGGATGGTCTTCGGCTGACGCCCCCTTCATCTCCTGGAAGCGGTAGAGCCCGCTTTCCAGCAGCTCGATGGCCTGACGGATCTTCCAGTCCGCCCCCCGCTGGCCAACCTCCACCTCGTGCAGAGCCGACACCGCATGCTTGGCGCCGGATTCCTTCAACACCTTGAAGGCCGCCGCCAGACTTTTACGATAGGCGGCGACGTTCAGCTCCTCACGTTTCCCCAGCCCGACCAGCAGCACCCGGTCGATCCGGCCGCCCGGCACATGGTTGACCAGCAGGGTATCGCCGGCCTTGCCTTCCACGTCATCGCGCTTGAGCAGCCTGGCCAGCAGCCCGTCGAACAGCGCGTCCAGCGCCTCGGCCGTGGGTGCGAGTTTACGCTTCTGGAACACGCCCACGATCAGACAATCGGTCGAAAGCCGCTCCAGCGTGTCAGTTCTTGTCGAATACTCCATGCTATCATCCGCCTGCTTTTTAGTCGCCCGGCACCGCCGCGTCCACACGCAGCCCAGCCGCCGGAAAAGCTGCTAGGTTAGTATGAATCCGCCGCCTTTTGAACCCGGAAAAGCACGCCGTTCCTTCGGACTCCCGACGATCGACCGTTTGATTGCAGGCGAACTGGCCAAGACCCTGCTCGCGGTGCTGTTCGTTCTGGTGACCATCGTCGTCAGCCGCAAGTTCCTGGCCATTCTGGCGCGCGCGATCGAAGGCGAAGTCGCCACTGACACGATCTTCACCCTGCTGGGCCTGAAGGTCGTCGTCACCCTCGCCTCACTCCTGCCGGCCTCGGTGTTCCTCAGTGTACTGATGGTGCTCGGACGCATGTACCGCGACAACGAGATGACGGTGTTCGCCTGCGCGGGCGTCGGTCCCCTCAGGATTTACCGCTCCATCCTGCTGTTCGCCGGGCCGGTCTGCGTACTGGGCGCATTCCTTTCCCTGCAGGCGATGCCATGGTCCGAACGCTTGAGCCAGGAACTCATCAGTAAGGACGAGAAAGGCGCCGACGTGCGTGGCATCAAGGCCGGCCGGTTCAACGAATTCAGCCAGGGCGACGTGGTGCTGTACGCCGAGCAGCTGAACACGGACAAGACCATGAGCCGGGTTTTCGCGCAAAGCCGTCGCGGCGACGAAACCGGTATCGTCATCGCCGAAAGCGGTCACATGGAAATCAACGACGCGGGCGACCATTTCGTGGTCCTGAACAACGGCCGCCGCTACCAGGGCGTACCTGGACGTGCCGATTTCGTGCTCAACGAATTTCAGGCCTATGGCGTGCGAATCAACCCGCCCGAGGGCAGCCAGGCGGCGCTCAAGCGCGAAGCCGCGGACAGCCTGCATCTGTGGATGTCGGGCCGGCCACGCGAACTCGCCGAACTCCAGCGCCGTCTGGCGGTACCGCTGGGCACCTTCACCCTAACCCTACTGGCAGTGCCGATCGCACGGACCTCGCCGCGCGGCGGCGTCTGGGGCAATCTCATCAGCGCCTTCCTGATCTACATCATCTACGAGAACCTGCAGAAGATATCGCAGGGTCTGCTCGCCACCGGCAAGCTATCGGTGTGGACGAGCTACGCCGGCATCTATGCCGTGATGCTGCTCGCCACGTCCGTCCTCCTGGCCCGCAATAGCGGCTGGCGCTGGGTGCGCGACACGGCGCTGGGCCGCCGATGAATACGCTGAACCGCTACATCGGCTGGGAAGTCATCAAGGGGGCGGCATTCGCTGCCCTGGTCCTCCTCGCCCTCCTGAATTTCTTCACCTTCGCCGACGAACTGCGCGACCTGGGTGAGGGCAACTACGGGCTGGGCAGCATCTTCCTCTATCTGACGCTGACCTCGCCCCACAGCCTGTACGAACTCATCCCTTCCGGCGCACTGATCGGCGGCCTGGTGGTGCTCGGCAACATGGCAAACAACCACGAATTGGTGGCGATGCAGGCCGCCGGCGTTTCCCGGGGTCGCATCGTCTGGGCGGTCCTGCGGGCGGGCATCGTGATCTCGCTGATATCGGTCGTCATCAGCGAATACGTCATTCCGCCGGCGGAACGGGCCGCCCAGATGCTCAAGGCCACCGCAACCCGCCAACAGGTCGCCTCCCAGACCAAGTACGGAGTCTGGATCCGGGACGGTAACGTTTACGTCAACGTCCGGGAAATCGAGAACCAGGAACGCCTGGGCGACATCCACATCTTCGAAATATCGCCGGACGGCCGCCCGGCCTTGGCCATGCATGCCGCGCGCGCCAGTTTCGACCGCGGCATCTGGAAACTCGAGGACATCGGCCTCACGCGCTTCGACCCCGCGGGGAACGCCGCCATCGCCGAACACAAGGAACAGGAGGATTGGTCCTCCGTCCTATCCCCGGACATGCTCGACGTGTTCATCGTCCGCCCGGAAAACCTGTCGGCACAGGACCTCGCGAAGTACATGGCCTATCAGACCGAAAACGCGCAGAAATCGCTGGCCGTGGAGCAAGCCTTCTGGGGACGCATGGTCAACCCGCTCATCACGCTGGCCATGCTCCTACTGGCCATCCCTTTCGTGTTCAACGCCCGCCGTGACGTCAGCAGCGGGCAACGGATCGTGATCGGCGTCACGATCGGCCTCGGCTTTTACCTGACCAACAGAATGGTGTCCCATCTGGGACTGGTCTACGAAGTGAATGCCCCACTGACGATGGTAACACCTCCCCTGGTCGTCCTCTTCGCCGCCCTCGCCGCCTTCAGACGCCGCCCCTAGTCCTTTCAGTCGACCCTCAGCACCCGCACCCGGGAAACGATGTCCTGCAAGGTTCGGCGCTTGACGTCGAACCAAGCCCAGAAAGTCCCCAAGCCTAGCGTCAGAATGCCGGCCAGCAACCGGACCGCGACCTGGGACCCGCGCAAGGGCCCGGGATTTTCCGTACACAACCGGATACGCCAGGCACGCATGCCCGGCGTCTGTCCGCCATGGGTCCAGAACCAGCCGAAATAAAGGAAAACGAACAGCGCCAGAAGCGCGGAGTACGCCGGATGCCCGGAACGAAACGCCTGCCCCTCGTTCAAAGGCAGTACGGCCGCCGTGACCGCGAACAGCAAACCTGCCAGCAGAAAAGCGTCGTAAAGAAACGCGGCGAAGCGGCGGAACACCCCCGCCACCTCGCCGCACCCCGGCATGCCCCCGTCCACGGGGCCCGCAGCGGATCTCATGGATTTCACGGAGGAATGGTCACTCCCGGCTCACCAGCTTTGCACCGAAATACATCGAAAGATAAATCAGCCCACCGACAAAGAGCATGTTGAGCACGACGGGAGGACGAACCAGCGGCATGAACATCAGGATGCCGATGTCGGCAACCAGCAGGCTGGTCAGGAGCGGATGACCGACGAACGTGTTGACGTCAAACTTGAACGGCATAGAACCTCCTCCAAAATTAATTATTGTGGACCCCCCAAGGGTCGCTTTGGATTTTAGCCATCTGCCCGGTCTGGATTCCACCGGTCAGATGAGGGGAATTATAACCATCCCCCGTCGTGCAGCTATCCGCCGACGCGATGACGGAGGGAAACCGGCGCAGACCGGGCATCGGGCCGCCCCAGCGATCCCGTGAAGCAACGGCCAGCGCGCACGCCGGGTCTCGGCCTTCGTGGACAACCCCGAACCAAGCCTCCCTGAACGAGCAAGCATCCCCGCTGCCGCGGCGACACGCGCCGGCCCCCGTTCGCGGCGGTCCATGATCGACGTGCCGCACCTCCGCAGAGTTCTCTGCGATCCCATACCTCGTACAGGCACCGGCCCGATCGACCCTCCGGCCATGACTAGCCCTTGTCAAGAACATCCGGCTACGCCGGCCATCGGCCCGGAGATCACTTTTCACCACGCCCTAAATATTATTCCATCACTTCAAAAAAATGGATGCTTCGAGCACACCCAATTGATTTTCTGGACTGCTATGCGGCGAGATTCGAGCCCGATATTCCGACCAAACAGGGAATAACAAGGATCAATCTTCTGTATCGCCAACGATTACGTCCGTCTTAACCGACCAGCCATGAAAAACGACTTTACGGAGGCATCCGAAATGTTTCATTTCCAGTTCGACGCCATGCCATCGAACGGTGGTTGATTTCACTTGCCTGTGCGAAATAAACCTTACGACCGAAGCTTAGCAATGCTCTTGAGACCCTATCGGCCTGAATGATGCGCTGACCCGGCCGCTGCTCCCTCACGCAACCATCTATTTGTTCCTTAAGTCAAAATCCCGTGTCCACGGCGGCTGTTGCCGAGACCGGAGAAGTTCACTCGAAACACGCTCCTCCTCTACCGGCAGCACGAACCGGCTTTGCCTACGAGATGGCATGCTCAATGCTTACGCCTCAAAAAAACTCGACCACCTGTTGCCGGCAACTTTGACTGGGACCACTGCATGAGTGCGATTATTTCTTCTCTATACAGAGTATCGGACAGACAATCTTCATCACCAACAAAACATCGAAGCGGCCCATTAGAGCTTGAGTATGAGCATTACCATGAGCTTGCAGACCACACGCCGGAACACTTCGACTCGTGCAATAGACTGGAAGATTTTTTTTACAGAACGACCGACACGGACCCAGAACAATTTTGCGCCATAGAAGACGGTATAATATATTCGTATCGCGATATAGACATCCGCTCAAACAAACTTGCCTGCTATTTGTTGACGAATGGAATTCGTGGCAAGCATGCGCATAGGATTAATGCTTGATCCAAGCATAGATCTATATGTTTGCCTGCTGGCCATACTAAAAGCAGGGGCCGTATATGTTCCCATGGACCCATCCTTCCCGATCGACCGTCTCACCTATATAGCCAATGACTCAGAAACGAAGACGATCATCACTGCCAACTCGATTCCACAAGGCATGGAAGATTTTCCGTGCGAGATCATTCATATTGACAGAATAAAAGATATCGTTGATTCGTTACCAGAATCCAGGCCCAAGCCGGTTACGTCGGTCGACTTCGAGTGCTATATCTGCTACACATCGGGATCCACCGGAGCACCAAAGGGCATAGCGATAACCCACTCCAACATATGCAATTTTATTCGAGCCGCAACACCCATCTATGGATTCAGGCGCACCGACCTGGTCTATCAGGGCATGAGTATCGCTTTTGATTTCTCGGTGGAGGAAATCTGGACATCGTTTGCCGTCGGCGCGACGCTGGTTCCCAGGCCGGCAGGAATGGAGCGCTTCGGAGAAGGGCTATGCGATTTCCTTAATCAGATGGGGATAACCGTCTTATGCTGCGTGCCCACATTGCTGGCCACCCTGAATCGTGACATCCCGTCATTGCGACTCTTGATGGTGGGAGGCGAAGCATGCTCGCGGGCATTGGTTCAGAGATGGTCCAAACCAGGGCGGCGCATCCTGAATACTTATGGACCTACCGAGACGACGGTGACGGCGACCTGGACGGAGCTCATGCCAGACAAACCTGTCACCATTGGCAAGGCTCTGCCTACCTATTCAGTATATCTGCTGGATGACCGGCTTATGCCGGTCAATGGTTCGGAAACAGGAGAGATCTGTATAGGCGGCCCCGGGGTCGCCAAAGGCTATGTCAACCGGCCAGAGCTGACTGCGGAACGTTTCCTGCCAGACCCTTTCCGTCCGGCTGGTGAACACAGCCGTCTTTATCGTACCGGAGACTTGGGGCGCTATACTGAAAATGGCGACATCGAATTTCTTGGGCGATGCGACACTCAGGTAAAAATCCGTGGCTATCGGATAGAACTCAGTGAAATCGAGGAAGTCATCAGAGGCGAGACCGGCGTCAAGGACGTTGTTGTGACCACACTCGACGGCAATACCGAAGCTCCGGATCTGGTGGCCTACGTGATTCTTGCCGGATCGGCTTCTCCCGCCAAGGCCGATGCCGAGCGTCTCCATCGTGTATGCCGCGACAGATTACCCTCCTATATGGTGCCGGCATGGATCGAGTTTCTCTCCGATTTCCCCGTTCTGACGAGCGGCAAGGTGGATCGCAAATCTCTCCCCCCACCAAAATCCTCGCGTATCGGCACGGGTGGTAACATCGTCTCTCCAGCCACCCCGAAGGAAGCACGGCTCGTCGAACTTTGGAAATCAATACTGGGCGTTGACGAGATTTCGGTGGAAGCCGACTTCTTTACCGATCTGGGCGGGCACTCCCTGCTCGCTGCCTATGCAATTGCCGAGCTGCGGCGAGATCCCGATTACCAAGCACTGTCTATGGGAGATATTTATAACTTCCCTACCATTCGTTTGTTGGCCCGACACTGCGAAACGTTGCAACGGGACACCTGCAAACGGCGGATTCCCGATACCACGGATCACTACCGCAAGGCATCCAATCTGCAAGTATATATCTGCGGCCTGCTTCAGTGTACTTTCATAGCAATCTATCTGACCCTTTTCCTTGCTCCTGCCGCATTCCTGCTCTACGCCATTGATTGGGGGCGGATACCCGATTGGACCTCATCAGCGTTTTGGTCGGACATTTCCGGTGCGATATCGCACTTCCGCATCGGAAGCCTGAATTTATATCCAAATTCGACCGATTCGACACACCTGGATCTTCTTCGAATCATATCTCGGTCCGTATCCCGCATTACGACTTGGTTCACTTCCTGGACGGCTGAAGACGGGCTCTCGCCAGCGTTCATTTTCCTGTTGCCGTCACTGATGCTTGTCAATTCGCTGCTATTGCCCATCCTGGCAAAGAAGCTCATCGTCGGCAAACTGACACCGGGTCGGTATCCATTGTGGGGATCCACATTCCTCAGGTGGTGGATCGAGCGTAAGACGACGCTGATTGCGCCAACCTATCTGCTCGCCGGCACGCCTTTCCTGAATACGTTCATGCGCGCATTGGGTGCTACGATCGGAAAGAATGTCCACCTGATATCGAGTAACCTGAACAACCCCGGTCTCGTTGTCATCGGCGAAGGTACCACGGTCGGCTACGATACCGAGGTTCAACCCTTTCGGATAGCGGATGGCTGGCTTCATCTCAGTCCGATCACCATCGGCCGGGACG
This sequence comes from Methylococcus sp. S1M, assembly GCF_051295855.1. Classification (NCBI taxonomy): domain Bacteria; kingdom Pseudomonadati; phylum Pseudomonadota; class Gammaproteobacteria; order Methylococcales; family Methylococcaceae; genus Methylococcus; species Methylococcus sp. S1M. Next base: position 353,488 of record NZ_JBPDXO010000002.1, read on the forward strand.
TCGGCATCGGCCCGAGGTGTCTGCTCATGGGCGGCTGCGTCCTCGAAGATGCTTCCCGCCTCGGCGCGCTGACGCTGGTACCCGCCGGCCAGCGGATCGAGGCGGGTCAATACTGGCAGGGCTCTCCCGCTCATCCGGTTTCAGATCCGCCGCTGAGCGACATAAAGCTCCGCGAGCTGGGAAACGCGCCAGACAAATGGACCAGGGCGCATTTGTGTGGATTTCTTGGGGGAATTCTGATGGTTTATCATGCCCCTTTTCATGCCGCCCTTGCTGGTATGCTCCTGGCCTCCGCTGCCTTAAACCATTGGGGTTTCATCGGCGGACTGGCCACTGTAGTACCGGCCGGCCTGATTTTCGTATTGATGCTTTGCGGATTCATCGCATTCATAAAGCGGATTTGCCTCCCCCATCTGGAGCCGGGGATTCATCCTTTGCGCTCGATGCAGGGGGTCTGCAACTGGCTGTCCGATAAACTCATGGAAACCAGCTTGCTCTATACGAACTCACTCTACTCCACGCTTTATACGGCACCATGGCTACGTATGTTGGGTGCCAAAGTCGGGGCACGGGCGGAGATTTCCACTGTCAGCGACATTGACCCCGATCTGCTCACTCTGGGAGATGAGTGCTTCGTTGCCGATATGGCATCCATCGGTCCGACCACACACCTGCGCGGCTGGTTCGAGATCGGGCCGACCACCATCGGAAAACGCTCGTTCGTCGGAAACGCAGCGTTGGTACCTGCAAACTCTCGCATGGAAGACAATTCGCTGCTGGGGGTTCAATCGACGACCGCTGCAGGTGAGATTCCCCCAAACACGTCCTGGCTCGGATCACCGGCGTTGTACCTGCCCAACCGTGAGGTAGTCCAAGCCGGCGAAGCGCAAACCTATCGCCCGCCCCTCCTTGCCTATGCGGTAAGGCTGGTGATCGAGTTTTTCAGGGTGACACTGCCCGAGGGCTTGAGCCTGTTCAGCGCCAGTCTGGTTTTCAGCCTGCTCAGGCAGATACCCGATTCCGTACCACTTTGGCAGAAGCTGACGGTTTATCCGATGGCCATTTTCGGTACGGGTATAGGCCTCGTGGTCTTTGTCGCCATCATCAAGTGGACCTTGGTGGGCTCCTATCGTCCGCGCAAAGAACCCAACTGGGCTCTGTTCGTCCGCCGTACCGAACTGGTCACGGCGCTGTACGAGAACGTATCGGTCAGCTTGGTGCTGGACTGGCTCACGGGCACACCATGGCTAGCGCCTTTTCTCAGGATACACGGAGTAAAAATCGGCAAGCGCGTGTATTGTGACTCGACGTTCATCACTGAATTCGACCTGCTCGAAATTGGAGACGACTGCGCCATCGGGAAAGATACATCATTGCAGACACATTTATTTGAGGACAGGGTAATGAAAATGTCAAAGGTCAAGATAGAAAGTCAGTCGCAGATAGGATCGCGATGTATCGTTCTTTACGATGCGATCGTTTCCAAAGGGAGCTATATCGAGAATCTTTCAATGGTGATGAAAGCGGAATTCATACCCGCACGATCTCGCTGGATAGGCATTCCAGCCTATCCCTATCGTTCCTGATGATTCCGCAAGAAGCGCCAAATTCTTGTCGAAACTTATCCCGTATCCAAGAATACTTCCGGCCGTCGCAATGGCATTGACGACCGATCTTACGCATGCCGATATATCACCCGTCATTCAGATTTTTACTGGAGGACTGGATGGTCAAGGAGAACTCACGACCAGTCTTCACGTCAACGCAACGCCGCTGGGCATCACGAGGGGGAGCTATGTCGGGGAAATCATGAATGGGGGCGGAGTCAGGATAACCCCGGAACTGTCTTATGGGTTGCTCGAATCACTGGAAGGCAGCTTGTACCTGCCAGTCGTGACCGATGAACACGGGCAATGGAATGTCGCCGGGGGGATAGGTAGGCTCACGTGGGTTCCCATCGAGGCACCCGACGAAGGAGGATGGTTTCTTGGAACCACTTGGGCATTCTCAGACTACAATTGGAAATATTCACAAGCCACTCTCAATCTCAATGGCGGGTTCACGGCGGGCTATGACGACGATGACTGGTTGTTTGCGATCAATGCCTTTTTCAACTGGGGTCTGAACGATCGCTACCAAAGCTCAGACGCGCCAGGTCTCGAACCGGCATTCGCGGCCAAACACTATTTTGGCGAGAACTTGACGCTCGGCCTCGAATACTATGGTGCCATCGGTCCCATCGCCCATCCCGAGCCGATTCATCTGCAGTCCCATACTATTTTTGCCACAGTCGACTGGGACGAGGAGGATTGGAGTATCAACTTCGGAATTGGCCGAGGAATGACCAGCGAGACGGATGACTGGACGATCAAAACGATTTTGTTCGTACCGATAGGCAATTATTGATCTACCAATGGCACCGATATGACGATGAAAAGAACCGCAGTCCGGACACCATTGACTGCAATCGCATCGATGGTCATCGCGAGCGGTTGCGTGACTGACCAGGAGTTTCTTGCCGAACACTCCGGCGCCGCGCTCAAGTTTGCGGAAGTCCAAGCACGCATCGACCTTGACTGTGATCGAGTCACCGGTACCATCGTTTCTGAACGTATCGCCCAACGAATGCGGTGGGTCGGACGAGAAGAACTGGCTGAATACTCCATCAAGGTCGCAGGTTGTGGTAAGAATGCCACTTATGACATAAAGTGCCTCTCCGGCTCGGTATGCAGCAAATGATCATGCCGCATTCCTTTGAAACCAGGTTACGATCGACCGTGGATCGGGCATACCCGTTGGCGGCATGGAGCCCCGCCGCCACCGAGCGAAACGGGGGATGTCGGGGGCTGCTGCACGGCCTCGTGCCCCGTAGACCCCAAACCGTGGGACCTGTCCGGCTCCTCCAACGGCGTCACCGAGACCACCGCAGGCCCAACCCGATGCCAGACTCTGATAAATCCGCGAGCGCCGTTCTCTGAAACCCGTACGGCGTCCCCTGCTCGAGGTCCCGATCCTCGAATTCGATGGATGCTCTCCGGCCATCGCAGATGATACTTGCCAGCATCGTCCGCGGGATGATCGTTCGGCCTGGTGAAAGCACGCTCATTCCAGCCGAGCCTGATTCGTGGTGGATTACACCCTATTTTTGCGGATGGAGCACTCGACGGGACGTTCATGCCACTGATTCATAACGTGGTATCCATACATGGCTTCGTATTTGCTTCAGGCCGAGTGTCACGCCCTCCCCAAGCGAATCGCCCCGCCCCGGGGCTGCCCCATGCACTGCACACGCGGAAAATCGTGACCGTATTTTTGTCCTCGACATGGAAATTTCGCTGCACCGGCTAGTCAACATTTCATGGCCTCACGAAGCCGGCATACCGTTCCAAAGGATTTTGGCCCGTCTGGGATTTCTTGCCTGCCTCGGCCTGTGGCTTTCGCCATCCTGGGCCGGCGTGGAACCTTTGACCGAAAGCCAGGTCATCGGCCTGTTCTATGCCCGCAATCTCTCCATCCTCTCTGCGGAATTGGGACTGGAAACAGCACAGGCCCAAAAAGTGATCGCTGCCGCCATACCGAACCCGGAACTGAGCATCTATCAGCAGGAATGGGCCCCGAATTATCCCATTTGGCAAAACGGACCGGCCACCTATGTGGCGGTCAGCCAGCTCATCGAAACCGCGGGAAAACGCCGACTCCGCATGGAAAACAGCCTGTTGGGGGAACAAGCCGTGGAAAGCGAGCTGCGCGATGTGATCCGCACGTTGACTCAGGCTTTACGCCGCGCCTACTACGGACTCCTGTTGGCGCAGGAAACGATGGATGCCGCCCTGGAACAGAGCCATCACGTTCAACGGTTGGTCGAAGTGCAACAGAAGCGCTTCGAGGTCGGCGACATTTCGGAGCGGGACCTCACCCGGATCAAAATCGAAGCGCTGAAAGCTCAATCGGATATCGACAAAATTGCCGCCCAGCTCGTCGCGGCGCGATCGCAGTTGGCGGTGTTCCTGGCGTGGCCGGACGATGCCGGCAGCCTGAGCGTGAAAGACCAGTGGCCGGACGGAAAGTCCTTCGAAGATCTCAAAGACGAGATGGCGGCGGTGAACGCAGCCTTGGAGCGACGCCCCGACCTGCTGGCGGCCAAGACGCGGTACGCGCAGGCCAAACAAGGTATCGACCTCGCCAAGGCCCAACGCATCCCCGATATCAAAGTCACAGCCGGCTTCGCCCATGACCTCGGCAACTATATACAGAATGGGGCGACGCTGGGACTGAGTATCCCCCTGCCCTTGTTTTACAGGCAGGAAGGCGAGATCGCCCAGGCAGGCATCCGGGCGAACGACAACGAGTTACGCGTCAGGCAAACGGAAGTCGCGGTACGTTCCGAAGTGAACACCGCCTTCGCCGCATGGATCTCGGCAAACACCGTCGTTAAACGCTTCGAGACCGAGATCATGCAAAAGGCAAAACACATCCGGGATTCGGCCGAAATCGCCTATACCAATGGCAGCACCGATATCATCGACCTCATCCAGGCACAGCGTGATTACCGGAATACGATCATGGATTACTACCAAGCCCAGGCCAACCGCGCCTACGCCTATGCCGACCTAAAAATGGCCATCGGCGCGGAGTGAAGACGAAGGGGGGCTACTCCAGGAGCTTCACGAACTCCGACGCCCCGTCCGTTTGACCCGGGTTAACTCGAGGGGTTGAATCACGGAGCCTTTTCCTTTTCCTTGACGTCCGACAGGGCTTTCTTGGCTTCGTCGGCGGCATCGCCCGCGACCTTCTTTTTCGCATCCTTCTCGGCTTTCTTCAGCTCCCGGAAAGCCTTGCGGTCGGCTTCTGCTTTCGGAGCGTCGCCGCTGATCTGCTTCAGGGGTTCGGCGTAAGGACGTGTCTTGTTTTCCTTGATCAGATGTTTCTCGGCGTCTTCGAGCTCTTTCGCCGCTTTCGAAGTCGCGCCCTTCGCACTGTCCTGCGCCGCTTTCTCCAGGTCTTCGATGGCCTCCTCGCCCTGCTCGTCCGCGAGAACCAGCGATGGCGATGTAGCCGCAACGAGCACGGCGAGGGTCAGACCGAAAATGTTCATGTCGTTTTTCATTGCAACGTCTCCTTAGGGAATCAACGCGGGCCGGACCGGATCAGAAGCTGATGACTACGTCCGTGGAAAACAGAATCTGGTCTCGCCTGTCTCCGGCATAGCCCACCGATGCGCCGCCGTTGTTGAATGGCTTCGCGTTGTCCGCCCAATCGTAGCGCAGGTTGGGGCGGACGATCAGCCACTGCGAAGGCTTCCAGTTCAACCCCAAGGTAAATTCATAGTAGCTCGAGGCGGGCAGCCCGGAGCCCAGTCCAACCCCCCCGACCTGACGGCCGATGGAATAGACCCGACCAAAGTTTGCGCCACTCGAACCGAAATTCACCAAGGCATCGTCGTCCCTGAACCATTCGCCTCTGAGACCGATCGAGAGATCGTCCTGAATGTCGTAGAAAAGATAGTTGTTGATGCCATACCAGGTTGCATCCTGCGGCTTGCCATTGGCGCCCATCGACGCACCGTCGGCAAAACCATGGTCATGCTGGAAGACGTAGTGCAGGTCTTCGGTGATGTCGTGCTGGATCACCAGGCTGTAGATACTCCACTGGTTGGAGTTGGTCTCGGAGGTGGGACCGGTGGTGCCGGAAATGTTGACTTTGGTGCCTTGGTCGTCGCTGACCCAGCCGATGCCGCCAATGCCGGACCAGGCTCCCAGCCCCTGGTTGAAGCCGCCGTCCCAGCCACCGGTCACGCTGCCGGTCACGACACCGCCGGTCAGAGTCCAGTTGGAGTCGATCGGATAGCTGCCCAGGAGGCCGGTATGGGTGAAGGGCTCCCCATACTGCATGGTATAGGCATGCGAATAGAAGAAGTTGTCGGGCGCCGTGACGACTTCATAGCCGATGATGGTGTAGAAGTGGCCGAGCTTGAGGGTCAGGCCATTGCCGATGGGCGCGTAGACCGAAGCATAGGCCTGGGGCAGCGCGGTCCGGTAGTACTTGATGTTGCTGGCGTTGAGGTGCAGATCCCAGTTGCCCTGGGGCGCACCATAGGTTTGGGTGAATCCTGCGTCGGTGCCGTACATGAAGTCGAAACGGCCGCCGAAGTCCCAGTCATCGCCCGAGGTCGCCACGGCCCGTTCCAGATAGAGGTAGAGCTGGTTCATCTGCAACTCGGCCGAGCGGTCGCCGAACGATACCGGACCGTTCCATTTACTGTTGGTGAAATTCGTCGACACTCCCGTATCGATCCAGCCTCCCCATTTCACACCCCACTCCTCGAAAGGCTGCACGTTGGCGCCGTCGGTCGCCCAGTCCAGCAACCCCGTCGTTTCCGCGAAATCCTTCGCTTCCCCGCCCATGGAAAGTGTCGCCAGGATCCCGAACACCAGCGGTCTCAGCTTGGCCGTTTGAGTCATCATCGTCTCCAGTTGGTTATGCAGCGTCATCTTGGATCGCTACTCTCACCTGGAACCGAAGCACAGGGCATGCCATCTCGAAAACACCCATCGAACAACGAATTGGAGCAGGTCAAAGCATCATGATTTGCTAATAATTGCACCACAGTGATGCAATCGTGCTCCATATTTGCACTGATGCAACAAAAAACCGATTTATCACCAACGCCATCGTCCCAGTGCCTCCCAACGCAGTCCCCATACCGCAACGCCCGCCATTGCGCTAAAGTGTGACACCGTATTCTGCCGCATCCGACACGCCGAGCAGCGGCACCGCCTCAAGGTGCACCCTGCGGAATCCTCCGGATAAAGCATTTTCAGACGACCGATTCACGATCTATGCGGCACCCTACGGCTATCGTCAGCATCGCGCTGCTTACGGGGAGCGTCCTCACCGGCTGTATGTCCATCCGGACCCGCACACCGGAAGGCGGTGACGTCACCATGAACGAACGGGAATTCGCCACCTACGTCGAACACGTCTTCCGCCACCACAACCGGGTACTGGACGAGCTGATCACTTCGGAGCAAACCGCCCTGGCGAACGGCGACGTCGACGCCGAAGAACTGGAGGAGGCCGAAGCGGACATGATCAGGACCTGCGACCCCCTCAATGAAGTGATCGCCGCGGAAGCCGAACAGCACCATGCCAGCTTTTCCACCCTGATGAAGCTCGCGGACGTGGTACCGGAATGCGAGTCCATGACCCGTGAGCTGGAAGCCCTGCTGCACCCCGCTCCTGCGACACTCGGCGCCCCCCGCCTCAATTCGGGAGGTGCCGGAACATCCGGTACCGGGGAGGGACCGGCTAGTGATACCGCCCCCTGATGGCCTGCGCCAGTTCGTGCACGGCCATGGCATAGTAGGTACTGTTGTTGTAACGGGTGATCACATAGAAATTCGGCAGGCCCAACCAGTACTCATCGCCCGCCTGCGCACGCAGCCGCAACAGACTGACGGGCATGTCCGCATCCAGGACGCCACGGGGCATGATGCCGTTGCGGGCCAGTTCAGCCACCGAATAACGGGTGTGGTATCCCGTTTCGAGCTCGCAGCGCCCGCCGGGCGTCAGGACCGCCGGTATAACGACCCCCTCCCCGCTGCGCCAGCCGTGCGCGGCGAAATAGTTGGCCACACTGCCGATGGCGTCCGCAGGCTGCCAGAGATCTTTCCGGCCGTCGCCGTCGAAATCGACCGCCCACTTCAGAAAGCTGCTGGGCATGAACTGCCCCAGACCCATGGCACCGGCGAAGGATCCCCTCGGCTGCGCAGGATCGATCCGCTCCTGCCTCGCCATCAGGAGGAATTTCTCCAACTCCTCGGTGAAATAATCGGCCCGCCGTGGCGAATCGAACGCCAGAGTCGTCAAGGCATCCAGCACCCGGTGGCTGCCGAGGTTGGCCCCATAGACCGTCTCCACGCCCATGATGCCGAGAATGTACTCAGCCGGCACACCATAGCGCTCGCTGGCCTGGCGCAAGGTGCCGGCATGCCGGCGCCAGAAATCGACACCCCGGGCGATGTGCAGACCGTCCAGGAACTGGGCCCGGTACCGGGACCATCCGCCCGGACTGGGCGGCCCCGGCTTGGATTCCTTGCGCATGTAGTTGATGGTCCAGGTTTTGCGCTGCGCCTGGGAAAACAGGCCTTTCAGATAGTCATGGGGAAACCCGTGCTGCTGCGCCATCCTGGCAATGAAGCGGTCGAGCGCCGGGTAGCCGGCATAATCCCCGGTGACCGTTCGCGCTGAATAGCCCCCTTCGAGCGGCATGTCTGATTCGGCTGCGGTGGGCCGGGAGGCCTCCCCGACCGCGGGCACGGCCGCGCGGTCCGCGATGGCACCGGGCCGGGCCGGGGGATGGGAAGAGCAGCCCGACAGGAGGAGGAGTCCGACGAATATTGCAGGGGATACTGAAAATCGATGACGCATAGCCAGAGGGGAGTCCGCGATTGCGCCCCGCCGGGGGGCCGTGGCCAGGCATTCTAATCCATCGGCCGCCGGATGGCTGGCATACCGGCCTGTCCGGACGGTATCCTTCACCCGGTCAATCCGTGCAGACCTTTTGCCCTGGACCCGACAGAGTCTTCGCCGATGGAACCCGACTCCGCACCGAAACCGCCAGACCCGCCCGTCCGGAAGACCCGGCCCAAACGGCAATCCAAGCCGCGCCGCCGCAAGAAGAAAAAAAACAGCATCCCGGCCTGGAAACGCACGGCCATGATCGGCACCGAAGCGGGAGCACTGACCGCCGCGTCGCTGGTGGCCATCATCGCCGTGCTGGGCCATTCGGCGGACTGGTTTTCCGGCACCGGTTTCTGGGCGCATCTGCTGCCCTTCACGGCGATGGTGCTGGCCCTGGCCCTCGCGCATGCCCTGGCGCTCCGGCTCTGGTTCCTCCTCCGCCCCTGGCTCGCGGGAAAAGCAGAAATCCTGCCGGCGATCCTGGCCGTGCTCGTCGCCGCCGGCGCCGGCACCCACGCTTCCCGCGAACAATTCCGGCAGGAACTCGGCAGTCTGCGGACCCTGGTCGGCGGCAAAGAGGAGGCCGAACGCATCACCCTCTCCCACCAGGTCTTCGCCGCCTACCGGCGTTCCAACCTGGCCGACCTGCAGCGGCTGATCGAGCGGAGCCAGCTCTTCTGGCCCGCGATCCAGGAGGCTGCAGCGAGTTTCGACATCGAAACGGAACTCCTGCTCGGCGTCGCTTCCACGGAATCCTCGTTTCTCCCCCGCGACAGCAAGGACGGCGGCCGCGGCCTGTTCCAGATCACCGCAGCGCCGGCACCGGCCGTGGAAGCCGCCCGGAAACGGCTGGCCACCGCCAGGCTGGACCTGGCGAATCCGCGCCACAACGCCTACGTCGGGGCCGCCACGTTCCGGCACTACCAGACCGAAATGCATGGCGACCTGTTCCTCGCCCTGCTGGCCTATAACATCGGCCCCAAGAACGGCGGCCTCCACTCGATCATGAGCCAGTACGGCGCCCGCGATTTCGTCACGATCCAGCCGTACCTGCAAAACCTGCCCAGGGACTATCCGATCCGGGTATTGAGTTCGGCCCTTGCCTTCCGGCTCTGGCGGCTGGACGGCAAGCTGCCACGCTACGAGGAAGGCGACAACGCCATGCATATCCAGAACGTCGGCATTCCCGGTCTGGACCCCGGCCGGTCGGGCGGATCGCCGTTGAGCGCCGCGCTGCTCCACTGAGGGCTTACCCCCCGGCCAGCCGCGCCCGGACCAGCTCGCGTACCTCCTCCACCGGATCGTCGAGCAGCCCCCGCAGGGATTCCGGCGGCGCCTTTGCGGCGGCGAGGTAACGGATCAGCCATTCGCGATCACGCAGCAGCAGCGTCGCGCCTGCCGGGTCCATCCGCTCGGCGACGATCTGGCGGACTTGCAGGTTTTCGTCGTAGGCCATCAGGGCAAGGCTCTGCGGCGGCAGCCGCCGCGCCACTTCCTTGCGCACCTGCTCGTCCGGATCGGCGATGAGGCGGAACAGCCGCCCCACCGGCAGCCGCCGCGCCACGTAGACCCGCACCAGGTAATCCGGATCCACGACCATGGCCTCCAGCCGCTCCGCCGGCAGCCGATCGGCCACCGTGATCCGGACCTCGCGGTCGACGTCGTGCATCAGGGCGTCCAGCCAGTCTACCGGCACCCGATAGGCGACGGTCCGCCGGACCGCCTCGTCGTCGTCGAACAAGAGTGGCTTGAGCGCGCTCTGGCTGGCATAACGGGCGGCGACGGCCCGCTGCTCCCACCGGGAGTCGAAGAGATAGCGTTCGGCAAGATGCGGATTGCGCTTCAGAAAACCGTCGATCCGGCGGCTGTTCTGAACCTGGATGCAGGCATCCCCCGGATCGCAGCGGCTCGATGCCAACAGGTCGTTCTGGAATTCGCAGCCGGCGCAACCCGGCGCCAAAGCAGAAACAGCCCCCGTCCCGGCTGTCGTGGCAGCATCGGTGACCGGCTCAGGCATGGCTTTCACGCCGTTGCGCACGCCGTAGCAGGTGCAGAATCTCGAGGTTCGCCGCCAGATCCATGGCCGTGAAGTCGTCCTCCGTCCGGATGCCGGGATCGGCGCCGCGGTCGAGCAACAGCGAGACGACCTCGGTCCTGCCGGATGAGGCGGCGAAAACGAGGGCGGTCGCGCCCGACGGATTACGGCGGTCCGGATCGACGCCGGCGTCGAGCACCGCCGCAACGGTCGTAAGATCCCCGCTGTAGCATGCCGCCCACAGGGCGTCGTTGCCGTAAGCGTCGGTCACCGTCAGATCGGCCCCGGCGGCGGCAAGCGCCTCGACGATATCGGCCCTTCCCTGTTGGCAGGCCTTAATGAGGGGCCATGTCCCGCCGCCCTGACGGTTCGGCTCGCCCGGCTCGAAGCCGTGTTCGCGCAGCCAGTCGGCCAGTGGAGCGGCCGTCATCCCCACGTGCGCCGTGTCGGCATGCCAGGCCTCGAAGCCACCGTCCAGGCTGTATACTTCGCCGAAACCGAGATCGGCAAACAGCCGGGCGACATCCTGGCTGGCGACGCCGTGATAGCAGTATACGAGCAATGGTTTGTCGCGTGGCAGGACTCTGCGCAGCGCCAGCGGATCGAGATCGGAGAACAGCAGCGCCCCAGGGAGGTGGCCGCTGCGGTAAGCGCTGGCATCGCGGATGTCGAGCAGCAGCGGCTCCCTGGTCGCGATCAGCTCGCGCGCTTCACGTGTCGATATGCGTCGGTACATCACACAGTGTCGGATCGGTTGTAGGATTCAGGACAACGGTCACGGCGCGCTCCAGGGTGGCATCCCGCCCTGCGGCAACCGGGCCCCACGGCCTCCCGCGCCGGCGCCGGAGGCATCAAGCACCATTAAGCAAATCCTCTGCCAGGCCATCCTCTTACCACCCAAACACCCTCTGGAGACCAGCGACGATGACCATCCACCATGCCCTGGTGCTCAACCTGCATCAGCCTCCCGGCAACCTCGAACACCTGCTCGACCATCAAAGCTGGGAAGCCAAGGAAATCCTGTTCGCCTACGACCGCATCGCCCGCTCGCTGTGGGACTATTCCGACGTCGGCCGGGTCCATCTGTCAGTCTCCGGCACCCTGCTGGAAACCCTCTCCAGTCCGGGATTCCAGGAACGGGTCTACGGGATCGTCGACTGCGGCTCGCTGCTGTGGCACTGGCAGAACCAATCCATCATCGATATCCTCGGCACCGGCTACTACCACCCGGTGCTACCACTGATCCCCGAACGCGACCGGCTCGAGCACCTCAAGCGCTGGCAGGGCATCGCCGGTCATGTGTTCTGGCGCCAGCGTTTCAACGGCTTCTGGCCGCCGGAAATGGGCTTCTCCATGGAACTGATCCCTCTGCTGAGGAAATTCGGCTACCGCTACGTGATCGTCGACAGCGAACACGTGGAGCCGGTCACGCCCATGGCCTGGCAGGAAATCCGCTACCGCCCCCACATCGCCCGCCACGGCAGCCTGGAGATCATCGTCATCGTGCGCGACCGTGAGCTGTCGGACGCCCAGGAAGCGGGCATGGAACCGACCTGGTTCGAGAACGAGCTGAAGGAGCGCACCAAGTGGTGCAATTTCGAGCCGCTGGTAACCACCTGCACCGACGGCGAAAATGGTGGCTGGTTCCGCAACACCACTCAGGAGGCCAACTTCTGGGGCGCGTTCTACCAGCCGCTGCTGGCGACCGCACGCAAGGGCGGCGACATCCAGCCGGTATTCATCCACGACTACCTGGACCGCTACGGGGTTTTTGGCGAGGTCGAGGTCAAAACCGGCGCCTGGAACACCGGCTGGCACCACGGCCGTGACTTCACCCAGTGGACGGGGTCGGATGCGCAGAGACGCGGGCTGGCGGAAATCCGGGCCTTGAGTGACACCTTGCACGCCGAACTCGACAAACCCGGCGCGCCGCCGCCCGGACACGACCTGGACACCGCGCTCTGGCGGCTGCTGCGGGCGGAAACGAGCTGCAATTTCTACTGGGGCGAGGATTGGGTCGGACGCGCCCGTGCCGACTTGGAGGAGGCCCGGGCCGCGCTGACCCGCCACCTCGCCGCCCGTCCGGCGGACGCTGCCGCCGACGCCGCGGGACCGGAAACTCGGCGTCAACCGGAAGCGCCCCAATAGCCGGCCAGCAGACACCGATCAAGCCCGATCGCTTGTGTATCATTGCCGGACGTCAATTACGTCCCCCCGTCCCAATTCGAGGAGTTGTCCATGACCGAGATCGCGGAATACGTCGACGGCCTGCCCAACATCTGCGGCAACGAAAACTCGATCGACGAGGCGCTGAAGCGGCGCCCGCCAGAGGTCTTCCGGCCTTCGAGCCCGATCGCCTTCGATCGCATCCGCAGCGCCTGCGCCATCGCCCTGCACATGCACCAGCCGCTCATCCCGGCCGGCGGCGGCGACCTCGCCAGCGCCGAGATCATCGGCAACCTCCAGTACATGATGGAAAACCAGCACATCGGCGACAACCACAATGCGCCGGTGTTCCACTGGTGCTACAAGCGCATGGGCGAGTTCATCCCCCAGCTCATGCAGGAAGGCAAGGAACCGCGGGTGATGCTGGAATATTCCGGAACGCTGTTCCACGGCCTGCGCAAGATGGGACTCAACGACGTTTTCGACAGTCTGAAAACCATCACCTGCCATCCCGAATACCGCCGCGCCGTGGAGTGGCTGGGCTGCCCTTGGGGACACGCCGTCGCACCGTCCACCCCGAGTCAGGATTTCCGGCTGCACGTCAAGGCCTGGCAGCAGCATTTTGCCGGCATCTTCGGCCTGGAAGCTCTGCAAAGGGTGCGGGGTTTCTCACCGTCCGAGATGGCCCTGCCCAATCATCCCGACGTCGCCTTCGAATTCGTCAAGACCCTCAAGGAGTGCGGTTATCTGTGGGTGATGGTGCAGGAGCACACGGTGGAACGCCCCGACAACGGCGGGGGGCCGGAACTGAAACACCTGCCCCACCGGCTGGTCTGCCGCAATACCGCCGGCGAAAGCGTCAGCATCATCGCCATCGTCAAGACCCAGGGCAGCGACACCAAACTGGTCGCGCAGATGCAGCCTTACTATGAGGCACTGGGCCTTTCGCGCTGGGAGCTGGCCGGCAAGAGCGTCCCTCCCCTGGTCACCCAGATCGCCGACGGCGAGAACGGGGGGGTGATGATGAACGAATTCCCGCCCAAGTTCATGGAGGTGGTGCGCGCAGCCAGCGACAGCGACACCCCGCTGATGAATGCCACCGAATACCTGGAATTCCTGTTCGGCTTGGGCATCCAGGAATCCGACCTGCCCGAACTCCAGCCCATCCACCAGAAGAAAATCTGGGACCGCTTCCAGCCGGGCGAGGACCCGGAGAAGCTGGCCCATGCCATCGAGGAACTGAAGAAGGAAGACCACCGCTTCCACATGGAGGGCGGAAGCTGGACCAACGACATCTCCTGGGTGCGCGGCTACGAGAACGTACTGGGGCCGATGGAGGAAGCCAGTGTGGCGTTCAACGCCAAAGCCATCGAAGCCGGAGTGAGCCCCGCAGAACCCCGCTACCGCAAGGCCCTGTTCCATCTCCTCACGGCGCAGACGAGCTGCTACCGCTACTGGGGTCAGGGACTGTGGACCGACTATGGCCGGGAACTTTGCCGCCGTACGTTGACCATCCTCCAGCAGGAATTCTGAAGAAACCGCAAAATATCCTCACCGGAAGCCCTCCTGGGACGGCTTCCGGATGTTATCCTTTGGTTTTTCAACTCCGGCATCCTGTTAGAGCGTGGCGTCCGCTTTGTCAAGGATAAGGAAACGGCCGGGACCAGCCCGATCTGACATGGAACACCAGCCCAACATCTCTCAAAAACTCCGCGTCACCTGTACCAACTGCAGCCTTAATTCGCTCTGCATACCGCGCGGCCTCGCCAAGGACGACGTCGACCGGATCGCCGACATCGTCGGACGTCGGAAGACCCTGGCGCGCGGTGAATACCTTTACCGGCGCGGCGATTCCTTCCGCGGCATCATCGCGATCAAGGCCGGCACCGCCAAGCTGATCGCCCAGGACCGTCGCGGCGAGGAATTCGTCTCCGCGTTCCTGCTGCCGGGCGAACTGCTCGGGTTCGACGGCCTGTCCACGGACATCCACCAGTGTTCCGCCATCGCGCTGGAAACCTTCAGCTATTGCGAACTGCCCGCCGCCCAGCTGGACTCCCTGTGCAAGGAAGTGCCGAAACTCCTGCGCGAGCTGTTCCGGCATGCGGGCAAGAGTATCGACAGCGCCACCGACCTCGCCCTGCTGGCCAAACGGCCTGCCGAAGCCCGGGTCGCCGCCTTTCTCGCCGATCTGTCCGAACGCCTGCAGCAGCGCGGATTCTCCGGAGCCGAGTTCCGCCTGAGCCTGACCCGGCAGGAAATCGGTGAATACCTGGGGATGGCACTGGAAACCGTCAGCCGCATCCTCAGCCAGTTCGCCAGCCAGGGCGTCATCACCATCAACAGTCGCAACGTCCAGATCCTCGATACCGCCACGCTGAACCGGATCGCCCGAGGCGACCCCTGGCTCAAGTCTTGAGGCCCGTCCCTCGCCGCAACAGGATCAGGGCTGCCAGCGTCAGGACCAGGATCAGTATCCCGACCATGGCGAAGGCCAGCTCGACCGGAACGTCGGAAATGCCCAGAAAACCGTAGCGGAAGGCATTGATCATGTACAGGATGGGATTGAAGCGCGAGGCCTCCCGCCAGAAATCCGGCAGCAGTTCGATCGAGTAAAACACCCCGCCCAGGTAGACCAGCGGCGTGAGCACGAAATTCGGGACGATGGAAATGTCGTCGAAGCTGTTGGCGAATATCGCGTTCAGGAAACCCGCCAGGGAGAACAAGGTCGCGGTCAGCACGAGCATGGCCGCCACCGCCCAGGGATGCACCGGGTGAAAATCCGCGAACAGCGCCGAGATCGCCAGCACCACCCCGCCGACCACCAGTCCCCGCATCACCCCGCCGCCGACGTAGCCCGCCAGAATCACTCCATCGGGCACCGGCGCCACCAGCAATTCCTCGATATTGTGCTGGAACTTGGTGGAATAGAACGAAGACACCACGTTCATGTACGAATTGGTGATGACCGACATCAGGACCACGCCGGGGACGATGTAGTCGATGTAGCTGAAACCGCCCATTTCACCGATCCGGGCGCCGACCACCGTGCCGAAGATCAGGAAATACAGGCCCGTGGTCACCGCGGGCGGCAGCACGGTCTGCGGCCAGATCCGCAGGAACCGGTAGATTTCCTTGAACAGGATGGTCTGGAGAGCGACACGGTAGGTCATATCGGCTTCAGATGTCGTCTTCGGAAGACTCGAGCATGTCCACGAAAAGCTGTTCCAGCCGGTTCGCCGCATTGCGCAGGCTCGCCACCTCGATGCCGGCCTGGCCGAGGGCGTCGAACAGGCCATGCACCCCGAGCTCCGTCGGCACCGTGGCCAGGACGCTGCGATCTCCCCGCAGCTCCAGCCGATAGCCGGGAACCTCGGGCAGCGCCGACACGGGGCGACGCAGTTCCAGGATGAAGGCGTTCGCCTCGAGCTTGGCCAGCAGGCTGGCCATGTCGCTGTGCTCCACGATCCGGCCGTGATTGATGATGGCGATATGGCGGCAGAGGTTTTCGGCTTCTTCCAGGTAGTGGGTGGTCAGGATGATGGTCGTGCCTTCCCGGTTGATGCGGCGCAGCAGCGCCCACATGGAGCGGCGTATCTCGATGTCCACGCCGGCGGTCGGCTCGTCGAGGATCAGCAGCCGCGGCCGATGCACCAGCGCCCGGGCGATCATCAGGCGCCGCTTCATGCCACCGGACAACTGCCGGGAAACGGTGTTGCGCTTGTCCCAGAGCCCCAGCTGGGTGAGGCACTCCTCGGCGCGGCGGCGAGCCTCGCGACGGGGAATGCCGTAGTAGCCCGCCTGGTTGATCACGACGTCGATGACTTTCTCGAACTGGTTGAAATTGACCTCCTGCGGCACCAGGCCCAGGCAGCGCTTGGCGGCCTCCCGCTCGCGGTCGAGATCATGGCCGAAGATGCGCACCGTGCCCGAACCCTTGGTCACCAGGGAGCTCAGGATGCCGATGGTGGTGGACTTGCCGGCGCCGTTCGGCCCCAGCAGGGCGAAGAAATCCCCCGCCGCCACATCGAGGTCGATGCCTTTGAGAGCCTCGTGGCCGTTGCGGTAGGTCTTGCGGAGATCGCGGATGGAAAGGGCCGGCGTCACGGAAATTTGGCGGCTCGATTGATTACAATGGAGACGTCCGTTCCCCCACAGCCGAGACCGCCCATTGTATCAGAACCCTCCCGCCGCCGCGTCCCCGGCCACCAGCAGCGACCGCAGGCCCAAAGGCAGCCGCCCCCCGCCGGAACTCGTCGCCGCGATCGACCTCGGTTCCAACAGCTTCCACATGATCGTCGCCAGCCTTCGCGGTGGTGAACTGATCGTGGTCGACCGCCTGCGCGAAATGGTGCGGCTGGCCGCTGGGCTCACATCGGCGCGCAATCTGACGCCGGAAGTCCAGTTGCGAGCGCTGGAATGCCTGGAACGCTTCGGCCAGCGGGTGCGTGACATGCCGCCTGGCACCGTCCGCGCCGTGGGCACCAATACCCTCCGGGCCGCCCGCAACGCCCAGTCCTTCCTGATCATGGCGGAACAGGCGCTGGGCCATCCCATCGAGGTCATTTCCGGCATCGAGGAGGCCCGTCTGACCTATCTGGGCGTCGCACAGAGCCTGGCCGCCAATGGCCGGCGCCGGTTGGTCATGGATATCGGCGGCGGCAGCACCGAATTCATCATCGGCGTGGACAACACTCCGCGCGACAAGGAGAGCCTGCGCCTGGGCTGCGTGTCCCTGAGCTCCACCCATTTCGGTGACGGCAAGATCACATCCAAACGCTTCCGGCGCGCCGTCCTCCACGCCGAGCAGGAACTCGAACCGATCGAACACGCCTTCAACCGCGACCACTGGGACGAAGCGGTGGGCTCGTCCGGCACCTTGCGCGTAGTCCAGCGCATCATCCAGGCTGCAGGATGGAGCCGGGACGGCATCACCCCGGAAGGGCTGAACCGGCTGGCGGATGCAATGCTTACGGCCGGACACGTCGACCGCCTGGCGCTGCCGGAACTCAGCCTCGAGCGCCGGCCCATCATCGTCGGGGGAGTGGCGATCGTCCATGCCGCCTTCAACGTGCTGCGCATCCCCCTCATGAAGGTCGCGGACGGCGCCCTGCGCGAAGGTCTGCTGTATGATCTGCTGGGCCGTCTGTTCGACGACGATGTCCGCAGCCGCAGCGTCTCGGCCCTGGCGGCGCGCTACCACGTCGATGCCGTCCATGCCGGACGGGTGCGCGACACCGCCCGCCATCTGTTCGAACAATGGCCTTGGACCAGCGCCATCGACCGCGACGTCGCCCGCCTCTGGCTGGACTGGGCGGCCGAACTCCACGAGATCGGCCTCGACATAGCCCACAGCCAGTACCAGAAACACGGCGCCTACATCGCCGCCAACGCCGATCTGGCGGGATTCTCACGCCACGAGCAGAACATCCTCGCTGCGCTGATCCGCGCCCACCGCCGGAAGTTCCAGCCCAAGTCGTTCCGCGAATTGCCCGCCCCCTGGAACGAGGCCGGCAAAATCCTCGCGGTCATACTGCGGCTCGCCGTCGTCCTCAACCGCAGCCGCCACAACGTCCCGCCACCCACGACACTGGAGCGCCATGGCAATACGATCGCCTTGCGCTTTCCCGAAGGCTGGATCAACGATCACCCCCTTACCAGCGCCGATCTGGAACAGGAAGCCGAATACCTGCGGGGAGCGGACCTGGTGCTGACTTTCACCTGAATTCGTGTCCGCAGGCGGGAAAATCCCGGAGTTCCAGCACGGGTTTCATTCGCCGACACGTTTCGGTGCCTGCTCGATCCGATTGCGGTCCGGACGCGGACCCGCCGCGAGCCGTCGACCGATGACGGGACGTGCAGCCGGTATCAAGGTTTGTCCTCGGGCTCGAAGAATGATGCCGAGCATCCCGAATCTCTCTTGACGAGGGGGGACGAGCTCCTGCGTCCCCCCGATGTCACATCCCCCGCGACTCAGTGTCCCGCACCCACCAGCTGCCGATAGATGCCGGCCAGACGCTGCCCCTGTGTCGCCGCATCGTATTCCGATTCGATGCGCCGCCTTCCCGCCGCGAGGATGCTTTCCCATTCGGGCGCCGCGGCGAGGCACTGGCGCAGGCAGTCCAGCAGGCCGTCCACGTCGCGCTCGTCGGCCAACCAGCCGGTCTCGCCGTCCAGCACGATCTCGGGGATGTCGCAATGCCGGCTGCTGACGATGGGCATCCCGCTGGCCGCCAGTTCGATGATGGCGACCGGGGCGCCGCCTTCGGTATCCCCGTCGTGGCCGGTGATGCTGGGGGAGAGGAATATGTGGCTGGCGTAGGCTTCGCGCCAGAACACCTCATGTGGCTGAAACCCCAGCATGCGCGTCACCGGTCCAAGATTCGTCCGCTCGATCACCGCCAGGATCTTCCGCTTTTCCTCCCGGCTTTCCTCCGACGCGCCAGCATCGCCGATCACCGTGATTTCCACCGGCAGCTCGCGCTTCAGCCGGGCCAGCGCTTCCAAGGCATAGGGAATGCCTTTGCGCTCGTGGAAGCTCGCGGCAATCAGCACTTTCAACGGTGCGCCCGGCGTCCAGGCCCTGGGCCGGTAGCGGATCGTCTCCACCGGTACCCCGAGATGCTGTACCCGGATGCGCTCCGGGGGGCAGCCAAGGCCGGCCAGGGCTTTGGCCATGGCATGGCCCTCGCACAGATAGAACGTCCCCTCCTCGGCGAACATCTCCCGGTAGCGCTCGCGCCAAGCCGGATTGACCGCCGGCATCCGCGACACGTCCTGGCCGTAGAAAGTCACGACATGGGGCACACCCAGACGCCGCACGGCCTTGTGCACGGTCCAGCCGTTGTTGCCGAAATGGGAGTGGACGAGGTTGGGCCGGATGCGGGCGGCGGTCTGGTCGAAAAAGCTGAATCCTTCCCGGAACCCCGCCAGGAACAGGGCACGGTGCAGCAGATAGCCGACCGGGCTTTCCCGTTTGAGGCAATGGATGTTGGGCACCTCGAACTGGTGCAGGTTCCTGACGCTGCGGCATACGACGTGGTTTTCGAACCCGGCCGGCAGGTGGCTGACCTGGCCGTACAGCCAGGTTTCGGTCAGCGGCAGCCAGACCGGCGAGTAATGGAGGACCTTGAGCGGCTTGTCTGTCATGGTTCCGAGTGTAAGAAATGGGCGATCAGCGCAGTACGATGGCGCGGACGGCGTCGATGACGTAGGCGACGTCGCTGTCGCTCAAGGCGGGCGACAGCGGCAGGCTCACGGTCTGGCGGCCGATGCGTCGGGCGTGGGGAAAGTCCTCCGGCCGCCAGCCCAGCGTCTCGCGGTAATACGGGTGCTCCGGCAGGCTGAGGTAGTGGACGCCGACCCCGACCCTGCGCGCCGTCATCGCATCCAGGAAGGCATCACGGCTCACACCGGTTTCCTTCTCGTCGATCAGCAGTGTGTACAGGTGGTAGGCGTGGCGGCAATCCGGCGCCGCCTCGGCCGGCCGGGTCACCGGCAGGTCGGCGAAGGCCTCCTGGTAGCGCGCCCATATCTCGCGGCGGCGGCGCCAGCTCTCCTCCACCCGGGCGAGCTGATGGATGCCGATCGCGGCCTGCAAATCCATCATGTTGTATTTGAATCCGCATTCGACGACCTGGTAATGCTTGAAGCCCTCGTCGCCGAAGCGCTTCCAGGCGTCCCGACTCATGCCGTGCAACGCCAGGGTCTTGACCCGGCCGATGCTGTCGGCATCCTTGCCGATCACCATGCCGCCTTCGCCGGTGACGACATTCTTGGTCACGTAGAAGCTGAAGCAGGCGAACTCACCGAAGGTGCCGGCGGGCTGGCTGCGGAATTCGGTTTCGATGGCGTGGGCGCAGTCCTCCACCACGCGCAGGCCGTGGCGGGCGGCTATTTCGCCCAGGGCGGCCATGTCGCAGGGATGGCCGGCGAAATGCACCGGCAGGATCGCCCGCGTCCGCTCGCCGACGGCAGCCCCCACCGCCGCCGGATCGAGATTCAGCGTCGCCGGATCGACGTCCGCCAGCACCGGCCTGAGTCCGGCGTGAAGTATGGCGTTGACGGTGGCACAGAACGTCAGCGGCGTGGTGATGACCTCGTCCCCCGGCTCCAGGCCCAACGCCAGGAGGCTCAGGTGCAGGGCCGCGGTGCAGGAATTCACGGCGGCGACGCGCTGTTCCGGCACGCCTTTGTAGCGGGCGAAATCCGACTCGAACCGGGCCACCCGCGGCCCCGTCCCGATCCACCCCGATTCGAGGCAGGCGACGACTTCGTCGATCTCCGCGCGGGAAATGGCGGGCGCGCCGAAAACCAGGAAATCTTCCCTGAGCGCCGGGCTGGTCTGCTTGGTCATGTGATGTGGTATCTGCTGCGGATTGGTGCCGTGACCCGGAGCCGCGAAGCCCGGTCCCCCATGCCTTGGTGTAAACTTCGGGGTTCTTTCGACGGCCTCTCGGAGAGCCACCCGATCATGCCCTGCGCGTATCGCATCCCCCCGGTTTCCCTGGCCCGAAACGGCGGGATTATAGCCGCCGCCACGGCCTTCGTCCTGTCCCAACGGGAGAACCGCCGATGAAGGTGCTGCACGTCGAAGGCGGCAGAAACCTCTACGGCGGCGCCCGCCAGGTGCTGTACCTGCTGGAAGGGCTCGAGCAGCGCGGGATCGACAACGTACTGGTCTGCCCGGCCGGCAGCGAACTCGCCCGGGAGGCCGCCGCCCATGCCGAGGTGCATGCCATTCCGATGTCCGGCGACCTCGATTTCCGCCTCATCGGCCGGCTTTACCGGATCATCGGGCGGGTCCGGCCGGACCTCGCGCACCTGCACAGCCGGATCGGGGCGGACGTCATGGGCGGCATCGCCGCGCGTCTGGCCGGCGTGCCGGTGGTTCATTCCAGGCGTCAGGACAACCCCGAGATGCGCTGGGCCGTCGCCGTGAAATACCGTCTGCATGACCGGGTGGTCGCGATTTCCGAAGGCATCGCGCGGGTACTCGCCTCGGAAGGTCTGCCGGCGGCGAAATTGCGTGTCGTGCGCAGTGCCATCGATCCGGCCCCTTTCCTCCAGCCCGGCGACCGCCCCGGGTTCCGCACCGAATTTGGCCTGCCCGAGGACTGCACGGTGATCGGCGTGATCGCCCAGCTCATCGAACGCAAGGGCCATCGCTTTCTGCTCGAAGCCCTGCCCGAACTGACCGGGCGCTATCCGGGCCTGCACGTCCTCCTGTTCGGCAAGGGCCCGCTGGAATCTTCCCTGATCGAAACCGTACGCCACCTCGGCTTGGCGGACCGCGTCCATTTCGCCGGCTTCCGGGACGATCTGCCGCGCATCCTGCCCTGCCTGGACCTGGTGGTGCATCCGGCCCTGCGCGAAGGACTGGGAATCTCACTGCTGCAGGCCGCCGCGGCCGGCGTCCCCATCGTGGCCTCGCGCGCCGGTGGGATTCCCGAAGCCGTGCGCGACGGCGACAATGGACTGCTCGTCCCACCGGGCGATGCCGCGGCCCTGGCCGCCGCCATCCGCCGCCTGCTCGACGATCGGGACCTGGCGCGGGACATGGGCCAGCGCGGCCGGGCGCTGATCGACCGTGAGTTCTCGGTCGATGGCATGGTCGAAGGGAACCTGGCAGTCTACCGGGAACTGCTGGCGGAGAAAGGTGGCCCGCTCAGCTGATCCAGTCGAGCGGGTCCTCGTCGGGCGACGGCTTGAGTCCCGGTCGATCGATAAACAGCCGGTGCCAGATCGCAAACTGCATCAGGCAGAAGATCTCCCGGCTGGCATTCCCCTTCTTGCGCTGGGCCTGGAACAGGGCGGGAAAATGACGGGTGTCGAACCATTCGCGCACCGCCGCGTTGCCCGAGAGCTTGCCTTCCAGCCGGTCCAACAGCTCGCCGCCCAGCCATTCCCGCACCGGCACGGTGAAGCCGCGCTTCTTGGTGTAGAGATGCTCCTTCGGCACGTGGCGCTCGGCCCAGCGGCGCAGGAACACCTTGGGCCGTTTGCCATCGGTCTTGAGCGCATCGGGCAAGCCCAGGCCGAATTCGACGACCCGGTGGTCGAGGAAGGGCACCCGCCCTTCCAGGCCGAAACCCATCATCATCCGGTCCACCTTGACCAGCAGACTGTCCGGCAGGTCGGTGACCAGATCGGTATACTGGCAGTGCTGCAGATGGCTCCATACCGCGGGCGCCTCGCTCCAGGCCTTGAGGTACGGAGCACGGAAATGCTTCCGCTCGGCCGCCAGCGCCGGCCCGAACAGACGCTGTGAGCGCTTCCGCCACCATTCGCTGCGGGTGCGGAAACCGCCCGTCCCCGGTGCCAGGAGATTTCTGGCCAGCCACGCCAGTCGCGGCTGACGGTAGCGCCGGTAGCCGCCGAAGACCTCGTCGCCGCCTTCGCCGGTGAACACCACCTTGAGTTCCTTCGCCGCCGCCTCGGACAGCGCCGAAGTCGGAAAGCTCGCGTAATCCCGCATCAGGTCGTCGGCGGCCCAGACCGTGTGGGGAATCCGCCGGAACAGATCCTCGCGGCGCAGGCGGATCGACGTGTGCCGGCTGCCGAACACCTGCGCGATCCGCTCGGCATCGCCCAGCTCGTCCTTCATCGCCGCATCGACGTAACCGATGGAAAAGGTCCGGACCGGCTGTGCCTGCAAGCGGCTGAGCATGGCCAGCAGGATCGCCGAATCGTTGCCCCCGGACAGAAACAGGCCATAGGGCACGTCGGAGCGGACGTGCTCCTTCATCACCTGCTCGAACATCCCCTCGAATTCGGCCTCAGCCTCCGCGAAGTCCAGCGCCCGCGACCTCACGCCGAGCGGCGTCCAGTACCGCCGCTTGCGGAGGTTCAGCTCGGCGTCTGCCTCGAGGATCTCACCCGGCCCGAGGCGCCGGATGCCGGAAAACAGGGTCTCTTCGCCGGTCGAGCAGTGCGTGTGGAGGAACTGGGAAAAGGCGCCGGCGTCGATAGTGGGCGCGTTCGGCAGCAGCGGCAGGATCGCCTTCATCTCGGACGCGAACACCAGCCGGTCGGGCAGCGCGGCGTAGAACAAGGGCTTGATCCCCAAACGGTCGCGTCCCAGCACCAGCCGCCGGCGGACGCCGTCGTACAGCGCGAATGCGAACATGCCGTGGAGACGCCCGGCGAATCCTTCCGGATCGAGCGCGTAAGCATGCAGGATGGTTTCGCTGTCGGAATGCGTGGCGAAACGGCGCCCCTCCCGCTCCAGCGCCTCGCGGAGCTCGACGTGGTTGTAGATCTCGCCGTTGGCGACGACGGCGAGCCGGCCGTCGTCGGCCAGAATGGGCTGGCGGCCGCCGCTGAGATCGATGATCGACAGGCGGGTGTGGGCCAGGCCGAATCCGCCTTCGGTGAATACCCCCTGACCGTCCGGCCCCCGATGGGCCAGGCGCTCGATCATGGGGTGGAGCCTGTCTGCCTGGACATTCCGTCCTTTCAGGACGAGCCCCGCTATTCCGCACATGTGCTGTAATCGACGAAACGGTTCGCAAGAAAAAAGGCGCCTTCCTCGAAGACGCCTTCCCCTCGCAGGGTAAGGAATCCCCCTTTATCCTGCCAGCTATTTCTTCTTGCCGCGCGAATGCATCAACCGGCTGATGAGGCCGAGCGTGATGTCGATCATGTGGCCGAGGAAGCCGCCGACCATGGCGAGCACGTCCCCGCCCGTCATGCCGCTCAGGCGCTCGCGCCCGAACCGCAGGGCGACCGGCGTTCCGAATATGCCGAGCACCATCCCCAGCACCAGGCTGCCGCTGAACCAGGAACCGGAGGGCGCCGCCGCAGTCTGGTCCGACTTCTTCACTGTGGACTCGCCGGGTTTCTCCACACCGGCAGTCGGCGGTGCCACCGCAGGCTGAACCTTGCCATCGGGAGCCGGGGTGTAATTGTCGGGAATCGCGGCATCGGTCACGCCGGGAATGGTCGGGAAGGTGCCACTGCCCTTGCCCACGATCAGTTCGCCCTTCATGCCCTTTTCCATGTGCTGGGCGATGTCGCAGTGCACCAGGTAGGTCCGGTCCTCCTTGGGCAGGATCAGGGTACCGCTGATCTTCGCGGGTCCCGTGACCTCCAGATGGAACATGCCTTTGTCATACAGATACTTGGGCAGGCCATGCATCATCCACTGGTGGCGGATGTTGTCCTCGTTGATGAAATGCACGGTGAGCCGCGTGCAGGGTTTGAAGCGCCACTCATGCTCGCTGAACCCGTACATGGTACCCGGGAACTCCTTCGCGTACTTGTGGCCTGCGCGGACGGTGATTTCCGCCTCTTCGGAGATCCTGCTGCAGCCGCCGGGCAGTTTGTCCTTGTTCTGTCCCATGACCATGCCGCCGTCCATGTCCATCAGGTGACCGTCGCCATGGTCCATGAGCCGGGTATGCTCCCTGATTTCGGCCGTCTCCGCGGCCACGGCGGCAACGCTGACGGCGAGCAGCCCGGCCGAACAAAGGTAACTCAAACGGATCGTGATCGACTTGGTATTCATGTCTCTATTTCCGTACGGCGGCGATCCACTCGGATGCGGTTTCCAGCAGCTTCGCCCGGTTGAGATAGGCGAAATAGCCGGCGATACCCAACAGGAGTCCCAGCAACAGGTTGCGGCCGGTGTTGCCCGGCGCCACCGGCTCGGCACCGGATGCGGCGGGCTTGGTGGTGGCGGCCGGCTTGACCTCCGCCTTGACGAAAGTCTCGGGATCGCCGAGGCTGGCGTCGAACACTTCCTGCCAGGGCGAGATCTTCCGCTCCCAGTATTTCTTGGTGAAATACTGGGCCAGACTCATGCCGTGGGCATGCGGCGTACCGTTCTCGTCGAGGTATTGCTTGTAGGCGATCAGACTGATGCTGCCGCCCTCGCCCATGCCATCGGTCGTGAACGCCCTTTCGACGTGGTCATGGAACATCCACAGGCCGGGGCCGAAGCTGCGCAGGCCGTCATCGACGGTTTCCAGCTCGAGGTCCAGGCGCTGCGCCGGAGAAAGGGTATAGACGTCACGCCGGATACGTGCCTCGGGCCGCTGCTCGACGCCGTCATAATGCGTCTCCACCGCCTTGTGGCCATGGGTATGCAGCGAGATGACCTCGGTGTGACCGTTGAGCACCCGTAGCTTGATCTTCTGGTTGGGTTCGACCACCACCAGGGATTCCCGGAGGGTATACGGGAAGGCGCGGCCGTTGAGGAGGTAATAGTCGTCGGTCGCGTCGGTGATGTCGTAGTCCTGGTTGATGGCGCGGGCGATCAGGCGGGGGTCGTTGAACGACTGCGGCAGCTTGTGCAGTTCCTTGTCGACCGACTGATAATGCAGGTCGTACTCGGCATCATACTTTTCCGCCACTGCCTTGGAGGGGTGCCTGACCTGACCGGCACCGACGTTGAAAACCTGCACCCAGTTGTTCGGCCGGTTTTCCTCGACGATGAACATGCCCGCCAGCCCCAGCGGAATGTGCGTATGCGGCTGGACATGGCAGTGGTAATACATGGTGCCGGCCTGGCGCGGCTTGATCACATAGGTTTTGCTCTGACCCGGCATCACGTCCATTGCGCTGGTCTGTCCGACGCCGTCGTTACCCTCGCCGCTGAAATCCATGAAGGGATGATCCACCCCATGCAGGTGGATCGAATGCGGGAAGTAATGGGTGTTTTCCAGCACCAGCCAGACGACGTCTCCCTGTTCCACACGAATGACCGGCGCCGGCATTCGGAGCATGGGATTGGCCTCGGCGCTGGCGAAACTGCGGGTGGACATGTCGCGGGTCTTGGGCGCGAACACCCAGAATGCCGGCTGAATGCCCGGCGCGATGTCGTAGGTCGGCACGACTCCGGCAAAGTCCGGGGAATGGCCGTTCAGCTCCATGACTTCCAGCTTGATGATGTAATGGTCCGGGTCGCCGTCGTTGTCCATGTCGTTCGACAGGATGAGGGCGTCGGCGGCCAGGTTGGTATCCATCAGCGTCTGCATGGAAACGTTGTTCGTGCCCTTCACGAACGCTGCGATTTCGGCGGGGCTGTCTGGATTGCACAGCCTGGACTCCCGGATTTCCACACCTTCCAGCACCTGGGCCTTGCGCCACTCCGCCGGCGCTCCGCTGTTGCAGAACGGCTCGACTTCACCGAGCTCGACCTTCTTGGTTGCGGGTAGGGCGGTCACGGCCGGCGCACCTACGGACCAGGCCAGAAAGGCAGACCCCAGCGCTGCCGACAAAGAGCGTTTGATCATGATCATGGTAACCAGGGCACGGTGACTGAGAAATGCGAAAACACGCCGGAAGCGCCCATCACCCGGCCAGGCGGGCGATGGGCCGGTGTACCTTCAGGTTTTCTTCTTGATCAGCAGCAGCGAATCCACGACTTTCTTGAAGCCTGCATTCGAGAGATAGAGGATGTAACCGAGCGCGATGACGATCACCAGGATGATGATCCAGGTGGAGCCGGAAACACTGGTCTGATTGACGCCGACCTTGAAAGGAATGTGCGCATCGATCTTCTGGCCTTCGTTCACCAGCGTCACGTGCGCCAGGTAGTCGGAGGGCTCGGTGAAGTTGATGGTGGCGTTCACGGTGCCCGTGGGATACGCGGCAGGCGCCTGGTAGAACACGCGGCTGCCCTCGGGCTCCTTGGTGATTTCGAACTCGACGGTCATGTTGCGGAGCGCCTTGCCTTCATAGTCGAAGACCAGGGTGGTCGATCCGGTTTCCGGAATCTTGTCGCAGTATTCGGTGGTGCCGGTGAGCTGCGGCTGATAAGCGGTGAAATGGACCCAGAAACCGCCCACCGGGATGCGGCAGGAGTCGACGTCGACGCCGGAACCACCACCATGTGCCCACAGGGTCGCAGGAATCAGGGCGCCAAGACCCAGAATCGCAGCCAGCAGGCCGCACTTAAGAAATTTCGTTCTTATCATTGGAGACGTCCCTCACTGAATGTAGTGATTTATTCTAATAATTGCCGGAGCCCGCACTCGTTAAGCCCCGCGAGCGCACCGCATCCGTGACGGAAGCAGCGGCATGGCATTGCGCGCGGGCAGACTAACATAGACAACCCTTGAATTAAAGGCCGCCCGGCGGAGGCGCGGTATCACTCTAGACCACGCCGGCCGCCCTTTCGTTCCCTTCGTCCAGCGTCCTCGGAGGCCTGGCCAGCAGGGTATATACGGCCGGAATGACGAACACCGTGAATACGGTCCCGATGAGCAGTCCACCGACGATGACCCAGCCGATCTGCTGCCGGCTCTCGGCCCCGGCGCCCGACGACAAGGCCAGCGGCAGGGCACCCAGAATCATGGTCAGCGAGGTCATCAGGATCGGCCGGAAGCGCAGCACGGAGGCTTCGACCACAGCCTCCACGAGACCGCGCCCCGCCCGTTGGAGCTGGTTGGCAAACTCCACGATCAGAATGCCGTTCTTGGTCACCAGGCCGATCAGCATGATCATGCCGATCTGGCTATAGACATTGAGGGTGCCACCGGTCCATTTCAGTGAAAGCAGCGCACCGGTCACGGCCAGTGGCACAGTGAGCATGATGATGAACGGATCGGAGAAGCTCTCGAACTGCGCCGCGAGCACCAGATAAATGAACAGCAGCGCGAACACGAAGGTGAGGTAGAGCGTGCGACTGGATTCGACGAACTCGCGCGACTGGCCATCGAGATCGGTCTTGAAATCGGCCGGCAGAATCTCCTTCGCCGCTGCACCGAGGTAGGACAGGGCCTCACCCAATGTGAAGCCGGGGGTGACGCTGGCAGACAGCACCGCCGAACGCAGCCGGTTGAAATGGTTGAGTTCCTTGGCCGCGCCTTTTTCCCGGGTCTCGACCAGATTGGCGAGCTGGACCAGCCGGCCGCCGGCACCGCGCAGGTAGATCGAGCCCACGTCGTTCACGGTCATCCGCTCGGCATCCTCCAGTTCGACGATCACGTCGTACTGTTCACCGCCCTTCTTGAAACGCGTCACCTGACGCCCGCCCAGCAGCGTCTGCAGCGTCCGGCCGATCTCGTCGACGTCGACCCCGACGTCAGCGGCCTTTTCCCGGTTCACCTGCACACTGATCTGCGGCTTATCGAGTTTGAGGTCGGTATCGGCGTTGACCAAGCCGGCGTACTGCCGGGCCCGGTCGACCAATTGCGCCGCCACACCATCGAGCTTTTCGTAGGTCGGCCCCTGGATCACGAACTGCACGGGCGGGCTGCGGAAGCTCTGCCCCAGGGAAGGAGGATTGATGGCGAAAGCCATCACCCCCGGCAAGGCCATCAGCTTCGGCAACAAGGTCGCCGCGATCTCCTGCTGCGAGCGGTGGCGCTGCTGCCATGGCTTCAGGCGCACGAAACCGATCGCGGAATTCACCGGGTTGGGCCGGTCCAACCCCGGCGCCACCACCATGAAATAACTCCGGACTTCCGGGATCGGCTGGACCATAGCCTCGACTTCGCGGGCATAACGGTCGGTGTACTCCACGGTCGCACCTTCGGGGGCCGCGATCATGATGATGATGTTGCCGCGGTCCTCCAGCGGCGACAGTTCCGCGTTGAGCGCACGGAACAGCCCTACCGCGCCGACGGCTATACCCAGCATCACCCCGATCACGGCCCACCGGTGCCGCAAGGCGGCCTCGAGCCCCTTTCGGTAGAGCGCCGTGAAACCGGAGGCCTGGCCGCTTTCGGCCCGCCCCGTCCTGACGGTAGCGCCCGGCTTCAACAGGCGTGAGCACATCATCGGGGTCAGCGTCAGCGCCACGAAGCCGGAGACCAGCACTGCGCAGGACACCGCCAGAGCGAATTCAGAGAACAGCCGGCCGGTATTGCCGCTCATGAACGCCAGCGGCGCGAAGACCGAAGCCAGCGTCAACGTCATGGCAACCACCGCGAAGGCGATTTCCCGGCTGCCCTCGACCGCCGCCCTCAAAGGGGGTGCACCGCCTTCGATGCGCCGGTAGATGTTCTCCATCATCACGATGGCGTCATCCACCACCAGGCCGATGGCGAGCACCAACGCCAGCAGGGTCAGAATGTTGACCGAAAACCCCAGCGCATAAATGAAGATGAAGGCGCCGATCAGAGAGACCGGGATGGTCACGAACGGGATGAGGGTAGCGCGCGCCGAACGCAGAAACGACCAGGTAACCAGCGTGACCAACCCCAGGGACTCGGCCAGGGTCTTGTAGACGGAATGGATGGACTCGTCGATGAACTGGGAGGTGTCGAAGGACACTTCCAGCTTCATCCCGTCCGGCAGGGTTTGCAGGATTTTCGGCAGCTCCGCCCGCACCGACCGGGCCACCTCCAGGGTGTTGGCCGTGGCCTGCTTGACCACCCCCAGCGCCACCGCCGGATTGCCGTTTACCCGCACGATGTTGCGCTCATCCGCCGCCCCCAGCTCGGCCCGACCGATGTCCGACAGCCGCACCAGAAAACCGTTCACCTCCCGCACGATCAGAGCGTTGAATTCTTCGACCGTTTTCAGGTCGGTCTCGCTGAATACGGTGAACTCGCGCTGTGCACTTTCGATGCGTCCGCCTGGCAGTTCGACGTTGCGCTTCTGCAGCGCAGCCTCGACATCCTGCACCGTCACCCCGTGGGCAGCCATCCGCTCGCGGTTGAGCCACAGCCGCATCGCATAGCGGCGTTCACCGCCGATGATCACACTGGCGACGCCCGGCAGAGTCTGCAGCCGGTCCTGCACGTAACGATCGGCGAAATCGGTGATTTCCAGGGGACTGTGGCGATCGCTGGAAAAAGCAAGCCACAGGATGGGCTGGGCGTCGGCTTCGATCTTGCTGATGACGGGTTCATCCATCTCGCGCGGCAGCCGGGCCCTGACCCGCGACACCCGGTCGCGCACATCGGCCGCCGCCGAATCCTGGTCGCGGCTGACGTTGAACTCGAGGGTGATCTGGCTGACTTCTTCGCGGCTGACCGACTTCATGGTCCGGATGCCTTCGATGCCGGACAGCGAGTCCTCCAGCGGCCGCGTCACCTGGCTCTCGATCACCTCCGAACTGGCGCCCTTGTAGACGCTGCGGACCGAGACTACGGGTGCATCGATGTTGGGATACTCCCGCACCGGCAGGCGCTGGAAACACATCAGCCCGACCAGCACCAAAGCGAGGCTCATCACCGTCGCCAGCACCGGCCGGCGGATGGAAATGTCGCTCAGTGTCATGGGGCGGGCGGATTTTCCTTCGCTTCGAGAACCGCGACCGGGGCCCCGTCGCGAAGCTTGACCTGGCCTTCGGTCACGACGCTGTCACCCTCGGCGAGCCCCTGCACGATTTCGACCTTGCCCTTGTAGCGCGCGCCAATCGCCACCGGAGTCGCGACCGCCTTGCCGGCTACCACCCGGAACACCGACGCGGAGCTGCCCTTCACCACCAGGGCGGACTCCGGCACGAAAAGCGCCCTGCGCGCCGCGCCCAGTGCCAGATGGATACGCGCGAACATACCCGGACGCAGTGCCCGATCGGGGTTCGGCAGCCGCGCCCTCACCCTCAGGGCGCGGCTTTCCTCCTCGAGACGCGGGTCCACGGCGTAGACCTGGCCGGAAAAAACCCGCCCGGGATAAGCCGCCACCTCGGCAGTCAGGGCGAGCCCCCTCGTCACGGTACCGGCATACTTCTCCGGCACCTTGAAATCCAGCTTGACCGGGTCCAGGGCCTCCAGGTTGACCAGCGCCTTGCCCTTGTCTACGTATTCCCCGACGCTGACCTGCCGGATACCGACGATGCCGTCGAACGGCGCGCGCAGCACGGTCTTCTGCAGCAGCACCCGGTCCCGCTCCACCAGGGCATTCGAATACTTGAGCTTGGACACGGCCTCGTCGTACTGCTGGGCACTGACATGGGCGCGCTCACGCATCGCCTTCATGCGCGCGAAGTTGGCCTGGTCCAGCTCCTGCTGGGCCAGACTCTGGGCCAAGGCCGCCCGGTATTCGTCCTGCTCGAGCTCGATCAGCACCTCGCCCGCCCTGACCGGTTTACCCTCGGTGAACCGGATCGCTTTGACCCGTCCCGGGACCTCCGGGCGGATCACGACCGACTCGTCAGCCAAGAGGGTACCGACGGCGTCGATGGCATCGTCGACGGACTCAGCCCAGACCCGCGCCACGAACACCGGGACCGACGGCGGCACCCGCACGTCGGCGGGCGGCACCGCTGCCGGCGGCGTCGCGGTATGTCGCCACCATCCGGCGATGGCAGCCAGCGAAGCGGCCAGGACCAGAACGCCGAAACTTTTGTTGGACATGGGGGG
This sequence comes from Methylococcus sp. S1M, assembly GCF_051295855.1. Lineage (NCBI taxonomy): Bacteria > Pseudomonadati > Pseudomonadota > Gammaproteobacteria > Methylococcales > Methylococcaceae > Methylococcus > Methylococcus sp. S1M. Next base: position 385,408 of record NZ_JBPDXO010000002.1, read on the forward strand.
GCGCCCCTCGAACCGGTGGCAAATGAAGCGGAAAGGAAATGTCAGGCCGGTCCGGACAGCAGCTCGCCCAGCTCGCCGGTGCGCTCCAGCGCAGCCAAATCGTCGAACCCGCCCACGTGCCTGTCACCGATGAAAATCTGCGGCACGGTGCGGCGGTGGGTGATCGTCATCATTTCCTGGAGTCTGGCGGGATCCAGGTCGACCCGGATCTTTTCGATCTCCACGACCCCCTTGGACTTCAACAGCCGCTCGGCCGCCGAGCAGAAAGGACACATGGCTGTGCTGTACATGCGGACTGGGAGCATAATCGTCGCATCGGCTCTATGGCGGGAAGGGTTTCCGAGTTTAACACGCGCCCCGGGCCGGAGACGCCTCCCGATCGTTCAGCGGTCCCTCTTTACAAATCCATGTTTCGTGAGAATATTAGAATTTACTGGAATGACCTGGGTGAATACCATGACTACTGAGCGCTGGGTACGTATCGTCGCCGGCTTTTTCATCCTGCTCTCCCTGTCCCTCGGCGTGGAAGCCAGCCCCCTCTTCGTCAACGCCAACTGGCTCTGGTTCACCGCCTTCGTCGGTGCCAACCTGTTCCAGAGCGGCTTTACCCGCTTCTGTCCGCTGGAAAGCATCTTGCGGAAACTGGGCGTGAAAAGCGCCTGCGGCACGGAATAGCCATGCAACTGGTCTGCCCGGCCTGCCTCACCCGCAACCGCGTGCCTGCCGACCGGCTCGGCGAGCAGCCCAAATGCGGCCGCTGCTCCACGCCGCTGTTGAGCGGCCATCCGGTCGAACTCGACGACGGCCGCTTCGATACTTACACCCGTCACTCCGATCTGCCGGTGCTGGTGGATTTCTGGGCGACTTGGTGCGGACCCTGCCGATCCCTCGCACCGATCGTGGCCCAGGCGGCGAACGCCCTCAATGGCAGGATCCTGGTCGCCAAGCTGGACGTCGACCGGGCCCCTGCCACGGCTCAGCGTTTCAACATCCGCAGCGTCCCGACCCTGGTGCTGTTCCGGCACGGCCAGGAAACGCGCCGAATCAGCGGAGCGCTCGGCTTCGGCCCCTTGATGGATTGGCTGCAACGCGGTTGATGCAGCGGAAAGAGCGACCCGGCAAATTGCCGGGCCCCCTGCCCGATGGCATCGATACCCCGGTCCGTTTGATCCCGATCGCTTTCTGGCCGCCCAGGCCAAGGACTAGGCGAATGCGATCGCCGAACCTCGCGCGGGCCGCAAGCGAACGCATGGGATAAAGTTCTTCGGCGGAAAACCGGACGACAGAAAGCCTGACCATCCGCGCGGAGATGACCTCCGGCAGATGAGATTGGAGACGGGGCCGTGATCGACGCCGAGGATCCGGCCCGAACCTCCAGCTCATGCCCCTGGCAGGGCATCTTCCAATACCCTGCCAGGGAACCAGGGAAAGAAACCCGGCGTCAGGGGTGATAGGCGGTTTCGCCGTGCTCACGGATGTCCAATCCCTCACGCTCGGTCTCTTCGGAAACCCGGAGGCCGACGAGCAGATCGACGATCTTGTAGGCGATCAGGGAGACCACGCCGCTCCAGACGATGGTGACGCCCACACCCCAGCACTGGCTGATGACCTGGCTCACCATGTCGTATTCGGCGACGGCGTTGGCCACATAGTCGTAGACCCCGGCACCGCCGAGGGCGGGAGAGGCGAAGATGCCGGTGCCCAGCGCGCCGATGATACCGCCCACGCCGTGGACACCGAACACGTCGAGCGAGTCGTCATAGCCCAGCGCATTCTTGAGGGTGGTCACGGACCAGAAGCACACCGCGCCGGCCGCCAAACCCAGCACGATCGAACCCATCGGACCGATGAACCCGCAGGCCGGCGTGATGGCCACCAGGCCGGCGACCGCACCCGAAGCACCGCCCAGCATGCTGGGCTTGCCGCGCGCGATCCATTCGACGGCCGACCACGCCAGCGTCGCGGCGGCGGTGGCCAGCATGGTGTTGACGAAGGCCAAAGCCGCGGTGCCGGTGGCCTCCAGGTTGGAACCGGCGTTGAAGCCAAACCAACCGACCCAAAGGAGCGAGGCGCCGATCATGGTCATAGGAACGCTGTGCGGCGCCATCGACTCCTTCTTGTAGCCGATGCGTTTACCCACCAGCAGACAGCCTACCAGGCCGGCGATGCCCGCATTGATGTGAACCACGGTGCCGCCGGCGAAATCCAGCGCACCCTTTTGAAACAGGAAGCCGGCGGTAGCGGTCGCCTTTTCGCCCGCCGCGGCATCGGTATAGGCGTCGGGGCCGGCCCAGTACCACACCATGTGGGCGATCGGCAGATAGGAGAAGGTGAACCACAACACCATGAACAGCAGCACCGCGCTGAACTTCATGCGCTCGGCAAAGGCACCGACGATCAGGGCCGGCGTGATGCAGGCGAAGGTCAACTGGAACGCGACGTAGATCAGTTCGGGGATCACCACACCCTTGCTGAAGGTGGCGGCGGTCGAATCGGGCGTCACGCCGGCGAGGAAGGCCTTGTCCAGACTGCCGAAGAAGACGCCCCCTTCGGTAAACGCGATGCTGTAACCGTAGACGGCCCAGAGTACGGCCATCAGCGAAAAGATCACGAAGACCTGCATCAGCACAGACAGCATGTTCTTGGCGCGGACCATGCCGCCGTAGAACAACGCCAGCCCCGGAATGACCATCAGGGTCACCAGCACCGTGGCGACGATCATCCAGGCCGTGTCACCCTTGTCCGGGGTCGGAACGGCGGGGGTAGCGGCCTGCTGCACCGTCTCGACCACGGTCTCGACGATCTCGGTGGCGCCTTCGGCCTGCGCGGCGGCACTGAAACCGAGACACGCCAGAGTCACCAGGGAAGTCGGAATGTTTTTCATATGAAGGGTCTCCATCGTCCGTTGTCGTTGTCACAGGGCATCCGGACCGGTCTCGCCGGTGCGAATCCGGACGACTTGTTCGAGATCGGCCACGAAAATCTTGCCATCGCCGATCTTGCCGGTATTGGCCGTCTTGGTGATCGCATCGATCACCGCCTCGAGCTGGTCGTCGGTGATCGCCACCTCGAGCTTCACCTTGGGCAGAAAATCCACGACGTACTCCGCGCCACGGTATAATTCGGTATGCCCTTTCTGTCTCCCGAACCCCTTGACTTCAGTGACCGTGATGCCGGTGATGCCGACCTCGGACAGGGCTTCCCTGACGTCGTCAAGCTTGAAAGGCTTGAGTATTGCGGTAACGAATTTCATGCAGGTCTCCTTGGTTGAAGTATTACGCGGTCGGCCTCACGTCTCCTTTGCACGGCGAATCAGGCGCGATCCGATGGCTCCACTGGATGAAAAGCATGAGCCATGCCACGGGAGATAAAAGAGCAGCCAAGAGCCAAACAAACCCTGGCCCCCAAACAAATTGCACCTTTGTTGTCAAACGACCGCAACATTACGCACCAATTTAAGGCGCGCCGGCGCACATCCGGCACTTACCCATTCCGAACCTCCAGACGGACCGCCATGATCGACAAGACCACTCTCGACGAACTTTCCAGACGCCTCGCCGACGCCGTACCCACCGGGCTGCTCGGCGTCCGCGACGAGCTGGAAAAAAATTTCAACGCCGTGCTGCAGGGCACGCTCAGCCGCCTCAACCTGGTGAGCCGGGAAGAGTTCGATGTGCAACGCGCGGTGCTGGAACGGGCCCGCACCCGCCTGGTGGAACTCGAAGCCCGCCTCTCCGAACTGGAAAAACGACTGCCTCCCGCCTGAAGCCGGACATGGCGCTCGCGATCGTCCACAGCCGGGCCTGCCAGGGCATCGACGCACCGGAGGTGACGGTGGAAGTCCACATCGCTCCGGGGCTGCCCAATCTCACCATCGTGGGACTGCCGGAAACCGCGGTGCGCGAGAGCAAGGACCGGGTGCGCAGCGCTCTCGTCACCACCGGCTTCGAATTTCCCGCCCAACGCATCACCGTCAATCTGGCCCCGGCCGACCTGCCCAAGGAAGGCGGCCGTTTCGACCTGCCCATCGCCCTCGGCATACTGGCCGCTTCCAAGCAGATCCGTACCGAGCATCTGCTGGCGCTGGAGTGTGTCGGCGAGCTGGCGCTTACCGGTGAACTGCGTCCGGTCCCCGGAGCCTTGCCCGTCGCCCTCCAGTCGCGCCGTGCCGAGCGCAGCCTGATCGTACCCTGGGACAATGCCGGCGAAGCGGCGCTGGTCTCCGGCGCCTGCGTGCTCCCGGCGCGCCATCTGCTGGACGTGTGCGCCCATCTGGACGGCAGCCGCCCGCTCGCCGCCGCCGAACCGTGCGCCGAAGCGTCTCAGGCAAGCGAGGAATTCCCCGATCTCGCCGAAGTCCGCGGCCAGTTCCAGGCCAAGCGCGCCCTGGAGATCGCCGCCGCCGGCCGCCACAACCTGCTGATGCTGGGGCCGCCGGGCACCGGCAAATCCATGCTGGCCTCGCGCATGCCCGGCATCCTGCCCGACCTGACCGAGACGGAAGCATTGGAAACCGCGGCGGTCGCCTCGGTCAGCGGGATGCCCTTCGACCCGGCAGTTTGGCGCCGACCGCCGTACCGCGCCCCTCATCACACTGCCTCCGCACCGGCGCTGGTAGGCGGCGGGAGCAGTCCCAAACCCGGGGAGATTTCGCTGGCCCATAACGGCGTGCTGTTCCTGGACGAGTTGCCGGAATTCGACCGGCGGGTGCTGGAGGTCCTGCGCGAACCCCTGGAGAGCGGCACCATCACCATTTCCCGCGCCACCCAACGGCTGGATTTCCCCGCCCGTTTCCAGCTCGTCGCCGCGATGAATCCCTGCCCCTGCGGCTATCTGGGCGATGCCTCCGGGCGCTGCCATTGCTCGGCCGAACAGGTGGCCCGCTACCGTGCACGCATCTCCGGACCTCTCCTGGACCGGATCGACATCCACATCGACGTGCCCCGCCAGGACCCGGCCACACTTATGGACGGCGCGGCCCCGAGCGAGGAGACCAGCGCTCAGGTCCGATCCCGCGTGACTGCCGCCCGCGAGCGGGCGCTCCGGCGCAGCGGCCAGCCCAACGCACTGCTCACACCGCGTCAGATCGAGCGCCATTGCGCCCCCGACAGTGCGGGACGCGCCTTGTTGGAACGGGCCATGACACGGCTGAATCTGTCGCACCGCGCCTACCATCGCATTTTGAAGCTGGCCCGCACCATCGCCGATCTGGACGGCAGCGAGGCAATCACAGCCACCCACATCGGAGAAGCCATCGGCTACCGGCGTCTCGACCGCTCCGCGACCCGATGAACGGTCTCAACCCCCAGCAACACGCGGCGGTCACCACCCTGGACTGTCCGCTGCTCGTGATCGCCGGCGCCGGCAGCGGCAAAACCCGCGTCATCACCGAAAAGATCGCCTACCTGATCCGGCAGGGCACACCGGCCCGCCATATCGTCGCCGTCACTTTCACCAACAAGGCCGCGCGCGAGATGAAAAGCCGGGTCGGCAAGCTGGCCGACGACAAGTCACTGCGGGGTCTCACGGTCTCCACCTTCCATGCTCTGGGACTGGAGATCGTCCGGCGTGAACACAAGGCGCTGGAACTCAAGTCCGCCATTTCCATCTTCGATGAGCAGGACCGGCAGGCTTTGCTGCGGGAACTGATCCGCCACGGCGACCACCGCTTCGACCCGGAGCAAGCCGACGCCTACGCCGCGCGCATCTCGCGCTGGAAAAACCGCTTCATCACCCCCGACCGTGCCCGCTCGCTCGACGAGTCCGATGCGGCCGGGATCGCCGCCCTGTACGAAGCCTACATGCACCACATGAACGCTTACAACGCCGTCGATTTCGATGACCTGATCCTGCTGCCGGTGATGCTGTTCCAGCGGCACCCGGAGGTACTGGACAAATGGCGCAACCAGATCCGCTACCTGCTGGTCGACGAATACCAGGACACCAACCAGACCCAGTACGAACTCATCAAGCTGCTCACCGGCACCTTGGGCAAGTTCACCGTGGTCGGCGACGACGACCAGTCCATCTATGCCTGGCGCGGTGCCCAGCCGGAAAACCTGGCCCAGCTCCGCAACGACTTCCCCCGCCTCAAGGTCATCAAGCTCGAACAGAATTACCGCTCCATGGGACGCATCCTCAAGGCCGCCAACCAGCTGATCGGCAACAATCCGCACATTTTCGAAAAGAAACTGTGGAGCGCCATGGGCCAAGGCGACCCGATCCGGGTGCTCAGGCACCGCGACGAAATCGCCGAAGCACGCCAGATCGCCGCCGATATCGTGCATCACAAATTCCGCCACAACACCCGCTTCGCCGACTACGCCATTCTCTACCGCGGCAACCACCAGTCGCGGCTGTTCGAGCGCGCGCTGCGGGAATTCAGCGTGCCGTATCACATCAGCGGCGGCACGTCCTTCTTCGGCTACACGGAGGTCAAGGACGTCATGGCCTACCTGCGCCTGCTGGTGAATCCGGACGACGACGCCGCCTTCCTGCGCATCGTCAACGTCCCGCGCCGCGAGATCGGCCCCACCACTCTGGAAAAACTCGGCCAGTACGCCAACCGCCGTCATATCAGCCTGTACGCCGCCTGCTTCGAACTGGGCCTGGAACAATCCCTTCCGGCCAACGCCGTCCAGCGCCTGCGCCGCTTCGGGGAGCACATCGCCGATACCGCCGACCGCACCGCACGCGGAGACGCCTTCGAGATCATCGACGATTTTCTCGGCACGATCGGTTACGAAAACTGGGTGCGGGAAAACAGCAGCGACGCCAAGGCCGCCGAGCGCAAATTCGGCAACGTGCGCGAACTGCTCGACTGGCTCCGGCGCATCGCCGAGAAAGACGGCGAAAACCGCAGCCTGGCCGAAACCGTGGCCAAGGCCACGCTGCTCGACGTACTGGACCGCAACCAGGAAGACGACACCGGCGACCGGGTCAGCCTCATGACCCTGCACGCCGCCAAGGGGCTAGAATTTCCCTATGTCTACCTGGTCGGCATGGAGGAAAATCTCCTCCCCCACCAAACCAGCATCGACGAGGACAACATCGAAGAAGAGCGCCGCCTCGCCTACGTCGGCATCACCCGCGCCCGCCGCGACCTCACCCTGAGCTACTGCAGCCACCGGAAGCGTTACGGCGAAATGATCGGCTGCGAGCCCAGCCGCTTTCTCGCCGAACTGCCGCAGGAAGACCTCGAATGGCCCGACCGCCAGCCGCTCGATCCCGAAACCAAGCGCGAACGCGGCCGCGCCTCACTGGCGCAGCTGCGGAATTTGTTAAGCGACTGATGATCTTGTATAATGGTCCGCTCAGCGCGCCCGTAGCTCAGTTGGATAGAGCGTTGGCCTCCGGAGCCAAAGGTCGGACGTTCGAGTCGTCTCGGGCGCGCCATTTTGAGACTGAACGAATGCCCAGCCAGGGGACATTCGCAGCAAATGCAGTAAATCTCGGGGCGTAGCGCAGCCTGGTAGCGCACCTGTATGGGGTGCAGGTGGTCGGAGGTTCGAATCCTCTCGCCCCGACCAATTCCCAAAATCAAGAAAGCGGCTTGGGTGATTTCACCTGCCGCTTTTTTTATTGCCCGCGTGACCAAATCGTGAGATCCCATCGAGCTCGTTCACCGCCACGCGGACATTTCCTTGAGTGACCTTCCCTCGAAAAATGGTCTTCAAACGGTGACGTAGAATCATCCTCACCCTGGAAAGGAAGACGATGGAGAATCCCGAAGCAGGGATATCCGGCCGGCCAGCAGCGCGTGGAACGGCTGCGGCGTTTCCGGGTCACGACTCGAAGCACGACCTTCCGGAGCGCAACCTCACTCCGACCGGGCCGAATCAGGTCCGGAGCTCGGACATCACCTACCTGTGGACGGGTGGAGACCGGCTGTATCCGGCGATCACCCCGGACCCGTTCAACCGGGAAGTCGTGGGCTGGTCACCGAAGCCGCGCATGACGGCGGACATCGTGACCGATGCGCTGACCATGGCGTGGTTCCGACGAAAGCCGGCAGCCATCGATCCTTCCTTCGGATCGGGATCGCCGATATGAAGGCGATGGCGTTTTACCACCGCAAGCGGTGGCACTCGACTTTGGGTTACGAATCGCCAGAACAGTTCACGCGGGGCGGGTCAAACTGCATCGGGGGCGGTGTTCCCCCGAACGATGCCAGGCTCTTCTTCCCCGAACGCTACTTGGAGGCATCCGCTCCTTTCTTGGCGGGCAGACCGGGAACCTCTCCCGATTCCAGGAGTCTGGCCGCCTCGGGATTCGAACAGACGTCGGTCTTTAGGACCTGCTCGATCCTGGCGATTTTCGCCTTGAGCGCCTCGTTCTCCGCCTTTTGCTTTTCTATCTGCTCCTGCAGGCTCGGCCCGTCCTGTGCCGCTACGCCCGTACCTGCCAACAGGGCCATTGCCAGCACGGCCGGATATCCGATGCTTTTCTTCATTCCACTTCGAGTTCCAGTTTTTTCGTTCATTTGCCGCGCACCAGATCGACTTCCCGCTCCAGCTCCTTCAATCGCCGGTCCAGCTCGGCGCGCCTTTTGTCGAGTTCGGCGCGGGGTGACATCGTATCCGCCTTGAGCAGATCGAGCTGGTTCTGGACGCTCCTGATCTCGCGGCTCAGGTCCTTCTTCTTCGTCCTGGATCGAGCCGCCTTGGCGTTCAGGGCATCGATGTCGCGCTGTAGGCCCGCGTATTCCTCTTCGGCGGCCTGCCGCTGAGCGTCGCTTTCGATGGCGGCCTGGTTCGCCTGCGCGTACGCGCTCTGCAGGCCGGCCTGGGTCTGCTGCTCCCGGCTGATGGTGGACTGCATCTGCTGCTGCCGCTGCCCGTAGCTGCCGCTGGCCGAACAGCCGAGGCCGCGGAAGAACCCGCCCTGGCCGGGATCGCAGTCGGTGGTGGCGCAGCCCGAAACCCAGACAGCGAGCGCCGCCGGCAATACGATGCCTGGCCGGGAATCGGAGAACGGTCTAACCGACACGGTCCACACTCCGCAGTTGGGTGAGCGTATTCAGTTCCGATTCGAGCGTCTGGATCTGCTGTTCCTTACGGGCGAGTTCCTCCTGTGCGATGTTCGCCAACTGCGGATCGGCATTGTGCGCGTTCATCGCGATCGCCGCATGCTGCTCGGCCAGGCGCTTCTTGGCGCTGCCCAGCGTCGCCTGCAATTGGGACCGGCTTGCATCGAGATCGGCCAGCTGGCCGGCGGCCTGCGCGCGGCTGATCCGCCCGGCGGCGATGGCTTGGTTCAGCTCCGCGACCCGCGCCTTGTTGTCCTCCACGACTCGCTGGGCGACGGGAATCAGTTCGGCGAGCGACTGGTTGTCGCGGCGGATGTCGATGATGACGGCGTTCAGCCGGTCCTCTTCCCGGGCATAGTTGTTCTGGAGATTGCCCATGTAGCTCCCCGCGGCACAGCCTAAGGCGGCGCCCGCGAGCAGACCGGCCACCGCGCCTTTCCAGTCCCTGCCGATCAGGCCGCCCGCCAGGCCACCGACCGAGGCGCCAGCGACGCACCCCTCCGCCAGGGTCCGGTTGTAGGCCTCGGAAAGCTGCGCCAGGCGCGCCTGGCTGGAGCTCCCGTAGGTTTGCCGGTAGCCTCCGGTACCGGCACAACCGGAAACGAGCAGCGCCGGGATCAGCGCAGCGGCGACCAGCCGCCGCCCTGCCGGAGGCAGGGGGAAGAGACCAGTCCCTTTGGGAGATTCGGGAACCCGCACACCACACCCGTTCATTTCTTGTTCAGCGCTTTGCATTCGTCGAGCCAGGCACGCTGCCGGACCACCGGCTTGTCACGGTACGCTGCCAGTTGCCGGTAATAGGTATCGGCGTAGCCGAGCAAGGCCTGGTAGTTTTTCAATTCCAGCTCGGTTTTCAGGACCTCGAACTGTTCGCCCAGTACCGGTCCGTCATAGATCGCCGCCGAGCCCAGAATCGTTTCGGAATAGTACAAGAGATTCTCCGTCAGGGCAGCACGGTCGCCCTTCAACTGCTCGCGGCGGGATTTGACGCCCGGATCGTCCGCGCCGAACGCCGCCTCCCGCTGCTTGAGCAGGGTCTCCGCGGCGTCGACCCATTTCCCGTCCGCCCCCATCTTCTGGCAGAGGAAGGCGCCCAGGCGCAATGCCGCCTTGGCCGCCAGCTTGCGCTGGTCGTCGCGTTCCTGGATGGTGACTTTGAGCCGGTTCTGGACGTTCCTGAGCCGGTTCTTCATGTTGGCGTCCTGCGCCGCGTCGGAGATCACCCCCAGCTCCGCGACCGGGTCGTCCAGCCCCTCGGGCTCGATGGATTTGGGCTGGCCGGGCGAGGCTTTCGGCGCGATCGCCGCCGAGCCCAGTTTGTCCCAGCTCTCGCGCAGCGACCTGAGCTTTTCGCGGGAGGATTCCACCGGCACCGTCATGACCAGCCGGAAGCCCGTGGTCTCCGCCCGCCTCGGCTCGCCTTTGACGTAGAACGGCACCTCGATGCGCTGGGCGGTACGCACCTCGGCCTGCGGCGTGAAGTAGTTGCCGCCGCGCACCACGAAGCCGCCGGCCTGGCCGTGGAGCCGGTCGAGCCGGTTCAAGCGATAGGGCTCGAACACCATTTCGTCCGCGTTGCCGAGGACGTCATGCAGACCCAGCGGGTTGGGCCTGAGCATGCCGATGGGCTGGGGCTTGCCGTTGGCCGATTCGGTGCCTTCGAACCAGACGTAGCGCACCATTTCGTCATCCATCGGAAACGTCCGCTCGCGGAACTGCGCGACCGGCACGGCGAGACCGCCGCGGGCGGCGAACTCCCACTCCACCTCGGTCGGCAGGCGCAGGAATCCGGGCTGCTGGCCATCCTTCGGCAGCTTGTCCGCAGCGTTTTTCAGCAGCCATTGGCTGTAGCGGTCGGCGAACGCCATGGCCTCCAGCCAGGTGACGTTGGTCTGCGGCAGCCGCTGATCGTCCGCCGGAGGCTGGCATTGCGATCCCAGAGCGGCGTACTGGGCGCGGTTCACCTCGTATTTGCCGATGAGGTAGAAGCGGGTCTTGGCGTCCTGGTCGAAGCTCCCGGCGATCTGGGCCGGACGCGGGTGCTCGGCATAGGCATGGTCCGCATCGTCCCCGCCTACGACGATGCCGTAGTCGTCGAGTGGCCCCTGGTTGGGGATCAGCGCCTTGCGGAAAACCATGGCGCCACCGCAGGGCATGGGAAAAATCACATCGCCTTCCGCCGGTTGAGGATTGAACAGACTCCCTGGCCAATCCGCGGCCGCGTTTAACGAAGCAGCGATCAGGAAAAGCGAACCGATGAGCCGCCGTTGCAATGCCGTGATCACTCCACCCACCTCGTCTCACTCCCGAATTCCCAAGGTCCCGCCGTTCCATTTACCATGCGCCGTCCTGTCCGACCACCCTCTGTCCCGATGAGCCGTTATCGCACCGCCCCCCTGGCCACCACCGAACTGCCACCCGGCATTCCCTTCATCATCGGCAACGAGCTGGCCGAGCGCTTCAGCTACTACGGGATGCGGGCGATCCTGGTGGTGTTCATGACCCGGTATCTTGTGGATGCGGCGGGCAACCCGGCGCCCATGCAGGAAGGCGAGGCGAAGGGCTATTTCCATTTGTTCGTGTCGCTCACCTATTTCACGCCGTTCCTCGGTGCGCTGCTGGCCGACGGCGTGCTGGGCAAGTACCGCACCATCATCGCGCTCTCGCTGGTCTATTGCCTCGGGCACTTCGCCCTGGCCCTGGACGACACCCGGACGGGCCTCCTGCTGGGGCAGTCGCTGATTGCACTCGGCGCCGGTGGCATCAAGCCCTGTGTTTCGGCGCACGTCGGCGATCAGTTCGGGCAATCCAACCGGCATCTGCTGAGCCAGGTCTTCGGCTGGTTTTATCTTGCCATCAATCTGGGCGCCTTCGTGTCCATGTTGTTGATTCCCTGGCTGCTGGAACGCCATGGCGCCTCCGTCGCGTTTGCCGTGCCCGGCCTCCTGATGCTGATCGCGACCCTCGTTTTCTGGGCGGGGCGCCACCGCTTCGTGCATATTCCGCCCGGGGGCATGCGCTTCATCCGGGAAGCCTGGAGCAGCGAAGGGCGGCGCGGAGTGGGCCGGCTGATCGGCGTGTTTCTCTTCATCACCATGTTCTGGGCGCTGTTCGACCAGACCGGCTCGTCCTGGGTGCTGCAGTCCCAGCGCATGGACCGCGTGCTGTTCGGCCACGCGATCCTGCCTTCGCAGATCCAGGCGGCCAATCCCTTGCTGATCGTACTGCTCACGCCCTTCTTCCACCACCTGCTGTACCCGGCCCTGGCACGTCTCATACCGATGACCGCGCTGAACAAGATCGCGTTGGGTCTGTCGTTCACCGTGCTGGCATTCGCCCTCGCCGCCTGGATACAGATGCGGATCGACACAGGATTGAAACCCTCCATCGGCTGGCAACTGCTGGCTTACCTGCTGCTGACCTCGGCCGAGGTCATGGTGTCCATCACCTCGTTGGAGTTCGCCTACACCCAGGCACCGCTGACCATGAAGTCCTTCGTCATGGCGCTGTACCTCGGTGCCGTCGCGCTGGGAAACCTGTTCACCGCCTTGGTGAACTTCTGGATCGAACGCTCGAAAACGCCGTGGCTGGACGGTGCCGGCTATTTCTGGTTCTTTACCGGGCTCATGCTGGCCACGGCGCTCGGCTTTTTCGCCTACAGCCGGAACTACCGGGAAGAATTGCATTTGCAGACGGAACGGTGAACGGTCGTCATTTGACTTCCGCCGCGCCTTCTCCGCGCGGATCGCTGGCGGCACTCAGGCGGTTGCGTGCCCGGTCCCACTGCACCGCTTGCATGTCGCCGTAGCGGTACCCGGTCGGCTTCAGGGCGTGACCGCGGCTCTCCAGGCCCCGGATGTCGTCCGCCGACAGCCCGCCGGGCTCGTACTCCACGACATCGGGCAGGTATTGATGATGGAAACGCCCGACAGAAACCCAGGATTCCGGCCCCCGCCCTTCGGCGAAATCGAGCACGGCCAACAGCACCATGGAGATGATCCGACTGCCGCCGGGTGTTCCAAGTACCGCGGTGCGGTCCTTCGTTTCCAGGAAAGTGGGCGACATGCTGGAGAGCATGCGCTTGCCCGGCGCGATGGCATTCGCGTCGCCGCCGACCAGACCATAGGCGTTGGGCCTGCCGGGTACGGTCGCGAAATCGTCCATTTCGTCGTTGAGAAGAACCCCCGTCCCGGGCGGCACGAAGCCGGAGCCGAAACTGTCGTTGATGCTCAGGGTGGCGGCGACCAGATTGCCGAGCCGGTCGATGACGGAGAAATGGCTGGTGTTGTCGCCCTGCCGGGCCGGCTCCGGTACCGTACCCAGAGCCGCGCTGGGCAAAACGCGGTCGGGCCGGATGGCGACGCGCAGCCCTGCGGCGTAGTCCGCACTCAACAACCGGCTCAGCGGCATCTTCACGAAAGACGGATCGCCCAGATAAAGGTCGCGATCGCGGTAGGCGCGGCGCTCGGCTTCGATCACCAGATGCTTGCGCGTCGACGCATCCATGCGGGCGAGATCGTAACCGGACAATATGTTCAGGGCTTCCAGCAGGACCGTGCCACCGCTGGATGGCGGGGCAGCGCTGGTGATCCGGATGCCACGGTACATGCCCCGCACCGGCGCCCGCTCCACCGCGCGATAGCCCGCCAGGTCGCCGGCCCGCCAGATACCGCCGGCATCCTTCACTCCTTGCACCAGGAGCCGCGCCGTCGTTCCGCCATAGAATCCGGCATGGCCGAACCGCGCGATCCGCCTGAGGGTCTGGGCCAAATCTTTCTGAACCAGATGAAATCCGGGCTGGGGCGCCATCCCCTGATCCAGGAAAATGGCACGTGCGGCGGGTGATTGCCGTAAGGCCGACTCGCGGTCTTTCGCCGCTTTCGCGTAGCGCTGGCCCACGGCGAAACCGTTTTCGGCATGGCGGATGGCGGGCGCCAGGGACTTGGCCAGAGGCAGGCGCCCGTAGTCCTCGGACAGCCGCACCAGCGCCGCGGGCAAGCCCGGAATCCCGGCTGACAGCGCGCCGTCCAGCGAGGCGCGTGGGCGGGGCTCGCCGCGGACATCCAGGTACATGTCGGGCCGGGCGGCAAGCGGGGCGGTCTCCCGTCCGTCCAGCATCACGGTCTTGCCGTCGGCCGCCCGGCGCAGCAGCCAGAATCCGCCCCCGCCCATCCCGGAGCTTTGCGGCTCCACCACCGCTAGTGTTGCGGAGATCGCGATCGCGGCGTCGAACGCATTGCCGCCCTGATCCAGGATTTCGAACCCGGCCTGCGTGGCCAGGGGATGGGCGCTGGCGATGGCGGCATGGCCGGGTCCGCCGGCCGCCTGGGCGGTGCAAACCGCGGCCGCGAGCAGCAGGCATCGAGCGAAAGCCGAGGCGACGGGCTGCCAGCCGGGAAAGTCCCACCCCCCTCCGTGGTGGATCGCATCGACGCGTCTCACGGTAAGCCTTACGTCGGATGGCATACTCCCGCCCCGGTTCACCGTCAGCCGCCGGTTCCGGATCACGTATCCCCCGCCGTTTGCGCCCAGCCGGGGAGCGTATCGGTACCGGCCGGGCAGTTCGTCCCGCTGGGATCCGGTTCCTGGATCACGACGCCTCCCGGCCTTCTTTTCAGTTTCCCCGCAAGCCGGCTGTACACCAGAATGGCGCCGGAATCGACGACGGTCGTACCGGTATGGCTGGCATCGCAGGCCAGCACGACCTTGCCTTTCCTGACGATCAAACCACCGCTGCCGGAAACCGGCCCGTTGAAGACCACGGCCCCCGGCGGCTTGCCTGCAACCGAAATTTCCGTCTTTCCTTGCAGGACGACCGGCAGATTGGTGTTGAAACCATTCGGGAACGGCAACTGGCCCTGCGCGGAGATTTGCGGAGACAAACGGGCGGAAACGCCCGCCGCCGCCCCGTTGAGTTGCAGCCCCACATAACCGCCAGTACCGTCATACAGAAAATTGAAGGCATTGAGCGCACGGACGCCGGTATTGACGAACGCACCACTCATCCGGTTCTCCGACCAGCGTCCCGACTGCAGCGGCGACCAGGTCACCGTGGCCGGGGTGACGGGATCCTGTGCATCCGAGACGCTGAAACCGTATCCCACGGCACCCTTCGAATCGAGCAGGGATACCTCCAGAGTGGCGGCCGTCAGATTCCCGGACGACGGGTGCGCCGGCAAGGACAGCAGCATGTCGTCGATGCCGGTATCCAGGACGGCCTGCCCCACCGGGTAGGCGGTTCCATTCAGCGTGACGGATCCGGTCGGCGCCTGCCAGTCCGGGGGACTGCCGGGAACCTGCTCGAGCCCGGTGGGAATCAGCTTCTGAAAGGCGAAATCCGAGACCGACACACCCGCCTGACCGGCGTTCGCGGTGTTCGCGGCCGTCAGCCCCAGTTGCACCCCTTGCGGCGTGAGGATATAGCCGGCGCGCATCGAACCGCTGCGCATGCCGTCCAGGTTCAGGAAAGGATTGAACTGCTGGTTCCAGCGGTCATTGTTCGGAGTGTCGCCGTGGCCGGTCCGGTCGAAGCCGATCCCCATCATGGTGGTGTGCGTCGACGGCTTGGTCACCCCGGGGTCGGTGCAATGATTGGGGAAAATCTCGCCGGCCGGGGCCGCCACGCAGGTCTCGGTCTCCACCACCAGGATCGGCAGCGTGGCCTGAGCAGGCAACGCGGCGCCGGTCTGACCATCGAGGGCATCCGGAAAAGTGATCCGGGTCTCTATCCACCGACCATTGAGCCGATTCCTGCTGCTCCAGTAAAAGATATGGCCGGGTCTGCCTTTCGTCGGAAAATCCGGTGGCAACAGATCGCGGCTGACAGCGATACCGCGCGAGCCGGTATCGAGCTGGAAGGTTAGGGTATTCCCCCCTATCGTCGCGTTCATTCTCAACTCCGCCGGCATGCCGGCCGATCCGAAGGGGACGGGAGAAGCATAAGGAACGGTGAACGATTGGATGTAACCGTCGTAAAGATTCCAGCCCAGCGGGGCCGCCTGACCGACGGCCCAAAGCGCCGACATGACGAAAGCGAAAACAGATGCCGATGAAGGTTTCATCAATCACTCCTCGGGAACCGATGGTTACTCCTGGACAACCGGTTAGGTCACCGCGCCGACACCGCGGGGTTGAATCCGGACACGAACCCAAGCCCCCGCAGGATAGGCTCACTGGATGTCTATCTCTTCACTGGCCGGAATCCCACCACGCCATGCTCCACATCGAACATGACGTCATAGTAGGTATACAACATCAACCCGGTATTCATATATCCCGACCACGTCGGCCCGCCATCGTTTCCGCGCACGCTGGCAGAAACCTGGTTGACAGTCGCCTTCTGCCCGGTGAGAAGATAAAAATCGAGATCGTGGCCACCCGGAACCATCGTCGCCGCGCTGATCGTCAGACGCACTTTCGGTTTGAAATCTCCGGTATAGGGTACAGTGCTACCCTCCGGGTTGCGAAGAAACCGAGAGTCGACATATAAATCATCGTTTTGCCAAATGGTCGTCGCGGGCGCGCCGGTGTCGAGGGTCAAGCCAACGTTCGAAAACGCTTGGCCATTGCCATCGCTGGACTTGCCATACTCCCATGACAGATTCGCATAGGTGATCTGCTCGCTCCATGTCGGCATGTCGCCGACCGGAAAATTCGGATACGGCGGACAAGCAGAAGAAGGGGCCTCCGGCGCCCCACCCGCATCCACACAGGTCGGATTCATCGGCAACTGCGTGGTGAAGGTGGCCAGCTCCTCATCGGCAATGCCGATCGTCAATGTCGGTTTGGATTTTCCCAGCGGACCCACATGGACGATAAAACCGTTGGTCAGGCCGGTTTGCGGCAACTGAGGGAGGACGGAATAGACGCCGGCGGACTTATCGGCCGTCATTATAGGGAAAAGCGCCGCACCGAAGTCACCATAGAAATGCCCGAACAAGGGCGGCTTACCGGTCGCCAAGGCCTTATACCAGGCCTTGACCTTCTTCGGCTTTTTCTTGTCCGCGAAGGCTGTAATCTGGGCGACGCCGACCGGAGCCGCGGATTCACACTGTTTGGCGAATCCGGATCCCTGGGGTCTATACAGCGCCACCACAGTATCCACCAGATTGGCCGTGTACTCATTGCCAGACGTATAGGCTATCGAAAGCGCATCGGTCTGGACAGTTTCGTAATTTCCCCACCACTGCTCTTTATTTTTCGGTGGCGTAGGCGTATACGCCGCCCAGAATCCCGGACCGCCGGTATCGAATTCGTACAACTGGGGCGCGCCGCCGCCGAGCCCGACATGGATGCCGAGCTTATACTCCGGGGGTTTTCCAGAACCGGCATTGATGTCGATGAGCTTCAACGGTACGACGCAAGGCGCGTCCGCTTGGGCGACCTGTGCCGCCAGCAGGCCAGCGCTCACGATCAGCAATGAACAAAGGTTTTTCGAATTTGCATTATCGGCCATTCTCATATCTCCTTATGAACTCAAATAAAAACAGACATTCACATATCGGAGAGCCTGCTGTGCCTCCTGGCTTCCGGCATATATTCATCGATGAAAAGATCGTTTCACCGCCCAAACCGTCTTCCGGGTGGATTGCGATACCAACGAGTTTATTCTCGACGTAACGGACGAAAGGCCGCGCCCTCATCGGCTCGTATGGACATGGTTGATTATTGAAAGTTCTGCTTTTTTTGTGCCGTTTAATTACTGCATAAATTGCGCCATTCCCCGACTCGAGAATGCGAACGCGATGGCAATGAGCCAAATCAGGGCATGCAAGGCAATGATCGCTCTGAAAACGACCTGGAACCGCGGCTTCCTGAGCTTGTGCCGATATTCCCGCTGGGCGATCAGGGCACCCGGCCAGCCGCCGAACAGGGCGAAGAGATGCAGGTAGGTTTCAGGCACGCGCCAGTGCCCGGTGATCGAGGAACGCTTGTCCAGACCATAGAGGAAAAGCGTGATGGCGCTGATGAACACGTACATCAGGAGAGGAACGGGGTTGCCGACGCTCCACAGCAGCCAGGTCGACAACAGGAAGGGCAGGCCGATGACGCCATTGACGTAGGGCGAGCGTTCCAGGGGTTTGACCTTGACGGGACCGAAACGCGGCATGGCGTA
Organism: Methylococcus sp. S1M; assembly: GCF_051295855.1. Classification (NCBI taxonomy): domain Bacteria; kingdom Pseudomonadati; phylum Pseudomonadota; class Gammaproteobacteria; order Methylococcales; family Methylococcaceae; genus Methylococcus; species Methylococcus sp. S1M. Next base: position 403,551 of record NZ_JBPDXO010000002.1, read on the forward strand.
CTTGACCCCCTCGATTGCCGCATGCCGCAGCCGCTCCCGACCGTCGGCCTCGGTCTCGATGCGGTAATGCACGATGTCTCCGACCTGGGGCCGGCGGCTCATGCCCTTTTTGAAAGCGCTGATGTGGATGAAGAGATCGTGGTCACCCGCGAAAGGGCGGATGAACCCGAACCCCTTTTCATCCCGCCAGACCACCAGTTCACCGACCTGGAATGGCGATAGCTTCCCCATGTGCGCACCCTGCCCGATTGTTTTCATCATGCGGCCCTCCCCCGTCAGGCCGGAAGCTCATTGTAATCGGTCGAGCAGGAGAAAAATCAGCGCGGCACTTCCCGGTTGATCATCCAGTAGACGACGGGGACGACCCACAGGGTGAACAGGGTGGAAGCGAAGATGCCGAAGATGAAACTCCAAGCCAAGCCGGAGAAGATCGGATCCAGCGTGATGACGAAGGAGCCGAACATGGCGGCTCCGGCGGTGAGGAAGATCGGTCTGAGGCGAGTGGCGCCGGCTTCGACCAGCGCATCGAACAGAGGCGTGCCCCGCTCCCGGAGGCGTTCGATGAAGTCGATGAGAATGATGGAATTGCGCACCACGATGCCGGCCAGGGCGATCATGCCGATCATGCCGGTGGCGGTGAACAGGATGGGATTGTCGTAGCCGGCCACTGGCGAAGTGAACAGCAGGTTCAACAGCCAGAATCCCGGCATGATGCCGATGATGGTCAGCGGAATCGCCACCATGATGACCAGCGGCATGCCGAGCGAACCGGTCTGGGCCACCAGCAGTACGTAGATCATGACCAGCGCGGCGCCGAACGCCAGCCCAAGGTCGCGGAACACGTCGACGGTGATCTTCCATTCCCCTTCCCCGGCCAGGTCGACCTTGTAGCCCGCAGGCAGCGGCTTGGCCTCCTCGATGTCGCCCCAGTCCAGCACCGCTTCGACCGGCGTGCGGCCCGCCATTTCGGCGGTGACGTAATTCAGCCGGAGCAGATTCTTGTGGTAGATGGTGCGGTCGGCCTGGTCCTCGACCAAAGTACCGAGTTCGCCCAGCGGCACCAGGCGGCCGTCCGCTCCCCTCACCCCGAGCGTCATGAGTTCGGCCAGGGACGAGCGCTCGGCGCGCGGCAGGCGGAGCACGATCTCGAGCGGCTCCCGTTCCCCCTGCACATGCACGGTGCCGACGGAACGCCCGGCCGTCGCGGCCTCCAAGGCTTCGGCCAACGCCGCCACGCTGAGCCCGTTGAGCGCCGCTTTGTCGCGATCGACCCGGTAGCGGATCAGGGTCTTGGGCTCGTCCACCAGGTCGTCGACATCGACCATGCCGGCGATGCCCGCGACATCGTCCCGCACCCGTTCGGTCACCCGGTCCAGCTCGGCGGGCTCGGCATCCAGCGGGCCGTAGACTTCGGCGACGAAAGTAGAGAGCACCGGTGGCCCGGGCGGGGTTTCCACGATCTTGGCCTTGGCTCCGAAGCGCGCGGCGATGCGCTCCACCTCCGGGCGTATCCGCAGCGCGATCTCGTGCGACTGCTGCTCACGCCGCTCCTTCGGCAGCAGACTGATGCGGATTTCGCCGACGTAGCCGCCGCGGCGCAGGTAGTAATGGCGCACCATGCCGTTGAAATCCATGGGCGAGGCCAGACCCACATAAGTTTCGAAATCGGTGATTTCGTTGACCCGCGCCAGGTATTCGCCCAGCGCCCGCGCCACCGCATCGGTGCGTTCGAGGCTGGCATCGCGGGGCATGTCGATCACCAGCTGCAGTTCGTTCTTGTTGTCGAACGGCAGCAGCTTCAGCGGCACCACCCGGGTCACGGCGAGCAGGCTCGACGCCACCAGGGCGCCGACCATCAGCCAGATGAACAACTTGGCGCGTCCGGGCTGCAACACCAAGGCGCCGAGGGTGCGGCGATAGAACCTGTAAATGGGGCTGTCCTGCAAGGCATACGCGGCCCCGCCCGTGCCGTATTCGCTCTTCAGCAGGTAATAGCTGGCCCAGGGGGTGACGGTGAAGGCGACCAGCAGCGACATCAGCATGGCGACCGGCACGTTGAAGGCCATCGGCGCCATGTAGGGCCCCATCATGCCGGTGATGAAGAACATCGGCAGGAACGAGACGATGACGGTGAAGGTCGCGAAGATGGTCGGCGGCCGGACTTCGTCGACGGCGGTGATAGCGGCCTCCAGGGGCGGTTCGCGCCGCAGCTTGAAATGGCGGTAGATGTTCTCGACGTCGACGATGGGATCGTCCACCAGAAGCCCCAGGGAGAGGATCAGGGCGAACAGGGTGACGCGGTTGATGGTGTAGCCGAACACGAGGTCGAACAGCAGGGTGATACCCAGCGTCATCGGAACCGCCAGCGCCACGATGAAGGCCTCCTTCGGCCCCAGGGCGAAGGCCAGCAGCACGATGATGGTGACGATGGCGATGAAGAGATGCTTCACCAGCTCATTGACCTTGTGGTTCGCGGTCTCACCATAATCGCGCGAAATCGTCACGGTCACGTCTTCCGGGATGAGGGTGCCGTAAAGACCCTTCACCTCCTCGATGACCCGCTCGCTCACGCTGACCGCGTTGGCGCCACGGCGCTTGGCGACCGCGAGGGTCACGGCCTGGCGCTCCTCGCCGGGGCGGGCGGCGGCGGTTTGGCCGACCGACCGGCTGTCCGCTGCTGCGGCGCCGAAGCCGATGCGGGTATAGCTCTCGACCTCGGCCGGCCCGTCGATCACCTCTGCCACCTCGCGCAGGCGCACCACCCTGCCGTCACGGTGACCGACGGCGGTGTCCGCGACCTCGGCGGCGGAAGCGTAATGCGGGCCGGCTTCCAGGTCGACGCGGCGATCGGCGCGGTCGAAGCTCCCGGCTTCCAGCTTGACGTTGGCGCCCCGTAACGCCTGCATCAGGCCGCCGATGTCCAGACCGTGGGCCGCCAGCCGCGCCGGATCCGGATGGATCCGCACCGTCCGCCGCTGACCGCCGACCACGTAGATGCGGCCGGTATCCTCCCGGGAAGACAGCTTGTCCTTCATCTCGTCGGCCAGACGCCGCAGCGTCGCCGCATCGTACAACGGATTGGACGAGGACAGGGTGAAGGTGAGGATGGGGACGTCATCTATCTCCACCGGCTTGACCAGCCAGGACTCGACGATGGAAGGAATGGCGTCCTTGTTCGACATCAGCTTGCTCCAAACCTTGAGCAGGCTGTCCTCGCGGTCTTCACCGACGTAAAAGCGCACCGTCACCATGGCTTCGCCGGCACGGGAGGCAGAATAGACGTACTCCACCCCGTCGATCTCCCGCAGCCGGCTCTCCAACGGCGTCGCCACCAGCTTCTCGACCTCCTCGGCCGAGGCCCCCGGCGCCCTGACGAAGACGTCCGCCACCGGCACCACGATCTGCGGCTCCTCTTCCCGAGGCGTCAGCAACAAGGCCGCCGCCCCGAGCATGAAGGAGGCGATGAGGAAGACCAGGGACAGCTTGGAGGTAATGAAAATGCGGACGATCGCCGCCGTCAGGCCCCGTTCGTCGTTGGGTTTGGCCATGCGGGTTCTCCGGAATGGTCAGGGGCTCGGAATCTGGACGGTGTCACCCGGCTCCAGCCCCGCCAGGACTTCGAGCTGGCCATCGTGGAACCGGCCGGTACGGATGTGGCGCAGTACGGAACGGTCCTTTTCGACGAGGCGCACGCTCTCGATCTGGCCGATGCGCGTCACGGCGGCCGCGGGAATCAGCAGCACCTCGCGCTGGCCGCAAGGCAGTTCCACACTGACATAGGCGCCCGGCTGCCAGGTCGCGGCATCGGGCAGGCGCGCCTTGAACCAGACCGTACGGGTGGCCGGATCGGCGGCGGGGGCGACTTCGTCCACCTCGACCGGATAGACCTGCTCGGGCGAGCCGCCCCGTGCCGTCAGCGGGGCTTCGGCCCGCAGCGCCCCCGCGCAGCGCTCGGCGACCGCGCCCTCGATCCGCAGCCTGCCGCTTTCCTGCACCGTCAGCACCGGCATGCCGGGCATGGCAGTGTCGCCCCGGTCGAGTTCGCGCGACACCACCGTGCCATCCACCGGCGACTTCAGTTCGGTCTCGCCGAACAGCGAACCGGCCTCGGCGATGGCATCCTGCGCCGCCTTCACCTGGGCGTTCGCGGCGCGGGCGGCGGCCTGGGCCGTTTCCAGTGTCTGGCGGGTGGCCGCTTCCTTGGCATAGAGGCTTTCGCTGCGGATCAGCTCGGCGCGGGCCCGCACCGCTTCGGCTTCGGCCGCGGCAAGCTGCGCCCTGGCCTGGCCGAGCCGGGCACCCAGCTCCTTGGCTTCCAGCCGCGCCAGGACTTCGCCCCGCTGCACCCGGTCACCCACCCTGCGGGTGATCTCGGTGATGCGTCCCGCGACCTTGGGCGAGATGCGGGCGACGACCCGGGCGGACACGGTGGCGGGCCAGGCGGACGTCTCCGCGATGGTCCGCGGCGCCAGTGTGTACGTCTGCCCCCTCACCGGTTCGGCCTGCTCCTCGGCCCGTAGCCCCGGCGCCGCCTTGCCGACGAAGCCGCCCTCCATCCAGACCAGCATCAGGACCAGGGCCGAGACGGCCATGGCGGCATACGACAGTGTCTTGCGGGAGTTCGAACCGTGCGCTTGAGCGTGCATTGCTTTGTTCCTTCTATCTCTATCTAGCGCCAGAAACCCGAAGCCTTCTTCAGATTCGCCTCCGCGACCTCCACGGCATAGCGGGCGGCGATGGCGCGGGTCTGGGCCTGGGCGCGGTCGGCCTCGGCTTCGAGATAACGCGTCACCGTCGCCGCGCCTTCCCGGTATTGTTCGTGCACCAGCCGCAGCGCTTCCTCCGCCGACTTGGCGCCTGCTTCCGCCGCGTCCTTGCGCGACAAGGCTTCCTCGAGCTGCAAATAGGCCTTGCGTACTTCCTCTTCGATTTCCAGCCGGGTGCGCGTTTCCAGCGCCTGGGCTTCGGTCAGTCGCTTCTCGGCGGCGGAAATCCGGGCCGTGACCGCGCCGCCTGCATAGAGGTCGAGTTCGGCGCTGACGCCCAGCGTGACGTTGCCCTGCTCCGTGGAGAAACCCGGCGTCCGACTGTTCTGACCGTAGGCTGCAAAGGCGTTGACCCTGGGCAGCCGTGCGCCCCGTTCCATGTCGAGCTCGTGCTGACGCAGGGCGACCTGGCTGGTGGCCGCCTGCATTTCCGGCCGCTGCGACAGCGCCTGGGCCAGCACTTTTTCCATCCTCTCCCGGCCTGCGGCACCGTTGGCGGCCGGCTCCACCGCCTCCAGGCTGGCCACCGTTTCGCCACCGAGCAGGGTTTTGATGGCGGCGCGGGCGAGTTCGACCGAGTTCAGCGCGTGGGTTTCGTTTTCGCGGGACTGCGCCAGCCGAACCTCCAGGGAGAGCACGTCGGACTTGAGGCTGGAACCGGCCTGATGGCGGTGACGCGTGTGTTCGAGTTCACTGGTGACCGCTTCCACCGATTTCTTCGAGACCTCGACCTGGCGCGGGGCCTCGAGCAACGCGTAATAGGCCGCGGTCACCGCCGCCGCCAACTGGTTGCGCAGAGCCGAGTGCTCCAGTTCCGCCACTTCGACGCCCAGTTCGGCCGCCTTCTTGCGGTAGTAGTCCTGGCCGCCGCGGAAGATCGACCAGGTGGTGAACACCTCCGGGCGGAAGTTCTCGACATAGCCCGGATGGTTGATGTTCATGCCGAAATTGAAGCGGCGCTGGGCTACGACATAGGAGAACGCCAAGGCGGGGTTGTCCGAATAGTCATAACCGACGCGCGCGGTGAGACGGGGATAGAACGCCGCGGTGGCTTCCTCGACGCTGGCCTGGGCCTGGCCCAGCCGGGCCTCGGCGGCATGGATGTCGGGATTCCTTTCCCAGGCGAGCTCGATGGCTTGCTGCAAGGTCAGCCGGGCACCGCCCGAGGTAGCGGGAAATACCGGCGGACTCCCCAGTACCCATGCCAAGAAGACCGGAGAAAACCACATCCGGAAACGGGCAGACCTGATTTCTGTCGAATTCATGGGCGCGACGCTGCGTGTCGATGTCGACGGTTCCCGGCGGGAAACTCCTTGAATGAATGATAGCCAGTTCCACCGCGTGGAACTACCGGCCCCCTTGCCCGATCCGGGCTTGCCTTGAATTTTAGCATTTGCTAATATTCTCGACAAGCGGTCGGTATACGAGCAGAATTTTCAACCGATCGTCGACAGCGTTGCCCAACAACACCATCAAGTACGCAGAAGGACTGCGCGGGAGGAAAAACGCAATGGCTCGAATCGTCATACTCGGCGCCGGCATCGGCGGTATCCCCATGGCCCTGGAAATGAAGCACCTCGCCCGCAAAAAACAGGACGAGGTGGTGCTCATCTCCGACAGCCCCACTTTCCACTTCGTCCCCTCCAATCCCTGGGTCGCGGTCGGTTGGCGTAAACCGGAGGACATCAAGGTCGAACTCGCCCCCATGCTGAAGAAGCGCAAGATCGAGTTCATCCAGCAGAAAGCGACCAAGGTCGATCCGGCCAACAACCGCATCGAACTCGCCGACGGCAGCTCCGTGAACTACGATTTCCTGGTCATCGCCACAGGCCCCCGCCTCGCATTCGACGAAGTGCCGGGCTTCGGCCCGCATGGCCACACCCAGTCGGTGTGCCACGTCGATCACGCCGCCGAAGCCATGGAATTCTGGGACGGCTTCGTCAAGGACCCCGGTCCGGTCGTGGTCGGCTCGGTACAGGGCGCCTCCTGCTTCGGCCCGGCCTACGAATACGCCTTCATCGCCGACACCGACCTGCGCCGCCGCAAGATCCGCGACAAGGTGCCGATGACCTTCGTCACCTCGGAACCCTACATCGGCCATCTCGGCCTGGGCGGGGTGGGCGACTCCAAGGGACTCCTGGAAAGCGAGTTGCGCGACCGCCACATCAAGTGGATCACCAACGCCAAGGTCGACAAGATCGAGGCCGGCAAGATGTTCGTCACCGAAGTCGACGACGACGGCAAGGAAAAGAAGAAGCACGAACTGCCGTTCAAGCACTGCATGATGATTCCGGCCTTCACCGGCGTCGACGCGGTGCGCGGCATCGAGGGGCTGGTGAACCCACGCGGCTTCGTCATCGTCGACGAATATCAGCGCAACCCCACGTTCAAGAACGTTTACTCGGTCGGCGTCTGCATCGCCATTCCGCCGCTGGAGCAGACGCCGGTACCCACCGGTGTACCCAAGACCGGTTACATGATCGAGTCCATGGTCACCGCCACCGCACACAACATCCGCGAGCAACTCGACGGCAAGGAGCCCAGCTTCAAAGGCACATGGGCCGCACTGTGTCTGGCCGACATGGGCGACACCGGCGCCGCCTTCATCGCCCAGCCGCAGATCCCGCCGCGCAACGTCACCTGGGCCAAGAAAGGACGTTGGGTGCACCTGGCCAAGATCGCCTTCGAGAAGTACTTCCTCCGCAAGGTGAGGAAGGGCATCAGCGAGCCCATCTACGAGCGCCTGGGCCTCAAGGCCCTGGGTATCGTCCGCCTGAAGAACTGAGCCTTTCCGTCCCCGGCGCCCGTCCGGGCGGGCGCCCCCTCCCGAATCCCCGCCCATGACCAACCACGAATCCCTTCCGCTCTCCATCGCCATCCTCACGGTTTCGGATACCCGCACCGAAGACGACGACAGCTCCGGCAGGGTACTGGTCGGACGCCTCACCGAGGCCGGTCACCGGCTGGCCGAGAAATGCATCGTGCCGGATGACATCTACCGCATCCGGGCGGTGGTCTCCCGGTGGATCGCCGATCCCGACATACAGGTCGTCATCAGCACCGGCGGCACCGGCGTGACCGGCCGGGACGGCACCCCCGAAGCCGTATCGGTGCTGTTCGACAAGACCCTGGACGGCTTCGGCGAAGTGTTCCGCGCCATCTCCTATCAGGAAATCGGCACCTCCACCATCCAGTCGAGGGCCATCGCCGGCGTCGCCAACGGCACCTACATCTTCGCCCTCCCCGGCTCCTCCGGCGCCTGCCGCACGGCGTGGGACAAGCTCATCCGCCAGCAGCTCGACCTCCGCACCCGCCCCTGCAACCTTGCCGAACTGATACCGCGGCTGGGGGAAAAATAGGCGAGAAACCGGGCATCCGGTCTCCTCACCGTCGGACCCATTCCCGGCAAATCGACGCGGACGATCGCATTGGCTTAGACTGAACTCCCGGGCACGGACCGCGCCCGGCTTGCCGGCCGAGGAGCCGGTAAGGCGTCCGGGACCACCGCTTACCGCCGAGAGCCAAGCCCATGAAATCCGCCGAGCGCCTGTTTCCCGCCGTCAGGCCGAGAATCGCGGACACCTGCAAGGTGCTGAAACTGCTGGTCCTGGTGCTGGTGCGCGAGTACCGCGAAGGGGGAATCAGGCATCGGGCGATGAGCCTGGTCTATACCAGCCTGCTCTCCTTGGCGCCGCTGCTAGCGGTGAGCTTCTCGGTGCTCAAGGCGTTCGGCGTACACAACGAGATCCAGCCGCTGCTCCTCGAAATGCTGGCGCCCCTGGGCGAAAAGGCGAGAGAGGTCCGATAACGTCATCGGCTTCGTCGGGAACATCCAGGTAGGCGTTCTGGGCTTCGTCGGCTTTCTGATGCTGTTCTACACCGTGGTGTCGCTGCTGGAGCAGATCGAGGACAGCTTCAATCACATCTGGCGGGTGTCCAGGACGCGCCCGCTCTACCGCCAGTTCAGCGACTACCTCAGCATCGTCCTGATCGGCCCGGTACTGCTGTTTTCCGCGATCGGCATCGCGGCCTCGATGAGCAGCATGGAAATCGTACGGCGGCTGATCGCCCTGGAGCCCTTCGGCACGGCCTACTATCTGGCCGGCATCGTCCTGCCCTATGTGCTGATCGTCGCCGCCTTCGCCTTCGCCTATTCGTTCATACCCAACACCGCGGTGAAGTGGCGGCCCGCGCTGGCGGGGGGGGCTGTTCGCCGGCCTGAGCTGGAAAGCGACGGGCTTTCTGTTCACCGCATTCACGGTCAATTCCGCCCATTACAGCGCCATCTATTCCAGCTTCGCCGTCATCCTCCTGTCCATGATCTGGCTGTACCTCAGTTGGCTCATCCTGCTGCTGGGCAGCGTCGTCTCCTTCCATGTCCAGTTTCCCCGCTATCTCGGCTACGGCGGACGGCGGCCCCACCTGAGTCCGCAGTCCCAGGAGCGCCTCGCCCTGCTGCTCATGATCCTGATCGGGCGAAGCCATGCGCGCGGCGAAGCCGCCGCCTGCACGCTGCCCGACCTGGCGGATCAGGTGAACCTGCCCTGGGAAGCCGTGGCGGACCCGCTGGAATGCCTGAAACGGCACGGCCTGCTGTTGAGCCTGAACGGCGAACGGAAAGCTTACGTTCTCGCACGGGACACCGATGCGATCCTGTTGAGCGAAGTGGTGGAGGCGGTTCGAACCGCGGGCGACCAGCCGGCCCTGACTCTTCAAGACGAACCCGACGCCGTCCGGGAAATCCTGGCCGCCATCGACCGCAACCCGGAAACGACTCTGGGAAACCGCAGCTTGCGGGACGTCGTCCGGATGAGCGGATAGCACGTCCCGTCTCCGCTTTTCCCGGCTACCGGAGCGGCAGGAATACGTCGGTGACCGCTTCGCTCTCCGCGACGTCCGGAAAGAATTCGATCCGCTGCATGTCAAGTCCCGCCTGTTTATAAACCTTTTTACGAAAGAGATGGGGATGGGATGTATGCCAGTTTTTGAGTGCTTGAACGGGAGTGATATGACCCAAGGCCCGCTGGGGGATATGCTGATTGTAGAGAGCGACGTAGCGGTGCAAAGTGGTCTCCAGATCGGCCGTGGAGTCGAAGCGATGGGTTTGCAGGACCGCCTCGATGCGGCCGTTGAAACGCTCGACCATGCCGTGGGTTTGGGGCCTTCGGGGCGGAATCAGGCGGTGTTCGATGGCCTGTTCGGCGCAGAGGCGGTCGAAGTCATGCGTGCCCGAAGACTGCCGGGTTCATAGGTCTTGAAAGGTTTAACCGGGGCCTTCTCCGCCGGCGGGAGCAGGGCCTCGAGGAACGCCACCCCGTGGCGGCGCAGGCAGCGGTCCAGCCCGGAGCGGGACACCGCGGGATTGAGAAACTCCCGCGTCACCGCCAGGAGATCATCCAAAGGCGGGCGCAGGGACTTCCGCAAATAGACCACGATGGCTTCCTGGGCCGGCGTCAGCGTGGTGTGCAGGGTATGGGGTCGGTGCGAGGCATCTTCGACCGAATCGCGGCGTTTCCATTTACGGGCGGTCGTACGGCTGATGCCATGCTTTTGGGCCAAGGCGCGCTCGCTCAGGTCGGAGGCTCGAATCGCTTGCCTTACGGCGGGCGTGGTGCGGGCGTTCTTATGAAGGCGAATCTGCATGGTGACGAACCTGACCGGGTTGACCCAAAACCTCCCGGAGAAGACTCCGGGCCTCGAAAAGAGGATAACTCCTCCTCGGCAAATAATCACACGGGACCTGACACATACCGAGCAGGCCCATGTGGACTGGGTTTGTCGCTACATTTTCCTTTATTCGTTACAAGACTTGGCTCTGGCTCACCACTCGCGATTGATACGCTTCGTGCCTCAACGCATCCTCTGGCCCTATCGACATGTAAAACCGCCAACCAGATCAGGAGTGCACTTCATCGGAGAGTTATAGAGCGGTGACTGAGGTCGATTCATGATCTGCTGAGCGCCACGCTGCAATGCTTGCCACATATTTTTGTATGCTTCAATGTCCTGCTGAGCATTTCTTAAATTGTTCTGATGATTCAGCACTTCAACATCAAACTGCATTCGCATCTGGGTAAGAAGGCAATTCGCAAATGCATCGGTCTCTGGTTTAAATCCAAGTTTTGCACATATAGCTCTAGACAGCTCCATATTTTCGGCAGCCCTTTCTTGCTGCATCTTTTGAAACTCAGGATCCTTTGATTGAAGCGCCTCGGCTTCCTGTGGAGAATCAGCGCAATACTTCTCGTCTTTATCCGCACAGAAGTAAGTACATCTTCCATCCCCTGTAAAGTAACCAGAGCTCCACTGTCCACCTTTGGTGCAATGCCAGTCAAACAACTGACACCCAGAAAGCAATAAAATAGCTCCTATTACCGAAATCTTCCCCATCACAAAATTCCGCCATGCGCCATAATTAAAAACAACGACATTGAAATCATATAATCATCCGCCATGAGGTACAATGGTACAATTGCACATTGTGAAAAACGATTGTTTAGATTTATGAAATTTCCAATCCCGCCTGAATCGTATCTGCAGAAAAGTCCGCTCCGCAGTCCCACTCAATAAAATACTTGCCGTTGTGAATTCGTTCGAACTCAGCCCTGTCCTTCAGCGGAGTGAAAGCTTCCGACTCGGGATATGGCTTGACATCGAATAAACCAGCCTTGCCGTCTTCGCTCTTGATATACAGCACGTAATTGTCTCTCTGAATTATTCCAACAATATTCATTGATCAAGCCCTCGAACATGTTATCTGACTTTTTGACGCTCACTGAAAATCCCTGGACTTTACCACCAACCCGCCCAGCCATTTTCCGATATCTTCCAGCCTCCCGGCGACGAGGTGCAATACACCCTCTTCCTGCTGCACGGTGCCGGATACCGCGAGGAGATGGGCGCGCAGCAGCGCACGGCGTTGGGCCTGGGCGGTGGCGGGCCAGACGATGAGGTTGATCTGGCCGGTTTCGTCTTCGATCGTGACGAAGGTGGTGCCGTTGGCGGTCATGGGGCTCTGGCGGCAAACCACGAGACCGGCGACGCGGGCGATGGAGCCGTTCCTCACCTGCCACAAGGCTTCGGCGGTGCGGAAGCCGCGGCGGTCCAGCCGCTCCCGCAGTAGGCTCAAGGGATGGCGGCGCAGGCTGGCGCCGGCGGCGGCGTAGTCGGCGATGACGTCCTCGGCTTCGCCCGGTTTCCTCAGCAAAGGCTCGGCTTCGGCGAATTGCGGTTCGGCATAGAGCGGGGTCGGTGCTTCCACGCCGGCGGCTTCCCAGAAGGCGCGATGGCGGTGGCCGCCGAGTCCGTGCAGGGCGTCGGCGGCGGCCAGGGCTTCCAGTTCGCGGCGGTCGAGCCGGACGCGGGTGGCTAAATCCTGGACACTTTGGAACGGTCCCTGCCGGCGGGCGTCGCTCAGGCGTTGCGCCGCAGCGGACGAGAATCCGTTGACCAGGCGCAGGCCGAGGCGGAGGGCGGGATTGCTACCTGTTTGAAGGGCCCTCACCCCAACCCTCTCCCAGAGGGAGAGGGGGTTAGGAATCTCAGTCGGCTCCAGCGTGCAGTCCCAGCCGCTGTGGTTGACGTCGATCGGCCGCACTTCGACGCCGTGGCGGCGGGCGTCCTGGATGAGCTGGGAGGGGCCGTAGAAGCCCATCGGCTGGCTGTTGAGGAGGGCGCAGGCGAAGGCGGCGGGATGGTGGCATTTGAGCCAGGCGGAGACGTAGGCCAGGAGGGCGAAGCTGGCGGAATGCGACTCGGGGAAGCCGTATTCGCCGAAACCCCGGATCTGGCGGTAGATCTGGCGGGCGAAGCGCTCTTCGTAGCCGCGTTCGCGCATCCCGTCCATCAGCTTCTTTTCGAACGGCTCCAGCCCGCCCTTGCGGTGCCATGCGGCCATGGCGCGGCGCAACCGGTCGGCCTCGCCCGGCGTGAATCCGGCGGCGACCATGGCCAGTTGCATCACCTGCTCCTGGAAGATCGGCACGCCCAGCGTCCGCTTCAGCACCTTCTCCACAGCGGGGCTGGGGTAGGACACCGGCTCCAGCCCGGCCCGCCGGGTCAGATAGGGATGCACCATGTCGCCCTGGATCGGTCCGGGCCGGACGATGGCGATCTGGATCACCAGGTCGTAGTAGCTCTGGGGACGGAGCCTCGGCAGCATGCTCATCTGCGCCCGCGATTCCACCTGGAACACGCCGATGCTGTCGGCCCGCTGCAGCATCTCATACACCGCCGGGTCTTCCGGGGGAACGTCGGCCAGCGTGAACGGCCGGCCCCGCCCTTCGCCGACATAGGCCAGCGCCTTGCGGATCGCGGTCAGCATGCCCAAGGAGAGGACGTCGACCTTGAGAAGACCCAGGGATTCCAGGTCGTCCTTGTCCCACTGGATCACGGTGCGCTCGGGCATGGCGGCGTTCTCCACCGGCACCCAGTGCGACAGGTCCTCGGCAGCGATGACGAAGCCGCCCACGTGCTGGGACAGGTGGCGGGGAAACCCCACCAGCATCTGCACCAGGGCCAGCAGATGCCGCACCGCCGGGTTTTCGGACGCGAGGCCGGCTTCGGCCAGGCGCTCCGGCAAGGTCTCCGCGACGCCGTGGCGGTCGAGCACCCGCGCCAGGGTGTCGATCCGCGACGGGGAGAAGCCCAGGGCGCGGGCGACGTCGCGCACCGCGCTCCTCACGCGGAAGGTGATGAGGCTGGCCGCCAGCGCCGCCCGGTGGCGGCCGTACTTGCGGTAGATGTACTGGATGACCTCCTCGCGCCGCTCATGCTCGAAATCCACGTCGATGTCGGGCGGCTCGTTGCGCTCCCGTGAGATGAAACGCTCGAACAGCAGATCGAGCCGGGCCGGGTCGACCTCGGTGATGCCGAGGCAATAGCACACGGCCGAATTCGCCGCCGATCCCCTGCCCTGGCACAGGATGCCGCGGCTGCGGGCGAACCGGACCACGTCGTGCACGGTCAGGAAGAACGGCTCGTAGGCCATGGCGCCGATCAGTTCCAGTTCGTGCTCGACCTGCCGCCGCACCTTGTCCGGCGCGCCCTCCGGCCAGCGTTCGGCCATGCCTTGCCGGGTCAGCTCGCGCAGCCAGGCAATGGCCGTGTAGCCGTCCGGCACCAGCTCGGCCGGGTATTCGTAGCGCAGTTCGTCCAGCGAAAACCGGCAGCGTTCGGCGATGCGCAGCGATTCTTCGAGCAGCGCCCGTGGATAGATCCGCGCCAGGAATTCGATGGGACGCAGATGGCGTTCCCCGTTCGGAAACAGCGCGTAGCCGAGTTCCGCCAGCGGCCGGCCGAGGCGGATGGCGGTCAGGGTGTCCTGCAGCGGCTGGCGCTCGCGGGCATGCATGTGGACGTCGTTGCAGGCGACCAGGGGCAGCCCCAGCCGTTCGCCCAGCGCCTGCAGGACGGAAAGGCGGAGGCCGTCTCCGCCGCTCAGGAACAGCTCGACGCCGATCCAGCAGCGGGCCGGAAACAACCGCGCCAGCCAGGCGCCGGTTTCGTCATCGGGCGCGTCTTCCGGCAGCCAGATCGCAATACAATGGTCGAGCGGATGGGTTTCGAGCTGGCCGCGGAGCAGCCGGTATTCCCCTTTCTCCGCCGCCCGCCGCCCCAGGGTGATGAAGGCCGCGAGCTGGCCGTAGCCGCGGCGGTCCATCGCCAGCAGCACCAGCTTGGGACCGTCCTCCAGCCGGAATTCGCTGCCGATGATGAGCTTGAAGCCGAGCGTCTTGGCCTCGGCATGGGCGCGTACCACGCCGGCCAGCGAGCATTCATCGGTGAGCGCCAGCGCCGCATAGCCCAGACGGGCCGCTTCGGCGACCAGCTCCTTGGGATGCGAGGCGCCGCGCAGGAAGCTGAAATTGCTCAAGGCATGCAGTTCAGCGAACACCGCCTCAGCCGAACAGGCCATGCAGGTGCCAGGGACCCGCCGTGCCGGCGTCGCGGTAGACCCACAGCCGCGCCCCGACACCGTCGACCGCCAGGTGATAATCGCGCCGCACCGGTCCGCCGTCCCACCAGCCGGTTTCGATCCGCTCGCACTCGGGCAGGATGCGGATGTCCCGGTCCCTCAGACGCCGGGGCCGGGACAGCAGCCACAGCGGCCGGGGCGACCGCGCCGTCTCGCCGCTTCGGGGAGCGTTGCCGAACTCCGCACGCTCCGGCCGGTGATCGGCGCGAAGCATGGGCCGACGCAAAGCCTGCGGTCCCAGCCGGGCCTGGAGGCGGTCGAGCAGTTCGTCCCAGGACTCCCCGCCAGCCGCCCCGGGCGTGAACAGATCCGCCGTCGGCAGCGTGAAGGGCTGGATGTCGACGCTTTGCAGCAGTACCCCCCGGACGGGGCCGGGCAGCGCTGCCCGATCCAGCCGCTCGCGCAGCAGGGCTGCGAAGTGCCGGGCCTCCCGGCCCGCCCGGCGTGGCCTCAAGCAAACCCGCGTCGGCGCTGCGCGGGCATGCCGCAGTTCGAGCTCCAGCCCGGCGGCGACGGCATCGCAGCTCCGCAGGAAACCCTCGAATTCCGCCAGCAAAGCCTCGACCAGCGGGAAGACCCGGCTCAGGTCTTCGGTTTCCATCGCCAGTTCCCGCCCGGCACGGAACCGCGGCGGGGCATGGAACCGACCCAGCGGCTGGGGCCGGCTGCCCACGACCTCGTCCAGCCGCCGCAGCAGATCGCTGCCGTAGCGGCGCGCCAAGCCGTCCCGCGGCATGCGCCAGAGATCGCGCAGCACCCGCAGACCGGCACGGGCCAGACGGCCGCTGAGCTTATCGTCGATGCCCAGCGCGGCGATGGAGAGGTCGCCCAGCACGGAACGCAGCGCCTCGGTCTCGAGCACCGGCGCGGGGAATCCCGCCCGCGCCAGCAGCCAGGCCGCCATGGGCGTCGGTGCCAGACCGCATTGCACCGCGTGGCCGTCCGCCGCGCAAACCTGCCGCGCTGCTCCGGCCAGCCGCGCCGGTCCGCCGAACAGCCGCAGGCTGCCGCGCACCTCCAGTTGCAGGGTGGCCGGGAAGTCCAGGCTGATCCAGGGAGTGAATCGCAGGCAGCGTTCCGCCAGATGTGAAAGGACGCGCTGCTCGGCCTCCGGATCACGGCTCACCGCCGTCAGCCCGGGACAGAGCGCCTGGGCTTCGGACAAGGCCATGCCGGCGGCGACGCCCTGCGCGGCGGCTGCCGCCGAAGCACTGTGCACCCGGAGCCGGCCATCACCGGCTTCGGTGATGGCGACCGGCTCCGGCCCCGTGATCCCCAAAGCCTCCAGCGCAAGCGCGGGAAAACGCAGCGCCAGCCAGAGCGGCGCGGCTTCGGCCGCGGAAGCCGTACAGGGCGGTTCCGCCGGAAGAGAGGGAAAAGGGTGGGCGCGGGCCAGTGCCATGGCACCCTCAAAGCATCAACGGGACGCGTGCCCCGCAGAATCCGCCGCGGGCTTTCAGTATCCGCAGTTCCAGTCCGCCCTCACAGACTCCGAGGCTCAGGCGCAATGCCGCCGTCGTGCCGCCGGCGGCGCCGTCGGTGAACAGCATACCGAGCGCACCGCTTTCCGCCGCCGCCAATTGCAGGCGGCGCCAGACGGAGGGCGGCAGCGTCCGGGGCCAGGCCAGCACCAGCCCGGTCTCGGGATGACGCAACAAAAGCTCCAGCGTCCAGCCCAAATCCCGCTGCCGATCCGCGACCGCCACCACCAGCATCCGGCCGATCTCGACCCCGGCCTGGACCAGCGCCGGCGCGTAGGGCTCGAACGGCGGCGCGACCCACACCAAGCGGCGGCCGTCCCCGGCGATGCGCCGCATCAGCGGCAGCAGCAGCCGCAGTTCGCCGATACCCTGGGCCGGTGTGATGATCTCGGTCAGCGCACCCGCCGGCCAGCCGCTACCCGGCAGCACCGCGTCCAGCGCCGCATGGCCGGTGGGGATGACCGGCGCCCGCCAGGATCCCGGCCGGCGCCCGCGCCAGATCCGGGGGTCGCGGTCCAGCAGCCCGGTCAGCGTCTCCGTCTTCCCGGCCATCAGCCCACCCGGGTACGGATCACGCCGACCACGATGCCTTCGATGCAAAGCGGCTGGCGTTCCGGATCGACGGCGATGACGGAAAACTCGGGATTGGCGGGCTCCAGATAGGCCACGGCGCCTTCCAGCCGCAGACGCTTCACGGTCACCTCGTCATGGAGACGCACCACTACGATCTGGCCGGAGCGGGCTTCCTGCGCCTGCTGCACCACCAGCAGATCGCCGTCGATGATGCCGGCGTCGCGCATGCTCATGCCCTGGACCCGCAACAGATAATCGCCCTTGTGCTCGAACAGCTCCGGCCCCAGCTGGCAGTAGCGCTCGACCTGTGCCTCGGTCAACAGCGGCCGTCCCGCCGCGACCTTGCCGATCAAGGGCAGGCCGGGCTCCTCGGCCCTGGCGAGCAGACGGATGCCGCGCGATGCGGAGGGGATGAGCTCGATCACCCCCTTGCGCTCGAGCGCGCGCAACTGCTCCCGCACCCCATGGGGCGAGCTGACGCCGATGGCGCGGGCGATCTCGGCGATTGTGGGAGGGAAGCCTTCGTTTTCCACGCTGCGGCGGATGCAATCCAGAATCTCACGCTGGCGGACGGTCAGTGGCTTCATGCTGGACATACGATCACTGTTTTTATGAACAGTAATCGATCGGCATCAGTCCCGTCAACCGACCGACGCCCCTACTGCTTGAGACTATTGCCCCGCCCCGCTGCGGCATACGCCACAACCGAAGGAAAAAACTCATGCTGCCATCGCGTTGATTCAGCGTTTACTCTCTGCATGCGCCGAGGCTTTCATACCGCGGCAACGATGTTGGCATAATGTTTTCATGCTCCCAGGAGCATTTTTCCCTTATCAACCCCACAAAACAGGAGGTATTCATCATGCTCGTAGGTGCTCTCGCTGCATTCACGCTCGTCGCTCTCATGGGTCTTGCCATGATCGGCGACGTCTGGGCAGGCCGCGCCGTGGGGCCCGCCTATCCCATGCTGCACGGCGCAGCCTCGCTGGTCGGCTCCGCCCTCGTCATCGTGGCCGCCCTGGAAGGCGACACCCGCGTCTATCTCAACATCGGCATGGCCGTCGTGATCATCGCTCTGGGACTCCTGATGGGGCTGACCGCCAAGAAAGGCAAGAGGGTGCCGCGCGCCATCCTGGTGGTCCACGCCGGACTGGCCGTCATCTGCTATCTGGCTCTGGGTTTCTTTGCGTTCAATCCGAGCGCGACCCTGATCTGACCCAAATTCTTTCGCAGAACGCATTTTCCGCGTTCCGCGACGACCTCAAATCTCCCTCAGCGACGCTCGGCAACCGGTCGCCACCGGCACCGGTTGCCTTCTCTTTCCGCTCCCTTCGCGTTCCTGCCAGCACGGCATTTACCTCAGCCGCTTGGTGATTTCACTTACCGCCGTCGCCGTCACGGCGCCTCAACGTCTTGTTAATAAAAACAAAAAGCGTTGGCATGCGGGATGCTTTGGATGTCAACGACCATAGCGGCGTCCTCTTTCCCGCAGACGCGAAGAGCGTCGGGCAGTCGGGGGCACCGGTTCGAAAACACCGAAGACTGGCAAGTTTCATCTTCAAATTCCGATATGCGCACGTCCTCTCTGAATGCCCGGCTACTCACCGCCCTCGTGGCGGCGTGGGCCGGGTTTCTTTTTGAGCCCGCATCTCTGGCGCAACAACCGTACGCCGTGACCTACCCCGACATCGCCGGACTGACCGAGATCCAAGGACTGGATGTCGCGGTCGACGGCCGGTCCATCCATGCCCTGCTGGTCGGAAAACCGGCGGATGGCGGCCGCTCCCGCGTCGTCCACGTGCATTCGGAGGACGGCGGACGGACCTGGACGCCACCGAATTTCCTGGACCACCCGGACGATCCGCCGGTCATCGCCCGGCCCGGCAACGACGCGCGCATCGCCGTCAAAGGAAAAGACTTGGTGGCCGCCTGGCAGATCCAAGGGGAACTGCCAGGCACCGGGCCGATGCACATCGTGGGCTCGCGCGACGGCGGCAAGACCTGGACGCCCGGCGGCAATCCCGCGACCGGCGATGCCCTGAAAAACCAGGCCTACCTCTCCCTGGCAGCCGACCCGCAAGGGGCATTCCATCTGGCCTGGCTGGACGACCGCGAGGAAACCGGAGACACCCAGGGACTGCGCTATGCCAGTTCGAAAGACGGCGGATTGCACTGGAGCCCCGAAACCACCCTGGACCCGGCGGTCTGCACCTGCTGCTGGAGCCGGCTCGCGGTCCTGCCGGACGGCGCGCTGTCCGTTCTGTACCGCGACGCCGAGCCGCGTGACATGAAGCTTTTCCTGCGCCGCGATCCAGCCCAAGGCTGGCTGTCCGCAGGGCCGGTCGGCGCCTTCGGCTGGCATTTCCCCGGCTGTCCGCATTGCGGCGGCGGGCTGACCGGCAGCCAGGCCGGGAACGGCCGGGTGACGCTGCATAGCGTGGTCTGGACGGGCAAGGAGGATTCGGCGGGCCTGTTTTATCTGAAATCGGCGGATGCCGGCAGGAGCTGGTCCCCGCCGCGGAAAGTCGGCGACAGTCAAAGCCGCGATGGCGACATCGCCACGCTCGGCCAAGGGATGCTGGCGATCGCTTTCACCCGCAATACGGCGGCGGGCGCCGCTGTCCAGCTCATACAGTCCGGCGACGACGGCGCCCGCTGGACGGAACCCGCCGCCCTCAGTGCCGAAACCGCCAAGGCCCGGCACCCGAGAGTCCTGGCCACACCCTTCGGATTCCGGGTCTTCTGGACCGAAACCCGCGCCGATGGGCAGAAAACCTGGGCCATCGCGGCCCCGAAAACCGAAACCCAAGCACGACGAGATTCATGAGCCCCCTCATTCCATCCCTGACCCTGGTCCTCGCCGGTCTGACCGGCACTGCGGAAGCCGCGGACGACGGCATGCTGACCGCCCCCGATCCTTTCCTTGCCCGGAAGGTGGACATGCCTGTCCATCTGGCCCACGCCATCCTGGTCAAGGCGATACCGGACCGGGACGCCACGATCACCGACGCCCCCGAGGAGATCCTCCTGACGTTCAACGAAGGCGTGGGCAACGACTTCCTGGCTCTGGCCGTGGTCGATGGCGAAGGCAAGCGTGTCGACAACCACGACGCCAGACTTGATTTCACCGACCGCTCCAAACTGCGGACCTCGGTTTCCAGGCTCACCCCCGGCCGCTACATGGTTCGCTACCGGGTGCTCTCCGCCGACGGCCATGTGGTCAGTGGCAAATATTTCTTTCAAGTCCAGAATCCCTGAAGGAGGATATCTCTCATGACGCATCGTTCCGCATTCTTCTGCCGCACCGTTCCAGTCTTGATCGGCCTGGCCCTGACCGCCGGTACGGCCTTCGGCGCCGGCGCCCCCCGCGACCCCGGCAATGGCCGGCAGATGTATCAGGGCGCATCGATGAGCTGCCTGGTGGCCAACGACTTCTACGCAGTGCATTTCACTGCCATGCAGGAAGGACGCTACGAGAACGAAAGGCATGAATTCACGAAATACTGCCAGGAGATTCCGGGCACCGGTAAGACCTATCTGAGCATCGACCTGCTGGACCGCGACGTGCGCAACATCCCGGTCGCCCTGCGGGTGATCGAAGAAGACCTGGGCGAAGGCGGCCAACTGCCCAAGGAGAAAAGAACACTGGCGGAAGTGCCGGCCAAAATCTACAAGAGCGGCACGGTCGAAACCTACACCAACATCACCGAACCCGGCCACTACGCGCTGATCGCCGTCTTTGGAGACGAGGCCGTGACCGAGGACGACCGGCTGCGGATTCCGTTCAGCGTCGGCGTTCCCTCCCCCGTTCAGCCCAACCGCTGGCCCGGCGCGCTGGCGGCGCTGATCGGCGGCCTGGTGCTCGCCACGCTCTGCTACGTCGCTTACCGCAATCTCGGCCTGCGGCGCGCCGCCTCTGCCGTCGGCGACGGCGCCGAAAAAGCACCGCGCCGCTTCCCAGTCTGAGACCGGTCCTCGATGAGGGATCATCGCCACACCCGTCACCACGTCGCCCTGTGCCTGCTGCTCACCCTGGCAGGCGGGCGGAGCACGTTCGCGGATTGGGCCGGCTTCGCCCAATACGACGCGGTGGCGGAAATCTCGATTGAGCCGGGCGCAGTCGACATGGACCTCCGCCTCAGGGAGGACCCGTTCCCGAAGGCCGGAGCCGCTGACGGTTCTGCCGTTCCTGATCTGTTGCAGCTACGGGACGGAAACGGGCACATCTTCGCAGGCAGGATGGAATCCCTTGCCAAAGCCAGCCCGGTCCAGGGCTCGATGGATGTCCCCTTTTACGGAGCCAAGATACATTTCCCCGTTCGCGGGAACCCCGACACCCTGACCCTGGTCCCGACGCTGGCGCCCGGTCAGAAGCTCGGCATCGTGGTCAGCCATCGCGGCGTGCCACTGGCTGACCTCGGCGAGCTCGAAGCGCCCGTCCGGCTGAGGCTGGACTGGAACGACCCTTGGCGCTCGCGCTTCGACGATCCCGGCCGCCTCAGGCGCCACAGCGCCCCCCGATCCTTCCTTTATGTCGAACCCTATGAAGTCCGACACGAGGTGTTGCTGCGGCTCGAAGACCTGGCACCGTATCTGCGTTTCAAACCCGGGGATCCGCAAAATCTCAGCACGAGCGAACGCGAATCCTTGAAACGGGCGGCCGGCGATTTCCTGCGGGCGCACAACCCCCTCCGGATCAACGGCGCCGCCGTGGAAGCCCAGCTCGACCGGGTGGAATTCCTGCGCTTCGGCCGCCAGGGCATGCAGAATGCCAACGACGCTGAAACTCTTCATCCGGCCTCGGCGCTGGTCGGAACGATCCTGGTCTATCTCACCGAAGCACCCACCGAAACGGTGGAACTGCAATGGGAGCTGTTCGGTCCCGACCTGGAACGACGGCCCGTGACGCTGTATTTCGGTCGAGAGTCCTTCGAGTTCGAGGCCACTCCGCGCGATCCGGTATTCCGCTGGTCATCGGAAGAGGCCTTGGGGCTCGCGCCCGAGATCGAACGGCCGGCTTCGGCCGCCGAGGACGGGCGCGGAGTGCCGGTCATCGGCTTACGGACCGCGGCCGCGGCCGTGGCTCTCCTGACCGCGGCATGGTTCGCCCGGCGCAGGCATCCCGTCCTGGCCTGCACCGGTCTGGCCGCGGCTGGCGCCGCAATGCTGTTTCCACAGCTCCTCGACCCTGTCGGGCAGCCGGAAGCCCGCACCGTGGCCTTTCCTCCTCCGCAAGTCCGGACCCGCCTGGAAGCCCTGCTGCACAACGTCTACCGCGCCTATGCCCTGCGCGGGGAAGAAGCGAGCTACGACCGTCTGGCGATGAGCCTGGACGGCCCACTGCTGGAACAAGTCTATCTCCGCCAGCGGAAGGCGGTCCTGGCCCGCAATCAGGGGCTGGGTGGCGAAGGGCGGGTCAGCCGTGTCGAAATGCTGGACGATGGCCTCGTCATCCGGAAACTCGGGGCTTCGAGCTTCGAAGTCACGGGCCGGTGGATCGCCCACGGCGCGGTCTCCCACTGGGGCCATTCCCATGAACGCCACACGCTGTATGCCGCCCGCATGGTGCTGAGCATCGCCGGAGACGGCACCTGGAAAATCACTGCGATGGATCTTCTTGAGGGCCAGCCCTCGCCCTCCGCCCGTTCATGATTGAAATCGAACGCCTGAGCTTCCGCTATCCCGGCGCCGGCACGGGCGTCGCCTTGCCCGCCCTGCGCATCGAGCGCGGCGCCCGGGTCGCCATCATCGGGCCCAGCGGGGCGGGGAAAACCACCCTCCTGAAACTGATCGCCGGCATTCTGACCCCCGGGACGGGCACCGTCCGCGTCGACGGAATCACCGTCAGCGCGCTGGATGACGACGCGCGTCGGAACTTCAGGATTTCCCGCATCGGCTTCGTGTTTCAGGAGCTCGAGCTGCTGGACTACCTCAGCGTGTATGACAACATCGTGCATCCCTACCGGATCAACCGGGTGCTGAAACTGGACCGGCAGGTACGGGACAGAGCCCGGGCGCTGGCGGAACACACCGGTCTGGGGGACAAACTCGCCGCACTGCCGCGGGAACTGTCCCAGGGCGAACGGCAAAGAGCCGCGGTCTGCCGCGCGCTGCTGACCGAGCCGGACCTGCTGCTGGCCGACGAGGCGACCGGCAATCTCGATCCGGCCAACAAGCTCAGGATCATCGAACTGCTGACACGGGCCGCCGAGCGCAACCGGGCCACCCTGCTGGCCGTCACCCACGACCACGAACTGCTGCCACTGTTCGACCGCGTCATCGACATCCGCCAGCCCGGGAGCCCACGCGCAGAATGAGGCACGATTTCTACCTGGCCTGGCGCCATCTGCGCCACCACCGGACCCGGACGCTCATCCTGGTGCTGTGCCTGGGCCTGATCGCGGCGCTTCCGTTAGGTCTGCACCAGGTGCTCGAGGCGGGCGAATACTGGATGACCCGCAGAGCCGAAGCCACACCGCTCCTGGTCGGCGCCCGCGGCAGTTCGGTGGATCTCACGCTCGGCGCCCTGTATTTCAGCGAAACCGGCGTGCCGACCATCCGCATGCAGGAGGCCGACCGCATCACCGCCACCGGCTGGGCCGACGCTCTGCCCGTCTACGCCCGCCACCGAGTCCAGGACCAGCCGCTGATCGGCGTCACTCTGGACTACTTCGACTTCCGGGGACTTGCGCCAGCCCAGGGTGAACTGCCCGCGATTCTGGGCGATTGTGTACTCGGCGCCGATGCCGCCGACCGCCTCGGACTCGGGCCGGGCGGCACCCTGGCATCTTCTTCGGAAAACGCCTTCGATCTCGCCGGCAGCTACCCGCTGAAACTCCATGTCACCGGCGTGCTGGCCAAGGCGCATTCGCCGGACGACCATGCCGTCTTCGTCGATATCCAGACCGCCTGGGTCATCGAAGGTCTGGGCCACGGCCACGGGGAAACCCAGGCCGCCCCCACCCGGCCCGATTCGCCCTTCGGCTCCCCGGCCGTCCGCCGTGCCGATGCGGGACTCCTCACCTACACCGAGATCACTCCGGAGAACCTGGAGTTCTTTCATTTCCACGGCGATCCGGCCACCTACCCCATCAGCGCCGTGATCGCCCTGCCCCACGATACCCGCGCGGCTACCCTGCTACAGGGACGCTATCTGGACGACCATTCGGAAACCGAGATCGTCCGCCCGCTGGACGTGACCCGCGGCCTGCTGCAGAACATCTTCCGGGTCGGCGCACTGTTCGATGGCATCCTGCTGCTGGTCGGCACCATCGCCTTGCTCCTCGTCGCCCTGGTGTTCTCGCTGTCGCTGCGCCTGCGGCAGCGGGAAATCGAGACGATCTATCTGCTCGGCTGCGCGCGGCTCACGGTGCTGCGCCTGCTGTTCGCGGAGATTCTGCTCATTGCGCTGTTCGCGGCCGCGGTCTGCGCCGCGGTGCTGGCGACCGCTGCCCCCTATGCTTCCGATCTTGCACGTCATTTCATCCTGAGCTGAAAACCGCCATGCCGACCTTCCGCATTCTTTCCTTCGTCATCGCCCTGCTCGCCGCTGCCTCCGCCTGGGGTGCCGGCGCCGTCAGCGAGCACCCGCTCAAAATCGTGGCATCGAACTATCCTCTGGCCTACTTCGCCGAACGGCTGGCAGGCTCCTGGGCCACGGTCACCTTGCCGGCGCCGGCGGATGCCGATCCAGCCTACTGGCGGCCGGACGTCAAAGCGGTCGGCGCCATGCAGAAGGCCGACCTGATTCTGCTCAACGGTGCGGACTATGAAAAATGGCTGGCGCACGTCGCCCTCCCCCGCCTGAAGCGGGTGGACACCTCGGCCGGCTTCCGCGACCGCTTCATCCGCATCGAGAACGCGGTGGTGCACAGCCACGGCCCGGCCGGCCAGCATTCCCACGAAGGCACCGCCTACACCACCTGGCTGGATTTCGACCAGGCGGCGCAACAGGCCGAAGCGGTCGCCAAGGCGCTGATCGCCAGACGCCCCGAACTCGAGACGGCCGTCCTCGACGCGTTGAAAGCACTGCAAACGGACCTGGCCGGGCTGGACGGCGAGCTC
Source organism: Methylococcus sp. S1M (assembly GCF_051295855.1). Classification (NCBI taxonomy): domain Bacteria; kingdom Pseudomonadati; phylum Pseudomonadota; class Gammaproteobacteria; order Methylococcales; family Methylococcaceae; genus Methylococcus; species Methylococcus sp. S1M. Next base: position 428,411 of record NZ_JBPDXO010000002.1, read on the forward strand.
AAACGGATCGCCACCGCCAAACCGGGCGTACCCCTGATGGCATCGCATCCGGTTTACCAGTACCTCGCCCGCCGCTACGGACTGAATCTGAAAAGCGTCCACTGGGAACCGGGCGAAATGCCGCCGGAAAAGGAATGGACCGAGTTGGGGAAAACCCTGACCGTCCACCCCGCCAAGACCATGTTGTGGGAGGCCCGTCCTTCCCCCGCCATCGCGGACAAACTGAGCGCCAAGGGTGTCACCAGCGTGGTTTTCGACCCCTGCGCCAACCGGCCGGAATCCGGAGATTTTCTTGCCGTCATGAAACGGAACATCGAGAATCTGAAGATGGCCCTCCAGCGCTGATGAGTGTCCCATGCTGTATTACGCGGTCAAGCTGGCGGTATCGCTGCTGGCCCTGGTGGCGATCACCGAAATCGCAAAACGCAGCACCGTTTTCGCGGCACTGGTCGCATCGCTCCCCCTCACTTCACTGCTCGCCTTCGTCTGGCTGTACTATGACGGCGCGCCTGCGGGCCAGATCGCGGAACTTTCCTCCCGCATTTTCTGGCTGGTGCTGCCTTCCCTGCTGCTGTTCCTCCTTCTGCCCCTGCTGTTGAAACACGGCCTGGGCTTCTGGACTAGCCTGACCCTCTCCTCGGCGATAACGGCGCTGGCCTATCTCGGCCTGATGATGCTGTTACGTTTTTCCGGCATCCGGCTCTAAACGTTGCCGTTTTCCGGAAAAAGCTCGCTCCTGCGAAACACCTGGCCATGACATTCGTACCCCTTTGTCTAGGCTGACCGATGTCCAGGACAATATCGGGTCAGGCTGGAACGACTACGTGATTTGATATATCCATCGTGGGATTTAACGCAGTTAACGATGAACGACGGACAAGCAGCGGCACGGATTCGCTGCAGATACTCGCCGACTGACTCCCTTGGGTTTTCCAGCACCCGATCGACACAGTCCCAGCAAAACCCAGCGCCGATACCATAACATATTGATATCAATGCTTGTTTCACTTATGAAACGTCCCACACCGAATCCATGTTGCGACCGCAAACTCGATCCCTGGATATTCCAACCCGTGCTCACACAATCAGGCACATGTCTTGCAAATGATATTTGTGCTGAATCTCCTAGGGCGCCCAGTTCGGGATTTGACGCACAGCCGCCAGTCGACGTTTTTCGACGCGTACCGGGCGGAAGACTGCTGCCGAAAGCTCCTGAAAACATGGACGCATTCCGATACCCGCCGCTCGCGGCGGGGTTTTTTGCGCACCCTCGAAGATTCACTGCAGTACATGTGTGCACCCGGCCATGAACTTGGAACCGGGCGACATTCATAATTCCCTATACAAATAAATACTCTCAAGGAGTCTCGAATGAATAATCATGGTCTTCGCCGCGTCCTGCTCGCTTCCTTTCTGGGACTGGCAACCGGCGTCAGTTTCGCCGGCGGACGCTATGCGGACCCACCGCCCAATCTCGTCGAAGTTTTCAACGCCAGCAAGGCGGCACTGGAAGCCGCAAAGCAATCCAACAAAGATTTGTGTCTGGAGAACGCCAAAAAGGCGAGGAAACTGGCCATCGATTCCTACAAGGAAAAGAGCACCATGCCCATGCAGCTTTCCAGCAGCCGACTGAAATCGGTGATCAACTCGCTTGAAGCCGGTCAAGTCACAGAAGCGGTGACGCCACTGGAAGAAGTGGTGAAAGAAGTGGGCGACGAAGTCGAGTATTACAAGAAAGAAGGCAAGCTTTAAAGTCCCGACCCGACAACCGACGGCGTACGCCGCTTCGTTTCTGGACAAACGGTGCAGCGTGCGCCTCGTCACCTCCTCCACCCATTCGAGTCGACCATGAAACCCTACCAGAAAATCGCAGTCATCCTCCTTGGAACCGCATTTTTGTCCGCTTGCGGCAAGGAAGGACCATTCGGGAACACCCCTGGCCCCAAGAAACCGGAATGGATGAAATCGAAGAGCGAGACTCCGGAAGAAACGGACGCCAACCCGCCCAACAAATAATTCACTGCCAATTACCACTCCAGCCTGACTCCGGGGAACCGGTCGGGTACACATTATTCTTCGTACCGGACCCCGGCGCTCCGGATCGTCCCCCATTACGCGCAATGGGGCTTCCGAAATAATAATAAGTCGACCAATACGACAAGACTCCATGCAAGCAAGAAAAGTCATCGCTCCGTCGCGTGCTTCGGGATCCTTTGCAACCGGAAACGTCCGTATTTTTCGCAGCGCCTTGCAAGACCGCCATAAGGTCTGGGCGATATTGTGCACGCTAAGCGCCACCTGCCCCGGCGCCGGTTTTGCCCATCCTCAGCCACAACCTCCCGCCGAAGCACTGCCGGAATCGGAATCACCGTCCGAGATACGGGTACAGCCGGCGACACCGGCCGAATCGACGGCCAAAGCCAAGTCGAGAGCGAGATCGAAAACAGATGACGATGACGAGAATGATCCGCAAGTCATCGAAGAACCGGTCAGCCTCGAAACGGTCGAGGTCGTAGGGCGCGAGACCGACCTGATAGGTTTGACGCAATCGGCCTCTCAAGGGGTGGTGGGCCAGAACCAGTTCAAGTACCGGCCCCTGCTGCGGGTGGGCGAACTGGTCGAGGTCGTGCCCGGCATGCTGGCCACGCAACACAGCGGCACCGGCAAGGCCAACCAGTATTTCCTGCGCGGCTTCAACCTGGACCACGGCACCGACTTCGCCACCTGGGTCGACGGGGTGCCGATGAACCTGCCGACCAACGCGCACGGCCAGGGCTACATGGACCTCAACAGCATCATCCCGGAACTGGTGGACCGGGTGGAGTACGGCAAGGGACCGTATTACGCGGAAATGGGCGATTTTTCCGCCGCCGGCTATGCCTATATGCATACCAAGCACCGGCTGCCGCAGGGCTTCGTCAATTTCACCGGCGGCGAATTCAACTACTACCGGACGGTCGCGGCCAATTCCAACGAGCTGGGGCCGGGCGATCTGCTCTACGCCGCTTCGGTCAACTTCTACGACGGCCCCTGGCAGCGGCCGATGGATCTGAACCAGTTCAACGGAATGGTGCGCTACACCATCGACAAAGAAGACTGGGGCCTTTCGGTGATCGCCAAGGGGTACAACTCCCGCTGGTACGCTACCAACCAGATTCCCGAAGCGCTGGTGCTGGAGAATCAGCTCGACCTCTACGGCACCATGAACCGCAGCGACGGCGGCAACACCAACCGTTACAGCCTCTCCACCAACCTCTGGAATCGGGGCGAGTCATCGAAGAGCGAAGTCAACCTGTACCTGGCCTACTACGACTTGGACCTGTACTCGGACTTCACCTATTTTCTGGAGCATCCGCAGCAGGGCGACCAGATCCTGCAGGGCGAACACCGCTGGTATTACGGCGGGACTGCCTCGCAGACCTGGTTCAACAACCTGTTCGGCACCAACATGGAAAACAGCGTGGGTCTTCAGATCCGCCACGACCAGATCGGCGGGCTGGAGCTGGTCAATACCCAGTGGCGCAAGGTCTTCAACATCGTCAGCCGCGACAACGTGTCCGAGACCAGTATCGGCATGTACTTCAAGAACGAAACCTTCTGGATGGAGAAGTTCAAAACCATCGCCGGACTGCGCAACGACATCTTCGTGTTCAATGTCGACAGCCAACTGACACCCTTGAATTCCGGCAACCGCAATTCCAGCATGGTCAGCCCCAAGCTCAGCATGGTGTTCGGCCCCTGGGCGGATACCGAATTCTTCATCAACCTCGGCTATGGTTTTCATTCCAACGATGCCCGTGGTGCGGTCGAGAGCGTGAATCCCAACAACGGCGACCCGGTCCATGCCGTGACGCCGATGGTACGCTCGAAAGGCGCGGAAATCGGCGCGCGCACCCAGTACATCCCTGGGCTCAACAGCACCCTGGCCTTCTGGTTCCTGCACACCGCGTCGGAGCTGGTGTTTACGGGTGACGCCGGCACCACCGAACCGACCGGCCCTGGCAACCGCTACGGCGTGGAATGGGCCAACTATTACCAGGCGACCGACTGGCTGACCCTGGACGCCGACCTGGCCTTCACCAAGTCCTACTACACGGATTTGCCCAGCGGCGACAACAGCATTCCCAACTCGGTCGGCAACGTCATCACCAGCGGCGCCACGGTTCAGATGCCCTACGGATTCTGGTCGACCTTGAGGCTGCGCCACTTCAGCAACGTGCCACTCAACGAGGCGGGAACGGTGTTTCTGGGCGACACCACCCTGGTCAACTTCGGCCTGGGCTGGCAGGAGGAGAACGTCAAACTGCAGCTGGATCTGTTCAACATCTTCGACTCCCGGGCCAACGACATCGCCTACTACTACCAGTACCGTCTGCAGAACCAGCCGCCGGAAGGCGTGGAAGGCAAGACTATCCACCCGGTGGAACCCCGGATGCTACGCGGAAGCATCACCATCAGCTTCTGAGGCAACGTCCCTGCCGAAGCTTTCGTAATCGACGTTCGGGTAGCAGAGATCCCCGTATGCCGAGCCGGAGTAGTCAGGCTTTCACCGGAAACGGCCCGAAGGGGCGCCCCGGGGAGCGGTCAGGCGATCCAGGGGTGGAAGCCCCTTCGGGTGCGGAAGGCCGATTCAATCCATCGTCACGGTAGCGACTCTCCACCGATTTTCGTGCCGCTCCCAATCACCACCAGCAAATGAAGGAATGAAGGAGAGCCGGGGGGACGTTGCGCCAGGATCGCCGGCTGGCAGACCATTGAATCGCCAGGCTGTTTCAATGGGGATGATGCCCGCCGTGGCCCTCCATTGTGTGCCCGGAGTGGTCGCTCGACTGGGCATCGAACCAACGGTGAAGCGCTTCGACCAAGGCGGGATCCTCCGCCGAATATTCGATCTGCGCCCCCTGCTCCAGGATGCTGTACTTGACCTTCAGACTTCCGGGAGCGGCACGCTTCAGCTCGGCCAGGCCAGGCATGTCTTCACCGTGTATGCGTGCGGGCGCGGAAAAATCGCCGTGGGAAAACTTCCCGGCGATTTCGGCGAGATGCTGGCGGATCAGGCGGATCTGCTCGGCGTCCGTCCCTTGCTTCGCCACGACCTGCTGGATACCGCCTTGCGCCGTCTTGCTGAAGACGTGGATGGTCTTGTCCAGATCGAAGGGCATGACCCACGCGCCGCGCTTCGCCACCTCGTCCAGCCGCTGTGCGCTCGGCTCCTTCGCCGGGGACGGCATGGCCGTTTCCCCTCCCTCGAGCCGCTGGGTCATGTAGAACACCGCATCGGCGACATCGCGATCGGACAGCAGCGGGCGGCGGCCCTTCGGCGGCATCTTGAGGAATCCGCCGCGGGCGTGGTTCTCCATGACGGAGAAGGACTCGAAAGAACGGCTTTTCCAGCTCTCCGGCCGATCCAGCCTCGGCGCCCCGTCCTTCCCATGGTCGTGGCAGCCGGCGCAGGCCGAGCGGTAGACCTTCGCGCCGTGTCGGGCATCGAGCTCGTCGCCCGTCAGCGGGGCGGACGGTTCTCCGGCGAATACGGTGGACGCGGCCAGTACGGCGCAGGTGATCGGGACGAGTCGGATATGCATGCGGACGGCTCCTCGATTGGGGGAAGTCGAATTATTGATGATTCGACACGCCGTTCCAATGGGCAGTGTCTTTCAAGACTCATCGGCCCGCACCCAGGTTTCCACCTCGGGCGGACGATAGGCCGCGAAGACCTCGAGCAACTCTTCCGGCTGCCGCGCCACCAGCAGCATGGAACGGTGCAGGCGCCGCATGAAACCCTCGGCCGCCGCGTGCTCCAGGAACGCCACCAGCCGGTCGTAGTAGCCGGCGACGTTCAGCAAGGCGCAGGGCTTGTGGTGTATACCGAGCTGAGCCCAGGTCCAGGCCTCGAACAGTTCCTCGAAAGTGCCGATGCCACCGGGCAGGGCAACGAAGCCATCCGACAGCTCGGCCATCCGGGCCTTGCGTTCGTGCATGGAGGCGGTCACCCGCAGTTCCGTCAGTCCGGAATGAGCGATTTCCCTGGCGACCAGAGCCTGGGGGATCACGCCGATCACTTCCCCGCCGGCGGCGAGAGCCGCGTCGGCGACTGCGCCCATCAACCCCACACTGGCTCCGCCATAAACCAGGCGGATACCGCGCTCCGCCAGCAGCCGCCCGAACCTGCGGGCCTCGCCGAGGTATTCCGGCCGCTCCCCGACACTCGAGCCGCAATAGACACAGACGCTTTTCAGTTCCACCGGTCCTCTCCCTTCGATGTGGCCACAACCGCATGATATCGTCTGGAAGAGGGGGAAACGGTTAAGATTCGACCCTTCGCCAAAACACTCGAGGAGACCGCATGAAAAGCTACCGCAAGGAACTCTGGTTCAACGTGCCGAACCGTGTCGGCTTCGTGAACATCACCCGGCAGGTCGAAGATTGCCTGCGCGAAAGCGGGGTGCGCGAGGGCCTGGTACTGGTCAACGCCATGCATATCACCGCCAGCGTGTTCATCAACGATGATGAATCCGGCCTGCATCACGACTACACCCAGTGGCTGGAAAAACTCGCGCCCCACGAGCCGATCCGCCAGTACCGCCACAACGACACCGGCGAGGACAACGCCGACGCCCATATGAAGCGGCAGATCATGGGGCGCGAAGTGGTGGTCGCCGTCACCGAGGGGCGACTGGATTTCGGCCCATGGGAGCAGATCTTCTACGGCGAATTCGACGGCCGCCGCAAAAAGCGCGCTCTGGTCAAAATCATCGGCGAGTGATCGTCATCGGTGCTTGCCGTGAGCGGGCGCCGGCCCCGGATAGTACGGGTAGTAGAACGGATAGGGATAGTAGTAATACGGCCATCCCCAGCCGTACCAGCCATACCAGCCGTACGGATAGGGGTAATAGCCGACCGGCTGGCGCTGGGGCCACAGGTACAGGTAGTCGCAGCCGACCACCAGGTAGTTGTATTCGGCTTCGTCGAGCTTCTGGGAACGTTCCCCGAGCACCTTCCCGGCTACCGTCAGTTCCCGGTCCTTTTCGTAAATCGTAGGATCGATGAAATAAGGACACTCGGCCAGAAACCGGCCGCCGGAGCTGTCGCTCTGCTCCGGTCGGTCGGCGCTGTCGAGCGCCTTCTGGACGACTTCGATCTCCGAGGTCTTGCCGAGATGGCGGGTTTGAACGATGTCGCCGCCCAGGATCACCATGCGGTCCCGGTACGCAGCGGCGTGCGACTTGAGCTCGACGAAACTGCTCGGCTGTAAAGCCGCCTGCCGGCGCAGCGATTCTGGAACCGGACTGGAGGCACATCCCGACGCCAGACCGACGAACAGAGCCAGTCCCCACCCGGCTCCGGCGCGGAACAGCGGCCGACATTCGAGTCTTTGCATCATTCTCGGCCTCCCGAGCTGCCGCACAGGTCCATAACGACCCGCCGTCCGCCTACTTGGCGGCCTCGATCTTGACCGTCATGAAATAGATCGCATCCGCGATGTTCTGCTCCGACAAGCCGGCCTGTCCCATGGACGGCATGTGGAGAAAACCGTCACGGACATGGTCCTGCATGAGCGAAGGCCAGAGGATGCCGCGGGACTCCCATTCGTCGACGTCGTCCAATATCGGCGCTCCCCCCGCCCCCGTATCATGGCAGCGCGAACAGTACATACTGTAGGTGTACATGCCCTGGCGATAGTCCGGCTTGTAGTTCGCCACGGCCGGCGCCTGCGGCGGCGAAACGGCATCCTTGGTACAGCCGGCGAGGACGAGCGGCAGGACGAGCGGCGAAAACAGGGAGGCGGCAGTCTTCATGGGTCTTCCGGATAGTTCCATCCAAGCCGAGTCTAGCCCACGCCCCCCTCCCCCACAAGACGCAGAAAACATCATTCGGCGGTCGATGTACGATAGAATCCGAGCCATGCAAGACCGCTCCCAATCCCCCCGCACCATCCTCATCACTGGCTGCTCCTCCGGCATCGGCCTGTGCACCGCGCTCGGACTCAAGGCGCGCGGCTACCGGGTGTTCGCCAGCGCCCGCAAAACCGCCGATGTTGCCCTGCTGCAGGCGAAAGGGCTGGAAGCCGTGCAGCTCGACCTGGCATGTTCCACATCCGTCCATACTGCGTTCGAGGAGGTCCTGGGGGCGACGGGTGGCAAGCTGTACGCGCTGTTCAACAACGGTGCCTTCGGTCAGCCCGGCGCGGTGGAGGACCTCAGCCGGGAGGTGCTGCGCGCCCAATTCGAAACCAACCTGTTCGGCACCCACGAACTGACCCGCCTCGTCATCCCCATCATGCGCCGCCAGGGCGAGGGGCGTATCCTCCAGAACAGCTCGGTGCTGGGCTTCGCCGCCATGCCCTGGCGCGGGGCCTACAATGCCAGCAAGTTCGCGCTGGAAGGGCTCACCGACACGCTGCGGATGGAACTGGCCGGCAGCGGCATCCATGTCTGCCTGATAGAGCCCGGACCGATCGCGAGCGAATTCCGCGCCCATGCCTATGATCTGTACAAGCGCAACATCGACGCCGAAGCCAGCGTGCACCGGGAACGCTACCGGACCATGGAGGCGAGGCTGGAACAGGGGGGCGCTGCGGCCCCGTTCACCGCCGGGCCGGAAGCGGTGCTCAAACGCGTGATCCATGCGCTCGAAAGCAGAAGGCCGAAGGCCCGCTATTACGTGACCTTCCCCACCTATCTGTTCGCGATGTTGAAGCGCGTGCTTCCCACACGCGCCCTCGATGCGATCCTCCGACGGATCGACTAGGAAGAAGAGTCGGCCGGTAAGCCGGGTTCTGTCGTGGACAGCCATTCATCTGGGACATACGTCACCGTACGTCTCGAGCGACCTACCCGGGAGCCGTGCGGGCCGCACGTCTGGGCGAACCCAATGCCCCCCTATTTGGTCTTGCTCCGGATGGGGTTTACCCTGCCGCTTGGCGTTACCGCCAGCGCGGTGCGCTCTTACCGCACCTTTTCACCCTTACCCCGGACGCACCGGGGCGGTATATTTTCTGTGGCACTTTCCGTGGGCTCGCGCCCCCCAGGCGTTACCTGGCACCCTGCCCTGTGGAGCCCGGACTTTCCTCCATCCCCTTCGAGGACAGCGGCTGTCTGGCCGACTCCATCGTAATTATAGCGTCACGAGGGAGTTCCCGCTCGCCGGCAGGGCCGAAGGGAGACCTCGGGGATTCCATTCCCCGGGATCCGTGGTCTCGGGCAGAGCCCAGGCTATTTGCAACTGGTCGTCGCCATGGAACCGGGAGCGACACCGCCGACCGTGGCCTGCACCAACTGAAAGAACACGTCGGTATTGTCCATGGTGCCACCCATCAGCGATGCACCACGACCACAGGCCGAGAGCGGAACGTCGTTGCCGGTGTGGGCCGCGACGGCATCCGCAATCTGTCCGGTGACCAGGAAATTGCCGGCGGTGTCTCGTTCCATCGGGCTTCCCGGATAGGCGTTCAAGGGAGCCACGGCGTTACCCGGCTGCTGGCTGTCGCGCAATGGCTGCGCATTGGTACGCCAGTCCTCGTAACGGTCGGCGTTGGCGGCATAGCCGATCAGCATTTTCTTGTCCGGATCGGTGTCACTGGGGTAGCCGTCGGTTCCGGAAATGGGATAGTGCGGAAAACCCGCCGCCTCGTAAGTGCCGACCACGCCGTTGCGGACCTGGGTGGCCCCTTCACCCTTCGCGATCCGGGCTTGCAGTTCGTCGTCGGTCACGCGTGAGCCGCCGATGACCGCGACCCCCGCGCACTCGTGATCGGCGGTGACCAAAACCAGGGTGCCGGGATGAGTCCGGGCGTATTCCTTGGCCACGGCCACCGACTTGTCGAACTCGATCGTGTCGAGGATGAAGCGCTCGGTGTCCATGTTGTGGGCCTGCTTGTCGATGGACGCACCCTCCACCATCAGTACGAAGCCCCGCGGGCTGTTGGCGTCGAGCACTTGCAGTGCCTTTTCGGTCATTTCCTCCAGCATCGGCTGGTCCGGGAAGCCGTAATCGTCCACGACAGTGGAGGTACCCCGGCGTTTGCCGAGCTTGTCCAGGGCCACGTTCATGTTGGACAGCGAGAACAGCCCCAGCAGCGGCCGGTTCGCGCCCGCGGCACTGAGGCTCGCGCTGTCGTAGACATAGTTCCAGCCGGCGGCCTGGAAATCGGCGATCAGATCGCGGCCCGGATCCAGGGCCCCGGGCGCCGCGCCCCAGCCGGCGACGATGTCGGCGGGCAGCACGTAATCGCTGCCGTTGCTGCGGGCGGAACCGTTGAAGTTCGCCACACCGCCTGCGTCGCCACAGACGGGCGCGCCGCCATTGCAGGTGGTCGGATTGGGCAGGAACCATTTGCGACCTCCCCCCATCAGCACGGTCAGGCCGGTGTTCGCCCTGTCGTCGAAGAACTGGTCGACGATGCCGGTTCCAGCCCCGCGGTTCTGGGTATGGACCGCCATGGATGCCGGCGTGGCGTCGAATACGTCCGCCGTGGTGACGATGCCCAGTTTCTTGCCCTGGCCGCGGGCCAGGAACTCGGACAGGTATTCGACCCGCGGGTTGTCGAAATTCGCCGTGGTGTCGTCCGGGAATACGCCTTCCTGATTGTTGTTGGCCTTGTTGCCAGTCACGTAGTTCTGCATCCCGGGGGCCGAGTCGGTCACGATGGAATTGAGCGAGGCGGTCATGATGCTGGCGGTGACCGGAAAGGTGTCCATCGCCAGCCTGCCCTTGACCTTACCCTGCGCCACGCCGTATTGCATGATGCGGGCCGCGGCGCGGTGACCCGCGCCCATGCCGTCGCCGAGCATGATGATGACGTTCTTGACCTTCACGCCGCCCCATGTGAGAGGGACGATTTCAAAGTTCCCGGTCGCGGTCACAGTCTTGTCGTCGCTCTGGGTGGCGGTCACGGTCAGCGTGCGGATACCGGCTCTGGAATTCGAGTAGCCCCGCACCGATGCGGCCACCGCATTCGGACTCACATCGGTGATGGCGGTCGCCGGAACCATGCTGGTCTTGCCGCCCGTGGAAGGCGTCACGGTCGCCACGATCTGGCCATCGACTTTGAAGACCACCGAAGTGATGGTCTTGCCGGTGTCGGGACGGACGGTGGCCTGCAGGTCGAACTTCTGCCCGACGACGAAGCGGGAAACGATCGGGTCGGCGCTACCCGTCCTGAACAATTCACTGGGCGGCGTGAGACGCGATATCGTGGGGGCCGCTTCGACGCCCGCGGAAATCGCCGAGGCTGCCGCTAGCGCAGTCAGCGACATGCGGTTCAAGGACTTGTCATCTCTCATCGGGAAACTCCGGTAGTCAGGAAAAGTTTTTTTCAAGGTCACGACTGCACACACGCCGGGGCCCCATTCCATTCCGGCCCCGCCGAATTCAAGCCCGGCACGCCCCTTCAGTGATGATGGCCATGCGTCACGACCGCCGGTTCCACGAAGACCGGCGCCGAGCCGTCCGGTGCCCTGATCGGATCGATGCCGTCTAGATTCAGGCGCGCATAGGAAACGCGCCCGTTCGGCTCCTCCCGGCTGCCCAGTTCCAGCGTCCCCGTCAGCGTCCAGAGACCGGGACGGTATGCCAGTGTCCTGTCCGCATTGTCGCCGGACACGTGCGCGAACAGCGTGGCCGGCGGCAGATAATCGGCCGGACCGTCCGCCAATTCGGCCAGGGTGACGGGGACAGGCGTCAGCATGACGAGTCCCGGCAATGGCTCCTCCTCCTGGACCAGATAGCCGTGGACGCGAACCCGCTTGCCCGCGAGTCCGCGGAGCTTGTCCGTGGGCTCGAGTCCCCGCGGTCCCACGGGCAGCTTGAAGAATTCGGACAGCCGCAGCTCGGCGGCCGGAACGGTCGCCGCAGCGGGCGACGTCCCGCCCCCGGGCTGGCTCGCACAGCCAGCCGTCCAGGCCAGAAATGACAGGACGCCACATCGCGCCAACCGGGACCAGTCTTCGAAATGCTTCATGCTCCACCGGATCGTGAAATTCAGACGGGGATGCCGACAGGCGCGTTGCACCGGGCACCTCTCCGGCGGAAGCCTAAGGATCAAAAGTTATGCGCTCGTGACGATCCCTTGACGGTTCGGTGGCAGCTCCCGAACGGCGGCGATGTTCCGGGCCCGCGCCTGCCGGCGACGGCCAGCCGCTGGAACGCATCCTGCTTGGGCGGCTTCATGGTCATGAGAGCTTTCCTCCCCGCCTTTTTGCTCGCCGTCCTGACGGGAAAACGGCATCGGCCTTGTTGCCGTCGCCGGCAGCCGCGAACACCCTCAGTTCGCTGGTCATGCCCGGCGAGCTGGTCTCGGCGCATGCCAAGTACGAACGACAGTGCCAGAAGTGCCACGATCAGCCCGCACAAACCGTTTCCAATGCCTCATGCCTGGCCTGCCACGAGGAGCAGGCCGCGGACATCGAGGCTGGCACGGGATTCCACGGACGGCTGAAAAACATGGAAGAGAGGAAATGCAAAGACTGCCATGGTGAGCACAAGGGACGGCGCTTCGACATCATGGGGCTGGACAAGGAAACCTTCGACCACCGGAACACCGATTTCCTGCTGAAAGGCGAACACCTGAAGGTCGAGTGCGCGCGCTGCCATGGGGGCGGAAACAAATACCGCGATGCCTCACACCAATGCTCCGTCTGCCACAAGGACGACGAGCCTCACGAAGGCCGGCTGGGCGACAAGTGCACCGACTGCCACAGCGAAGCCGGCTGGAGAGAGCTGAAGTTCGACCATGCGAAGACACGGTTCCCCCTGACGGCCAGCCACAAAGACGTCGCCTGCGGCAACTGCCATCCCGACCGTCGCTTCAAGGAGACAGCCAGGAACTGTTACGCCTGCCATGGAATCAACGACATCCATGCCGGCCACATGGGCCGACAGTGCGACAAGTGCCATGAAACGACGAAATGGACACGACCGAAGTTCGACCACCGGCGTGATACCAGCTTTCCGTTGACGGGCAAACACGACAAGGTTTCCTGCGAAAGCTGCCACAAGGCCGATCCATTCCGGGACAAGCCGGCGACGGCATGCGTGAGCTGCCACGAAAAAGACGACGAGCACGAAGGCCGACGCGGCCGGCGCTGTGACGACTGCCACACCCCGCTGGGCTGGGCGAAGACCACGTTCGATCACGCCCAGACGCGGTTCCCGCTGCGCAACAGCCACGCCAGCGTCGCCTGCGGCAGCTGCCACAAAGGCGCGATGTTAGAGGACAAACTCAGCCTCAACTGCGTCTCGTGCCACGAGAAAAACGATCCCCACAAGAATCAGGAAGGGGATGCCTGCGAAAAATGCCATACAGACCGGGGGTGGCGCGTCGGCGTCGCCTTCAGCCACGACCTGACCCGATTCCCGCTCACCGGTCTGCACACCATCACGCCCTGCGCCGAGTGCCACCTGGGCGCGAGCTTCCAGGACGCGGAGACCCAGTGCGTGTCGTGCCACCGGAAGGACGATCCACATGGCGAGGCCCTGGGCCGCAACTGCGAGCGCTGCCACACGCCGAACGGCTGGCGTCTCTGGAATTTCGACCACGGCAAGGAAACCGGCTTTCCGCTCGAAGGCAAGCACGAAAGGCTGGTCTGCACGGGTTGCCACAAACGTCCGGCGGCTGCCGACGGCCCAATCGCGCTATCCGCCGATTGCCATGGCTGTCACGCAAAGGACGAACCGCACCGCGGCGCCTACGGCAGGGAATGCGGCCGCTGCCATACGCCGCAAGGGTTCAACCAACTGAAGCAGCGCCTCAGATGACGCCGCATTCCATCGCGCCCCCTCGGCGTCCCGCCGATGATGCAAGGAGAAGCCAGTGAAACCTTCAGCCTCCCGCACGACTTCGCCGTTCCGATTGCTCGCCCTGATCCTTCTGGTTCTGGCGGGAATGCTGTCCGTACCGGCAGCCGCGGCCGACCGGCCGGCCACGCCGAAGGATTTCGAGCACCTGAACACCGGCTTCCCGCTGCGGGGCGCGCATGAACATCTGACCTGCGAACAGTGCCACGTCCGCGGCATCTTCAAGGGCACACCGCGCCGCTGCATCGGCTGCCATCAACTGGCGACCGATATCGAGGCGTCCAAGAAATCACCCAACCACATCCCGACCACGGAGGATTGCGACGTCTGCCACAACGACTTCCTCCCGAACGTGAGCTGGCAGCTCGTCAACATGAACCACGCCGGTATCGTCAACAATTGCGCCAGCTGCCACAACAACGTCTTCGCACCCGGCAAGCCGCCCAACCACATCCCCACCAACGCCCCTTGCGAGACCTGCCACCGCTCCACGATCGCCTGGGCCGGCGCGCGCTTCGACCATGTGGGCGTTTCGGCGGGATGCGGCCGATGCCATAACAACGTCACGGTTGCCGGCAAGCCGGCCAACCATATTCCGACCGGTCAGGCCTGTGAGACCTGCCATGTTTCGACTGCTGCCTGGTCGGCGGTCAGGATGAATCACGAGGGCATCGCGTCCGGCTGCGCCCGCTGCCACAACAACGTGCTCGCCATCGGCCAGCCCCGCAACCACATCCCGGTACCCGCGACACCCTGTGAAACCTGCCACAACCCCGCACAATTCCGTACCTTCGCCGGCGCACGGATGGACCACACCGGCGCCAACATCACCCATGGCTGCCAGCGCTGCCACGAAGCGGGAAACATCTACGGCATCACCTCCAGGCCAGCCCCTCCCCACCCGCAGCCGAACGTAGCGCCGGATTGCAGCCAGTGCCATCTGAATACGCATTCGTTCCTTCCGGTGTTCACGCGGTAGCCGTTCATGTCGAGACCGATACCGTGCACGACGGCACGCGCCAGGACCGCCCTGGGCGCGATATTCGGGGCGCTGGCGACGGCGGTGTTTTCCGCCACGGCGGCCCAGGGCTTCATTGAGGGATTGGACGTCGACCATTCGTCATCGCAGCCGGTCATCCACATCCGCATGGCGGAGCCGGTCAACTATGTGCGGCACTCGCCCACGGAATCCGGCGACACCCTGCGCATCCGGGTCAACCGCACGTCACCCGCCATGCCGCAGAGCCCCCTGCCGCAGCGGAGCGCACTGCCTTGGACGGCAACCGCGGAGGTGCCGCTGACCGAAGTCGAATATGAAACCAAGCCCGGCGGGGACTTCCTGACGCTGCGTTTCAATCGCGTCGTCCGGTTCCATGTCAGGCCGGGCGAAGATGCCCAGGGAATCGACGTGGAGCTTGCAGAACCGGAGGACAGAGAGCACGCCACGACGGCCAGCAAAGCCAAGCCCGTCCGAGGGGCCGGCGGTACCTGCGCCTCCGGCCTGCGCGCCAAGTCACCGCCCGCCGAACTGCAGGAGGCCGCGCGCCGGTGCATGATCGAGGAAGACTGGCCCGCCGCCGTGGCCCTCTACACCAAGCTGCTACAGCAAGCCGATGCCAGCTATCACCGGGAGGCCCAGGAGATGGTGGGCGTGGCGCGCGAGCGCAACGGCCAGTCCTTCCGCGCCAAGTCCGAATACGAGAAGTACCTGCAGCTCTATCCCGAGGGCGAAGGAGCCGAGCGCGTCAAGAAAAGACTGGACGCGCTGAACAGCGCCGGGCAGCGGCCCAAGGAGAAACTGACACCGCTGTCGTCCCCCCCGGTCGCCGAGCGCGGCTGGGAGAGCTACGGCAG
Source organism: Methylococcus sp. S1M (assembly GCF_051295855.1). Taxonomy (NCBI): domain Bacteria; kingdom Pseudomonadati; phylum Pseudomonadota; class Gammaproteobacteria; order Methylococcales; family Methylococcaceae; genus Methylococcus; species Methylococcus sp. S1M. The sequence goes on from NZ_JBPDXO010000002.1 coordinate 444,062, forward strand.
CTTCGGCCAGTACTATTTCCGCGATGCCTTGCTCACCGACAACCAGGGCGAATACGTCGACCAGTCGCTGTTCCTCACCGTGCTGGATTTCACCAGCCGTCTGCGCACCGAACGCTTCGACATCCGGACCCAGTTCGACGCCCGCTACCGTCAGAACTTCCTGAAAGTGGTCTACGACGAGAACAACCAGTTCCGGGTCGCCAACGCCTTCGTCGACTTCGTGGACAAGGAAACCCGGATTTCCGGCCGCATCGGACGCCAATCGCGCAGCAGCGGCGGCGCCATGGGCCGTTTCGACGGCGGGGTGCTCAGCTACCGCTTCGCGCCCCAGTGGCAGGCCACAGTCATCGGCGGCTTCCCGGTTCTACCGTATCGTTCCACCGCGCCCAACACCAATACCTCGTTCGAAGGCGCGTCCCTGGAATTCGGGCCGTTCGCGGACTACTGGGCGGGCAATGTGTTCTTCATCAACCAGACCGTCGACGGCCTGCTGGGCAGGCGGGCCATAGGCGGCGAAGGCCGCTACCAGCATCCGGTCCATCCCGTTTTCACCCTGTTCGACTACGATGTCCACTTCAACGCACTGAATACGGCTCAAGTGGTCACGAACTGGAACTTCGAAAACGGCGCCATCCTCACCCTGACGGCCGACTACCGGAAAACGCCTTACCTCAGCACCAGCAACGCGCTCATCGGCTGGGGATCGGGCTATGGTCCCGGCACCGGCTACGGCGTGGACTCGGTCAGCGACATCCTGCGCTATCAGGACACCATCGACCTCAAGACGCTGGCGGCGGACAATACCCCGACGTTCAAATACCTCAGCCTCAGCGCCATCACGCCGATCACCCCCGATACCCAGATCAACGCCGACATCACCGTCTCCAATCTGTCGGCGACCAAGGGCTCTCCCTGGGTCTCCGCCTACCAGGGCTCGGGCACCCAGGTCTCCTATTTCGGCCAGATCATCACCAACCGCCTGTTGACCGACGACGATGTCTGGAATTTCGGCCTCCGCTACATGACGCAACAGATCGACGACATCCTGTCCGGATTCGTGGACGCGCATTATCCTGTCACCCCGGACATCCGCATCGATCCCAGGTTGAGGATCGACTACTTCACCGGCTTCGACGGCCCCGACGTCTGGCGAGTCCGTCCCGGTACGCGCTTCAACTACCGCGTGGTCGACGGACTGTACTTCGAGCTGGAGGGAGGGTTCGAATACATGACCAAGCCCCTGGCGCTCAACGAACGCGATACCAAAGGCTATTATGTCAACGTGGGATACCGCTGGGATTTCTGACCCCACCGCCCCTATCCACCCGGACGACCTCCATCGATGAACAGCAGTGCAATGACGACCGCATTCGCAGGGAATTCCGCTCCAACGGCTGGAGTAAACAAGGACACCGGTTTTTTCGGCAGCCTCCTGGCGGACAAGAAGATTCTCACCCTGTTCGCCGCCATCGTCCTGTTCGGCTTTTTCACGAAAATCGCCCGCCTCGAATACCCGCAGGACTTCTATTTCGACGAGGTCTATCACGGCTTCACGGCGACCGTCGTCCTGCACGGCGACCGGAACGCCTACGACCCCTGGGCGAAGTCGCCGCCGGGGAAGGCGTATGAGTGGACGCACCCGCCCCTGTCCAAGCTGATCATGGCCGGAATGATGTCGGTCTTCGGGGAGAACGCGTTTGGCTGGCGCATCGGCTCCGTCATTTTCGGGACCCTCGCCACCCTTGCCGCCGCCGCGCTGGCTTTCGAGCTGTTCGGCTCCCTCCCCGTCGCTGTCCTGACCGGCGCGCTGATGAGCCTCGACGGCCTCCTCCTCAGCCAGTCCCGCATCGCGATGAACGATATCTACTTCATCTTTTTCATGTTGACGGCCTTGATCGGCTACGTCCGCTGGAAAAGAGACGAGACCTCGATGCGCTGGCTGTATTTCACCGGAATGGCACTCGGCCTTGCGCTCGCGACCAAATGGACCACGCTCTACGTGTTTCTGGTCCTGGCCGTCGATCTCGGCGTGACGGCGGTCCGTAACCGGCGCCTGCCTCCCCTTGCGGCCTGCCTCAACATGCCCGTGGCTCTGGGGCTCCTGCCCATTGCGATCTATCTGTCGTCCTACCTGCAGTACTTCGCTCTGGGCTACCGTTGGCCGGAATTCATCGAACTGTTCCGGCAGATGTGGTTCTACCATACCGGACTGAAAGCCACCCATGCCGCGCATTCGCAACCCTGGCAGTGGATACTCAACCTCCGCCCGGTATGGATGTACGTCGATTATTCGGTGCCCGGAAAAATCGCCAATATTTACAACCTGGGAAACTCGGTGATCCTTTATGGCGGGCTTTATGCCGTCGCCGCCGCAATCCTCAAGATGGAATGGTACCGGAGCTGGCCCGTGGCGTTCATGATCCTGGTCTATTTCATGCTCTGGCTGCCCTGGACCCTGTCGCCCAGGATCATGTTCTTCTACCACTATGCACCGGCGGTGCCGATACTGTGCATCATTCTCGCCCGCTGGCTAGGCGGCAATCTGGTGAGCGGCGAAAAAGTCGATCGGATGGCCGCGAAATTCATCGTCGCGGCGGCCGTTCTCTGGTTCGTGGTGTTCTACCCCGACAACACCGCCATACACGTTCCGCAGGGTTTTGCCGACGCCGTATATTTTTCGGTTCCGGGATGGAAGAATTGAAGAGTCGGGTCAGCCCCCCGGCTCCTGGCTGTCGCGCGCCACGACCTCCTGGATGAAATAGCGAGGCCTGCGCTTGGTCTCCAGGTAAATCTTGCCGAGGTACTCGCCGATGACACCGAGGCTCAGCAGTTGAATGCCGCCGAGCAGGCTCATTGGCAGCAGGATCGACGACCAGCCTGGCACGGCCTCGCCCGCCACGAACCGCACCCACAGCACCCAGCAGACCACCAGGAAACTGACGGCGGAAATGAGAAAACCGAGGAAGGTGATCACGCGCAGCGGAAATACCGAAAACGAGGTGACGCCCTGAAGGGCGAGACCCAGCATTTTCCGCAAAGGATATTTGGACTCGCCGGCGACGCGCTCCGCCCGGTCGTAATACACGGTCGCGGTGTTGAAGCCCAGCTTCGGGATGATCCCGCGCAGGAACAGGTTGACCTCGCCGAACTCCCTCAGCGCATCGATGGCGCGCCTGCTCATCAAGCGATAGTCGGCGTGGTTGAACACCACTTCCACGCCCATCAGCGCCAGCGCACGGTAATACCATTCGGCACTCCAGCGCTTGAACAACGAATCCGTTTTCCGGTTCTTGCGGACCCCGTAGACGATGTCGGCGCCGGCGGCGTGGGCATCGAGCATGGACTCGATGGCGCTCAGGTCGTCCTGAAGATCGGCGTCAATGCTGACGAGACAATCCCCTCTTGCATGCATCAATCCTGCCAGCAGGGCACTCTGATGCCCCTGGTTTCTGGACAGCTTCATCCCGCGGACGAAACCATAAGTCTCCGCCAGACCGCGAATGCTCTGCCAGGTGCCATCCCTGCTGCCGTCATCGACGAAATACACCCGCGAATCCGGCCCGATTTTGCCTTTCTCTTGGAGGTCATTCAACACTACGGCGAGCCGTCTGGTGGTTTCCGGCAATGCTTCTTCTTCATTGAAACAGGGTACGACGATACCGAGTGTGCGCATGGCAGATCCTTGGATTTTCAAGTCAGGCGGATTTTCTAACCGGCGGCGCATACGTCCATTTGAGGCTGCCAACGAAATTCCAGAACAGCACGGCGACGGTCGCCGCAATCTGTGACCAGAGGTAAGGAAGATGCGTGTAAGTGATTCCGATCTGAACGATGGCGCCGTTTAGCAACAGTCCCATCCCGGCCGTGACGGCAAACCGGAATACAGCGACGCGATGGCCGTTCTTGGCCTTGAACGTCAATTTGTAATTCAGCCAGTAGTTTACAACGGCACTGGCCGTGAAACCCAACGAAGAGGCAAGGGTCACCTGCCACTGCCAGAGACTGACCAGTGCGACGAGCATCACATACTGCAAGGCCGTGGCCAGTCCGCCTACGAAGACGAAACGGAAGAATTTTTTCAGCAGGCTTACTTTGGGCATACCGGCTCAAGGTCGCACAGATATACCAGTTCGGGAAGTTTCCCGAGAAATCTCACGAGACCCCCCTCGATGTCCGGGTGCACCGACCTGCGAAAAGTCGGAACGGCCCCCGGCGCCGACCGGCACCGGGGGACCTGACAGGGCTGATCAACCCTTATCGTCGCCCGCGATCGCTACTTGCACTGCGGTACGCGCTTCACCGAACGAACCGCCGTCTGATCCTGGAACTGGACTTTCACCGTGCAGGGGACGGCTCCCTCGGCCAGGGGAATCTTCGCCAGCCATTTGCCGTGCACGTCGGCCAGCACTTCTCCGATCACGGCGTCCGTCGCACCGTCCACCAGTGTGACAGGATCGGCCACCAGCGCTTCGCGCTCGGATTTGCTCAGCTGCCTGTCGAACTTGATGCGCCCCGACAGGATGAGTTCGCTCTGATCGGCCAACCATTGCGCCTTTTGGATGATCAGCGCCCGGATCGATTCGACATCGGGCACGTCGCTGGGCGCGGGCTGAACAGTCACGTTGGTCCAACGCGGATCGGAAGCATCGCTCTCGTGCCCCGCATGGTCCAGGGTGACCGCCTGGAAGCCCAGGTCGAAGGTCTTACCCGCATCCTCGGCCTTGGGCACCCAGGTGAGTGTGGCGACCTGCTTGCGGCTCTCCGCGTCGAATGCCTGGGTCAGTTTCGCCCCTTTCGGCAGTTTCACCCCTTTGATGGTGGCTGTGTCGTCATCGCAGTCGAGAGCGCTCAAGATGATCTTCAGGATTTTTCCGACCTGAACGTTCCAGCCGGTCGGGATGGTATCGAGTTCCGGCCTGGACTGCAGCAGACACCCGATGGGGAACGGCGCTGGGCGGGTCGTCGGAACAGGCGTGGACGTCGGCGCCGGCGTCGAGGTGGGGGCCGGGGAGGCCGTCGGAGCCGGGCTGGGGGTAGGAGCGGGGCTGGACGTCGGAGCCGGAGTCGCGGTCGGAGCCGGAGTCGCGGTCGGAGCCGGAGTCACGGTCGGCGCCGGAGTCGGCGTAGGTGTAGGAGTGGGAGTCGCGACCGGCAGGTCGGCAGCCCCACCGATTTCCGTCGCGATGGCATTCAGGTCAGCATCGCTGAGATTGCTCAAGCTGTTCATCGCGCTGACGCTGGCAATGGTCGCCTTGGTGGCTGATGCGTTCTTCTTGGAGCCGGACAGAGCCGGACCATAGCCGCCGGCCGTCGCGCCCTTGGCACTGTCGTAAGCGCCATGACACCCCTGGCAGCTTCCGGCATAAGTCGCCGCGGCAAAGGTTTCGGAGGAAAAACCGCCACTCGCGGCAATGACCACTGCCAGGGACAGGGTCCTGAATCGATACCCCGCTGGCTTGGTTACGGCTTTGTTCAATTTTACGTTCATACCAAAACTCCCAAGTTTCATGCCACAGAAAATACCGCTCCTTTCCCGATGGCGCCCTTCTACGCCATCCCGTCCTCGGAAATCCTTGGATACCACCGTTCCCTCCAGTATCTCCAGAGCGATAACGTATCCAACGTCCGCCGATTCAAATTTCCCACCTGATGAGTGGGCCGATATCGAATGGACGCTGCCAATAAAAGAAGTTCAACGAGAGGTTGTCGAAAACGCCCCTCCCCTCGCGGGGAGGAGCCTGAACGGGTTCTCCCCTTCAAGTCCATTCGAACCCGTTCATCCGATGTCGCTCCTTATTTGCATTGCGATGGCGCGCGCTTCACCGGCCGGGAAGCGGTGTCGCTCAGGAACTCGACATCCACCGCACAGGGGACGGCGGTGTTGGCCAACGGAAGATTGGCCGACCACTTGCCGGAGGAGTTTGCGGTCACCTGTCCGATGATCTCCTGAGTACTGTCGGCTCGGATGATGACGGGATGGGCCAGCAAGGCGGCGCGTTCGGCGGTGCTCAGCAGCTTGCTGAACTTGATGGAGCCGTTCACCGCGAGCTTGCCTGCCTCCCTGTAAGGCTGCCATTGCGCCTGTTGGATGACGACGGCCTCCACGGCTCCGGCTTCCGGCGTGGTGTTCGCCGGCCAGACGCGGATGTCGGTGGAACGGGACTGTGACGAATGGTTCTCGTCCTCGTGCTCTTTCTCCCCTTTCCACGAACGCTTTGCACTGACTTCCGACTCCACCGCCGTGAATGTCACATGGTAGATCCTGCCGGCGGCTTCCGGACCCGGCGTCCAGGTGATGGTGGCCACCTGCTTCCGGGTGTTCACATCGAACCCTTGGGTCATCTTTGCCCCCGTCGGCAGCCCCTTGGCCTTGATCACCAGCGAATCATCGTCGCAATCGAGGGCGCTCACGGTGAACCTGAGTTCCTTGCCGACATTGGCGTCCCACGGTGACGGAATGGTATCGAGTTCAGGCTCCGACTCATCCCCACAGGGCGTGGGCGTCGGAGCCGGGGTGGCCGTCGGGGCCGGGGTGGCCGTCGGGGCCGGAGTGGCCGTCGGAGCCGGGGTGGCCGTCGGAGCCGGAGTGGGCGTCGGCGTGGGTGTCGCCACCGGCAGATCCGCCGCACCGCCTATTTCCAGGGCGATGGAATTCAAGTCGGCGTTGGTCAGGTTGCTCAGGCTGTTCATCGCGCCGACCTTGGCAATGGCCGCCTTGGTGGCGGAAGCATTACGCTTGGAGCCCGTCAGCGCGGGCCCATAGCCTCCCGCCGTTCCGCTGGCAGTGATGGCGCCGTGGCATCCCTGACAACTGCCGCCGTAAGTCGCTGCGGCCGATGCGTCGGCGGAAACGCTCCCCGCCCCGGCCACCACCACGGCCAACCATAACGCCTTGTTGCGAATTCCGACCGGTTTCCCGCCGGAACGAGCCAATGTCTCATTCATAAATAAACCCCAAGTTACATGTCATGAAAAGTCGCCCGGCTCGAGGCCGGCCCCCCTGTCAAGTTGCTCATCACGCTTCGAAACGATCTTTTCGGAGCAGTGACCCTTCTTGAGCAACAAATCAGAAAACTCTAACATTCCAGGCTGACCAATAGCCTGCAACGCTAGAAACAAATGTAGTCAACAAATGAAGCAGCGAAAGTAGGTTCCTTCACTTTTTTCGATCAATTGCACTGCGACGGAGCGCGCTTGACGGGGCGCGATCCCATCTCGCCATGGAAATCGACCGCTACGGAGCATGGCACTTTCCCGCCATCCAGGGGGATTCGTGCCGACCACTTGCCGGATACGCTGGCGTTGGCCTGGCCGATGACTTCATGCGTGGTGGCGTCGGTGATGACGACAGGGTCGGCAACCAGCGACTGGCGCTCGGACTTGGTCAGAATCCGGCTGAATTTGATGCGTCCCGTCAGAAGGAGCTGGCTCTGACCGGCTGACCACTGAGCACGCTGAATCGCCACGACCTCGACGGCCCCCGCTTCCGGCGTCGTGTTGGCCGGCCATACCCGGATGGCGGTCCAGCGCGGTATCGACACCGACTTCTTGTGGCCGTTGCCGTCTTTGTCGACAGCCACGAACACCACCGTGTGAACCGTACCCACGGCCTCCGTCCCGGGCGTCCAGCTAACCGTGGCGATCTGTTTGCGGACGTCCGGGTCGAACTCCTGGGTCAGGGTGGCTCCCGAAGGCAGTCCTTTGGCTTTGATGGTCAGGGAGTCGTCGTCGCAGTCCAGGGCGCTGACCGTGAACCGGAGTTCCTTGCCTGCGTTGGCATCCCACGGCGACGGGATGGTGTCGATCTCCGGCCTCGCCTCATCCGCACAGGGCGCGGGCGTCGGGGAAGGACGGGGAGTTGCCGTGGGCGCTGGCGTCGGCGATGGCTTGGGCGTGGGAGCCGGTGTGCCGGTCGGCGCCGGCGTGGCGGTGGGAGCCGGCGTCGTGGTGGGAGCAGGCGTCGCACTCGGCGCGGGTGTTGGCGTGGCCGTCGGAGCGGGGGTGGGGGCACCGAGATCCGCCGCCCCTCCTATCTCCAGTGCCACCGCGTTCAGATCGGCGTCGGACCAGGACGCGCCCATCGTCCCCATGGTGCCACCAGCGGCAATCGCCGCCCGGGTGGCCGAGGCGTTCTTCTTCGCTCCCTTCAACGCGGGCGCCATCCCGCCGGCCGTGGCCCCCGACCCACTGTCGTAGGCGCCGTGACACATCTGGCAGTTGCCGGCATAAGTCAGCGCCGCAAAAGACTCGCCCGGGACGCTCCCGGTCGCAACCATGACCACCGCCAGGGACAGGGCGTGCCTGGACCAAGGCCCCTCGGCCGTAGTATTCGCAGATCGGAAAATCCCAAGTTTTTTCGTCATGACCCGAACCTCTTGCTTGTTGGTCGATGCTACGAGGGAAGAAGCCGTCCGGTACTCCCACCGTCCCGGCACCCCTTCCGTACCGAAACGCTGAAAACAAAGGGTCCGTCGGGCCTCTCCGTTTCCTCGCTCATTAGAGCCAAACAATATTTGTGCCACAAAATATTTCTCATGTGACACATACGGTTACGATCGACCGAAGGCTTTTGTCGGGGACTCTCGTCGCCGGTAGGAAACACCCCCTGGCGCCGGATTCTTGATATGGATCAAATCTGCGGGATGGTTGCGAACGGGAACCCTCGGAGCCGTTGGCACACGGCGTCCGGCCGCCAACGCGGGAATGGCCGGGCGCTGTCTCCGGAAAGCGTCATCGTCGTCCTTGCGATGCAGGTCCGGCTGCTTCTGTGCGAACGGTCCGGAATCCGGTCGAACATCCGACGCGCCAAGGCCTGGTACGAAATCGTACGGCGAAATGCGGCCCCACGGGCCAAGCGAGCCGATCGGGCAGATGCGAGCGGGGCGGCCCTGCGGCGGGCGCTACCACAGAAAACCGAGCAGCGTCCTACGGCCGACCCGGTGTTTTTCGAGAATTTTGACGCAGTCTTCATGGCCCCCGGCCCGGGCCAGCGAGACGGCAGTGTGCCTGTGGCGGTTGCGGAGGGTCGGATCGGCGCCGGCTTCCAGCAGTGCCGCGACGGTTTCACTGTGACCGGCTTGTGCCGCCAGCATCAGCGCCGTCATGTTCCGCCTGTTCCGGCGGTCGGGATTCGCGCCCTTCCTCAGTAGCAGACGAACCACGCCGGCGTGTCCGCGGCCTGCGGCCACGGCCAGGGCAGTGTTGCCATCCCCGCTCGGCGCGTCCACGCGAGCGCCGTACGCCAGCAGTCGCCCGGCGGTCTTTTCATCGCCCTTCCAGGCAGCGCGAGCCAGGGCGTCATGACCGGGCGCCCGGTCGCGATCGATGGCGGATCCGTGAGCCAGCAATATCTCGACGATCCCGGAATGTCCTCCGTCGACGGCATGCCACAGAGCGGTATGGCCGTCCGCGTCGGTTGCATTCGGATCGGCCGAAGCCGCCAGCAGGACCTCGACGCTTTCCGGATGCCCGCCGAGGGCCGCCAGCATGATCGGGGTCCTGCCATCCTTCCGCGCCACGCCGGTGGCTGCACCCAGACTGCACAGGACCCGCACGGTCGTGGCCTTGCCGCGCTGCGCCGCCCATGAGAGCGCGGTGTTTCCGTCTCCGTCGGTCGCATCGAGCCTCGCCCCGGCGGCCGCCAGCACCGCGACCACTTCGCCATGCCCTTCGCGGGCGGCCCACATCAGGGCCGTCCGGCCGTCCGACGTCGCAACATCGGCTTCCGCCCCATGAGCCAGCAGGATTTTCACGATCCCGGCATGGCCGTTCCAGGCAGCGCGGGTCAACGGGGTATGACCGTCCGGAGCCCTGGCGGCGACATCGGCGCCTCTTGCGAGCAGGGTTTCGACCGTCGAAGCGTGCCCTCGCCAGGCGGCCACCGTGAGTGCCGGCCAGCCGGGATAGCCGTCGATGCCGTCTTTCGAACTCAAACGGGACGGCGGGTGCCTGGGCCGTTTTTCGGACTCCCCCGGGGTACCCGCCGCACTCCGGTGCCGGTCGGCACCGGCAGCCGCCAGCCAACGGGCGATCTCCGGATGTCCGGCTTCCAGCGCCAGCCGGTAGGGCGTGCGGCCTTTGTCGTCCAGGGCATCGATCTCGGCACCCCGCGCCAGCAACTCCCGTACGGCATCGGCATCGCCGCGCCGGGCGGCGCGGTGAAGGGGAGTGTCCTTCTCTCGATGCCTGCGTTCGGCGGTGGAATCAGCGCTTGGCGCCGGGGTCGGCATGGCCTCCAGCCGCCTGTACGCCATCGCGTGATGCTGCGCTGCGGCTTTTTCATACCAGCTCCGGGCTTGAACCGGATCGGGGCGTACACCCAGGCCCTTCTCGTACATCAGCCCTAGTTCGAACTGCGCGCGGACCTGCCCCTGTCCCGCCGCGGCTCGGAACCATCGCAAGGCCTGCGCATGGTCTTGCGGCACACCGCGACCGTTCTGGAACATCGCCCCTAGGCGGTACTGCGCCTCGGCGTCGCCCCGTTCGGCCAGCACCCGCCAGCGAGCGATCGCTTGATCGTACTGGCGGAGGCGCGCCGCCTCAAGCCCCCATTCCTGCGCTTCATCGGCCGGGACGACCGCCGGGCCGCCCAGCCCGGCGAAGGACAGGAGAACAAGCAAGTATCGGCCCGGGTTCGACATCGCCGCCGTTCCGGTGCGCATCAAAGCCGTTCGGACTTCGACGACATCGCGACCGGCTTCGCGGCCTTTCCGGCGACGACCGCCTCTTCCGCGACCCGATCATTTCCGGAGCCGGCCTCCGACTGGAAGGGAGTGGCCGGTAGAGCGAGTACCCAGAACGACACGATGGCGACAGCGAGCACCAGTCCCGCCCAGGGCCGCTTGCCGGGGATGGACTGTCCGGCTTCCCCTTCCTTCCAGCCCGTGATCATGGAAAGCACGAGGTTTTCGTGATGCAGGAAGCCGGAAGCAATCGCCGCCACGATATGCACGAACACGATCACCAGCATGCAATTGGAAAGCAGGGCATGGAAGCGCTTCAGAGCATCCTCCCAGCGTTCGTCGTAAGAAAGTAATCCGGAAGCGCAGACCAGAGTGCCGAGAAGCAGCAGCAGTACGATGGCGACGGCACCCGCCGGATTGTGGCCGACGTAATGTTCGGGATGCTTGGACAACAGGCTCTTCAGGTAGCGGAAGATCGCGAGCGGGCCGCGCACGAAATCCTTGAAGCGGGAATAGCGCGGGCCGACGAAGCCCCACAGCAGGCGGAAACCGATCAGCCCGAGGATGGTGTAGCCGAACATCACGTGCAGCACCCGGTAGTCGCTGTCCGCCGACAGGTAGGCGCCGAAAAAACTGGTCACCAGCGACCAGTGGAATATCCGCGTGGCGAGATCCCAGACGATGATGCGTTGCGCCATGTTTTACCCCCGTTCCGTTCCTGGTTTTCCGGTCGGCGATTCCGCGTCCCGGCCGAACGGAGACCAAGCAAACTTCACGCCATCAGTGCGCTCTCCCGGATCCGCTGGATCTCGTCGCGCAGCCTGGCCGCCTCCTCGAACTCCAGATCGCGGGCATGCGCATACATCTTTTCTTCGAGCTGCTTGATGAGCCTGGCCGCCTCCGCCGGTTTGGCCACCTTGTACCCGGCGCCAGGTTCGGCGACGCGGGCCGCCTGCTTTCGCGAGCCCGCGGAGCCTCCCGGAATGGACACTTCCAGGATGTCGGTCACGGACTTGGTGATACCCCTTGGGGTCAGGCCATGCCTTTCGTTGTAGGCGATCTGTTTGGCCCGGCGACGCTCGGTCTCGCCGATGGCCTGTTGCATCGACTGCGTCACCTTGTCGGCATAGAGGATGGCCTTGCCGTGCAGGTTGCGGGCGGCCCGGCCGATGGTTTGGATCAGCGACACCGCCGAGCGCAGGAACCCTTCCTTGTCGGCGTCGAGGATGGCCACCAGTGACACTTCCGGGATGTCGAGACCCTCGCGCAGCAGGTTGATGCCCACCAGGACGTCGAACTTGCCGAGCCGGAGGTCGCGGATGATTTCCACCCGCTCCACGGTGTCCACGTCGGAGTGCAGATAGCGCACGGCCACGTCGTGTTCCATCAGGTACTCGGTGAGGTCCTCGGCCATGCGCTTGGTCAGCGTGGTCACCAGCACGCGTTCGCCCCCCTGCACCCGGAAGCGGATCTCCGACAGCAAATCGTCGACCTGGGTCGATGCAGGGCGGACCTCGACTTCCGGATCGACCAGGCCGGTGGGGCGCACGACCTGTTCCACCACCGCCCCGGAGTGGGCCCGTTCATAGGGGCCCGGCGTCGCCGAGACATAGATCCGCTGCGGCGCCCGCGCCTCGAATTCCTCGAATTTGAGCGGCCGGTTGTCGAGCGCCGACGGCAGCCTGAAGCCATACTCCACCAGCGTTTCCTTGCGGGAGCGGTCGCCGCGGTACATTGCGCCGATCTGCGGCACGGTGACATGGCTCTCGTCGATCACGATCAGCGCATCGTCCGGCAAGTAATCGAACAGGGTCGGCGGCGGTTCGCCTGGCGCCCGGCCCGACAGGAAGCGTGAATAGTTCTCGATGCCCGAGCAATAGCCGACCTCCAGGATGATTTCGACGTCGAAGAGGGTCCGCTGTTCGAGGCGCTGGGCTTCCACCAGTTTGTGCTGGCTGCGGAGATGCTCCAGCCGGTCCTTGAGTTCGACCTTGATCTCTTCCACCGCCTGCAGCAGCTTCTCCCGCGGGGTGACGTAATGGGTCTTGGGGTAGACGGTGTAGCGGGCGATGCGGGAAATGATCTCGCCGGTCAAAGGGTCGAACAGCGACAGCCGCTCGATCTCGTCGTCGAACAGCTCGACCCGCAGCGCTTCCTTCTCCGACTCGGCCGGGTAGATGTCGATCACGTCGCCACGGACACGGTAGCTGCCGCGCCGCAGTTCGGCTTCATTACGGGTGTACTGGAGCTCGGCCAAACGCCGGACCAGGGTGCGCTGGTCGATCATGTCACCGCGCACCAGGTGCAGCACCATCTCGAAATAGGAGGCCGGCTCGCCCAGGCCGTAGATGGAGGACACGGTCGCGACGATGACGGTGTCATGCCGCTCGATCAGCGCCTTGGTCGCCGACAGCCGCATCTGCTCGATGTGCTCGTTCAGCGACGAATCCTTTTCGATGTAGGTGTCGGAGGCCGGCACATAGGCCTCGGGCTGGTAGTAGTCGTAATAGGACACGAAGTATTCCACCGAATTCTCGGGGAAGAATTCCTTCATCTCGCCGTAAAGCTGCGCGGCCAGCGTCTTGTTGTGCGCCAGGATCAGGGTCGGGCGCTGAACCTGGGCAATCACGTTGGCAATGGTGAAAGTCTTGCCCGAACCGGTCACGCCGAGCAGCGTCTGGTGCAACTCGCCGTCGTTCAGGCCCTCGACCAGACGCCGGATGGCCTCCGGCTGATCGCCCGACGGCGCATAACCGCTTCGCAGCAAGAACGGCTTGGATTTCTGGGCGCGCGGCAGTTTCGAGCTTTGCTCGACCGGTTGGGCCAGGCAATGGCCGCTTCCAGGCAACATGGCGTATTCAATCCTCCGGGGAACGAGTCACTGGCAGGGGGAGTTTCAAGGATAGCCGAAGCCGGTGTGACGGAATGGATACCCTCGGGATAATGACAAATTTTCCACCCGCGGAGTTCAAGGAAAGCCGCCTAACCGGTAACATAACGCCTCGAATTTTCCAGCCAATCCGCGAAACCAATGAGCATACGACTTTCCGACCGCGTCCAGTCCATCAAGCCGTCCCCGACCCTCGCCGTCACCGCCCGCGCCGCCGCGATGCGCGCCGCCGGCAAGGACATCGTGGGACTGGGCGCGGGCGAACCGGACTTCGACACGCCGGACCATATCAAACAGGCGGCCATCCGGGCCATCGAAAAGGGTTTCACCAAATACACGGCGGTCGATGGAACGCCCGGCCTCAAGCAGGCGATCCAGGCGAAATTCAAACGCGAAAACGGCTTGGATTACGCGCTCAATCAGATCCTGGTGTCCTGCGGCGGCAAGCAGAGTTTCTACAATCTGGCCCAGGCCCTGCTCAACCCCGGCGACGAGGTCGTCATCCCGGCGCCTTACTGGGTATCCTATCCGGACATGGTGCTGCTGGCCGGCGCCGTCCCGGTGATCGTCGAGGCCGGGCAACAGCAGGCGTTCAAGATCACGCCGGCACAACTGGAAGCCGCGCTGACGGCCAGAACCCGGCTGTTCGTGATCAACAGTCCATCCAATCCCACCGGCATGGCCTACACCGCGGACGAGCTGGCCGGCCTCGGTGAGGTGCTGCGGCGGTTTCCCGATGTCGTCGTCGCCACCGACGATATGTACGAGCACATCCTCTGGGAAGGTGGATTCAGCAACATCCTGAACGTCTGTCCGGACCTGTACGAGCGGACCGTGGTGCTGAACGGCGTGTCCAAAGCCTACTCGATGACCGGCTGGCGCATCGGCTACGCAGCCGGACCCGAGCGGCTGATCGAGGCCATGACCAACATCCAGTCGCAGAGCACCTCCAATCCCACCTCGATCTCGCAGGTCGCGGCAGAGACCGCGCTCAATGGCGAGCAGGGCTTCATCGCCGGCATGGTGGAGGCTTTCAAGGAAAGGCACGACTTCGTGGTCGGAAGACTGAACGCCATCCCCGGCGTCGATTGCCTGAAAACCCACGGCACCTTCTATGTCCTGCCGAATGTCGAAGCGGCGATGGCCAGGCTGCATCTGGCGGACGACGTGGCGCTGTCCGAATACCTGATCGAACAGGGCGGCGTGGCCGTGGTGCCGGGCTCGGCTTTCGGCGCACCGGGCCACGTCCGTCTCTCCATCGCCACCAGCATGGCCAATCTGGAAAAGGCCATGGAACGCCTGGCGACCACCCTGTCCAAATGACCGACAGGCATTGCCGGGAGACGTCCCCGGCAATGCCCCACCGCGCATCCTAGAGCTGCAGACTCCGCAGATAGGCTTCGAAGCCAGCCCGCAAATCGGGATGCTGCAGGCCCTGTTCCACCGTGGCGATGAGATAGCCCAGCTTCGATCCGCAATCGTAACGCTTGCCGTTGAATTCGTAGGCCAACACCGTCTGCTCGTTGAGCAGCATGGCGATGGCGTCGGTGAGCTGGATTTCCCCGCCCGCGCCGCGCGAGACATTGGCAAGCTTGTCGAAGATCGCCGGCGTGAGGATGTAGCGTCCCACCACGGCCTGGTTGGATGGCGCGTTCTCGGGCCGCGGCTTTTCCACGATCGCTTCGACCTTGTCCAGCCCGGCCTCGATCGGACTGGTCTTCACGATGCCGTAGCTGTGAGTGTCGCCGGGATCGATGCGCTCGATGCCCAGCACCGAGCACTGCCATTTGTCGAATACCCGGACCATCTGTGACAGACAGCCGCCGTGGTTGTTGCCGTCGATGAGATCGTCGGCGAGCAGCACCGCGAATGGTTGGTTGCCGATGACCGCCTTGGCGCAGTTGACGGCATGGCCCAGCCCCAGCGCTTCGGCCTGACGGATGTAGATGCAGGTGACGTGCGGCGGAATGATGTTCCGGACGATGTTCAGGATGTCGTCCTTGCCTCGCGCCGCCAGTTCCGTCTCGAGTTCGTAGGCCTTGTCGAAATGGTCCATGATCGCGTTCTTGCTGCGGCCGGTGATGAACACCATCTCGTCGATGCCGGCTGCCACGGCTTCTTCCACCGCATATTGGATCAACGGCTTGTCCACCACCGGCAGCATTTCCTTCGGGCTGGCCTTGGTGGCGGGCAGGAAGCGGGTCCCCAGCCCCGCGACCGGGAAAACGGCTTTTCTGATGACTTTTGCCATGTTGTCCTACCTTGTCGTTTTCAGGTTGATCTTTCCGTTCTTCTCGAGATATCCCAGGATTTGCCCGGCGCATTCATCCAGGCCGTCCTCCCCGGTCCGCACCGTGATCTCCGGAGCAAGCGGCTTTTCGTAGGGCGATGAAATCCCGGTGAACTCCGGTATCTCGCCGGCCCTCGCCTTGCGGTACAGCCCCTTCACATCGCGCTGTTCGCAGACTTCGAGGGGGGCATCGCAGAAGATTTCGACGAAGTCACCGGGCTCGACCAGGGCTCTGACCAGATCGCGGTCGCGGCGAAAGGGCGAGATGAAGGCGGTCAGGGCGATCACGCCGGCATCGATGAACAGCTTGCTCATCTCGCCGATGCGGCGGATGTTCTCGCACCTGTCCTCGGCGCTGAACCCCAGGTCCGAGCACAAGCCGTGGCGGACGTTGTCACCGTCGAAGACGTAGGTTCTGCAGCCCTGCTCGAACAGAAGCTGCTCGACCCGATGCGCGAGGGTCGATTTGCCGGCGCCGGAGAGCCCGGTGAACCAGAGAATGAAGCTCTTGTGACCGTTCTGCCGTTCGCGCTGACCGCGGGTTACGGTGGATTGATGCCAAACGATATGGGTGTTCATCGAATACGTCCTTCTCCCGAATCCGGAGCGCTCTCCCCGCCGGCCCGGCAGCGCCGAGGCTGCATCATACCGGCTTCACCGCTTCCCAGAAAGCGCGCTCCGCCGGTTGCGCCGCCTCTCTTCCCGGCCCCGCGTCTCCCCGCCGAAGCGACGCTTCTGCGGGGTTTCCGGCGTCACTGGCGGAAGCCCCACGGAACGCAGCAAACCATCCAGAGCCTCCCCTTCCAGCTCGATGGAGGCCCCGGCGCGTAGCCGCGGCGGCAGAACGATGTCGCCGTAGCGCACCCGGATGAGACGGCTCACGACCAGATTCTGCGATTCCCACAGACGCCGCACCAGCCGGTTGCGTCCTTCCCGGACCACCACGTGAAACCAGCGGTTCGCGCCCTCTCCCCCGGCTTCTGCCACCGATTCGAAGCGCGCCGGACCGTCTTCGAGCTGCACCCCGTCGAGCAACCTTTCGATGACGGCCTCGCTGACCGTTCCCAGGATCCGGACGGCGTACTCGCGCTCGACTGCGCGGGACGGGTGCATCAGACGATGGGCCAGTTCGCCGTTGTTGGTCAGGAGGATCAGCCCCTGGGTGTTCACGTCCAGCCGTCCGACCGCCACCCAGCGGCCCAGCTCCAGACGCGGCAACCGCGAGAAGATCACCGGACGGCCCTCCGGATCGCGCCGACTGACCAGCTCGCCCACCGGCTTGTGGTACAGCAGCACACGGGTGAATGCCTGCAGACGCTTTTCGAGGTTGACCAAATGGCCGTTCAGCATGATCTGGTCACCCTTGCGGTAGCGATCGCCGAGATGGGCCGGCCGGCGGTTGAGGAAAACTTTGCCGTCGCGGATCAGTGCTTCGATCTCCCGCCGGGAGCCGAAACCGGCACGCGCCAGCGCTTTCTGGATACGCTCGCCCTCGCCGGCTTCGGCTGGCTCAGGCCCCGGCGTCGGCTGGATCGGGCGGTTCCTCGGACGGATGGGTCGGGTCGGTTTGCGCGGCGGCAAGGACATCTTCTAACTCCGGTGATACGGCGAATTCCGGCAGGGCCGGCAAATCCGCCAGGGATTCGAGATTGAAATGATCGAGAAACTGGGGTGTGGTGGCAAACAGCGCCGGGCGGCCTGGAACGTCGCGATGGCCGACCACGGTCACCCATTCCCGCTCGGTGAGCGTCCGGATGATCCCCGAACTGACCGCGACACCGCGAATCTCTTCGATCTGACCGCGCGTCACCGGCTGGCGGTAGGCGATGATCGCCAGAGTCTCCAGCAGAGCGCGCGAGTAGCGTCCGGGCCGCTCCTCGAACAGCCTGGAAATCCACGGCGCATAGGCGGCGCGGACCTGGAACCGGTAGCCGCTGGCCACCTTGCGCAGTTCCAGCGGCCGCGCGGCATACTCGTCTGCCAGCGTCGCCAGCGCCAGGCGGATCTCCTCCGTGGCGGGCCGCTCGTCCTCGCCGAACAGCGCTTCCAGCTCGGCCAGAGAAAGCGGCCTTTGCGCCGCGAACAGTGCCGCCTCGAGGATGGCCTTGAGATCCACCTCAGTCGCCTCCGGTAGCGGCCACAGCGCGCACCCGCAGGGCGCCGAGGGGCTCGTCCTGGATGATTTCGATCAGCCGTTCCTTGCCCAGTTCCAGCACGGCCAGCAGCGACACCACCGCCCCGGGCCGACCCTCGTGCAGCGGGAACAGGGTTTCGAAAGCCAGCGTCGCATTGCCCGCCAGGCGCTCCAGGATCATGCTCATACGCTCGCGCACCGACAGGGATTCCCGGCATATGTGATGATGGCGGGTGTGGTTCAGGCGCTTGAGGACGTCCTGGAAGGCCGACAGGAGGTCTTTCATGGCGATGCTCGGATAGACCTTCGGCACCGGGATGTCGTCGCTCCCCGCCCCGGCTTCGAACAGGTCGCGCTCCAGCCGAGGCAGCCGGTCCAGCCGTTCCGCCGCGGCCTTGAAACGCTCGTATTCCTGCAGGCGCCGCACGAGTTCGGCACGCGGATCCTCTTCCTCGGCTTCCGTCTCCTTCGGCCGGGGCAGCAGCATCCTGGACTTGATCTCGGCCAGGATCGCGGCCATCAGCAGGTACTCCGCCGCCAGTTCCATTCGCAGGCTGTCCATCATCTCGATGTAACCGATGTACTGGCGGCTGATCTCGGCGATCGGGATGTCGAGGATGTCGAAATTCTGCTTGCGGATCAGATACAGCAACAGATCGAGCGGACCTTCGAAGGCCTCGAGAAAGATTTCCAGCGCATCCGGCGGAATGTACAGATCTTCCGGCAACTGACCGACCGGCGCACCCTTGACCCGCGCGACCGGCTCCAGGACTTCCGGGGCGGGCGCCGCCCCGGTCATGCGCCTCCGGCCAAACCGACGACGGTATAGATCAGATGTTGGACCAGCAGCAGCGGCCCAACCATGATGCGTCCCAGCATGTCCGTGTAGATCAGGATCAGCAGGATCCAGAAGCCGTAAGGCTCGAGCCGGCCGTACTGGATCGCCGCCCGCAGCGGCAGGAGGGTGGAAACGACCCGGCTGCCGTCCAGCGGCGGAATCGGCAGCAGGTTCAGCACCATCAGCACGCTGTTGATGGTCACCCCGGCCTTCCCCATCAACCCGAGGGGCAGAGCCACGTAGCCCAGGCTTTCGGGCAGCTCCGTGGCCAGCCGCAGCAGAATCGCCCATCCCAGGCCCATCACCAGGTTGGCTCCGGGTCCGGCGACCGCCACCAGCGCCATGTCACGGCGCGGCCGGCGCAGCCGCCCCCAGTCCACCGGCACCGGCTTGGCCCAGCCGAAGATGAAACCCCCGAAAGCCAGCAGCAGCCCCGGCACCAGGAGAGTCCCGACCGGATCGATGTGCCGCAGCGGGTTCAGCGACAGGCGGCCGAGGCGCTTGGCAGTGTTGTCACCCAGCCTGCTGGCAGCCCAGCCGTGTGCCACCTCGTGGAGGGTGATCGCGAACAGCACCGGCAACACCCAGACGCTGAAACGCTGAACCAAAGTAAGATCATCCATCGTGTGATCAGACCCGAAGTGAAAAAGGATGAAAAGGCTAGGCGCGCAGGAAGCCGATACTGCCTTTGCCCTGGCGAACGATGACCGGAAACTCGCCGGTCAGGTCGACGATCGTGGTCTCCGCGAAGGGTATGACGCCCGCGGCGAGGATCAGTTCCACCCGCGTCCCCACTCGCTCCCGGATGTCCTCGGGATCGGCGAGTCCTTCGGTCTCGCCTGGCAGGATCAGGGTCGAGCTGAACAGGGGTTCACCCAGCTCGGCCACCAGCATCCGCGAAACCGCGTTGTCGGGCAGGCGGATCCCGATGGTCTTGCGCTTGGGATGCTGGAGGCGGCGCGGCACCTCGCGCGTGGCCTCCAGCAGGAAAGTATAGGGCCCTGGCGTCAAGGTCTTGATCAGACGGAAAGCTTCGTTGTTGATCCGGGCGAAAGCCGATACCTGGGAAAGATCGTGGCAGATCAGCGTGAAATTATGCTCCTCGTCCAGCTGGCGGATGGTGCGGATGCGATGCAGGGCATCCTTGCGGTCCAGCTGACAGCCGAAGGCATAGGACGAATCGGTCGGATAGACGATCACCCCCCCCTGGCGGACGATCTCCGCGGCCTGGCGGATCAGCCGCTGCTGCGGCGTGTGGGGATGCACCTCGAAATATTGCGCCATGCGGTTAGTGTACTACAGGAGCCGCGACGGCCGATACGCGGCGTCCCGCCTCAGGGCTTCGGCTTCTTGGCGACATCGTCGCGGAGGTAAACCGGCAGAGCCTGTTCCGGCGGAACGCTGCCTCCCCGGGCATGAATCCTGGCACCCAGGCGGGCGACCGCCGCGGCGCGGGGAAAGCGGCCACTCAGGACCGAGTCCAGCCGCCCGCCGGCCAGGCCGCTCAGGCAAGCCCGGTAAGTGGCCCAGCCGCTTCCGGTTCCTGCGCCAGTCCCTGCCGCCGACGAAAAATCCACCCGGCCGGGCGCCAGAACACGCTCCTGCCCCAGCAATTCGGGGTAGCCTTCCGCATCCCGACGGTAGACGGCGAAATAGACCTCGCCCATGCGCGCGTCGATGCACGGAAAGGCGTATTCGCAGCCCGTCTCGGCGATCGCCTCGTCGGCCAGGGCGGCGAGGGTCGAGACCGGAGCGACCGGGAGATCCAGCGCGAAGGCGATCCCCTGCGCCACCCCCGCAGCGATGCGGACCCCCGTGAACGAACCCGGCCCCCGCCCGACCGCGATGGCGTCCACCCGCCCCAGTGCCATGCCGGCTTCCGCGAGCAGCGACTCCAACATGGGCAGGATCAGCCGGTTGTGCTCCCTGGGAGCCACCTCGTGGCGCTCCAGGACGGCGCCGTCCTGGTACAGTGCTGCCGAGCAGGCTTCGGTCGCGGTCTCGATGGCGAGTAAAATCATGGCTGTGATTCTTCGACGCTTGTGCAATAGCGGCCGACCAGTTTACCCCAGCGGCATGGCCAACAAACCGGACGACATCGTGAGACGGCGGCGGCGCTATAATCGCGACTCCGCGACACCACGAGCCCGCGATGGACGACGTTCAACTCCTCCGCTACAGCCGCCAGATCATGCTTCCCGAGGTCGACGCCGGAGGTCAGGACCGGCTGCTCGGCGCCAGCGCCCTCATCATCGGCCTGGGCGGACTGGGCTCGCCGGCCGCCATGTATCTGGCTTCCGCCGGCGTCGGCAGGCTGGTCATAAGCGATTTCGACGCCGTCGATCTCTCCAACCTCCAGCGTCAGATCGCTTTCGACACGGCAGACATCGGCCGGAGCAAGGCCGAGGCCTGTGCCGGGCGGCTGCGGCGCATGAATCCCGACGTGCGGATCGAGCCGGTCGCCGAACGCCTCTCCGCAGCGGCCCTCGAGGAATGGGCCGGCGCGGTCGACGTGGTCCTGGACTGCTCCGATAACTTCGCCACCCGCTTCGCCGTCAACGCGGCCTGCGTGGCCACCCGCACCCCGCTGGTGTCGGGCGCCGCGATCCGCTTCGAGGGACAACTCGCCGTATTCACGCCCGGCGATGGCGTGAACCCTTGCTACAACTGTCTCTATCCCCAGGGCGGCGAACCGGATGCAAGCTGCGCCCGCAACGGCGTCGTCGCAGCGCTGCCCGGCATCATCGGCAGCCTGCAAGCCCTGGAAGCCATCAAACTGCTTTTGGGCCTTCCCGGCGTTCGCAGCGACCGCCTCGTGGTCTTCGATGCGCTGCGGCTGGAATGGCATGAAGTCAGGCTGGGCAGGAACCCCTCCTGCCCGACTTGCGGCAGGCGGTGAGGCGTATGGGAACGCCCGGCCCATGAAACCCGGCAGTCCGCGCCACGGCCGCGGCGCCGTCAGCAACGCGGCTTCCCGATTTTCTGCCACGACCCGGGAGGCGGTGGACGACGGCTGGTTTCCGGAAGAACCCCCGCCGCTGGCGACCACGGTCAGCGTCGAAACCTCCCGCTCCGTCGTCACCCGCAACCAGTCGCCGGACATCCCTTTCGATCAGTCACTGAATCCCTACCGCGGCTGCGAACATGGCTGCATCTACTGCTATGCCCGTCCCAGCCACGCCTATGTGGGACTGTCGCCGGGGCTGGATTTCGAGACCCGGCTGTTCGCCAAGCCCGACGCACCAGCCCTGCTCGAAAAGGAGCTGGCCCGTCCCGGCTACCGGTGCTCACCGCTCGCCCTGGGCGCCAACACCGATCCCTACCAGCCCATCGAGCGCGAGTGGCGGATCACCCGCCAAGTGCTGGAAGTCCTGCAGCGCGCCCGCCACCCGGTGACGATCACCACCAAATCCGCCCTGATCGAGCGCGATCTGGACATCCTCAGCGAGATGGCAGCGGCAGGCCTGGCCAACGTGCAGGTGTCCATCACCACGCTGGACAAAACCCTGGCCCTGAAGCTCGAACCCCGCGCCTCGGCCCCGCACCGGCGGCTGCTGGCCGTCGCGCGCCTCGCCGCAGCCGGAGTGCCGGTGAAGGTGATGATCGCACCGATCATCCCCTGGCTCACGGACAGCGAGATGGAACGCATCGTGGAAAAGGCGGCCGAGCACGCCGCCGTATCGGCGGGATACATCCTGCTGCGGCTGCCGCGGGAGGTCGAATCCCTGTTCGCGGAATGGCTGACCGCGCACTACCCGCTGAAAGCCGCTCACACTCTCAACCTGGTCACACTCGCCCACGGCGGCAGGATCTACGACCCCGGCTTCGGCCGGCGCCAGGTCGGGAGCGGCGACTACGCGGCGCTCCTCGCCCGCCGCTTCCGCCTGGCGCTGAAACGCCATGATCTGACCGAGGAACCGCCCGGCTTGGTCAGCGACCTTTTCACGCCGCCCGGACAACGGCAACTGGCGCTGTTTTAGCCCCCCTCTCCGCCATTCTCATACTTTCAGGCGGTATCCTACCCCGGACTCCGTGATCAGGTATTCCGGCTTGGCCGGATCGGTTTCGAGCTTCTGCCGAAGCTGGCTCATGTAGATCCTGAGGTAGTGGCAATCCTCTACATGGCTGGGCCCCCAGACCTCCAACAGCAGTTGGCGGTGGGTCAGCACCTTGCCCGCGTGGCGCGCCAGCGCGGCGAGCAGACGGTATTCGGTGGGGGTCAGGCGTATCTCCCGTTCACCGACCGCCACGGTGCGCCGCAGCAAGTCGATCCGCAAGCCCCCGCCGGCGCCTCCCTCGTCCGGGACATTCACGGTAACGCCGGCCGAACGCCGGAGGGCCACCCGGATGCGGGCCAAGAGTTCGCCGATGCCGAACGGTTTGGTCAGGTAATCGTCGGCGCCGGCATCCAGGGCTTCGATCTTGTGCTCCTCCGTGCTGCGGGCCGACAACACGATGATGGGCAGCAGGGTCCATTCCCGCAGCGCCTTGACGACCTCGACGCCATCCCTGTCCGGCAGGCCGAGGTCGAGAACGACGACCTCCGGCCGGCGTAGCCCGGCCTCGATGATGCCGCGGTTGCCGGTATCGGCTTCGTACACCTGAAAACCCTGGCTGCGCAGACTGGTGCGCAGGAACCGTCGCATCGGCGGGTCGTCCTCGATGACCAAAACGACGGGATTGGGGCCGGGCATGGTCTATTCCGCCGGCTCGGCTTCCGGTTCGATCCGGGGCGGCGACTCCCGCAGCGGCAGGACGATCGTGAATACCGCTCCACCGCCGGCCCGGTTCCTGGCGCGGATGTAACCGCCATGCGCCTCCACGATGGCACGGCAGATGGCGAGTCCCAGACCGACACCGCTTTGCGGGCCTTCGCGGTGGACCCGGTAGAATTTTTCGAAGATGAGCTCCTCCTGACCTTTGGGAATGCCAGGCCCGTGGTCGGAAACCGTGATGGTCATCGTGAACGGCGTGGCCTCGGCGGCAATCTCGATGGGACTATTTTCCGGCGTGTAGCGGATGGCATTCTCCATCAGGTTGGCCAGCACCTGCTCCAGCATCACCGAATCCACGTAGACGAAGGGGGCATCCCGCGGCAGGCGCACCGTCACCGGGCGCCGTTCGAGCTGCTTCTTCAAGCGCGTCAACACGGTGCCGACGATTTCCTCCAGAACGTGCCACTGCAGATGGAGCTTGACCACCCCGGCGTCGAACCAGGCCATGTCCAGGATATTGTTCACCAGGCTGGCCATGCGGCGGGACTCGTCGTAGATCGCCCGACAGAGCTCCCGCCGGTCCTCCGGCTCCAGGGCGTAGTCGCCTTCGACCAGGGTGCTCGCCGAGCCCACGATGGTCGCGAGCGGGGTGCGCAGATCGTGGGAGATCGAGCTGAGCAGGGAATTGCGCAGGCGCTCGGACTCCATCCGCACCTGGTTGATGCGGGCCTGTTCGGCGAGGCGGACCCGCTCGATCGCCTGCAAGATCAGGTTCACGAAGGTCTGCAGGAGCTTTTGCTGCTCCGGCAGGAAAACCCGCCGCAGGTTGACCGGCTTCATGACCAACACGCCGATGGTCTTTTCCGCTCCGGTCAAAGGGATGTACACGCCGCTGGCGCCGGGCAGCGTATTGGTACCCCGGCCGGCCATTTCGTCGTGATCGAACACCCATTGGGCCACGCTCATGTCGATGCCCGGCAAGAATTCCTCCGCAAGCGGGGAAACCGGATAGCCGATCCTTCCGCTTTCGTCCGGGAACAGCAGCACGGCGCGTCCTCCGAACTCGGTTTCGATCTGGCGCACCGCGATCCGGACGATCTCGGCCTCGCTCCGGCTCGCCGCCAGTTCTTTGCTCATGGCATACAGGACGGTCGCCCGGCGTTCCCGATGGGAAGCGACCTTGGCCTGGGAGCGGACGTTTGCCATCAGGTTGGCGGTCACCAGAGCAACGCTGAACATGACGGCGAAGGTGAACAAATACTGGGTGTCGGCGACGGAAAAGGTGTGATACGGCGCCACGAAGAAGAAATCGAAGGCGAGGACGCCCAGGATGGAAGCGAGGATGGACGGCCCGCGCCCATAACGGGTCGCCACGAAGATGACGCCCAGCAGATACACCATCACCAGGTTGGTCAGCTCGAACCGGCCGAACATCGCCTTCGCCGTCAGAGTACACAGGAACGTCGCCGTCGCCGCTCCCAGATAGCCCCGGTACTCCGCCCCACCGCCGCGGTCCGGTTTGGCGCTCAGCCCTGGCTGCGGCGCCTGAAGCGATTCCTGGCCACGGTCCTCACCCGGCGGACTGCCCAGCAGGTAGACGTTGATGTTGTGAGCCTCGGCAATGATCGTGTCCACCACCGAACCCAGCAGCCAGCGCTTCCAGCCGCGCCGCCGAGGTTTGCCCATCACGATCTTGGTGACGTTACGTTCCCTGGCGAGATCGATGATGGCCTCGCTCATGTCCGGCGCACTCAGGGTGACTGTCTCGGCGCCGAGCTGTTCCGCCAGCCGCAGCATGCGCAGCACTGCATCGCGCCGCTCCGCCGGGAGGCGCTGCAGCGCCGGGGTCTCCACGTACACCACGAGCCACTCCGCCTTGAGGCTGGCCGCCAGTCGCTTGCCGGCGCGGATCAGCCGTTCCGCCATCGGGTTCGGGCCGATGCACACCAGGATGCGCTCACCGACCTGCCAGACCTCCCGGATGGTGTGGTCCTCGCGGTAGTCCTGCATCTGGGCGTCGACACGAGCCGCGGTCTGGCGCAAGGCCAGTTCGCGCAGCGCGATGAGGTTGCCCTTGCGGAAGAAATTCTCTGCCGCCAGCTCTGCCTGCTGGGGTAGATAGACCTTGCCCTCCTTGAGACGGACCAGCAGCTCGTCCGGAGGCAAGTCGATCAGTTCGACTTCATCCGCCGCTTCGAACACCGTGTCCGGCACGGTTTCCCACACCCGGATGCCGGAAATCTGGCCCACGTCGTCGTTGAGACTCTCCAGGTGCTGGACGTTGAGCGTGGTGTAGACGTCGATGCCGGCACGCAGCAACTCTTCCACGTCCTGCCAGCGCTTGGGATGGCGGGAACCGGCGGTGTTGGTGTGAGCCAGCTCGTCGACCAGGATCACCGAGGGCCGGCGTTTGAGCGCGCCGTCGAGATCGAACTCGCCGACCACCGTACCGCGGTATTCGACCGTCCGTACCGGCAACATCTCCAGTCCTTCGAGGAGGGCCTCGGTCTCCTTCCGACCGTGGGTTTCCACCAGTCCGACCACGACATCGATACCCTCGGCGCGCCGCTCCCGGGCCGCCTCCAGCATCGCATAGGTCTTGCCCACCCCCGCCGCGGCGCCGAAGAAAATCTTGAGCCGGCCCCGCCGCGCTCTGGCCTGCTCGCGCTCGACCCTGGCGAGCAGGGCATCCGGGTCCGGACGTTCCGCGGCCATCGGCGGCGCTACCATCCCCATCCGTGGGCGGCCCCTGGCCCGCGCCGAACCGATGTGTCAAATGCCCCCATGGGGTGCCATCTCGCTCCCCCCTCACTCTCCTCCCACGGCGGCTCTCCTGCCGCGCCTGTCCATCGAGCCAGTACCGCCCGTGGAAACTGCCCTCTTCGGGATTTTCCGGCGTTCATGATGACCTTCATCGGAGGGCATCCAGCGCGAGATTGAGCTTGAGCACATTGACCCGCGGCTCGCCTAGAAAGCCGAATTGACGGCCTTCGGTGTACCGTTTCACCAGGTCCTCGACCACGGGTAGCGACAGGTTGCGCAGCCGCGCCACGCGGGCCGCCTGGTAGGCCGCGGCGGCGGGACTGATGTGCGGGTCCAGGCCGCTGCCGGAAGCGGTGACCAGATCGACCGGCACCGGCGCCGTATTGCCGGGATCGGCATTCCGCAACGCCTGAACCCTGCTCTTGATGGCCGCGAGCAACGCCGGATTCGTCGGCCCCTGATTGGAACCGCTGGAGGCCCCGGCATTGTAGGCATGCGGTGCGGTCGCCGAGGGGCGGCCCCAGAAATAGCGGGGATCGCCGAAGGGCTGGCCGATGAGTTCGGAGCCCAGAACCTTCCCGTCCTTTTCGATCAGGCTGCCATTGGCCTGGCGGGGAAACAGCAGTTGCCCCAGCTGGGTGACCAGCACCGGATAGAAGACACCCGTGACCAGGGTCCACACCAGCAGCATGAGCAATGCGAGTTTGAAATGGTTGATCATGGGGCACCCCTAAACCAGATCCAGGGCGACGAGCAGCAGGTCGATCAGCTTGATGCCGATGAAGGGTACGACCAGGCCGCCGACGCCATAGATCAGCAAGTTGTTGCGCAGCAGCGCCGAAGCGCCCACCGGCTTGTAGCTCACTCCCCTCAGCGCCAGCGGAATGAGCGCGACGATGATGAGGGCGTTATAGATCACCGCCGAGAGGATGGCGCTGGCGGGCGTTGCGAGCCCCATGACATTGAGCGCATTCAGCGCCGGATACGTGCTCGCGAACGCCGCCGGGATGATGGCGAAATACTTCGCCACGTCGTTGGCGATGCTGAAGGTGGTCAGTGCGCCACGGGTCATCAGCATCTGTTTGCCTGTCTCCACGATCTCGATGAGTTTGGTGGGATTGGAATCCAGGTCCACCATGTTGCCGGCCTCCTTGGCAGCCTGTGTGCCCGTGTTCATCGCCACGGCCACGTCGGCCTGGGCCAGGGCCGGGGCGTCGTTGGTACCATCACCGGTCATCGCCACCAACCGGCCTTCCGCCTGGTAGCTGCGGATCAGCTTGAGCTTGGCCTCGGGCGTCGCCTCCGCCAGGAAATCGTCCACCCCGGCCTCGGCGGCGATGGCGGCCGCGGTCAGCGGATTGTCGCCGGTGATCATGACCGTCTTGATCCCCATCCGGCGCAGTTCGACGAAGCGTTCCTTGATGCCGCCCTTGACGATGTCCTTCAGCTCGATCACGCCCAGCACCCGCCCATTTTCGGCGACCACCAGCGGCGTGCTGCCGCGCCGCGCCACATCATGGACCAGCTTCTGTACTTCCTCGGGGAAACTGCCGTCCTGCTCCTCCACGTAGACGCGGATCGCATCGGCCGCCCCCTTGCGGATCTGGCGACCTTCGAGGTTCACGCCGCTCATGCGGGTCTGGGCGCTGAAATGCACGAAGGTGGCACCCAGGGTACGCACGTCACGTTCCCTCAAGCCGTACTTCTGCTTGGCCAGCACCACCACGCTGCGGCCTTCCGGCGTCTCGTCCGCCAGCGACGCCAGCTGCGCGGCGTCGGCCAATTCCTGCCGGCCGATCCCCTGCAGCGGCAGGAAGGCCGATGCCTGGCGGTTGCCGAGCGTGATGGTGCCGGTCTTGTCGAGCAGCAGCACGTCCACGTCCCCCGCCGCCTCCACCGCCCGGCCCGAGGTGGCGATCAC
Source organism: Methylococcus sp. S1M (assembly GCF_051295855.1). Taxonomy (NCBI): domain Bacteria; kingdom Pseudomonadati; phylum Pseudomonadota; class Gammaproteobacteria; order Methylococcales; family Methylococcaceae; genus Methylococcus; species Methylococcus sp. S1M. The sequence continues at coordinate 472,295 of NZ_JBPDXO010000002.1, forward strand.
ATTCTTGCGCATCATCCGGCCGATGCCGGCCACCCCGATGGCCGAGAGCAGGCCGCCGATGGTGGTGGGAATCAGGCACACCAGGAGCGCGACCAGCACGGTGACCATGATCGGCCGGCCCTCGCCGGCCGTTTCCACGCTGTAGATCGAAAACGGCAGCAGGGTCACGGTCGCCATCAGGAAAATCAGGGTGAGCGCCACCAGCAAAATGGTCAGGGCGATCTCGTTCGGGGTCTTCTGACGCTTGGCGCCTTCGACCATGGCGATCATGCGGTCGAGGAAGGCCTCGCCCGGATTGACCGTGATCCGCACCACCAGCCAGTCCGACAGCACCCGCGTGCCTCCGGTGACCGCGCTGAAGTCCCCGCCGGATTCGCGGATCACCGGCGCACTCTCACCCGTAATGGCGCTTTCGTTGACCGAAGCCACCCCTTCGATCACCTCGCCGTCGGCAGGGACGAAATCGCCGGCCTCGATCAGCACCACGTCGCCGCGGCGCAGGCTCGACCCCGGGACCTTGCTGTAGTTGGCGCCGTAGCGCGGCTCGTCCAGCTTCTTCGCCATGACGTCGCGCCTGGTGCTGCGCAGGGATGCAGCCTGGGCCTTGGCCCGCCCTTCCGCCACCGCCTCGGCGAAATTGGCGAACAGCACGGTGAACCAGAGCCAGAGCGTGATCGCCAGTATGAATCCCGAAGGCGCCTCACCCTGACCGACCAGGGACTGAACATACAACACCGTCGTCAGCAGGCTGCCGACGTAGACGACGAACATCACCGGGTTCTTCAACTGTGTCCGCGGCGCCAGCTTGCGGAACGAGTCCAGCAAAGCCTCCGCGAGGATCTCGCGGTCGAACAGTCCTGGTTTCGCGGTTTGATGAATCATGAACGATCCCTCTTATCTAGCACCGATCATCATGAGGTGTTCGACGATGGGGCCAAGCGCCAGCGCCGGTATGAAGGTCAAGGCGCCGACGATGATGACCACGCCGACCAGCAGGCCGACGAACATCGGCGTATGGGTCGGCAGGGTGCCCGCCCCGGGCGGCACGTAATTCTTGGCGGCCAGGGCGCCAGCGATCGCCAGCACCGGCACCGCCAGCCAGTAGCGGGAGAACCACATCGCCAGCCCCAGCATGAGATTGTAGAAAGGCGTATTGGCCGCGAGGCCGGCGAAGGCACTGCCGTTGTTGTTGCCGGCGGACGAGAAGGCGTAAAGGATTTCACTGAAGCCGTGGGCGCCCGGATTGAAGACCGAGGACTTGCCGGCGTCGAGCATGACGGCGACGGCCGTCCCTCCCAGAACCATCAAGGGCGGCACCAGGATGACGATGGCGGCCATCTTCATCTCGTAGGCCTCGATCTTCTTGCCCAGGTATTCCGGGGTACGGCCGATCATGAGGCCGGCGACGAACACCGCGACGATGGCGAACACCAGCATCCCGTACAGGCCGGAACCCACGCCGCCGAACACGACCTCGCCCAGCTGCATCAGCCACATCGGCACCAGGCCGCCCAGGGGCGTGAAGGAATCGTGCATGGCGTTGACCGATCCATTGGACGCCGCCGTCGTCGCCGTCGCCCACAGCGCGGAGTTGACGATGCCGAAGCGGGTTTCCTTGCCCTCCATGTTGCCGCCGGCCGGATCGACGCCCAAAGCGGCGAAGGCGGGGTTGCCGCCCTGCTCGCAGAGGACGGTGACGAAAAGCAGCGGAACGAAGATCAGCGTCATCGCCGCCAGGATCACCCAGCCCTGCCGGGTATCGCCGACCATCACGCCGAAGGTGTGGCAAAGCGCCCCGGAGATCACGAGGATCGCCAGCATTTCCAGGAAGTTGGAAAACGGCGTCGGATTCTCGAAGGGATGGGCCGAATTCACGCTGAAAAACCCGCCGCCGTTGGTCCCGAGCTGCTTGATGGCGACCTGCGACGCCGCCGGCCCCAAAGCCAGCGTCTGTTCGCTGACCGTGACGTGCCCGGTCACCGGATTGCCGTCCGCATCGACCAGGGGGTGACCGCCATCGTCCTGCTTCGGCCTGTCGTAACCGGTCGCTTCCACGAGAGTGACGTTCCGATAGGGTTCGAAGGTCTGCACCACACCTTGACCGATCAGCAGGAGGGCCAGAAGGAACGACAACGGCAGCAGAATGTGCAGGATGCTGCGCGTCAGATCGACCCAGAAATTGCCGAGGGTATCGGCGTTCCTGCGGACGAAGCCCCGGATCAGCGCCACCAGCACCGCCATGCCGCTGGCGGCCGACACGAAATTCTGCACCGTCAGCCCCAGCATCTGGGTGAGATGGCTCAGGGTCGTCTCGCCGCCGTAGCCCTGCCAGTTGGTGTTGGTGGCGAAACTGATCGCCGTGTTGAAGGCCGAATCCGGCGCGACCGCGGGCAGGCCCTGAGGGTTCAACGGCAAGAACCCCTGGCACCGCTGGAGTGCATAGACCGCCAAAACCCCCAGCAGGTTGAACACCAGGAAGGCGGAGGCATAGCCGGTCCAGCGCATTTCCGCCTCGGGATCGATGCCGGTGATGCGGTAGATGAAGCGCTCGACCGATGCCAGCACGCGCACCGTCGCCGACCTCCCCTCGTACACCGCGGCCATGTAACGGCCGAGCGGCTTGGCCAGGGCCAGCAGCACACCGAGGTACCCGCAGATTTGCAGCAAGCCGTTGGCCGTCATCAGAATTTCTCCGGACAAAGGAGAGCGAATACGAGATAAACCAAGACTCCCAGCGCGAGCAGGGCGCTCAACAGATGAATCCAGCTCATTCTTTCTCCTTCAGGCATTCCAGGCCATGAACCAAGCCGATCGTCACGAGGGACACGCCAATCAATACCGCGAGATAGAAAACGTCCATAGCTCCAAATCCCCTGCAGTTTGAATTTCGGACGAGAAAGCTTAGCGATTTCGGGATAAAGATCTCCTAAAGATGACGGAAGAGTGCGTAAAGGAGGCATAAAAAAGCCGGTTCGAGCGAATTCGCAGGCGGACGGCCGTCGCACCGGGCTCACCGAAGGAATGGACCGTCAGACCAAGGTCCGATGTCGCCTCGGTGGAGTTGTCGCAAACCTCCCGCACCATGAAGCAAGCCAACCCTGTCCTCATTGCGATCGTCGATGATGAGGAGGCCGTGTGCAAGCCGTTGCGGAGACTCATTCGGGACGCCGGCTCGGCGCCTGGTGGCGCTGAGCGACCTCGGACCGCACCAGCCGACTCTGGCCGCCTTGCGACCCGCGCTTGGCTGCCACCCCCCCAGCTACTTGATAATATGGCGCCCCGATTCAGGCCCCGACCGGCGGCCTGACCCGAACACGAACACGAGGAACCCTGATGTCCGATATCGAAATCGCGCAGCGCGCCAAGATGCTGCCCATCATTGATCTGGCCCGCGAGAAACTAGGAATTCCTGCCGCCAGCCTCGACCCTTACGGGCATTACAAAGCCAAGGTCGCGCTCGACTACATCGACGGCCTCAAGGACCGGCCCGACGGCAAGCTCATCCTGGTCACCGCCATCAGCCCGACCCCGGCCGGCGAAGGCAAAACCACGACCACGGTCGGCCTGGGCGACGCGCTGAACCGGATCGGCAAGAAGACCGTGATGTGCCTGCGCGAACCCTCGCTCGGCCCCTGCTTCGGCGTCAAAGGCGGAGCCGCGGGTGGCGGCCATGCGCAGGTGGTGCCGATGGAGGACATCAACCTGCATTTCACCGGCGACTTCCACGCCGTCGGCGTCGCCCACAACCTGCTCTCGGCCCTGATCGACAACCACATCAACCACGGCAATGCGCTCGACATCGACCCGCGCCGCATCCAGTGGAAGCGCGTGGTCGACATGAACGACCGCGCCCTGCGCAAGATCGTGGTGGGCATGGGCGGCACCGCCAACGGTTATCTGCGCGAAGACGGCTTCGACATCGTGGTGGCATCGGAAGTGATGGCCATCCTCTGCCTGGCCACCAGCATGGCGGACCTGAAGGAGCGGCTGGGCCGCATCATCGTCGGCTACAAGAGCGACGGCAAGACCCCGGTCTACGCCCGCGACCTCAAGGCCCACGGCGCCATGGCCGCCCTGCTGAAGGACGCCATCAAGCCGAATCTGGTGCAGACCCTGGAGAACAACCTCGCCATCATCCACGGCGGGCCGTTCGCCAACATCGCCCACGGCTGCAACACCGTGACCGCCACCCAGACTGCGCTGAAGCTGGCCGATTACGTGGTGACCGAAGCCGGCTTCGGCGCCGACCTGGGCGCCGAGAAGTTCATCGACATCAAATGCCGCATGGCCGGGCTGAACCCCGCCGCGGTGGTGCTGGTCGCCACGGTACGCGCCCTGAAATTCCACGGCGGCGTGAAAAAGGAAGACCTGAATCAGGAAAACCTCGCCGCGCTGGAAGCCGGTTTCGCCAACCTGGAAAGGCACGTCCACAACATCCGCGAGCACTATGGCCTGCCCTGCGTGGTGTCGATCAACCATTTCAGTTTCGACACCGAAGCCGAAATCGCGTGGCTGATGAAGAAGTGCGAGGCGTTGGGCGTGAAGGCGGTCCTCGCCCGCCACTGGGCCGAGGGCGGCAAGGGCGCGGAAGCGCTGGCCCGGACGGTCGCCGACATCGTCGACCACCAGCCGGGCCGGCATACCTTCGTCTACGGCGACGAAGCGACGCTGTGGAACAAGATCGAGACCATCGCCACCAAGATCTATGGCGCCGCCGGCATCAGCGCCGACGCCAAGGTCAAGGCCCAGCTCGAAGCGTGGAATGCCGACTACGGGCATTACCCGGTGTGCATGGCCAAGACCCAGATGTCCTTCTCCACCGACCCCAACGCCAAGGGCGCGCCCAGCGGCCACACCGTCGCCATCCGCGAAGTCCGCCTGGCCAACGGCGCCGGCTTCGTGGTCGCCATCGCCGGCGACATGATGACCATGCCCGGCCTGCCCAAAGTCCCGGCGGCCGAGCACATCGACGTCGACGACGACGGCCGGATCAGCGGCTTGTTCTGATCGGCGTGCGGCCGCCGCGGGCCCACGCTTGGCAGCCCGCGGCGGTGCCGATCAAGGCAACCCCAATGCTTTCAGGCTGGCTTTACCCAACTCCACCCGTTTGCCCACGTCGGACTCGCTCCGGACATCCATGTTCAGCGCAAATGCATAGACGCGATCGTCCCGTTGCACCCAGCCGACCCACCAGCCCACCCTGACTCCGGCAACATTTCCCAAGCCCGTTTTGCCATAGAGTTTCCAATTCGTGCCTTGTTCCAATCGGATGATTTCTCGAACGGCTCCCTGAATATCTTTCGGAAACGGCAATTCCCCCAGCGCCAATTTGGCGAGAAACCGGGTTTGCTCGACCGCGCTGATCTTGAGCGGCCCGGCCAGCCAGAACGTATCCACCGCAGAGCCAATTTCCCTGTTGCCGTAATCCAGGCGAGATACACAGTCCTTCATGCGCTCGAGACCGATACGCCGGGCCAGTTCCTGATAGATCGGAACGTTCGAAATCACGATCGCCTCGCGCAGCCCCATGTCCTTCTCCCAGCTTTTGAAAGGCTGAGGAGCGCCGCCATAGGGCAAGACTTCATCGACACTCTTGACCGCGCCGGTGGCAAGTCCAATCAAAGTATTTGGAATCTTGAACGTCGACGCAGGAACGAATCTGGTTTCTGCGCGTTTTCTCTCATGACCGGTAAACGTCTGGGCGGAGACGTCATAAAGTACGAAAGTGCCATGCACGCCGGCATGCCTGAAAATATCGCCGACTTCCCGGCTGTCTTTCCAGCCGGCTGCATGCGCTGCGCATGCAAACAAAACCACTGCTGCGAATACCCCTTGCATTATTCGAGTCGACATACCCCGACAGGGGTGCGGAACGTTTGCAGCCGACAAGGAAGTCGGCATATTCATATCATTCGCCCTGCTCACTGAGAATCCCTCGACCTTGCCACCAGCCCCTCCAGCCATTTTCCGATGTCCTCCAGCCGCCCGGGAATTATGGGTGACTCCACAGTGAACGCAGAAGAAATCCGCCTCCGGAAACACGCCCGGCGCCGGCACGACCTTCACTGCGCCAACGACCGCTGCAGCTCCATGGCTGCAGCTTCGCTCCCGCAGGCGCGCTGGGGTTTCGGGTCCTTGCGGCGCACCGCAGCGAGTTCGGCCTTGGCGGCCCTGAAGTCAGCGAGAAACGCCGGGCTGGCGCGCAGCTTGGCCACCGTCGCCGAAGCCACGTTTCGTCCCTGAATCACGTCGCTGTACCAGTGCGTATTGCAAACGACGCGGCTCAGTCCGAACGCCCGCCCGCGGGCAAGGATTTCGGCGGCACGCTCCGGTGAAAGCCCGGCGAGGATGAGCGCCCAGGTCATGCCGATCGCCCCGTGCGCCGAAGGATAGGAGCCGTTCTCCTCCAGCCTGGCCTGCTCCGCCGGCGTGCAGATCGGCTCCTGGTTCGACATGAACGGTCTCGGCCGCCGGTAGTAATTCCTGGCGGCATAGGTCGAAAGCCCGGCGTCGATCAATGATCGCCGCAGCAGCACATAGAGGTGCGGCGTATCCGCTTCCGTGATCGGCGCGTCCAGCGCACAGGAAAAAGTGCCCGCCGCATGCGGAAACATCAGATAAGCGTCGGAAATCGCCAGCGTCCACGCCGGGGAATCGCGCAGCGCCAGGCTCCTGCGGCTGTAATCCATGTCGAGTGCAAGCGCTTGCGATCCTTCCGCGGGAGGCGGCGGAACCAGCGCGCGACTGTTCGGAAGGGTTTGAAACGGCAGATAACCCACGACCGAGGCCGAGCGGAATTCGGCTGGAACATCGGATTGCCGAAGTGCGGGGTTTCGGGCGCAGCCCGCGAACAGAGCGGCATGCACCAGCACAGCCCAAAATACATGCCGCCCACGACTGCAGACACTGTTCATCGAACCTCCAGCCCCGCTCGTTGTCGCATCTCCCTGGGGTAGTGTAAGCCCGCAACGCGCTCGGCGGTTCTTTTCGGACTGCAAAGATCCGGAGATCCGGACGCGGATTCGCCAGCGTCGCCAGCCATCACCGCACCGACGGCTTCAACTCACGTCGAAGACGCCCGACATAGGACTGAGCGAGGCCCGATTTTTTGGGCGGCAACGTCGATCGGGTTCCGTCATCTGTCCTCGAGGCAGTGCCTACCGTCGGCGGCGTGGTGACCCCGGCCCAGCCCCTGATGATGGTGGTGCCCGACGACAACCCGCTGGAGGTCTGGGTCTTCGTCGAAAACAAGGATATCGGCTTCGTCAGGGCCGGCCAGGAGGCGGAGATCTGAGAAGCGCGGGCTTATCCATTCGCGCCGCGTCAAGCCGGAGCGCTCCACCATGCGGGTGGACGGGAAAACCGTCAACCTGTCTCCGGGCAGGTCGGCATCCGTGGAAATCAAGACCGGCACGCGCCGGGTGATCGGATATTTCCTCAGTCCGCCGATCCAGCACGCCAGCGAGAGCCTGCATGAAAGGTGGGTTCGGGTTCCGCGGTCGGCCCGGGATTTCCCCGTATTGCTCCTGTCCTCCTCCCGTTGTTGAATATCAGGGCCCGAATGATGAAGGTGGAGGACGGACCATGCCGATCAATACCTTGGAATCATCGCCCTGGCGGGGAAGCCGTCACGATTTTTGCCGCGAGCGGCTCGAACCGCTTCTGGAACAGGCCGGCATCAGGATCAATGGGGACCGGCCGTGGGACATCCGGGTCCACGACCCGGCCTTCTTCCGGCGCATGTTCGCCGACGCCTCGCTGGGGCTCGGCGAGTCCTACGTGGATGGCTGGTGGGACTGCGACCGAATCGACGAGTTCATCTGCCGGATCATCCGCGCCGGTCTGGCCGACCGCTTCCGTTCCTGGCGGGATGCCGTCGCCGCCCTGCAGGCCAGACTGTTCAACCTTCAGCATGCGGCACGGGCGTTCCACGTGGGCCAGCGCCATTACGACATCGGCAACGATCTCTACGGCTGCATGCTGGACCGGCGCATGATCTACAGTTGCGGCTACTGGAAGGACGCCACGACGCTCGACGAGGCCCAGGAGGCCAAGCTGGACCTGGTGTTCCGCAAGATCGGGCTGGAGCCCGGCATGCGGGTGCTGGACATCGGCTGCGGCTGGGGCGGAGCGGCACGGTTCGCCGCGGAGAAGTACGGTGTCGAGGTCTACGGCGTCACCGTTTCCGCGGAGCAGGCCCGCTACGCCCGGGAAATCTGTCAGGGTCTGCCGGTCACGATCGAGCTGAAGGATTACCGGGACATCGAGGGTCACTTCGATCGCGCCTACTCGCTCGGCATGTTCGAGCATGTCGGCTGCAAGAACTATGGAACCTACATGAAGCTCGTGGCCGACCGGCTGCCCGACGACGGTCTGTTCCTGCTGCACACCATCGGCATCAACACCTCGGACAATCACGGCAATCCCTGGGTGGACCGCTACATCTTCCCCAACTCCATGCTTCCTTCCATCGCCCAGATCGGCACGGCCACGGAAAACCGACTGGTGATGGAGGACTGGCAGAACTTCGGTCCGGACTATGACCGGACGCTGCTGACCTGGTACGACCGGTTCGAACGGCACTGGCCTTCACTGCGGCCCCGCTATGGCGACCGCTTCTACCGGATGTGGCGCTTCTACCTGCTGAGCTTTGCCGGCGCGTTCCGGGCCCGCTATATTCAGCTGTGGCAGATCGTGCTCTCCCCCAAGGGGTTGACCCGGCGCTACGACGCGCCGCGCTGAGCCGCGAGAAAGTCATTCCCTTTGCCCCAAAGGAAGAGCATCGCGAGAAGGCTCGATCGATGAATCGAGGATCGCCCTCTCGTCAGGTCCCGGCGGATCGCCTGCCGGCATCCACCTGACGGGGCTTTCGTCCTGAAGGGGCGACCGCCCGCCCGTCGGGTTCGATTACCGGATCGCCCTCCGCTCTTCTTTCCTCCCCTCTCCGGTAGCCCGCAAACCCCGTGTCCGGCTCCGCGGCTCGGGGCTCGCGCCCCGTCACGCAATCGCAATCCAACTGTCATTTTCAAGTCATATCGCCGTAACAAAAGCCGGCTACTTTTGCGCACTCATCTTCTCAAGGGACATTCGGCGGCCGCGCCATCGGTGTCCCGATGGGATTTTTTGGGGTGGGGGGAGACCGGCCATCGGAGCATCAATGCATCGCCCATGTCTGAATCCGGCCGGCTCGGCAACGCCGGGTTCGCGTGGCGAACGAGAGTTTTTCCCATTTACGGAGAGTGCGAAAACCATGAAGAAATTGCGAGCAGTTTTTCTGGGCACGCTGGTCGCCGCGGGGCACCCGGCCCATGCGGCCATCAACGACGGGAAGTTCGGAACGCCGGGCGAGTTGTTCATCTCGATCCTGGATGTGGACGGAAAGAAGTCCTATTACAAGGACCTCGGCGTCGATATGGTCCAGTTCATGAACGGCCAGGGCTGCCTCGACGCCAATCTGGCGCAGGATCCCAATTTTGCGGCCTTTGCCGGCAAAACCAACCTGGTCTACAACATCGCGGCGGTCAATCCCTTGCTGAAGGATGCCAGTAACATCACTCAATGGGGCTATCTGGCCACATCGAGCCAGGGCAAGGACATTTTCAGCGCCAAATGGAACCTGATCGACAATGCGATCCAGAAGATCCAGGGTTACATCGCCGCCCTCAACGTCCAGCCGTTCGAGAACAAGCCCGGGCAGGCGGCGGAGAACAAATCGGGCGTGTTCGGTCCCGACGACCTTGCCTATCACGGCAAGGGCACCTGGGGTCCCACCATGGGGAGCTCCGTCAACGGCAACACCGAAGGCACCCCCGGCGCCGAACTCGAGTTCTATTTCATCAACAACTCCACCGGCGATTCCAAGGGAGAACACATCACCAAGCTGGGGGCATGGAGCTTGTCGAGCGCCGGCGCTCTGAGCTACAGCGGCACCGGCACCTCGACCCTGTGCTCGGGATCGGGGAACAAAGCCCCGACGGCGGCCATCACCAATCCCGCTCAGACGGTAGCGGTCAATACCACCGTCACCCTGGACGGCAGCGCCAGCACCGATCCCGACAACGGTCCCCAACCCTTGTCCTACGCATGGAAGCAGACCTCCGGCCCCACGGTGACGTTGAGCAACGCTGATCAGGCGAAAGCCAGCTTCACACCCGCCGAGGTCGGCAGCTACACCTTCCAGTTGACGGTCAGCGACGGCGCCGCCACCGGTACCGCCCAAGCCACCGTCACGGTGGAAGGCAGCTCCACGGGCGCTTCCATCCACATCGATGCGCCCGCGGCCTGGAAGGTCAAGCAGGCTCAGACAGTCGCCTGGACCACCACGGAAGTGCCGGCCAGCAAGCTGGTCAACCTCGAGTTCTCCACCGACGGCGGCTCCAAGTTCAAGAAACTGAAGAGCGTCGCCAACAAAAAAGGACAGACCCTGTGGAAGCCGACCAAGAAGCACGTCACACAACAGGGTGTGCTCCGGGTTTGCGTCAAACCGAGCAAAAAGTCCTCGTTCGTCTGCGACCAGATCGACGTCACGGTAGAACCCTGACTCCGGCAAGGTCCAGGAACGGCGGCCCGCCGGAACCGGCGGGCCGCCCGGCGTAATCACCCAATCACTCTCAAACAGACAGGAGTTAACTCATGCAAGTCAAGAAAATCGCTGCAGCGGTCGCGGCAAGCTCTCTGGGATTCTGCGCTCAGGGCTGGGCATTGGAACCCGGCGTATCGCCCGACATCGAAATCTTCATGTCCGGCGCATCGGCCCAGGATGGCAATGTCCGGCAATTGTTCGAAGAACTCTGCGTGGGAGGAACGCTCGATGTCTATTTCGACAACTCGAACCCCTCCAACCCCGGTTCCGCACACACGGCTATCTTCTGCCAGATCGACTCGTCCAAAGTGACGGGGCTCTCCGTCAACAATCCCAAGGTGCTGTTCCACAAGCGCTCCGCCGGCGGTTCGGCGCAGGGTGTGGGCCCGGTGCTCGACGAACAGGCGATCGACGCCATGATGATCAACAACGGCAACTGCCAGAAGGATGCGGCGAGCGGTAACTGGCTGTGCCGGATCTCCCAGCCCGGCGACCTCGCGCAAAAGGTGTCCGACGCCGGCGTCTCCGACGTCAATCCCGCGATGTTCCGGAGCATGAACACGCCGGATGGCGTGGCTCCGGTGGATCCCGCGAAGGTCAGCCAGCGCCTGGACGTGGTCTCCGGCGGCGCCCTGGTTTTCAACACGCCGGTGACCAAATCTCTGCGCGACGCTTTGCAGCGCGCCCAGATCGACATGGGTACCCTGGACCCGGACTGCGAAGGGCAGGACACCGAGCGCTGCATGCCCAGCCTGAGAAAGTATCAGATCGCCAGCCTGCTCACCGGCAACATCGGCAAATGGAGCGAAATCAAGGTCGTCGACAAGAACGGCCAGGCGAAAGGCGACTTGACCCAATACGCCAACGGATCGATCACGGACGACAAGGTCTATATCTGCCGCCGGGTCAACGGATCGGGTACCCAGGCCACCACCAATGCCAATTTCCTCAATGCACCCTGCACCGACAGCGCACTGAGTCCCGCTTCCACCTCCAATCCGCTGGCAGGACCGGTCGTGATCCTGAACTCGGGCGCGGGGAATGTCGACACCTGCCTGGATGATTTCAATCAGGGCACCAACAACAGCAAAGCCAATGCGGCCGGAGTCAAGGCCTGGGCCATCGGTGTACAGAGCACCGAACGCAATGCCAACCTCAAATACAACTACCGTTTCATCGCCATCGACGGCGTTGCACCCACGCTCGCCAACACGGCAAGCGGCCACTACATGGATTGGGCGGAAAATACCTATCAATGGCGCAAACCCGCCTACAACGGTCCGACCGGCGACAAGCTGAAGATCATCCAGAAGATCGCATCCGATGCCGGCAGCCCCAGCCTGACCGCCAAGAACAACGCCGCCTACGCGCATCCCTTCGGCCAGGGCGGTTATCTCGCGGTGACCACGGCGGGCAACACCCCGTCGGCGGATGGCAAGTTCGATCCCAACAATCCGATCCTGCCCTACAGCCATGCGCCCGGCCTGTCTCTGGACAACTGCCGCGTGCCGGTGGTCAACGACAACCTGCCGAACCGGCTCTGATCGAGGGGGCTGTGGCGGGGCCGCGCACGGCCTCGCCTCTCCCCGCTGCGGGGGCATAAACCGGCGTTCCGGAAGGGACGCCGGTTTTATCGCTATTTGTATTCATACAGGTGCAACGCCGTATAAAGGCAAAGTCCGTCTCTCTGGTATCGAATGGAACGCATGCAAGAAACAATGCCGCGGAGCCGCACCGGTGTCCTTGCCGGCATCCCCTTCTGTCTGGCCTTGGCTGCATCGCCGGCCAATGCCGATCCGACCGGCAACCCGGCCGCAAAGGACAGCCCGCCGGACGCCGCGGCTGAACAGGCGCCGCTGTTCGACGTCTGGGAGTACCGGGTCGAGGGCAATTCCGTGCTGGATCAGAGAGTGGTCGAAAAGACCGTCTACGGCTTTCTCGGGCCGGGCAAGTCGATCGGCGACGTCGAAAGCGCGCGCGCAGCCCTGGAAAAGGCTTACCACGACGCCGGCTATTCGGCGGCGCTGGTGGACATCCCCGAACAGGACGTCAACGAGGGCGTGGTGATCCTCAAGGTCAGCGAAGGCAAGGTCGACCGCCTGAAGGTGACCGGCTCACGGTATTTCTCGCTGGGCCATATCAAAGAAAAGGTGCCGGCCCTGGCCGAAGGCCAGCCGCTCAATCTGCCCGCCGCCCAGGAACAGCTCAGCAAGCTTTCGGCGGAGAATGCGGACCGCACGGTGACGCCCGTGATGCGAGCCGGCAATACCCCCGGGACGGTGGAAGTGGAGCTGGCGGTGGACGACCAGCTGCCCCTGCACGCGGGGCTGGAGTTCAACGGCCGCAACAGCGTTGGCACCAGCCGTACCCGCCTGATCGCTTCGGCGCGCTACGACAACCTCTGGCAGCTGAATCACAGCGCCTCGCTGCAATTCCAGGTTTCCCCGGAAAACACCGACAACGTCCAGGTCTGGTCGGGCACCTACGTGATGCCCATGGACATCTTCAATTCCGACGCCCGCATGGTCTTCTACGGCATCGGCCTGAATTCCAAGAGCGGCGTGTCGACGGTCGGCGCCCTCAACGTGGTGGGCGACGGCGAAATCTTCGGGCTACGCTGGATCAAACCCCTCCCCCGCCTCACCAAGCAACTCGGGCATTACGCGACCCTCGGCTGGGATTACAAGAACTTCGGCCAGGCCATCCTGTCCGACAGCGGCACCCAGATGACACCGATCAGCTACTCGCCCTTCATGGCCGGCTACGACGCCAGCCTCGGCTATGACGATGGTTCGTTCAGCCAACTCAACCTGGAAACTCATGTCCTGTTCTGGGGCGATTATCAGGAATTCGAAAACCGCCGTTTCGGCGCGACCCCCAATTACGTCTACCTGAAGGGGGACGTCCGACACCGGCAGGTACTGCCGGAAGACCTGTCCCTGCAGGTACGGATGACCGGCCAGATCACCAATGTACCCCTGATCAGCAACGAACAGATGGGCGCCGGCGGCATGTTCAGCGTGCGCGGCTACCACGAGGTCGAACGGCTGGGGGACAATGGCATCAACGGCTCGCTGGAATTCTACAGCCCGGATCTCGGTCAGTACCTTTACGAAAACATGGGGTTGCTCCGGTTCCTGGTGTTCGGCGACCTCGCCTACCTCTGGGTCAAGGACGCCTTGCCCGGACAGCCCCAGCACTTCAGTCTGGCCAGCACCGGCGCCGGATTCAACATGGAGCTGTGGCGCAAACTCAACGGCACCCTGTTCTGGTCCTATCCCTTTACCCGGACGGAAAGCGTCGCGGTAGGCGAAACCCGCGTCGATTTCCGCATCGCCTACGATTACTGATCGGGGAACGAGCATGACGACCCGCGAAGCTGCAAACCGCAAAGCCCATCTTCCCCCCGCCGACCTCGGCCTCAAACCGCTCGCCGCCTCCGTCCGTACCGTACTGGCCGGCGCCTTCCTGGCCGGCGGCGCCGCGCATGCGGGAAGCCTGCCGGTGCCTGCCGGTGTCTTCGTGTCGAGCGGCAGCGCCGACCAGTCGGTCGCCGGCAACCTGATGACGATCAATCAGCACTCGGACCGCGCCATCCTGAACTGGAAGAGCTTCGACATCGGCGCCGGAAACACGGTGCAGTTCAAGCAGCCCTCGGCTTCGTCCATCGCCCTCAACCGCATCTACCAGAACGATCCCAGCCGCATCTTCGGCAGGCTTTCCGCCAACGGCCAGGTTTACCTGCTCAACCAGAACGGATTCCTGTTCGGCAAAGGCTCGCAGGTGGACGTCAACACCCTGCTGGTCAGCACGCTGAACATCACCGACGATACCTTCCAGCGCGGCATCACCAAGGTCCTGGACCAGGACGGACGGGCGGCGCTGGTGGGCGACGGCAAAGTCTACCGGGTCGACGACCAGGGCCAGTTCGTCCTTGACGAGAAGGGGAATCGCGTCAAGATCGGCATCGAGTTCGCCGAAGGCTCCTCCGTCAAGACCGCCAATTCCGGGCGCATCATCGCCGCCGCTCCTTCCGTGGTGAACAAGGGCGATCTCTCCTCGCCGGACGGCCAGATTCTCCTCATCGCCGCCACCGACAAGGTCTATCTGCAGGAAGCCGGCAAAGACTCCACCCTGCGCGGCCTTCTGGTCGAAGTCGGGACCGGCGGCGAAGTCGCGAACATCGGCAAGGCACTGGCGGAGCGCGGCAACGTGACGCTGATGGGATTCGCCGTCAACCAGCAGGGCCGGGTGTCGGCGACCACCTCGGTTCGCGTCAACGGCTCGGTGCGGCTGCTGGCACGGGAGGGTGCCAGCGTGCGGCGTGAGGGCGATGCCTGGCTGTTGCAGGCGAACCGCACCAAACGCAGCGCCCCCCTGGACGACGGCCTGGGCACCCGGGCCACGGTGACACTGAAAGGGGGTAGCAAGACTTCGGCGAATCCGGACCTGAACGACCCGGCCACCGCCGTGGACGGCCAGGCGCAGGATGCTTCCTGGGTGGAAATCATGGGACACCAGATACGGATCGAGAACGGTGCGCAACTGGTGTCCCGCTCGGGCAAGGTCACGGTGACGGCCACCGAAAACCCCGCCAACCCCGGCCTCGACAACGTCAAGAACGACGCCCGCGTCTATGTGGACAAGGGCGCGACGATCGACGTATCGGGCATCAAGGACGTCAGCGTGCCGATGGAACGCAACGTGGTGACGGTCGAACTGCGCAGCAATGAACTGCGGGACTCGCCGCTGCAACGCCACGGCGTACTGTATGGAAAGAAAATACGGGTCGATATCCGCAAGGGCACGCCGATCGCCGACATCTCGGGCGAACTGGAGCGCATCGCCCGCACCGTGGCCGAACGCAGCACCGCCGGCGGTACCATCAAACTCACATCGGAAGGCGACGCCATCCTCCAGCGGGGCGCACTGCTGGACTTCTCCGGCGGTTCGGTGGCCTACCGCTCCGGCTACATCGACACCACCCAGTTGCTGACGCCGGACGGCAAGACGGTGGACATCGGCAGCGCCGATCCGAATCAGACCTATGCCGGCATCTTCGGCCAGGTCACCCAGAAGTTCAAGGCCTGGAACGTCACCAAGACCTGGGACATCATCGGCCCCAGGAACCTGGGGCGCTACGAACAGGGCTATGTGGAGGGCAAGGCCGCTGGCACGCTCGACATCAAGGCGGCGGCGCTGGCGCTGGAGGCCGAGATGCGCGGCGCCGCGACCGCCGGTCTGCACCAGCGTGAGGCGGGAACCCAGCCCGCCGGCGGAACCCTCAAGATCGACCTGGCGCGCAGCCCCGACAGTACCCAGTCCGTGATCTTCGGCAGCGCCCCGGGATCTCTGGGCATCGGCAAAGACCAGCCGTTTCCCCAAGACCCCGAGAAGCCCGGCCAGCCGGCCGCCCTGGTGCTGTCCGGCAACAAGCTGCGCGACTCCGGCATCATGTACGCCGATATCAAGACCAACGGCAAGGTCGCCATCCGCTCCGGCGAGAACCTCGCCATGACCGACGGAGGCAGCCTCGCGCTCACCGGCGGCGAAATCAAGGTCGACGGAACGATCACGGCCCACGCCGGCGAAGTCGATCTCTCGACCCGGCTCACCAGCGCCACCCAGGGCAAGCTGTCCGGTGCCATCGACCTGGGCGCTGGCGCCACCATCGACGTCAGCGGCCAGTGGATCAACGACCGTCCGGCCGACGCTACCGGCCACGCCGGGCAGGACCGCAGCCGCGTGCTGGTGAACGGCGGTACCGTTTCGGCGAAGGCCGAAGGTGACGTCAATCTCGCCGCCGGTAGCCGCATCGACGTCAGCGGCGGAGCGCGGCGCACCGGCAAAGACAGCATCAAGGCCGGCGACGCGGGGAGCATCAGCCTGGAAGCCGCGGCCGTCGACGGCTCGGACCTCAAACTGAAAGGCACGCTCGAAGGCTATGCCTTCGCCGGCGGCAAGGGCGGGTCGCTCAGTCTCGTCTCCGACCAGGTGATCCTGGGCAACGCCACGGACGTCGGGACCGCCAAGGGCGCCGACCCGCTGGTCCTCACCCCGGATTTCTTCGGCCAGGGCGGGTTTGCGCATTACTCCGTAGGCTCCAACAAGAGCGGGGTCACCGTCAGCGACGGAACCCGTATCCAACTCAGCGTCCAGAACCGGGTCATCGATCCGACGGCCGTCCGCCGCGTCAGCGGCTCGAACTTCCGCGACTTCGCGCAGGTCGAGCTGCTCCCCGAACTGTCACGCCAAGCGGGAGAGCTCGATCTGGTGCTGGCCCAAAAGGTCGGGCAAGGCGGAAAGGACGCTGCTGTGCGCATCGGCGACGGCGCGGTGATCCATACCGATGCCGGCGGCAAGATTTCGCTGCAATCGGATTCCAGCATCTTCATGAACGGAACCCTCGAAGCTGCCGGCGGCGACGTGGCGATGACCGTCACGCCGCCGGCCGGCACCGACCCCGGCTTCAAGGCGGACCAGGGCATCTGGATCGGTTCCGGCGCGAAGGTGGACGTGTCCGGCACTGCCCTGCTCTACAGCGACCGGCCGGACCACGTGACCGGCAAGGTGCTGGACGGCGGAACCATCACCCTGCACGCCGACCGCGGCTTCGTCGTGGCGGACGAGGGCTCGGAACTCGACGTTTCCGGGACCCAGGGACGCCTGGACGTACCCGTCAGGGGACCGAACGGCGCCATCTCCCAGGAGCGCCGCCAGATCGCCTCCTCCGGCGGCAGCATCGCGATCCGCGCCGCCGAGGGCATCCAGCTCTACGGGAAGCTGGACGGACGGGCCGGTGACGGAACCGGCGCCGCGGGCGGCGGACTGTCGCTGGAACTCAATCCGAACACCCGGGCCGAACCCGACGAGATCGGCCAAGGCCAGACGCCCTTCCCCAAGGTCCCCAGCGTGATATCGCTGAACCAGTCCGGACCCGCGGGGACAGCCACGGTCCAGGGCGAGGCCGTGGCCTCCAACCGCTACGGCCAGGCGGTGCTGAGCGCCGGCCAGGTCGAACGCGGCGGCTTCGGCGAACTGACGCTGCGCACACCGGGCCGCATCGAACTGGGCAGCGGCCTCAACCTGCACACCGAGCGCAGCATCGTCCTCGACGCGCCGGTGCTGGCCTTCGCGCCCGCCACCGGCGCCACCGCCGGCAAGGTGTCGCTGGATTCGGCCTACGTCGCGCTGGGTTCGACCCAGACCCGGCCTGGCAACGCCGCTCCGACCACCGGCAACGGCAGCCTGCAAGTCAACGCCGGCCTGATCGACCTGGTCGGCACCACCGCCCTCCAGGGCTTCGACGGCGCCAACCTCAAAAGCGCCGGCGACCTGCGGCTGATCGGGGTGCGCACCACCCAGCAGCAGCGGGACTTCCTGGGCGAGTTCCTGGCGGCCGGCGATCTCACCCTGATCGCCGACCAGATCTATCCGTCGACCCTGAGCGACTTCCGGATCGCGGTGAGAGGCACAAGCGACGGGACGCTCACGGTCAAGCCAGGCGACTCGAAAGGGGGAACGGTGCTCTCCGCCGGCGGGAAACTGACGCTGGAGGCTCCGAACATCGTCCAGGGCGGCACCGTGAAAGCGCCGCTCGGCCAGCTGAATTTCCAGGCATCCAACCGTCTCGAACTGGCCGCCGGGAGCGTCACCTCCAATTCGGCCAAGGGCGCGATCATTCCGTTCGGACGCACCCAGGGCGGGCTGGACTGGATCTACCCGCTGGGCGACCAGAACCTGGTCTTCACCGCGCCGCCGGAAAAGAAACTGGTGCTCGACGGTCCGAAGGTCGACATCGCCAACGGCTCGGTGATCGACACACGGGGCGGCGGCGATTTGTTCGCCTTCGAATTCGTGCCGGGACCAGGCGGTTCCTATGATCTGCTCGACCCCACCAGCCAGGGCTACCAGGAAGCCTACGCCGTCCTGCCCTCCTTCAAGGGTACGACCGCGCCCTACGATCCGCTGGAATCCGCCACCTCGGGCCTCAAGGTCGGCGACAGCGTCTACCTCTCCGGCGGCGGCGGACTCAAGGCCGGCTATTACGTCCTCCTGCCGGCCCATTATGCGCTGCTCCCCGGCGCCTATCTGGTGACGCCCGACAAGAACGTCACCAACATCGTGCCGGGCCTCGACCTGCAGCGTGCCGACGGCGCTCCGATCGTCGCCGGTTACCGCACCGTTTCCGGCACGGGCATCCGCGACGCACTCTGGAGCGGCTTCGCGGTGGAACCCGGCAGCGCCGCCCGCACCCGCGCCGAATATTCGACCTACGGCGCCAACGCATTCTTCTCTGCCAAGGCGGCCAAGGATGAAACCGCGCTCCCCTATCTGCCGCGCGACGCGGGCTCACTGTTCATCTCGGCGGAGACGGCGCTGGGTCTGGACGGACGGGTGTCGGCCAAAGCCGGCGCCAAGGGCCGCGGCGGCCGCCTCGACATCGATGCCACCAACATCGCCATCGTCTCCCAAGGCAACGCCGGGCAGGCGACCGGCAGCGCCATCAGGCTGGTCGCAGAGAAGCTCAACGGGCTGGGGGTCTCCAGCATCGCCATCGGTGGTGTGCGCAACACCGTGGATGGTACCGTCACGGTCGACACCCATGCCTCGACCATCTCCCTGGAGCAGAACGCCCGGCTCAAGGGCTCCGAATTCATCCTCACCGCCAAGGACAACATCACCCTCGCCAAGGGTTCCGGCATCACCGCCGAAGGCCCGTCCAAGAGCGTCGGAACACCGAAGGTCTATAAAGTCGACGGCGATGCAGCCTTCCTGCGGGTGTCGACGTCGGACCAAGCCGATCTCCAACGCAGCAGTGTCTCGGGTCAGAGCGGCTCGATCCGGATCGGCACCGGCGCGACCCTGGCCACGTCCAACTCCATGATCATCGATGCCACGGCCAACATGGATCTTTCCGGTAGACTCCTGGCCCAGGGCGGCTCGGTATCGCTGGGCGCCAGCCGGATCGGGCTGGGCGCCGACGCCAGCTTCCAGAACGGCCTGGCGCTGAGCCAGACGGCACTGAACGCCCTCCATGCGAACGAACTGCGCCTGAACAGCGGCAGCGACATCAGCCTGTACGGCCCGGTCGAACTGACATCGCAGCGGATCGTACTGCGCTCGGGCGGACTCCTGGGATTCGACAACGCCGGCCAGACCGCAAGCATCAAGGCCGGAGACATCCGTCTGGAGAATCCGCTCGCTGCGAGCACCAGCCGTACCGGCAACGGCACCGGCACTCTCTCCCTGGTCGCCGACACCGTCGAACTGGGCGGGGGCGCCTATGCACTCGAGGGCTATTCCAAAGTGACGGTCGAAGCCGGCAAGGCCATCGTCGGCTCGGGTACGGGCACGCTGACCGCCTCGGCGGATCTCGACTTCAAAACCCCCGTCGTCACCGGCGACCGCGGGGCGGACACCCGGATCGACGCCACCGGCCACGCGGTCGCCATCCAGTCGTCCGGCGCCGCTCAGGCCGCCGCCGACGCACTCGGTGCCCAGTTGTCGATCACCGCGGACAGCATCCGGAACGCCGGGACGATTGCGCTCAAGTCCGGCGTCGTCAAGCTCGATGCCCTGAAAGGCGACGTGGTCCTCGCCGCCGGCTCCAACATCGACGTTTCCGGCCGGGAAGTGAGCATCGGCAAAGCCAATGTCAAAACCGACGGCGGTGCGGTGGAGCTCTCCAGCCGGACCGGCAGCGTCGCGCTGGAATCCGGCGCCCAGCTCGCGCTCAACGGCAGCAAGGGCGGCGAGCTGCAGGTGTCGGCGGCAGCGGGCGGATTCCGCTTCGACGGCAACATCGACGCCCGGGGCACGGAACGCGGCGGCCGTTTCGGTCTCGATGTCCATACCCTGGAAAACGGGGGCGACGTCGGCGGAATGGCCGGCAAGCTGGCGTCGGCCGGATTCAGCGATGGCATCAGCCTGAGGGCGCGCACCGGTGACCTGCACCTGAATACCGGCGATACCCTGGCGGCACGCACCGTCGAACTCGCGGCCGACCAGGGCTCGGTCCGGATCGACGGCAGCCTGAAAGCCCAAGGCGACAACGCCAGCCTGGACCTCAAGGCCGGCGGCGGCCTGACCCTGGCTGCGGGCGCCGACCTGGAAGCGCACGGCAGTACCAGCCAGGGCGGCCGGATCGCGCTGGAGTCCATGGACCCGGGTCCGCAGGGCGGGATCACCGTGGCATCGGGCGCCCGAATCGACGTGAGCGCGACGGACGGTTCCGCCAACGGAACCGTGAACCTGCGCGCGCTGCGCACGGGGCAGGACGTCGCCGTCTCGGGGAACCTCGGATCGTCCGTGACCGGGGCCCGGGAAACCACGGTGGAAGCCGTCCGTATCTACGATCACAGCGGCACCATCGGCAGTACCGACATCGCGGCCTGGAAAACCGACACCGACGCCTACATGGCCAACGCCGGCGCCATCGAGAGCCGTCTGGGGCTGCCTGGCGGCCTCAGAGCCGGCCTGGAGATCCGCAGCAGCGGCGACCTGACCCTGGGATCGGCCGGCTGGGACCTGGTCGACTGGCGCTATGGCGGCCGTCCGGGCGTCCTCACCTTGAAAGCCGCCGGCCAGCTCTCGATCGACGGCAAACTCAGTGACGGCTTCCGCGATGACCCCAACGGCATCGACGTTTCCGGCATCCTCGGCCCCGGTGCCACCGTCGCCGTGAAAGACATGCTGCAGACCGGTTCTTCATGGAGCTACCGGTTGCAGGCCGGCACCGACGTGGTGGTAGGCGCCGACGTCGCGGTGCGGACCGGCACCGGTGACATCGACGTCAACGCCGGCCGGGACGTGGTCCTGACCAATGCCGGCTCATCCATCTACACTGCGGGCCGTCCGACCGACACCCAACGCTACGGCAATTTCAAAAACGGCTTCGTAGCCTTCCAGTTCTACGGCGAATACCCGGTCGACGGCGGAGACATCCATATCAGCGCCGGCCGCGACGTGATCGGCGCGAAGACCGGCCAGTTCTTCGACGGCTGGCTGGTGCGCACCGGCAACTGGACCGATGGCACCAGTCACCAGGGCGAAACGCCGACGGCCTGGGCCGTGGCGATCGGCGGTCCGGTCGGCACCTCGGCGCAGCAGGGAAGCTTCCAGCAGAACATCGGCGCACTCGGCGGCGGCAACATCACGGTCGAGGCCGGTCGGAACGTGTCCGATCTTTCGGCGGTCATCGCCACCACCGGCAAACAGCTCGGCACCCCTTCCAAGCCGAACGATCCCTCCGACACCGGCTTCAACACCAACGAAGTGCAGATTTCCGGCGGCGGGAACCTGACCGTCCGTGCCGGCGGCGACGTCCTGGGTGGTACTTTCTACACCGGCAAGGGCATGGGGGAAATCAGCGCGAGGGGTGCAATCAAGGCATCGACGACCGGCCTGGGGCCGGTGCTGGCACTGGGAGACTCCCGGTTCAGCCTGAACGCCGGCCAGGACATCGAACTGGGCGCGGCCATCAACCCCACCGTGATCAACAGCGCTACCGCCCGCAACTTCTTCTTCACCTATTCCGACCGCAGCGGCATCGCGCTGGAATCGCTCGCGGGAAACGTCCGCCTCCAGAACGACATCCCGGGGATGGTCAGCGCCGTCAACAATCTGCGCAGCACGAGGAACCAGCTCAGCTTCCCCGGCGCTTCGTTGAGCGCGCTCGGCGTGTATCCCGCCTCGCTCGACGTCACTGCGCTGCAAGGGGACATCGTGCTGGAACGCAGCTTCACGACCTATCCCGCTGCCCAAGCGAGCTTCAACCTCATGGCGGGCGGAAACATCGGCAGCGGCTCGGTGGGTGACAACGTCAATGTCACCCAGTCAGACGCCGACCCCGCCCTGTTGCCCGGGATCGCGCATCCCACCCGGAGCTGGGACGATGCTTCGCAGAGGCTGCAACCCTTCGGCGCCGCCAATCTGATCCACGCCCAGGTTCCCGTCCATCGCGGCGACAGCGAGGCGGCAAGGATATACGCCAATGGCAACATCGCCTCCGTCGATCCCCTGCTCCTCGTCCTGCCCAAGGCGGTGGACGTCATGGCGGGCCGGGATCTGTTCGATGTCAGCCTGCATGTGCAGCACCCCGACTATGCGATGTCCACCATCACCGCAGGCCGCGACATCCGTTTCACCTCCCCGCGCAACGCCCAGGGCAATCTGGTGAACCTGACCCGCGAAATCCGGCTTGCAGGCCCCGGTCAGCTCTGGGTCAGCGCGGGACGGAACATCGACCTGGGCGCTTCGGAAGGCATTTACACCATCGGCAACACCGAAAACCGCACCCTGCCGGACAACGGCGCCTCGATTACGGTCATGGCTGGCCTGAACGGCAACCAGGCGCGCTTCGACAAATTCGCGGAGAAATACGACCCCACCTCGGCCCGGTACCGCACCCTCCTGCGCGACTACATGCGCCGGCGGACCGGCAACGGCAGGCTCGATTACGCCGGTGCGGTGGACGCCTATCGGGCCCTGCCCGGCGACCAGCAGCACGAATTCCTGCTGGCCATCCTGTTCGAAGAAATCCGGATCTCCGCCGCCCAGGCCGCCAAGACGGGCAGCAAATCCGCCTACGACCGCGGCTTCGCGGCCATCGATACCCTCTTCCCGCAAAGCGGCGACACCCACTACAAGGGTAATCTCAGCCTGTTCTTCAGCAAGATCCACACCGTCGACGGCGGCGACATCAATCTCCTCGTTCCCGGCGGCGGTGTGAATGCCGGTCTGGCCGTTGCCTTCGCCGGCTCGAAGGCCGCCAGCGATCTGGGCATCGTCGCTCAGCGGCAAGGAGCCGTGAATGCCCTGGTAAACGGCAATTTCATGGTCAACCAATCACGGGTGTTCGCCATGGACGGGGGTGACATCACCATCTGGTCATCCAATGGCAACATCGACGCCGGCCGCGGTGCCAAATCGGCCATCGCCGTCCCGCCGCCGCGGATCACCTTCGACGAACGCGGCAACCTGCAGGTCGAATTCCCACCGGTGGTATCGGGCAGCGGCATCCGTACCGCAGCCAGCACGGCCCCCGTGCCCGGTGACGTATTCCTCGCCGCCCCGCGGGGCGTGGTCGATGCCGGCGAGGCGGGCATCGGCGGCACCAACGTGGCGATCGCGGCGACGGCCGTACTCGGCGCCAGCAACATTCAGGTCGGAGGCACCGCCACCGGCGTACCCAGCACCAATGTCAGCGTCCCGGTGGTTCCGGCCGGCGCGGCAGCCGCTGCGGGCGCGGCCACACAGGCCGCCATGCAGTCCACCGTGTCCGACAGCGAGGAGAAGTCCGAACCCAAGGTGGCGAATTCCAGCGGCCTCAACCCGCTCAAAGTCGAGTTGCTGGGATTCGGCGAATGTTCGACGACTGACATCAAGAACGGTTCGCCCGGCTGCACTTGACCGGTCCGGCCGCCGGCCGGACCGGTCCGCGCCGCGGCGGCGCGCGGCGAAGAGACATCCCGCGCTGCTCGTTCCGGGGCCTCGAAAGGGCCCGGTATTTCGGAAACGTCAAGTCCCGGTCACTCACCAACGGGAGCCGATGCCTCCCCTTTTCATCCGAGCTTCGCTCTAACGCCCGGCACGTCCGGAACGAATCCCGGCGACGTGTTCGACTTCTCCACCGCGAACCCCGCCAAAGCGGCGCGCCGCCTCTCCCGGTGCACCGTCATCGCCTCCAATCGGAGCCTTCTTCGCCGAAGAAGCCCCCGCTGCGCCACGGTGGGTAGAATTCTCCCTCCCTACCTGCCTGCGTTGTCGGCGTATCTGTGCTCCGTAGGTGGATGTCACTTCGAACGCGAATCTTGCTGCTCACGGACCGGCCCGCTTCTGGTTCATATCCTACCCCTTCGGTTTATATACCCCTTCGCCCGCAACCGAAACCCTCAAAACCCTTGAATAATCAACCCATCCGCTTCTGGCACCAAAGCTGCTTGATAGTGCGCAGGAGCCACCGACCTTGGATATCCCCAATATCCGTGGAGCAGCATGCGTGAGCTCCTCCGTTTCAATGCCAATGACAAGAGGACTCACCCATGAAAGCAGACCACCTCATCCCGGCTGTGCTGATGAGCGCAGGACTTCTCGCGGCAGGTAACGTTCAAGCTCATGAAGCACGTTGTCTCCCAAGTACGACCCATAACGATCCGTGTTACTACCTGGTTCTCGTGGGATTCACCCATGAGCCGGCACTGGCCAACGAAATGAATGGACTCGATCTGTGGATCAAGAAGAACGTCGGCACCCCGACCACGCTAGATCTCACCAAAACGATCCCCGATTTCGACGACGACACCAATAATGGCGGCGCCAAATACGTTCCCGTCGACGTCATGAAAGACGACACCATCATGAATGTCATGATTCACGTTCTGCGCCTGAAGAAACAGACACACGTAACCGCCGAATCGGACAAGAACGTCATTAGCGCCACAATGCTGAAGCCTTATTACGGATACACCATGATGGGCCCGTTGGTTCAAAGCATGGACCCTCAGTTCAACTACAAATATTCCGCGCGCTTCATGACGGGCCCGACTGGCCCACGGACCGGCGATTCTGCAGACGTGCAAGGAGTAGGCGCCTATGGATTCCATATCACGGCCATGATCAACGACGAAACGTATGACGAATTTTTCGTATGTGGCCAAGGAACGACGAACCCCACGGGGGACGCGTTCTCATGTGTCGGCGTACCCCAGAAAATAAAATAAAGGCCAACCCCGATCGCCGATGGCGACGGTAACCGACGACACCCCATCCTCCCGCCAATGACAAACATACAGGCCATGACAGTGATCGATATCCGATGGGTCCGTTATCTCCATGCCAGGTCAGCATGAATGTCTAGGAGGCAACCACCTTTCAGAAATCCGTTTGAGCGAAGTGAGTTCTTTGCTTGTCGTTTGTCTGCCGTGTCGATTCATCAAACCTCACAGGGACCCATGTCCAAATGAGGACCGATAACGATCTCCTGCTTGCTCGATCGACAAGACACGATCGAGCCTGCTAAAGCACGCTTTTACCACGGATTCCACAGAGCATCAGTTCGGCCAAAAGGTAACCAATAAACCCCGACTTTGTCTCCCATAAAGACAAACGGGCCATGACATCTTTTTTATCGACACGGCTGCGGTTTCCTTGAACCAACCTGCAGACGATCGACGACGAAGCTGACTGAATAAACATCCCCCTCCTGAACGATGAACACAACATCGCCCCTATACATCATCCTCATTGCCATGTCGTTGCTTGCCTGCCAGGAGACGGACAACGAAACGCACCAGGAAACTCCAAAATACGAAGCAACCACCCCATTTCGCAAAGACATATCAATAAAAAAGGAATATGTATGTCAGATACACGGCATCAGACATATCGAGGTGAGGGCCATGGAAAAAGGCTACCTGCAAGACATATATGTAGATGAGGGTCAGTTGGTACATCAGGGCCAGCCGATGTTCAAAATCATGCCGGCCATCTATCTAGCAGAACTGATGAAGGCACAAGCCGAAGCCAACATCATGAATATCGAATACAAAAACACCAAAGGCCTGGCCGACCAGAATATCGTATCGCAGAACGAACTCGCTTTGGCCAAAGCCAAGCTGGACAAGGCCAATGCCGAAGTAAAACTGGCAGAGACACATTTGAGTTTCACCGCCATCAATGCCCCATTTGACGGAATCGTCGATCATCTCCTGGCCAGAAATGGCAGCCTTTTGGACGAAGGGACACTATTAACCACGCTCTCCGACATCAGCAAGTTATGGGTCTATTTCAACGTACCCGAATCCGAATATCTCGACTACAAAACCAATAACAACGCCGACCAGACATACTCGAAAGTCAAGCTGAAAATGGCAAATGGCGCGATTTTCGATCAGGAAGGCAAGATCGAAACGATCGAAGCAGATTTCGACAACACCGCAGGCAATATCGAGTTCAGGGCCACTTTTCCGAATCCCAACGGTCTCCTCAGACATGGAGAAACCGGAACCATCATAATGAAAAAGCCATACAAAAACGCTTTGCTCATCCCCCAAAAAGCCACCTTCGAAGTCCTGGACAAGATGTTTGTCTACGTCATCAACAATGAAGGCGTCGTCGAACAGAGGCAGATCACTATTGACGCAGAAATTCCATATTTCTTTCTGGTAAAGCAAGGCGTCAAAGATGATGACAAGATCTTGATCGAGGGCTTGCGTAAAGTACATCCTGGCGACCATCTGGACATCACCTTGATTCCAACAGAAAAGCTACAGTCAAATCTGCAGCTCCATGCCGAATAAACAGGATTCGTATTCATCTATGTTTGGCGTTTTTATCAATAGACCGGTGATGGCGATATCGCTGTCACTATTGATCGTGTTCATGGGGTTTCTGTCGATAAAATCATTGCCGGTATCACAGTTTCCAGACATTGCCCCTCCCCGCGTAACCGTAACACTGTCATTCCCAGGAGCGAGTGCGGACGTATTGGTGAAATCGTCCATCATCACAATAGAACGTGCGATCAATGGCGTTCCCGGCATGAAATACATGGTTTCTGCCGCGACGAGCGCTGGGGAGGCTACGATCCAGATCCTGTTCGATCTGGGAATCGATCCACTGCAAGCCATGATCGACGTCAAGACTCGGCTGGATACGACCATGAGCCGGCTCCCCCAGCTGGTGACGCTCGAAGGGGTCTGGGTCCAGCGCATCCAGCCAAGCATGCTGATGTATATCAATCTGTTCAGCAAAGACAAGAATGCAGATCAAAAATTCCTTTTCAATTACGCCTACGTCAACGTCGTTCCAGAGATCCAACGTGTAAACGGCATAGCACAGGCAAGGATATTGGGCAGCCGCCAATATGCCATGCGAATATGGCTGAATCCGGACAGGATGAGAGCCTATAAGGTTTCAACAGAGGAAGTACTCAAGGCCATCGAGGAGCAAAGCATTATCGGCCGGCCTGGCAGATTGGGACAGAGCACGGGAGTCACAGCCCAATCGAAAGAATATGTTCTGGTGTATGAAGGCTGGTACAACAAGCCGGAGCAATATGAGGATATCATCATACGAGCCAACTCGGAAGGCGAACTGTTGCGTATAAAGGATATCGGCACCGTCGATCTGAACAGTGAATTCTGGAATATCTATTCGGATAAGGATGGCCTTCCTTCCGCCTCGATCGTCCTCAATCAAAACTACGGCACCAATGCCAGCAAAGTAATCGAGGACGTAAAGAAGAAACTGAGAGAGTTGAAGGAGACTTTTCCGGAAGGAATGGATTATGAAATCAATTACGACGTTTCCCGCTTTCTGGATGCATCCATCCACAAGGTTCTCCATACGTTGATGGAAGCCTTCGTGCTAGTCGCCCTGGTTACATTTGTTTTCCTGGGTGACTGGCGCTCGACGTTGATACCGATCCTTTCGATTCCTGTCTCTTTGATCGGTACGTTTGCAGTCATACAGGCTTTCGAACTATCGATAAACCTGATCACTCTATTCGCCCTGGTACTAGCCATCGGCATCGTGGTAGACGATGCCATCGTGGTAGTCGAAGCCGTACATGCCAAGATGGAGGCAGAACACCTATCCCCCTATCAGGCATCCAAGAAGGTTTTGGGCGAAATCGGCGGCGCCATCATTGCCATCACCTTGATAATGATATCGGTGTTCGTACCCATTTCCTTCATGAGCGGACCTGTCGGTGTGTTCTATCGACAGTTTGGCATTACTATGGCGTCCGCGATTCTGATTTCCGCACTGGTTGCGCTTTCACTTGCACCTGTACTCTGCGGCATGATCCTGAAAAATACTCACGGACAACCAAGAAAGCGAACTCCAGTCCGCATCTTCATTGATACATTCAATTCCTTTTTTGAAAAGACCACCGGCAGATACGTCACGATTCTAGAAAAGATCATTACTCGCCGCCTGGTGACCATTCTTGCCTTTGCGGGTTTCTCTATTGGTATTTATGCGGTCAATCTTGAACTACCGGCGGGCTTCATTCCTGGCGAAGATCAAGGAATGATATACGCGATCATTCAAACCCCTCCGGGATCGACAATAGAAACCACCAACAAGGTCGCTCGTGAACTCGAGGAACTGGCCAAAGGAATCGAAGGAGTCAAGTCCGTTTCGTCACTTGCCGGATATGAGGTTCTGACCGAGGGACGAGGATCTAACGCTGGCACCTGCATCATCAACCTGAAAGATTGGGAAGAGCGCAAGAATACCGTGCAGGATATCATCAAGGAGCTAGAGGAGAAATCCAGGGATTTTGGAGCGATTATCGAATTTTTTGAACCTCCTCCCGTACCCGGTTACGGCGCGTCATCAGGTCTAGCGTTACGGCTGCTTGACAAGTCTGACGTCACCGATTATCAGCAATTTGACAAGATCACCCAAGATTTTCTCATGCAATTGAAAAAGCGCAAGGAATTAACCGGCTTGTTTACTTTCTATGCAGCCAATTTCCCCCAATATGAGCTTGTAATAGACAACAAGCTTGCGATGCAAAAACATGTATCGATAGCCAAAGCCATGGAAAATCTTGACATCATGATCGGGAGCACCTATGAACAAGGGTTTATTAGGTTCAACAACTTTTTCAAGGTGTACGCACAGGCACTTCCAGAATACCGCAGATACCCTTCAGACATTCTAAATTATTTTGTCAAGAATGAAGAAGGAGAAATGGTTCCCTACTCGTCATTCATGACGATGAAAAAAACCCAGGGACCGAATGAAATCACCCGTTACAATCTCTACAACTCCGCGGTGATTCGGGCCGCTCCAGCAAAAGGATATACTTCGGGAGACGCCATTGAAGCCGTCAAAGAAGTCGCAGCAACGACTCTTCCACGTGGTTACGACATCGCGTGGGAAGGATTGTCGTTCGACGAAGCGGCCCGAGGCAATGAAGCGGTCATCGTTTTCATGGTCGTCATCGTGTTCGTTTATCTCGTTCTCGCAGGCCAATATGAGAGTTTCATCTTGCCATTGGCTGTGCTGTGTTCGCTGCCTGCAGGCATCTTTGGCTCCTATTTCTTACTGAAATTGTTTGGACTCGCCAACGATGTGTATTCACAAATAGCCTTGATCATGCTTATCGGGCTATTAGGAAAAAACGCCGTACTTATCGTAGAGTTTGCGGTTCAACGGCACGGTCTGGGTTTGTCCGTCAAGGATGCCGCAATCGAGGGAGCAAAAGCGCGCTTCCGTCCCATTCTGATGACTTCGTTTGCTTTTATAGCAGGTTTGATACCCTTGGTTAAAGCCACGGGCGCAGGCGCAATAGGAAACCGCACCATCGGAACCGCCTCAATGGGCGGGATGCTATTCGGAACCGTCGTAGGCGTCGTTCTGATACCAGGACTCTATTACCTATTCGGGAAAATGATCGAAGGTAAGTCCCTGATCAGAAACGAAGACAAAGAACCTTTTACCGAAACTTACCAGTACACCAGGGACGACCTTGATGACTAAGGTTGTATGTCGTTTCCTAGCTGTTCTGGCGTCCTTGACGTTACAGGCATGCGGAATTCCTGATATGACGACCAGGACAGCGGACGTCCATTTGCCAGATCGGTACAAGGCCGGGCCGACCGAGAAATCAAATTCAGCAATCATCAAATGGAATGACTTCTTTGAAGACGAAAACCTTTTGAATCTCCTGGAGATTGCCGTTGCCAACAACAAGGACGTAAATATCATGATGCAGCGTATCAGCGCTGCCGAAAATGAAATTCAGGCGAGGCGCGGTGCGTACCTGCCTTTCATCAGGACCGGCGCCAAAGCCGGGGGAGAAAAACCCGGCGACTATACCTTCAATGGCGCCGTCGAACGCAATCTTCCGCTTGCAGGAAATCCGTTTCCGACATTTGTAGGCGACTATCAGTTCGGGCTTACATCGACGTGGGAGCTGGACATCTGGCGAAAACTTAGGAACGCCACTGAGGTGGCCATGCTCGAATACATGGCGACCATGGAAGGAAAGAACTTCCTCATCACGAATCTCGTGGCCGAGGTGGCTCACTCCTACTATGAACTCGTCACGCTGGATAATCAGCTGGAAAATCTCGATCAGAACATAGCGATTCAGCAGGACGCATTGCGGATCGTCAAAGAGCTTCAGAAGTTTGCAAGAGCAGATGCTCTCGCCGTCAAACGTTACGAAGCTGAGGTGGCCAAGAACCAGAGTAAAAGGTACGAGATCAAGCAGGAAATCGTCGTCGTAGAGAATCGGATCAATTACCTGCTCGGCCGGACGCCTCAGCCGATCAGGCGGACCTCGTCGGGCTTCCTGGATCTCGAACCCAAACTCATCAACACCGGTATTCCATCACAACTGCTCCTGAACAGACCTGATATCAGAAAGGCCGAGCTGGAGCTGGCCGCGGCCCAACTGAACATCGAGGTTGCGAGGGCTGAGTTTTTTCCTTCTTTCGGCATCAGAGCTGGGGTTGGATTTGACGCATTTGCAATGAAATATCTTATCAATACACCGGAATCATTGGCAGCCTATGTCGCGGGCGAACTGGTTGCCCCCCTGGTCAATAAAAATGCCATCATAGCCAATTTCAAAACCGCCAATGTCAAACAGGTCGAAGCCGCATTCGAATATGAAAAGTCCATTATCAACGCCTATGTTGAAGTTCTGAACCAGATATCGAATATCGAGAATACGCGGAAGAGCTTCAACTTAAAGAAGGACCAGGTTGACCACCTGGTCAAATCGATCGATATTTCTATTCAACTCTTCAAATCCGCAAGAACGTTCTATCTGGATGTATTGACGACTCAACGGGATGCTCTCGAAGCCAAACGTGAGTTGATTGAAACAAAGCAAAAACAGGTATTTGCGATGGTCGACCTTTATAAGTCCCTTGGCGGAGGCTGGAGATGAGTCGTCCGGCACCTAGAGCAGGTGCTCTTCGCCGATGCGAGCCGGCAACGACTCTAATCCGATGCGTGCCTTTTCTTTTTTTTCTATTGAATAGTCTGCTGACAAGCTGTGCGGGTAGTCTGGGCACCGTACCGAACGAGACCACCCATGTAGAGAAGGCGGTACAGGTCAGCCGCGATACGTCTACGGGGTGGGTTTTCTATCATGGACCCGTCGTCACTCAGGAAGCCGAACCGGAAGGCTTCCCTGAGGTGAAAGAAATCAGTTTGCATGCAAACGCGAATCGCTTGGGCGATACACGGTACTTTCTCACAGTCGACCATCGGTATCGAGGCCATTGGCGTGGCGCCATCCACGCGGCCGACGACGACGGCCACGAGTTTTCCGCTTATTCTTTACGACAAGGAGTAGAATGTGAATTCAATTGCGAATTTCAGGACGCTATCGTTATCGAATTGGAAGGCCGATATCTGACCGAACATAAACATAAAGGAATCACCCTGCATCTCCTTGGCCCCAACGGTTCTGTTTCGACTCCATTCATTTTGACGCCGGCGTATATCCAAGGGTTCCTTCTCAAGATCGGCAGGCAATCGTCATAGAGGTCGCGGTATACCCAGCTACTCATTCAAGCCAGATGGCTCTCGGACTGCCATCCCCTGTCCGGGTTTCATCCCGGCCAGAAAGGGACTCTATTCTCCATCTTCGTCTTCTTCTTCCGGCGCCGCTGATGTCTCGGAACCGCCGCTCGCCGGAGCCGCTGCCGCTGGCACGTCCTTCCAGGGTGTGACTTCCAGATCTTCGATCTTGTAACGGAATTCCTGTACGGCGTTTTCCTTGTCGACCGCGGCGATACCGGTGAACGGCTCGGATTCCACCAGTTTGTCCAGCAAACTGCTGTTGCCGAATTTTTCCAGCATTTCCTCGTTCGCCCGCACCAGGTCGCGATTTTTGGCTGTGCAGCTTTCGATCCAGCGCGTCCGCTCCTTGACCGCATCGACCAGAAGCTGATTGTCCCTGCGGTAGCGCTGAAGTTCGGCCAAGGCTTTCTTTTGCTGCTCGGCCAGCGCATGCAGCCGTGAGGTCTGGCCGCCGAGCTGCTGTTCCAGGCTCTGCCGGGCGGCGGTGATCTGCTTCAGTTCCCCCTCCAGGGGTTCCAGCTTCGCGGCTTTGGCCTCGAGCGCCTTGAGCGCGGCGGACTGCTCGGCGAGCTGCTTTTCGAGCGCGGCGTTCTTCGCTTCCAGTTCGATTTTCTCCTGGCTGAGCTGCCGTAGCATGCCCTGGGCCTTGCGCAGGGTCTGGACGACGCCGTCGTCCCCCTTCGGCTTCTCGGCGAAGACCGAGCCGCTCCAGACCAGCGAACACAAGCCGAGCGCTATGGCTGGCGCCAGGCGGGACCGAAGCGGCTGCGGGGTCATATCCCTGGTTCCATTCTCGATGTCCTTGGCGGAGGGCGTCACTTTCTTCATCGCGTCGGCGCTAGAAACGGGCATTCAGGTCGACCAGCAAGGAGTTCACGTCATAGGTCGGTCCCACGATGGCCGAACTGGACATCCAACGCAGATTGAGCCAGGTGTTGTTGGCGATGGCATAGTTGCCGGACAGCACCCAGCCCTTGGCGTTGGTGCCGCCGTAGGCGTGGAAATTGGAATCGGTGAAGGCGTCCAGCACCGAGTCCGCGTCCAGGTACTTGTAGGCTAGCCAGACGTTCCAGTCGCCGAACCGCTGGATGTTGGGCTCGCCGACTTCGACCCGCGCCTGGAAGGCATTGGTATGCGGCGACAGGTCCTCGCCGAGAGTGTTGTAGATCTGCTGCTGGTCGAAGCCGAAGTTGTGGGAGTAGCTTCCGATCAGCATGACGTGATGGGGATAGAAGCCGGTGTAGTCGTAGGTCATGGTGACGTCGAAAATTTCGAATTTCGACGCCAGGCCCACTAGGCGCGGCTCCGTCGCGGAATTGAGATCGTTACTGATGCGCGCGAGGCTGTTGCCCTGGGTGAAGAACTCGGGGGCGGTCCAGTCGTACTTGGTGCTGCCCAGGGGATCGCGCCGCGCCTGGGTGTTGTTGTAGTCGTAATAGGCCACACCGAACTTGAAGCGGTTGTTGCGGTTGAACAGATAGTCCAGGCCGCCCTGCGCCGCCCACAGATACTTGCTGGTGCCGAAGAATATGTCTTCCTCGAGCGGGAAAGCGCCGAGGGTCAGATAGGCTTCGTTCGGCTTGGTGTAGCCCCAGTTGAACTGCTGGCGTCCCTCCGTGCTGACCACGTGGTAGGCGATGACTTCCGGATTGAAGTCATGCCCGAACGGGAAGCGGAAGGTTCCGGAAAATCCCTCGAAATTGAGGTCCGGATCGAACATGTTGTCGGTGCTGAACCACGGATTCGCGATCCTGCCCGCCCACAAGGTGGCCCAGTCCTGGCCCTTGTCGTCCAGGTAGTCGTATTGCAGGAAGGCGCGGTCGAGCTGCACCTCGTACCCTTGCCCGTACTGGCCCAGGGTCTGGTTGGTGGAAATGGGGCTGTAGTCGTTGCTGGTGGTCAGACGGACCTGGGTCTTCAGGCTGTCGGTGATTTTCGCGTCCAGGCCGAGCCGGAGCCTCAGGCGCCAGCGCTGAAAATCGTTCGTGGTGTTCCGGAAAGGATCACCGACTTTGGTGATACCCCCGGCGGCATTGATCGCCGGCCAGTTGAAATAGGTGTTGGGCCGGTTGTTGCTGCCGAAGAATTCGTCGTCGAACCGCACGCGGAAATCGCCGAACAGCTTGAAACGGTTGACCCAGTCGGGCAGGGCCGCCGGAACGCCCCATTTCTCGTGCTTGGCATCCGCCTTGACCTCCTTGACCACCTCATCCTTGAGTTCCTTGCGCACCTCGGCGCGGATTTCGTCCTTCACGAAGTCCGGTACGTAGGTGACCCGTACGGTACCCGGTTCGCCCTTGCCCTTTCCAGCCTTGCCCGAAGCGCCATCCTTCTCTTCGGCTTTCTCCGCGCCGCCCGCCGCTGCCGACTGCTCGGCTTCCCGCCGCGCTTCGGCCTTGGCCTCGGCAGCGGCTTTCTGCTCGGCCTGCCGGATCATCTGGTCCGCCTTGCCCTTGTCCAGGATGCCCTGCTGGACCAGCAGATCGATCAGGTTCAGCGTGGTGTTGCGCAGCTTGAGCAGTTCCTCCTTCTCGTTCTTCTCGCTGCCGTAGGCGGCGGGCGACCCCGCCAGCGCGCAGGAGACCAGCAGCGCAAGGGATTTGTGTTCGCTTTTCATAATGTCCCGTTTGTTTGCCTCGCCGCATCCAAGGTGCGGTTGTTTTCAGTAGGTGGCCTGTTTAACCTTCGGATTGGACCCTGATCTTGACCGGTTGCGGCATGCGCTCCGGGGGCGGCTCGAGCTGTCCGTGAATCGTTGCCAGCGCGGCCTTGAGGGCCTCGTCGATCTCTTCGATGCCGCTGGACTTTCCCAGCTCGACCCGGCTGATGGTGCCCTGGGGGCTGATCCAGATGTGGAGCACGGCCTGGTACCGGCTGTTACGTGCCCGGTCCTTGAGCTTTCTCTGCAGCTCGCTGGAGACGGTCCGCTGCAGTTGCTGTCCGTACCAGATGATGGCGTTGCCGCCGCCTCCTCCGATCAGGCCGTGCCCGCCTTTCTTGCCGACCAGGCCGAAGGCGTCGCTCCCCGCGCCGCCTTCGGCATCCACCCCCAGGTCTTCGCCCGGCGGCGGCTCCTCGGCCTGCTCGGGTTCCGGCTCCGGCTGGGGTTCCGGCTCCTCCATCTTGTCCTCCTTGACCTGGGGCTCCGGCGGCTTCTCCTGCGGAGGCGGGGGCGGCGGTGGGGGTGGCGGCTGAACCACGGTGATCTGCTGGATCTGCTTCTTGGTCTGCGCCGGCTTGTCGAACAGATCCCTGGCCAGATAGACGCCGAGGGCCACCAGCAGGACCAGAACCACGCCGACGGCGACTGGCAGATATCGGCGCATCAGCTTGATGTTCATGGAACGAGCCCGCTACTTGACCAGCTTCTGCGTCACCAGCCCCAACTGGCTGATTTCGAGGCGGGTGACGATGTCCAGCACTTCGACGACCTTCTGGTACTGGATCGAGGCGTCCGCCTTGAGCACCACGGGCAGGTCCGGCGTCGCCGCCTTGTACTGGGCCAGGCGGGTTTCCAGCTCCTCGGGCGACACGGGATAGGTGTCCAGGTAGATCGTGCCGTCCTGGGTGATGGAAATCGCCTTGGTCTTGGGCTTGGACAGGCTGGGCGTGCTGCTGGCCTTGGGCAGGTTCACCGTGATGCCCTGCACCGTCGCCGTGGTCATGATGATGAAGATCAGCAGCAGCACATACGCCACGTCCAGCATGGGCGTGATGTTGATGTCGTCGTAGACCTTCTCTTCGGATTCGACCTTCATGACGATGCCTCCCTGCAGCGGTCGGCCACGCGCTCGGACAGCATGGCGAGGAACTCGTCCGAGAACACCCGCATGTCGGCGATGACGTCCTTGATCTGGGTCAGCAGGTAGTTGTAGGCGAACAGGGACGGAATCGCGACCGCCAGCCCCGCCACCGTCGCCAGCAGCGCCGCCGCGATGCCGGGCGCGATGGAGTTGATGTTGACGTCGCCGGTCGCGGCGATGACCGCGAAGGTGATCATCACGCCCACCACGGTGCCCAGCAGCCCGAGGAACGGCCCGCCGGCAATGGCGATGGTCAGGAGCACCATCTTGCTGTTGAGGCGCTGGCTCTCGCGCACCACGATGGAATCCAGCTTGACCCGCACCACGTGCAGCGCTTCCGGCGTGAGGGGCTTGGCCGAGGATCCCAGGCGTTTTTTCACCTCGCGGATGCCGGCGTGGTAGATGTGATAAAGCGGCGAGCTCTGGTAATGGTCGTGCTGGCCGACCAGGGCCGAAAGGAATTCGGAGTCGGCCAACTCCTTTTCGTCCTCGGTTTCCTCACGATCCAGTTGACCGGGATCGGCATCGGGGCTCAAGGCTTCGTACTGGGCCATAAACGCCTTGTTGTCCTTCTTGATCTTGGAGATCACCACGGCCTTGATGATCATGACCAGCACCGAAACCACGAACATGACGCCGGTCAAAGCGATCACCACCCAGCCGTCAACCGTCACGTTCTGGATGATGACCCCGAAGGAGCTCATCTCGCCCGCGCTGCTCTTGCCTTCGTCCTGGCCGAAACTTACGACGCTGAAATCCTGACTCTGGCTGCGTGCCGACAGCTTGATCCATTCGGCGCTGCGGGCCGTATTCGAAACCTGGACCTCATCGAGCAGCCCGGTCAGAAAACCTCCCGTCGCGGCCCCTCCCAAGCTGATCGAGGGATTCATGGCCGACGGAGCGGCAGCGGCCTGCGCCGCAGGCTCGCCATTCAAATAAAGCTCCAGCTTGTCCGGCCGCAATACCAAGGCCACGTGCTGCCAGCGATCCGGGGTGGTCATCGCCACGGGCGCAGTCTCGACCACCTTGCCCGCAGCCAGGTAGCGCGCCACCAGCGTCCCGCCGCGCACCTGCAGCTCGATGGCGCTCGCCTCTCCTTCTGCGGCACGGAAGACGTAGCCCTCAGTCGCACCGGAGTCGAGCTTGAGCCAGCTCGAAAAGGTCCAGCCCTTGGCCGGGTCCAGTTGCAGGGAAGGCGACGGATTGATCTCGATCCCGCCGGTGCCGGTAAACCGGGCCGCGACCCCGATCCAGCCCGCCGGTTCCGGCAGGGCCGCCGACCTGGCCGCATCATTGCCGTATGCCGTGGCGTCCCTGGGCGCGGGATCCTTTTCGTCGAAATGGAAAACCAGTGCCTGGTTGACATCGTAGGTTCCCTTGGCGTCGCTGCCGTCCTGGGCTTCTTCGTTGCCGTAATACATCCAGAACGACTCGTCGGCCGATTGGCCGGGAATCCGCGGCACCTTGACCCAGATCAGTGCCATTTCGTTGACCGGATCGAGCCTTTCGAGGTGGAACTTGAGCGGCGTTTTGTCGTCCGCCATGAAGCGCAGGTCTTTCCCGCCCTCGGCCAACTCGCCAAAATAGCTGAAATTGCCCGTATGAAGCCGGATCAGTAACGGGAAGTCGGCCACCAGGTCGCGGGTATCCGCACCGGTGACGCTGGCATCCACGGAAATCTGTTTTCTGGACCGCCAGTCATCGTTCCACCAGGACAGTGCGATGGCCGGCGCCATGGCCAGGCATACCAATACGATCAGCCTCAATGTCTTCATGTCTCTCGCCGCGCCGTGAAACGCGTAGTGTTGAATGGAAATGCTTTCATCGTATTACGCGGGTGTTACGAACACGTTACGAACACGACGAGGCCGCCGGATCCGCCAAGGGAAAACCGGACCGGCCCCGCGAACCGGGTATCAGCGCTGCATCTACATGTCATTGGAGACATATCGCCCGGGTAGCCAGGCTCAAGGGTGCCGAGAAACCCCGATGATCGGGACTGGCCAGAGGAAGGGATGACGCCCCGGAAGAGGGGGCGAAGGGAGGAAAATCGGACGCAAGAGCCCTAATCAGCCCCCCATTTACAGGCGTAGACAGTGCCAGCAAGGAAGGATCGGAACGGATTTACACATCCATGTGGATATGACGACGATACCCGAGACTTCGTTCGGACCGATGCCGCAGCCATGATCACCGCAGAGGCACAGACGTCGCGCTTACCTCGATGTGACGCTCCGGAACGACAGGAATGCAAAGCCGCCGTACCGCGTCTGGCAAAGCGCCGGCGGAGGGTGAAACTGCCCGTCATTGCGGCGGCTCGGCTTCTGCCTTGCGCCGCACCTTCGTTCCGCTCCGCGCCTGGAACGAGACGTATCGCCCAGAGCCACGGCGTGGATGACTCATGAAGTCGCGCCTGTGCGACACCTCACAAGGGTCATCGCTGGCACGCAAAACCATGGGACCGCATCGGCCCAGGGGGAACGCCGCGATTGCTCCCCGCGCGACGAGCCTGGCACGAAAAATGTCTCACAAAGAACATCCTTCGTCGGATGTACCTCCATGAAAAAGACGATTGTCTCGACCGCCCTCCTCTGGGCTTACCTCATCGAAAGCCATGGCGCTCTGGCCGGGGGGCACCACCATGGTCATGGTCACGAGCATCACCATGGTCACGGCCACGAACACCACCACGGCCATGCCTACGGTCTCCACCGGCACCATCACCACCCCCATTTCGGCGGGGATGAAGCACCGGTCATCCATGTCCCACTGATTCCCGCTCCGATAATCGCATTGCCGGCGCCCCCTTCCCTGCCTCGCCTCTCACTCCCTGCGCCGCCTCCCTTGCCGGGTCTTCCGCACCCTTGAAGGTGGCCAGCGGATCAGCGTGAAATCGGCGCCAGATAGCCTAGGAACTGCTCGGTGCAACGGTCCCAGGTGAAGCGCTCTGCAAATTTCCGGCAGTCCTCGCTCCGCAGCTCCAGTGCGCGCAGCGCGGCGGCACGTAGATCGTGGTCGAGACACCCCACCGAGGGGTCGGTGATGACATCCTGCGGCCCCGGTACCGGATAGGCGGCGACGGGGACACCTGCCGCCAGGGCTTCCAGCATGACCAGCCCGAAGGTGTCGGTCCGGCTGGGGAAGACGAAGACGTCCGCCGCCGAGATCGTCTCGGCCAAATCCAGGCCGCAGCGATAACCGAGGAAGCGCACGTCCGGATAACGCTTCTGGAGCTCGGTCCTGGACGGTCCGTCGCCCACCACGTACTTCACGCCGGGAAGATCGAGCCTCAGGAAATCGTCCAGTCCCTTCTCCACGGCGAGGCGTCCCACATACATGAATACGGGACGGACGTCGTCGATCCGCGCCTTGCCTCGCGGCGCGAAAAGCGTCGTATCGACGCCTCGGGACCACAGCACCAGATTACGGAACCCCCTGGCGCGGAGATCGCTGACCTGGGTTGGCGTCGGGGCCATCACCCGCACGCTGGGACGATGGAACCAGCGCAAGGCCGCATACCCCCAGCGCAAGGGGAGCCCGGTCCGCAGATTCACATATTCGGCGAAACGGGTATGAAAGGATGTCGTAAACGGCAGCCGCCGTTGCAGGCAATAACGACGTGCCGCCATTCCCAGCGGGCCTTCGGTCGCGATGTGGATGGCATCCGGCGCGAAGGCGTCGAGTTGCGACGGCAGCCTGGAACCGCAACCCAAGGCCAGCCGGATCTCGGGATAGCCGGGGCAAGGCCAGTTCCGATAGCAATCCGGTGTGAACGTCTCGACCTGGTGCCCGCGCTGCCGGGCTCCCTCGCATATCCGGCTCAACGTCGTGACGACACCGTTAACCTGCGGTCGCCAGGCGTCGCTTATCAGTGCCAGTTTCACGCTTGGTATCCTCGAGCAGGAAGGCGCTTTCATAGACCCAGCGCACGACCTTCAGCTCACCGGCCGGCGTTTCCACCAATGCCGTGCAGCTTTCCACCCAATCGCCGCAATTGGCATAGGTCAGGCCGTCGACCTCGCGCAGCGCGGCATGGTGGATATGCCCACACACCACGCCATCCAGCCCCCGGCTCGCCGCTTCCCGCATCAGCACTTCCTCGAAGCGGCAGATGACATTCACGGCATTCTTCACCTTGTGTTTGATGAAAGCGGAAAGCGACCAATAAGGGAAACCGAGCCTGCGGCGCCCCCAATTGAACCAGCGGTTGAATGCCAGCAGCACTTCATAGGCCTCGCTGCCGAGCACGGCCAGCCACTTGGTGCTGCAGACCACACCATCGAACTCGTCGCCGTGCAATACCAGCAGGCGCCGCCCGTCTTTAGTCTC
This sequence comes from Methylococcus sp. S1M, assembly GCF_051295855.1. NCBI lineage: Bacteria > Pseudomonadati > Pseudomonadota > Gammaproteobacteria > Methylococcales > Methylococcaceae > Methylococcus > Methylococcus sp. S1M. Next base: position 512,567 of record NZ_JBPDXO010000002.1, read on the forward strand.
ATGCACGACGCGATCGACGACCTCCACGCCTCCGAACAGACTGCCGGTGTAATCGCGCAGCATTTCGTCGTGGTTACCGGGTACGTAGACGACCCTCACACCGCGTTTGGCGCGATCCATGACGGCGCGCAGAATTTCCGAATGCATCGGCGGCCAGTGCCACCCTGATTTCAGTTTCCACAAATCGAGGATATCGCCGACCAGATAGAGCGTGTCGCAGCGGACATTCTTGAGAAAATCCACCAGATACTCGGCTTTGCAACCGCGGGTACCCAAATGGACATCGGAAATCCACACCGTTCTATAATCCAGAGCCATTAAGACCACCTCATTCAGCCGGATCGGTAAACGGTCACAAGGTAACCACCGTGTATTACAAAGCCGTCATGATTTGATGACAGTTTCAGGATTCGGAAGCCGTGACACCGCGGAACAGCGATTATTCACCGGGCAGAAATGAGATGGTCATTTCCTTGTCATTCCTGAACGCTAGAGTCTTGCCCGACTCACGTCGTCTCGAGACCGAGTTTCGGGCAAACCCGCCCCCGGAGGGTTCTTTTCGAACGACCGCCCCCGCGCACAGACGCCCCCGTCAAACCGCGGCCATTCCGGGGAATCGGCTGGACCTGCCCGAAGAGGCGGAAGCTAAGACGACCCGCCCGGGACGGCCGATGTCTGGCTCAACGCATCCCGCAGGGCCATCTCCAGCTCGGGACATCTGAACCGAAAACCGGACTCCAGCAGACGGGCCGGCAAGACCCGCTGGCTGCCCAGCAGGAGACCGCTCATTTCTCTTCCCATCAGTGCTCGGACAAGGCGGGCGGGAACGACGAGGAACGCGGGCTTGCCAAGCAAGCCCGAAAGGGTTTCGGTAAACCGGCGGTTGGTGACCGGATTCGGTGCCGTAGCGTTGAAAATCCCCGAAAATTCCGGTGTGGCGATCAACCACCGTACGATGGCGATGTAGTCGCGCAGACAGATCCACGACACCCATTGCTCGCCGCTGCCGATGCGAGCCCCGAGTCCGAGACGGAACAGCGGCAACAAGGGCGCGAGAAAACCGCCCGAGGCCCCCATCACCAACCCGGCCCGCAGGATGCAGACACGAACGCCGAACTCGGTGGCGCGCAGCGCAGCCGACTCCCAGGCCTCGCATAACCGATGCCCGAAACCGTCGGCAGGGGCCGAGGATTCATCCAAAATGCGATCTCCCTGATCGCCATAGAAACCGACCGCCGAACCGCTGATTAGCAATTTCGGTTTGACCTTGGCGCGCTCAATGTAATCGACCAGGGATCGGGTCAGCTCGACCCGGCTATCCCACAGAAGCCTCTTGCGCGCATCCGTCCAGCGTGGACCGACGAGCGGTTCGCCCGCCAGGTTGATCACGACGTCGAACACCAAGGAATGAGAAAGGTCTGAGAACGCGGTGATTGCGGTGACACCCAGGCCACAGCGGTCGCGAACACGGTCTGGTCGGCGGCTGAGCACGACCAGTCGCGCCCCGCTGCCGCCGAGTTCCTGGCACAGCCGACTGCCGATGAAACCGGTCCCGCCTGTCACAAGGACTCGCATCATCGCCCTCCCCGTCCCGCACCGTCGCAGGCCGTAATCATGGCGGCACCACCGATCGTTGGACCGGCGCTCCCTCCTCCCTGAAGACAGTTGCAGAAAACGCAAGGACCGCGTGCATCGAATTCTCGCCGGCCCATTTCGGGGGCTCTGACGGCGCCCCTGAGGAGAATCACGCTCTATGGCCCGAGTTCCGCCACATCACGTGAGAAACATGAAACGTTTGATATGTGCGTGGCAAGGAAGGAACACGGACCTCGCGCCCCCAGCTTGCCACACCACGGGGAGACCTCTTATTGATTGCTGCCGTCTTCGTCCTTGAAGACCCAACGAACGAAAAAGAACGCGATCGCGACAATGGCGATGGTGACGACGATCCCCGTCGGCGATCTCATCTTTTCAACCAGATCAAGTATAGCTCCCATGTATTGTACCTGCCTTGTAGTGTAATGATTCGAAAGAAATAGATATCAGATTGGGGTCTGAATGCTACCGGCCCGTAATGTTACCTTGCCACCATCTCCTGTCAAGAAAAACGACCCGATCGAGGAACGGACGGGCTGGAAGATACAAAAAACCCGGGCGTCGACACCCGGGTTTTGAAAGACGATTCGCTCTGTACGAGTCCGACCCGTATTGTTAGGTATTGTGACTCGAGGTCGGAGTGACGAACTTTACAGAGACGGGGAAGCGATGGTGCTGGAGATCTTCTGCTTGTCACCGTCCGGCGAGTTGCCGCAACCGACAACGACCAGAGACATCATGACAACGCCCAGGGCGCACAGTACTTTCTTCATAGATCCTCCTCAATTAACAATGGGTTAGAGTTGTGCTTTTATTGTTGGTGCCGTTAGCACGGCTGATTTTATAAAGCACATTCCTGAAAAACGCAAGCCCCGGAAACGGGCATCGGCGCCCGTGGACGGGCCGGACACAGCCGCGGCTTCCATTGACTTGCGCCGACGCATTTCTATAGAATTACGCGTTTACGCGAATCCCTCTCAGGAGCACCTGAACATGTACGCTGTTATCCAGACTGGCGGCAAACAATACCGCGTCCAACCCGGCGACAAGGTGAAGGTCGAGTCCCTCGATGCCGAAGCCGGTCAAGAAGTTGCCTTCGAAAAAGTCCTGCTGATCCAGTCCGATGACGGGGTCAAAATCGGCCAGCCCTTCGTCTCGGGCGGCAAGGTGACCGGCACCGTCGTCGCCCACGGTCGCCACCCAAAAATCCGGATCATCAAGTTCCGTCGCCGCAAGCATCACATGAAGCAGGCCGGACATCGCCAGAACTACACCGAAGTCCAGATCAACGAAATCTCGGCGTAACCCCCTACGGAGAGACATCCATGGCACACAAGAAAGCAGGCGGCAGCTCCCGCAACGGCCGCGACTCCGAATCCAAGCGACTGGGCGTCAAGCGCTTCGGCGGCCAGGTCGTCCGGGCCGGCAACATCATCGTTCGTCAGCGCGGCACCCACTTCCACCCCGGCGACAATGTCGGCTGCGGCCGCGACTACACCCTGTTCGCGCTGACCGAGGGCCGCGTGGAATTCAAGGTGAAGGGTCCGGCAGGCCGTAAGTACGTCTCGGTGATCCCCGCCTGAACGACTCCGGCGCGCAACACCGCTCAGGCCCAGCTCGTCTGGGCCTTTTAGTTGATATCCATGAAATTCGTTGACGAAGCCGAAATTCGGGTCGATGCCGGCGACGGCGGCAACGGCTGCATCAGTTTCCGGCGCGAAAAGTACATTCCTTTCGGCGGCCCCGACGGCGGCGACGGCGGCGATGGCGGCAGCGTTTACCTGGTCGCTTCGGACAACCTCAACACGCTCGCCGACTTCCGCTTCCACTCCCATTTCCGCGCCCAGCGCGGCGAGAACGGCTCCGGCAACAACTGCACGGGAAAAAGCGGCGAGGACTGCTTCATCCATGTCCCCACCGGCACGATCGTGACGGACGCCGACACCGGTGAACACATGGGAGACCTGACCCGCTCCGGCGATCGCCTGCTGGTCGCCCGAGGCGGCTTCCACGGCATCGGCAACGCCCGCTTCAAGAGCAGCACCAACCGCGCACCCCGGCGAGCCACCCCTGGAACACCGGGCGAGCGCCGCACCCTGCACCTCGAACTCAAACTGATCGCTGACGTCGGCCTGCTCGGCATGCCCAATGCCGGCAAATCCAGCCTGATCCGCGCGGTATCCGCCGCCCGCCCCAAGGTCGCCGACTATCCCTTCACCACCCTCCACCCCAATTTGGGTGTCGTGCGGGTCGGAGATCAGCGCAGCTTCGTCATGGCCGACATTCCCGGACTGATCGAAGGCGCCGCCGAAGGGGCCGGCCTCGGCGTGCAATTCCTCAAGCACCTGACCCGGACCCGTCTGCTGTTGCACGTGGTCGACATCGACCCCTACGAAACGGGCATCAACCCCGTCACCGCGGCACGAAAAGTCATCGCCGAGCTGTGCAAATGGGGCCACGGACTGGAGGAGAAGCCACGCTGGCTGGTACTGAACAAGATCGACCGGTTGGCGCCGGAGCTCCTGGAAAGCCGCTGCCGGGAAATCATCGACGGCCTGCACTGGACCGATCCGGTTTACCGGATCTCCGCCATCCAGGGCGAAGGGCTCGACCGCCTGACCCGTGATGTCATGCGGTTCCTCGAGCAGCAGGAGAGGAGATCGGATGCAGAGCAGGAATGAGCTCCCTGGCAGCCGGCGCGTCATCGTCAAGATCGGCAGCGCCCTGCTGACCGCAGGCGGCAAAGGACTGGACCAACCTGCCATCGGCCAATGGGTGCAGCAGATCGCGGAACTGCGCCAGCAGGGGATCCAGGTGGTGCTGGTTTCCTCGGGCTCGGTCGCCGAAGGCATGTCGCGGCTGGGCTGGAAGACCCGGCCGCACCGGCTGAATGAGCTCCAGGCCGCCGCCTCGGTCGGCCAGATGGGGCTGGTGCAGACTTACGAAAGTCTGTTCAAGCGGCACGGCCTGCAGACAGCGCAGATCCTCTTGACCCACGACGACCTGTCGAACCGGGAGCGCTATCTCAACTCGCGCAGCACCATACTCACATTACTCGAGCTCGGAGTCATCCCGGTCATCAACGAAAACGACACCGTCACCACGGAAGAAATCCGCTTCGGCGACAACGACACGCTGGGTGCGCTGGTGGCGAATGCGGTCGAGGCCGATCTGCTCATCATTCTGACAGACCAGGCCGGACTGTTCGAGCGCAACCCCTCGCTCGACCCTTCGGCCCCGCTGGTCCCCCAAGCCGGTATCAACGATCCCCGGCTCAATGACATGGTCGGGGACAGTCTGAGCGGTCTGGGCCGGGGAGGCATGATTACCAAGCTACGTGCGGCACGGCTGGCGGCCCGGTCGGGAACGGCCACGGTGATCGCCAGCGGCAGGGAAAGCAGAGTGCTGCCTCGCATTCTCGACGGAGAAGAGCTGGGCACACTGCTGATTCCGGACGTTTCCCCTCTGATCGCCCGCAAGCGCTGGATGGCCGGACAGCTCAAATTGAAAGGATGTTTCGTAGTCGACGAAGGCGCCGCAAGGGTATTGCGGGACGCCGGGAAGAGCCTGTTGCCGATCGGCGTAATCGCCGTGGAGGGCGAATTCCGGCGCGGCGACCTCGTAGCCTGCACGGATTCCGCGGGCCAGGAAATCGCGCGCGGACTGACCAACTACAGCGCTGAAGAAGCCCGTCTCATCATGCGCCAGCCGAGCACGCGGATCGAGGAGATCCTGGGATACGTGGACGAGCCAGAACTCATCCACCGCGACAATCTGGTGTTGAGCTGAAATGGAGAGTCGGGCAGCGATTCCTGCCCGATCTCCCTGATGAGATTCAGGACGCAGCCTGCAGCGCCAGCGCCTTCACGCGGGCATTCAGACGGCTCTTGCTACGCGCAGCCTTATTACGATGGATCAGACCCTTGTTCACCGACGAGTCAATGATGGGTACCGCCTGCCGGAATGCTTCCTGCGCCTTCGTCAGATCGCCGGAATCCACCGCCAGAATGACTTTCTTGATATAGGTGCGCAGACGGCTGCGCAGAGCGGCATTGTGTGCACGGTTGTTCTCCGCCTGCCGAGCGCGCTTTTTCGCGGAAGCGATATTAGCCAAGGTCGACCTCTCCTGGGTTGCAACTTCAAGAAAAGTTGGGGATTGTCTTCAGCTTTCCCGTCAGTGTCAACCACAAATTCACCGTCGGCGAGGCATCCGGCCCGCTGTTTGATTATACTTTACCTTTTTGCTGGAGCCGAACGCTGAGCCGACGGTTGCTGAAATCCACCGCCATGGTGGGTTCCATGACACTGATTTCACGTCTGCTGGGCTTCGTCCGCGACCTGATCATCGCGCGGACCTTCGGTGCCGACGCGGCCACGGACGCGTTCTTCGTCGCCTTCAGGATACCCAATTTTCTACGCCGGCTTTTTGCCGAAGGCGCTTTCTCACAGGGGCTGGTGCCCGTCCTCTCGGAACTGCGCGTCAGCAGTGACGCTGCGACTGTGCGGCAGACCATCGCCCGCATGGCGGGTACACTGGGGCTGGTGGCGGCCCTGCTCACCTGCCTGGGCATGGCTGCTGCGCCTGTCCTGACCTTTCTGTTCGCTCCGGGTTTCCAGGCCCAGCCTTTCCAATTCGGCCTGACGGTGGAGATGCTGCGCATCACCTTCCCGTACCTCTTCTTCGTCACGCTGACGGCGTTCGCCGGCGGCGTTCTGCATACCTGGGGACAATTCGCGGTCCCCGCGTTCACCCCGGCCCTGCTCAACCTGGCGATGATCGCCGCGGCCCTGTGGCTGGCGCCGCTGTTGGACTTGCCCGTGGAGGCTCTGGCTTGGGGTGTTTTCGCCGCCGGCTTGCTGCAACTGGCCTTTCAGCTTCCTTCGCTGTGGGGCATTCGCCAGTTCTCCCTGCCTTGCCCGGTCTGGCGGGACCGGGAGGTCCTGCGCATGTTCAAACTGATGGGGCCGGCGATCCTTGGCGTCTCCGCGACCCAGATCAACCTGCTCCTGGACACGCTGGTGGCATCGTTCCTGGTCTCCGGTAGCGTATCCTGGTTATATTACTCGGACCGGCTGGTGGAATTGCCGCAAGGGCTCCTGGGCGTGGCCATCGGAACGGCCATCCTGCCGCACCTGGCCGCCGGCCATCTCGACCATGACCGCGACGGCTTCTCCCGGACGCTGGACTGGGCGCTGCGCTGGGTCGTCCTGCTGGGGCTGCCCGCCACACTGGGACTGATGATTCTCGCCAAACCGCTGGTATTCACCCTGTTCGAACACGACGAATTTTCTGACCACGACACGGAAATGGCGAGCCGCAGCCTGATCGCTTACGCGGCCGGACTGCCAGGCGCCATCGCCGTCAAGGCGCTGGCCTCCGGATTCAGCGCCCGCCGGGACGTCCGCACCCCTTTGCGGTATGGTCTGTACGCGATCGCAGCCAATGGCGTGCTGGCCCCGGCCCTGGCTTTTCTGCTGGCTCCCTACGGCTGGGGACACGCGGGCCTGGCTGCCGCGACCGCGGCGGCGACCTCACTCAACGCAGCGCTGCTGCTCCGCAAACTGCTGGCCGAAGGCAGCTATCGGCCGGACGCCTCCTGGCGCCGCTACGGGACCCATCTGGTCATCGCGAATATCGCGATGGGCGCGCTGCTCACCCAAGCCATCGAGTCGCCTTGGGCCGACGCGTCCGTGTCCGAACGCATCCTCCGTCTCGGCCTGTGGATAGCGGCCGGATTCGCCGTCTACTTGGTCAGCTTGCTGCTGGCGGGCCTGCGTCCCCGTCACCTGCTCCTTTCCGAAAAGGCGTGAATCCGATCATGCGCGTCATTCATGGCCTCTCCGGTACGATATGCCCTCCCGCCTGCGTCGCCAGCATCGGCAACTTCGACGGTGTCCACCTGGGACATCAGACCTTGGTCCGGCGGCTGACCGAACAAGGACATCGTCTCGGCCTGCCGGTTGCCCTCGTTCTGTTCGAACCGCAGCCACGTGAATTCTTCGACCAGGATCAGTCCCCTCCCCGTTTGATGCGGCTGTCGGAGAAACTGACCAGACTCGCCGAGCTGCCGGTCGACTGGGTACTGCTGCTGCGTTTCGACGAGAAACTCGCCACTCTGGCGCCGGCTGACTTCGTCCGGCGGATACTGGCCGAACGCCTGCACGTCCGGCATCTCATCGTCGGCGACGACTTCCGTTTTGGCCGGGGCCGCAGCGGAGACCATGAACTGCTGTGCCGGCTCGGGCGGCTCCACGGCTTCGCGGTGAGCGACACCGAATCGGTGACGGTGGGTGGCATCCGCGTCAGCAGCACACGGGTACGGGAGGCGCTCGGACGAGGCGACATGGCCGGCGCGGCGACCCTGCTGGGCCGCCCCTATGCCCTGCGCGGACGCGTGGTCCACGGTGACCAGCTCGGCCGTCGGCTGGGCTTTCCCACCGCCAACATCGAGCTGGGGCGTGAAAACATTCCGGTGCAAGGCGTATTTGCCGTTACAATGTCGGGCATTTCAGCCGAACCCTGGCCTGGCGTGGCCAACATCGGCATCCGGCCAACCGTCGGCGGCCACCGCAAGGCCATGCTGGAAACCCATTTGTTCGATTTCGCCGGCGACCTGTACGGGCGCCGGGTGGAAATCCATCTGCACTACAAACTTCGCGACGAGATGCGGTTCGCCAACCTCGAAGAACTGAAGGAACAGATCGCCTGCGATGCGGCTGCCGCGCGCAGCCATTTCGCGGCAGGCTGACCCGATACACGACTGCAGACTTTCGACCATGGATTACAAGAGCACTCTCAACCTCCCCCAGACACCGTTCCCGATGAAAGCCAATCTGGCACAGCGGGAACCCGAACAGATCGAGCGCTGGCGCACGCTGGATCTCTACAGGAAGGTGCGGTCCCGGCGTGCTGGCCGGGACAAGTTCATCCTGCACGACGGCCCGCCCTATGCCAACGGGGAAATCCACATCGGCCATGCGGTCAACAAGATCCTCAAGGACTTCATCGTCAAGAGCAGAACCCTGAGCGGTTTCGACGCCCCCTACGTACCGGGCTGGGACTGCCACGGCCTGCCCATCGAGCTGATGGTCGAGAAGAAGATCGGCAAGGCCGGCCACAAGGTCAGCCCCGCCGAGTTCCGCAAGGCCTGCCGGGAATACGCCGCGGCCCAGGTCGACCTCCAGCGACGTGAATTCATCCGGCTCGGCGTGCTGGGCGACTGGGAAAATCCGTATCTGACCATGGATTTCCGCTTCGAGGCGGACATCGTCCGGGCGCTCGGCCGGATCGCCGCGCGCGGCCACCTCACCAAGGGCGCCAAGCCGGTCCACTGGTGCCTCGACTGTGGTTCGGCCCTGGCCGAGGCCGAGGTGGAATATGAGAACAAGCATTCACCGGCGATCGACGTGCGCTTCGCCGTGGTCGACGAATTCGGCCTGATGGCGCGGTTCCATACCGCCGACGGCGCGGTCGGCGAGGGCCCCTTGTCGGTGGTGATCTGGACCACCACACCCTGGACCCTGCCCGCCAACCAGGCGGTGGCGCTCAACCCGGAACTGGACTACGTGGTCGTCCAGCGCACCGACATCAAAGAAAGGCTGGTGCTGGCCGATGCGCTGATGAAGGACGTGATGCTGCGCTGCGGCGCCGAGGATTACCGCGTCATCGGCTATTGCAAAGGCGCGGCGCTGGAAGGGGTGCAGCTCCGACATCCGTTCTACGACCGTATCGTCCCGGTGATCCTGGGCGACCATGTCACCCTGGACGCCGGCACCGGCGCCGTCCACACCGCCCCCGGCCATGGCCAGGAGGACTACGCCGTCGGCCAGCGCTACGGACTTGCGGTGGACAACCCGGTCGGCGGCGACGGCCGCTTCCTCCCCGACACCGAGCTGTTCGCCGGCGAACACGTCTTGAGCGCCAATGGTCACGTGATCGAAGTGCTCAAGGAGCGCGGCGCATTGCTGCACGAGGCGCGCATCGAGCACAGCTACCCGCATTGCTGGCGCCACAAGACCCCGGTGATCTTCCGCGCCACCCCCCAGTGGTTCATCGCCATGGACAAGGGCGAGCTGCGCCGCCAGGCCCTGGAGGCCATCGGCCAGGTGCAATGGATACCGGACTGGGGCCAGGCCCGCATCGAGGCCATGGTCGGCAACCGCCCGGACTGGTGCATCTCGCGCCAGCGTACCTGGGGCGTGCCGATCCCGCTGTTCGTCCACAAGGAAACCGGCGCACTGCATCCGGACACCGACCGGCTGATCGAAGAAATCGCAAAGAAGATCGAGACCGCCGGCATCGACGCCTGGTTCGAGCTGGACCCGGCCGAACTGCTGGGCGCGGAAGCGGACCGCTACGGCAAGATCGGCGACACCCTGGACGTCTGGTTCGATTCCGGCGTCACCCACCATGCAGTCCTGGCCCAGAACCCCGATCTCGCCTTCCCCGCCGACCTCTACCTGGAGGGCTCGGACCAGCATCGCGGCTGGTTCCAGTCCTCGCTCATGACCTCGGTCGCGATGAACGGCCAGGCGCCCTACAAGGCGGTGCTGACCCACGGCTTCACCGTGGACGCCGAAGGCAAGAAGATGTCCAAGTCGCGCGGCAACGTGGTGGCACCGCAGAAGGTCATGCAGACCCTGGGGGCCGACGTGCTCAGGCTGTGGGTGGCAGCGACCGACTACCGCGGCGAAATGACGGTGTCCGACGAGATCCTCAAGCGCATCTCGGACGTCTACCGGCGCATCCGCAACACCGCCCGCTATCTGCTGGCCAACCTGGACGGCTTCGACCCTGCCCTGCATCTCGTCAAACCGGAAGACATGCTGGCGTTGGACCGCTGGGTGGTGGACCGTGCCCTTGCGATCCAACAGGAAGTGATCGAAGCCTACGAGACTTACCAGTTCAACACCATCTTTCAGAAGACCCATCACTTCTGCTCGGTGGACCTGGGCAGCTTCTATCTGGACGTGCTCAAGGACCGGCAGTACACCTGCAAGACCGACAGCCTGCCGCGTCGCTCCGGCCAGACCGCGATGTACCACATCGCCGAGGCCATGGTGCGCTGGCTCGCCCCCGTCCTGAGCTTCACCGCCGAGGAGATCTGGCAGTACCTGCCCGGCCAGCGTGAGGAATCGGTGTTTCTCTCCGAATGGTACGACGGCCTGTTCGGCCTCGATGAAAACAGCCGTTGCGACCGCGCATTCTGGGATCAGATGCTGAAGATCCGCGAGGCCGTCAGCAAGGAGCTGGAAATCCTGCGGGTCCGCGGCGAAATCGGCGCCTCGCTGGACGCCGAAGTCGAGCTGTTCTGCGATCCCCCACTGTTCCGGAAACTGAGCGAGGCGGGTGACGAGCTGCGCTTCGTGCTGCTGACCTCCTATGCGACCGTCAAACCGGCGGCGGAAGCCGGGACGGACGCCCTGCCGACCGAAATTCCCGGCCTGGAGCTGAAACTGGCCGCATCCGGCAAGCCCAAGTGCGTGCGCTGCTGGCATCACCGCCACGATGTCGGCACGCACCCTGACCATCCGGAACTGTGCGGCCGCTGTGTGGACAACGTCGCCGGTACCGGCGAGCTGCGGACTTTCGGTTGAGATCGTCCATGTTGAAATGGCTTTGGCTGTCGGTGCTGGTCTTCGCACTCGACCAGCTCAGCAAGCAGATCGTCGACACATCGATGCGGCTGTATGAGACGATCCCACTGCTGCCGGTGTTCCAGCTCACCTACCTGCGCAACCAGGGCGCTGCGTTCAGCTTCCTGAGCGAGGCCGGCGGTTGGCAGCGCTGGTTTTTCATCGCCCTGTCGGCCAGCGCCACGCTGCTGATCACCTACTGGCTCAAGCACATGGACCGGCGGAAAACCTGGGAAGCCGCCGCCTGGGCCCTGGTGCTGGGCGGTGCCGTCGGCAACCTGCTGGACCGGATCGTCTACGGCTACGTCATCGACTTTCTCGACGTGTTCTACGGCGACTGGCACTGGCCGGCGTTCAACGTCGCCGACTCGGCCATCACCGTCGGTATCGGCATGCTGCTGATCGATTCGTTCCGGGGCCGTGCGAACGCCTGAATCTCAAGCGGACGCTAATTCGACCGGCGGCTGAGGCAAGGACGACGTGATCTCGTTCAGGAGGAACGAGACATCCGGGTACCGATTCCGGAACCGGCCCGGTTTGCGGCGCGCCGTCGTGGATGACCGCCGGTTCGGCGGATCTCTGTCGCAGATCGACCGCACCCCTGCGCCCGGACTCGCCCAGAGCGCCGGCGAAGGTTTCCAGGGCAGCCCCGTGACATCGCCGAAATAGGCCTCGCACTCCCTGCCCTATTCCGCTTCGGCGGCCCTGGCACCCTGGGCCTCCAGCGCTAGCTTGCGGAAATGCAGGTTCAGACTTTGCTTCCAATCCATCCGTTCATCTCTCATCTGCGCCAAAGGCCGGCTATCTCGCGCACAGGGACTCCGCATAGCCGTGCCCCCGCAGAAACAGATCGACGGCCGCGCCGACCAGTGAAATTTTTTCAGCTTCGCTGAGACCCTCCTTCTGACCGAGCAGGCAGCGGAAGTGCTCGTCGCCCTTCAGCATCCCCAGAAACAGCCGGGCCGAGACGCCGACATCCGGAATCGCCAGGACTTTCTGGACCGACAGGTCCTCGAGATAGGCCGACAATCTCCGGAGCACCGGCTCGGGGCCGGACCGGTAGACGCGGCCGCCCAGTTCGGGGAAATGCCGCTGCTCGCCGATGATCACCCGGTAAAGCGTCAAGGCGTCTTCGGAATAGATCAAATCCACGAAGGCGCGCGCGATGGCGGTGAGCGCGGCGACCGGATCGCGCACCTCGGTGTGCGCCCAGGCCAAGGTGTTCAACAGCACCTCGCACTGCAGCGAAATCACCGCGGCGAACAGATCCTGCTTGCCCTCGAAATGGCTGTATAAAGTGGCCTTGGCGACCGGCGCCGCTTCGGCGATGGCCTCCATGCTGGCCCCGGCATAGCCGTGCAGGAGAAAAATCCGCTTGGCTGCCAGCAGGATACTCTCGCGTTTGGCAAATCGGACGGTGCTCATCGGTTCTCAAGAGATCGTGCCGGCTTGCGGCCGGATCGGTTCGTCATTATTCTGAACTGAACGCATCAGTTCATTTTTCTCGTTCCGCTTTTCCCCATGGTAAACGCACGCGATGCGACTGCCCATCTCCCCGCGACATCTGCTGCTTCTCGCCGGCTTGGCGTCCCTGAGTACGGGCGGCGCAGCGTACTGGCTCGAGACCATACTCCCCTACGAAACCACTGACAACGCTTACCTCAAGGCACACCTCATCCTGCTCAGTTCCAGGGAAACGGGCTACGTGAAAGAGGTGTTGCTCCAGGACAACCAGCAGGTGAGGAAAGGGGACCTCCTGGCGGTGATAGACGATCAGGAATTCAAGGCGCGCGTCGCCGAAGCCGGCGCCGAGGTGGCGGCGACCGCGGCGCGCATCGAAGCCCTGGAATCCGAGAAACGGACCCAGGCGGCCAGGGTCCGCGAAGAAGACGCCAACATCGCCTCGGCCCTGGCCGACCATGACCGTTCGCGGCGTGACCTGCAACGGCTCGACCGACTGGCCGACGCCGGCGCCGCCTCGGCCCAGTCGCTGGATGGCGCGGAAGCCGCCTACAAACAGGCCAAAGCACTGCTGGACAAGAACCGCTCGGCGCGGGACCAGGCCGAAATCCGCCTGATCGCCCTGGATGCGCTGATCGCCGAAACCCGGGCCCAGCTGCAGCGGGCCCAGGCCCGGCTGGAATTGGCCCGGATCGACCTGGAAAACACCCGCATCCTCGCCCCCATCGACGGGACGGTAGGAAATCTGAGCATTCAGGTCGGCCAACTCCTCCAGCCCGGTAGCGTCATTGCCTATCTGATCCCGGCGGACGGAGTGTTCGTCGAGGCCAACTTCAAGGAAACCCAGATCGAACACCTGCGGATCGGCCAGACGGCGAGCGTCGTCGTGGACGCCTATCCCGACCGGCCGTTCGAGGCGGTGGTGGACAGCCTGGCGCCCGCCAGCGGATCGGAATTCAGTATCCTGCCGCCGGAGAATGCCACCGGCAATTTCACCAAAATCGTCCGCCGGCTTCCGGTCAAGCTGGCCTTCGCCCCCGGTACCGACCTCAGTCTCCTCAAACCCGGCCTGTCGGTGCAAGTCAGTATCAAAGTGCGCTGAATCGGCATGACCGAGATCGAGAACGTCCCTCTCCGCGCCTGGATCGGCTTTTTCGGGATGGTGTTGGGAGTCTTCATGGCGATCTTGGACATCCAGATCGTCGCCAGCTCGCTGGAGCAGATCCAGGCCGGCCTCGCCGCCACCTGCGACGAGATTACCTGGGTGCAGACCGCTTACCTGATCGCCGAAGTGGTCGTCATCCCGCTGTCCGGGTGGCTGAACCGCGCCCTCTCGACCCGCTACCTGTTCGTGTCGTCCTGCGGCGGTTTCACCTTGACCAGCCTGTGCTGCGCGCTGGCGTGGAACCTCCCCTCGATGATCGCGTTCCGGGCCCTGCAGGGCTTCTTCGGCGGGGCCATGATCCCGACCGTATTCGCGGTGATTTACACCCTGTTCCCGCCCCGCCAGCAGGCGACCATGGTGATCGTGGTCGGCCTGGTGGTGACGGTGGCCCCCACCGCCGGCCCCGTACTCGGCGGCTATCTGACCGAAGTCCTGTCCTGGAAGGCCCTCTTCCTGGTCAATCTGCTGCCGGGCGTGCTGGCCTGCCTTTCGACCTGGTTCCTCGTGGAGGTAGACCAGCCGGAATGGACGCTGCTCAAACGCGTCGATTTTCCCGGCATCCTCTACATCGGCGTTTTTCTGGGCAGCCTCCAATTCGTCCTGGAAGAAGGCATCCGCGAGGAATGGTTCGATAGCCGAGAGATCGTGTTCTTCAGCGCCGTCGCGGTAATGGCCGGCGGCGCCATGTTCTACCGCGAGCTGCGCATCGAGGAACCCATCGTCGACCTGTGGGCGTTCCGTAACACCAATTTCGCGGTCGGCTGCCTGTTCAGCTTCATCATCGGCATCGGGCTCTATACCCTCATCGCGCTGACGCCCATCTATCTTTCCACGGTGAAAGGCCTCAACAGCCTGCAGATCGGGCAGTACCTGATGGTCACCGGCATGTTCCAGTTCGCCTCGGCTTTCGTGGCGGGACCCTTGGCGAAGCGGATGGACTCGCGTCTGATGTTGGCGCTGGGTCTCTCCCTCTTCGGACTGGGCTCATGGCTGAACGGAAGCCTGAACCACGACTCCGGCTACTGGGAATTCTTCGGGCCCCAGGCCCTGCGCGGCTTCGCCCTGATGTTCGCCTTCCTGCCCATCAATTCGCTGGCGCTGGGAACCCTGCCACCAGAGGAGGTCAAGAATGCCAGCGGGCTGTACAACCTCACCCGCAATCTGGGCGGCGCCATCGGCATCGCCGTCGCCAATACCCTGATGATCCGCTGGGACAAAGCGCATTATGCCGCCCTGCGCGATTCCGTCACGCCGGGTTCTCCACAGGCCGACGCCCTGCTGACGCGGCTGGAAGCCCAGGCCGCCCTGCTCCGCGTCTCCGATCCCGCCGACGCCGCACTCAAGCAACTCTACGGACTGGCCATGCGGGAGGCTCAGATCATGACCGTCAACGATTTGTTCCACGTCCTCGGCCTGCTGTTCTTCGCCTCTCTCCTCCTGATGCCGCTGGTCAGAAAAGTCCGGCAGGATGCCGGGGACACCGGCCTGCACTGAGCCAGCACCAAACCCTCGTTCGCAATACAAAGACCGGCACCCGGACGCCGCGGTGCGCGGTTTCGCTCAGTTCAGCGCGGTATCACACGACATGGTTTTTGCGCTGATGTGCAATTGGTATTGATTTTCATGGAGTTTCCTCCTGGCTCGATTACTGCTATGGCGCAGCGACGAAGCCCCCGCTCGCCGTCCGCGGGACAACAATCAATAAATTACGGAGGAACCGTGACTACCCCAAGCCATGCACCATCATCATTGCTTCGCAGCGGCCCGCTCGTCGCGGGGCTGCTGCTGACGCTGGCCGCCACTCTGGCTCCCGAGGCCGCCGCGGCCGCGGCCAAGCTCAAGATCAAGGCCGCGTGGTCGGACAAGACCGGCACGCTGACGATCAAGGGCAGCGCCAAGGGCAACAGCGGTCCGGTCGACGTCTACGACATCAACGGCCGCCGCCTGGGCAGCGGCCAGGGCGCCAGCTTCGCCCTCACCCTGGGCCGCCAGGACCTCGCCAACGTGCCTTGCGCCGTGCGGGTCGAGGCGGGCGGCACGGAAGCGGTCAAGCCGGTGAAGGGAGCCCCCAAATCCTGCACCGGCGTTCCCACCTGCAGCATCACGAGCCCGGCCGATGGCGCGTCGCTCCAGATCGGCGTGCAATCCCATTTCGAGGCCACCGCCAACAGCAGCGACCCCGCGGCGCAACCGCTCAGATACGAGTGGGATTTCGCGGGCGGCGCCTGGGGACACCCCACCGATCTGATGGCGATGGCGACCTTCATCCGCGACAACAGCCGTTACCGGGTGCGCTTCAGCGCCACCGACGCCAAGGGCCGGCGCTGCGAGGATGCGGTCGAGGTCGTCGTGGGCACCCCGCCCGCAGGCTTGCCGGGCAAGGTTTCCGAACGGCCGGCGCCCAGGTTCGGCGGGGAACTGGACGGCACGCCGGACGACCTCGCTGTGCTGCCCTTCGAGGACTGGACCATGCAGCACACCACCGACGCCAAGACGATGCCCAACGACTACGTGTCGTTCAATCCGCTGATCAGCACGATGAACGCCTACGTATACAAGAAGGCCAGGCTACCGGTCCCGCTCGCCGGCGATGCCGTGACAGTCGACTATTCGGCCGCATCCAACCCGAGCGATCCGGTGGGCTCCAACTCGATCAACTCCACCAGCCAAAACTGGCCGGTTGGGGCGTCGTTGATGGAGGCGGCCGTGCAGAAAACGGACCTGTGGGAGACCTTCACCCGCACCGATTTCGCGGACGTCGACCTGAGCAAATACATCAACGGCTCGTGGATCATGGACCCCTGGAAGAAAGGTGGCCAGCCGCAGCCGGACGAAGGGTATTTCAAATACAAGGCCGTGACCAACAGGGACGGCGGCAAGGTCTACGGTTCGGTGCCGGACAGCGACCCGAACAACAGCGACCACGGCCGCTACATGCCCGGCATCGCCCAGCCGTACCAAGCCAACGACCCGCAGGCGTTTTCCAAATTCCTGGACAATGAGCAACGGTTCGCGGCCATCACGATCCCGATGACGGACATCGACGACCAGGGCCGGGTCAACCCCTTCCCGCTCCTGCGGGTGGAGGCGAAACAGAACGGCCAGACGCTCGCCAGCACCGACGCCGTCCTCAGCAATTCCAGGGACCACCACTGCCGGGAATGCCATGCCAAGGGCGGCATCGCCGCGCCCGAGAACCCGCCGCAGACCAAGGCCGCATGCCGTTCCAGTCCCTTCGGCGCGATTTCCGACGAACGCCGCAAGCGCATGGGCAGAGCGGCTTATCCGCCGTGCGAGGAAAAGCCCGTTTATTATTCGGTTTCGGACTTCGGCGGCGATCCCAACAGCGTCTTCGACCAGGAGTACGCCGCCGCCCTCAATTATTCCAGCATCCACGAGTTCTACGACGGCCTCTATTTCCTGGATCAGATGCTGCACGGTGTAAAGGACCACATGTCCGGCAAGGTCATCGCCGACCGTCCGTCCCCCTGCTATGGCTGCCATGCCACGGCGATGCTGTTCGTACCCTTCAAGCAGGACTGGTGGGACGTCGACGGTTTCAAGGTGAATGATCCGGTCTACGAACCGAACTACTCGATCGCCATGCACCGCTTCCACGGCGAACTGCAATGGAACGACAGCAAGACCGATATCGTCCGCGACGACAAGGGCATGTACGTGCGCTGGGATTGGAAAACCAAGGGCCGCAACACCAGGACACTGTTTCCGGTGTTTGACGCCAACGGCAATCAACTGCCGATGGAGGAAAACTGCCTGAAATGCCATGCCGGCCACCGCGAGCAGCTGTACCGGGACCGCATGTATACCGCCGGCGTCACCTGCTACGACTGCCATGGTGACATGCTGGCGGTGGGCGAGGCCTTCCCCAAGAACTATCTGGCCAACAAAGACAAAGTCGGTTCGGTCGAACGCGACGACTACCGGGTGCCCTGGTTCGACGAAACGGACTGTGGCTCCTGCCACGTCGGCAACGGCAACCTCGGCAAGGACGGCTCCGGCGGCTTCTTCAGCGCCGGTGTCATGAAGCGGGCTTTCGACGATGCCGACCTGTCGGCGACGACCCGGCCTGTCGATCGCACCCATCCGGATTCGGTCCGCTTCGCCGTCGCCCCCAAGGAGAACTACAAGGCGACCTTCCCGACGTTGTTCTATTACACCGTCGATCCGACCTCAATGGTGTTCCAGACCAAGATGGTCGACACGAAGATCGACGCGCCGGTATACCGGCACGGCAAGGACAGCCACGGCAACGTCGCCTGCGCGGCCTGCCATGGAGCGGCGCATTCGATCTGGCCCAATCGAGACCCGAGCGCCAACGACAACGTCACCGCGCTGCAGCTTCAGGGCCACACCGGCACCATCCTCGAGTGCAACGTCTGCCACACGGCGGATTCGTTCGCCAAGAAAGAGGATCTGGATGGCGGCCAGTACAGCGGCGACGCCAAAGCCGGCATCCTGGGCGGGCCGCACAACATGCATCCGGTCAACGACCCGTACTGGTGGAAGCAGGCGGAAGGCGACAGCGCCAACGCCGACGGTACCACCTACGGCGGCTGGCACAACGACTACGCCAAGCTGTCCGACGCCAAGGGCGAAGACCAGTGCGCGGCCTGCCACGGCAACGACCACAAGGGCACGCGTCTGTCGAAGACGCCGGTGGACCGGGTGTTCGACTTCCGGGGCTTCGACGGCAAGAAGCTGAAGAAGGCCGGGTTCAAGACCAGGGTCGTGAAAGTGGCCGCCGGCACGCCGATCGGCTGCGATACCTGCCACAGTCTCCAGACCAGCTTCATCGGCTCGCCGGGGCATTGAGGATGCAGCAGGAACGGAAGTCCAACCGCGCCAGGGAGGGCTCGCCACGGCGGAGAAGCTGAGCGGCAGCGGCTTGCTCCCGCATCGGTGCCTCGAGGCGGAAAAACACAAAAAACGGCGGAACCGGACAACCGGTACCGCCGTTTTCATTCATGTCCGATTCGAGGCGGAGACCGATTTCAAGCCGCCGATCCGGCCGGCGATTCGGCTCTTCGCATCGCCCTGGCCGCTTCGACCATGTTCGCCAGCGCCTGCTCCGCTTCCGGCCACTGGCGGGTCTTCAGGCCGCAGTCCGGATTGACCCACAACCGCTCCGGATCGACCGCCGCTGCCGCCTTTTCCAACAGCGCCCGTATCTCGGCCCCGGCCGGAACCCGCGGCGAATGGATGTCGTAGACGCCGGGACCGATGTCGTTGGGATAGCCGAAGGCGCCGAAGGCTTCCAGCAGGTCCATCGCCGAACGACAGGTTTCGATGGTGATGACGTCGGCATCCAGCTCGGCGATGGCCGGCAGGATGTCGCCGAACTCCGAGTAGCACATGTGGGTGTGGATCTGGGTGTCGTCGGCGACGCCACAGGAGGCGAGCCGGAACGCCTTGACTGCCCAGTCCAGATAATCGGCCCGGTCTGCGGCCTTGAGCGGCAGCCCCTCGCGGAAAGCCGGCTCGTCGATCTGGATCGCAGCCACGCCGGCGGCCTCCAGGTCGGCGACCTCGTCCCGGATCGCCAGTGCGATCTGCAGGGCGGTCACCGCACGCGGCTGGTCGTCGCGCGCGAATGACCATTGCAGCATCGTCACCGGCCCGGTCAGCATGCCTTTGACGGGCTTTTTCGTCAGACTCTGGGCATAGCCGATCCATTCCACCGTCATCGGCTCGGGTCTCGCCACATCGCCGTAGATGATCGGCGGCTTGACGCAGCGGGATCCGTAGCTCTGCACCCAGCCGTGCTTGGTGAAGGCGTAGCCGGCCAACCGTTCGCCGAAATACTCCACCATGTCGTTGCGCTCGGCCTCGCCGTGCACCAGCAGGTCCAGCCCCAGCGACTCCTGTTTGTACACGGCCTCGCGGATGGCGGCCCGCATCGCATCCCGGTAGGCGTCCCCGTTCAACTCGCCGCGGCGGTGGGCGGCACGCGCCGCGCGGATCTTCGGTGTCTGGGGAAAGGAGCCGATGGTGGTGGTGGGAAACGGCGGCAGGCGCAGCCGCTCGCGCTGCAGCGGGCTGCGCTCGGCGAACGGCGAGTGGCGGCGGAAATCGGCATCGCTCAGACCCTCCAGCCGCCGTTTGACGCCTGGATCATGAATCAGCGGCGATTGCGCCCGGGTCTGCAGCAGGCGATCCCGCTCGGCGAGTTCCGCGGCGACGGCCTGCCGCCCCAGCCGCAGGCCTTTGTCGATCACGGCCAGCTCTTCCAGCTTCTGCACGGCGAAGGCGAGCCAGTCCTTGATCTCGGGATTCAGCGAGGTTTCCAGCGAGAGATCCTGCGGCACGTGCAGCAGGGAGCAACTGGGCGCCAGCCACAGTCTCTCCCCCAGCACCGCACCGGCGCTTTCCGCCTGCTCCAGCGCGCGACGCAGGTCGGTGCGCCAGACGTTGCGGCCGTCGATCAGTCCCAGGGAAAGCACCTTGTCCGCCGGGAAATCCTTCAGGAAATCGGCGACCTGTTCGGGCGCCCGCACCGCGTCGATGTGCAGCCCGGCGACCGCCGAGGACTTGAGCCATACCGCGTGCTCCGCCACCGAAGCGAAATAAGTCGCCAGCAGCAGCTTGGGACCGGCTTCCGCCAGGGCGGCATAGGCCGGCGCGAAGGCTTCGAGCCATTCCGGCGGCAGATCCATCCCCAGGATCGGTTCGTCCATCTGCACCCAGGGCACACCCGAGGCATGCAGTCGCCGCAGGATCGCGGCATAGGCCGGCAGCAGCCGGGGCAGGAGTTCCAGGCGGCTGAAGCCGGCCTGCCTTTCCTTGCCCAGATGGAGATAGGTCAGAGGCCCGATCAGGACCGGCTTGGGATTGAGCCGCAGCGCCTTGGCCTCCTCCACTTCGTCGAACAGCCATTCCGTGCCCGGACCGAAGCCGGTCTCCCGGTCGAACTCGGGGACGATGTAGTGGTAGTTGGTATCGAACCACTTGGTCATTTCCATCGCCGGCTGTTCGGCATTGCCCCGCGCGAGCTGGAAATACTGGTCCAGGCTCAGGGCATCGGCCTGGAAACCGAAACGCCGGGGCACCGCTCCCAGCAGCGCCGTCATGTTCAGCATCTGGTCGTACCAGGCGAAATCGCCGACCGGCACCAGGTCGATGCCGGAACCGCTCTGGATCATCCAGTGCCGCTCGCGCAACTCCCGGCCGGTCTGCGCCAATTCCGCCGGGCCGGTCCGGCCGGCCCAACAGGCTTCGACGGCCCGCTTCAGTTCGCGCCCGGCGCCGATGCGGGGAAATCCCAGGGAATGTGTGACTGCCATCTCTGCCTCCTCGTGTTCATCGAATTGAGAGCTGGCATGATCGGGATCGGACAATTATTATTCAAACTCAATATTTTCATCATAGTCATCGATTTCATTCATGAAGCCATCTCTGCTGGAACTCCGCCACCTGCAAACCCTGTTGGCTCTGGTGGAAACCGGCACGCTGTCGAAGGCGGCGGCGCGGGTCTTCCTCACCCAGTCGGCCCTCTCGCACCAGATCAAGCAGCTGGAAGACCATTACGGCGTGGCGCTGTTCGAGCGCAAGACCCAGCCCTTGCGCCTGTCGCCCGCGGGCCAGCGCCTGCACGGCCTGGCCGAGACGGTGATGAAGGCGGTGCGGGAAGCCGAACGCGACATCGCCCGCATAGCCCAGGGCAACAGCGGCCAGTTGCGGATCGCAGTGGAGTGCCACACCTGCTTCGACTGGCTGATGCCGGCGATGGACCAGTTCCGCGAACACTGGCCGGAGATCGAACTGGACCTGGTCTCCGGCTTCCACGCCGATCCGCTGGCGCTGCTGCGGGAGGACCGCGCCGAGCTGGTGGTGGTGTCCGAGCCGCAGGCGCACGAGGGCATCGCCTTCCATCCCCTGTTCCGGTTCGAGATCGTGGGTCTGGTGTCGCGCCGGCATCCGCTCGCACCCAGGGACTTCCTGGCACCGGAGGATTTCGCCGAGGAAACCCTGCTGAGCTATCCGGTGCCGGAGGACATGCTGGACATCGTCCGCAAGGTGCTCAAGCCCCGCGGCATCGAGCCCAGGCGGCGCACCGCCGAACTCACGGTCGCGATATTGCAGCTCGTCGCCAGCCGCCGCGGCATCGCCGCCCTGCCCCAGTGGACCGTGCAAAGCTATCTCGATCGCGAATATGTGCTGGCCAAGCCGATCGGCGAAACCGGGCTGTGGAGCGCGCTGTATGCCGCCACCACGGAACGGATGGCGCAATCGGTCTATATGGGGGATTTCCTGGACATCGTGCGCTCCAGCAGCTTCCGCAATCTGCGGGGGCTGCTGCCGCTCACGGAGGAAGATTCGCCGTGAGATCCGGTGACGACAGACGAACGCGTTCACGGTTGCATGAGCCCCGGCAACATGTTTTCATTCCCTGCCATGTTCATGCCGTCGCCCGCGCAAATCCGCCACTCGCTCGCCTGCCGCCTCTGCACGGTACTGAGCCTGTGCGTCTGGCTTTGGTCCTCGGCCGGCACGGTCTGCCTGATGGGCGGCATGCCGCAGGCCGAGCAGGGCGCGGAGCATTGCGCCGGCATGCCGGAGCGAGACACATCCCATCAAGCAACGCCGGACGGCTGCGACAAGCAGGTCTCCTGTTTCGGCCTGCAGGCCGTGGACGAAGACGACGTCGCCATCGACAAGGCCGGCACCGGCCTTGGAGTGAAACTCCTCACGCTCTGCCTGCTGGTCGTCGCCGGCCTGTGGGCCGCGATCCTGCGGCAGCCGGATCGCCACTACCTGCGGCGGTCCCCCCCGCCTCCCAAGGTTCCCGTCGCTCTCCGATTCTGCATTCTGCTGAATTGACGCTCCTTTTCCATCGATGACCGCAGCGCGATTGCCTGCCGCGTCCTGAGCCGGACCGGAAGGAAATCGCCGGTTTCGACCTGCGCATGAAATTGAGGAGCATCCCATGTTTTCGCTATCCCCTTGGTCCAGGCGGCCGCGCCTCGCACCGTTTCTGATCGCCTGCCTGGCAGCCCCCGTCCAGGCCGGTCCGCTTTCCCTGGAACAGGCCCTGAACCAGGCGCTGGCCGGCAACCCGGGACTGGCCGAACTCAAGGCCCGGGCCGACGCCCTGGCCAGCGTTCCGCCCCAGGCCGGCAGCCTGCCCGATCCATTCCTGAGCTTCGGCGCGCTGAACGTCCCGACCAACGATTTCAGCCTGAACCAGGACCAGATGACCATGATGGAGGTCGCCGTCAGCGAGCAGCTTCCCTTTCCGGGCAAGCTCGGCCTGGCCGAACGGGCGGCGCAGCAGGATGCCATCGGCGCGGCCAAGGATGCCGATGAAGCGCGTCTCCGGCTGGCGCGGGACATCCGTCTGAGCTGGTGGGCGCTGTTCTACTACGACCGCACCCTCGGCATCCTCGCCGAAAGCCGGGACTGGATGGCCAAGCTGGCGGACATCGCCGACCAGCGCTACCGGCTCGGCCAGGCGGAACAGTCGGATAGCCTGCTGGCCCGGCTGGAACTCACCAAGCTGCGCGACAAGACCCTGGAGCTGATCAACATGCGCCACGGCGAAGCGGCCCGTCTCAACGTGCTGCTCGACCGCTCCAGCGACAGCGCGCTGGAACTGCCCGGCGAGGCCGCGTTCCATTTTCCGGAACTGCCGGCCGAACCGGCGCTGCTCGACCAGGCCCAAGCCGGGCGCCCGCTGCTGGCCCAGAAACAGGCGGCCATCGAAGCCGCCCAGAACCGCCTCGACCTGGCGAAAAAGGACTACCTGCCCGACCTCAACCTCGGCTTCGGCTATGCCTTCCGCCAGAACGCGCCGAACGGCGCATTCCGCAGCGACTTCGCCAATTTCCGGCTGAGCATGAACCTGCCGCTGTATGCCGCGACCAAGCAGTCCAGGCAGGTCGATCAAAGGCAGAGTGAGCTGATGCGGGAACGCTATGCGCTGCATGATGCCGAACGCACCGTCCAGGCCGACGTGACCACCGCCCTGGCGGCCTACCACCATGCCCATGAACGCCTGAGCCTGTTCGAGAAGGAGTTCCTTCCCCAGGCGCGCGGCACGCTGGACTCCCTGATCGCCAGCTACCGTGTGGGCAAGATCCCCTTCGCCGACGTACTGCGCGCCCAGCTCTCGGTGTTCGATTACCAGGTACAGTACTGGAACGCCCTCACCACCTCCCAGCAGGCGCTCGCCCGCCTGGCGGCCGCCCTCGGCAAGGAAACGCTATGAAACCGTCTGTACGTCCGATCTTGCTCCTCTTCTTACTGGCCGGCACCGGCCTCGGCGGCTACTGGTTGGGGCGGAAAACCGCGCCGCCGCCTTCACCCGCCCCGGAGACCGCGGCCGCGAGGCGTCCGTTGTTCTACCGCAACCCGATGAACCCACAGGTCACCTCGCCGGTACCGGCCAAGGACGACATGGGCATGGACTACGTGCCGGTCTACGCCGAAGGCCTGACGCCGTCCGCCGGTTCCGGTGAAGCGGTCATCCACCTCGGGCCAGAGAAGGTCCAGAAGCTGGGAGTGCGGTCCGAGCCGGCGCGGCGCCGGGCCCTGACCCACGTCATCCGGGCGCTGGGCGTGGTCGAGATCGACGAGCGCCGGGTCCACGCGATCACGCCGCGCTTCGAGGGTTGGATCGAACGCCTGGACGTCAACACCACCGGCCAGCCGGTGCGACCGGGTGAAGTACTGCTGGAGGCGTACAGCCCGGAACTCGTCTCGACCCAGGAGGAATACCGCATCGCCGGCTCCGGTGCGGCCAGCCGGGCCTTGCGGGAGGGGGCGATCCAGCGGCTGCGCAACTGGAACGTTCCGGAATCCTGGCTGCGCCGGTTCGAGGCCAGTGGCGAAATCCAGCGCCGGGTGCCGTTCGCCTCGCCGGTGAACGGCATCGTGCTGGAGAAGAATGCGGTGCAGGGCATGCGCTTCATGCCCGGCGACACCTTGTTCCGCGTCGCCGATCTGTCCACGGTCTGGGTCATCGCTTCGATCTTCGAGCAGGACCTCGGCCATGTCCGGGTGGGGCAGACCGCCCGCATCGGTTTCAAGGCCTATCCGGACCGAAGCTTCGACGGCCGGGTGGCCTATGTCTACCCTACGGTGAGCGATGCCGTGCGGACGGCGCGGGTGCGCATTGAGCTGGCCAATCCGAAGCAGCTGCTCAAGCCGGCGATGTACGGCGACGTCACCCTGCAGGCGGCAGAGGCGGAACCGGTGCTGGCGGTACCCGACTCCGCCGTTCTCGACAGCGGCACCCGGCAGCTGGTGCTGGTCCGCCTGGGGGAAGGCCGATTCGAGCCCCGCCCGGTCGAGACCGGCCAGCGGGTGGAGGGGTATACGGAAATCCGCCGGGGACTGAGCGAAGGCGAAGAGGTGGTGGTCCGTGCCAATTTCCTGATCGATTCGGAAAGCAACCTGCGTGCGGCGATCGGCGGTTTTTCGACCGAGCCCGCGCCCGCTCCGGCCGACCATTCGATGCACGGAGGCCATTGAGATGCTCGCGCACGTCATCGACTGGTCCTTGCGCAATGTCTTCCTGGTGCTGCTGGCAATGGCGGCCGTGATCGCCGCCGGAATCTACGCGATCGTTCGCACCCCGCTGGACGCCCTCCCCGACCTGTCCGACGCCCAGGTCATCGTCTACACGGAGTTCCCCGGCCAGGCGCCGCAGGTGGTGGAGGACCAGGTCACCTATCCCCTCACCACCTCGATGCTGAACGTACCCCGATCCAAGGTCGTGCGGGGCTTCTCGTTCTTCGGAGCCTCCTACGTCTACGTCATCTTCGACGACGGCACCGACATCTACTGGGCGCGCTCGCGGGTGCTGGAATACCTCAACGCCGCCGCCGGCAAGCTGCCCAAGAACGTCACGCCGCGCATCGGCCCGGATGCCACCGGGGTCGGCTGGGTCTACCAGTATGCGCTCACCGGCGCCGGCCACACCCTGGCCGAACTGCGCACGCTGCAGGACTGGTTCCTGCGCTATCAGCTCAGCAAGGCGCAGGGCGTGGCCGAGGTCGCCAGCATCGGCGGCTTCGTGCAGCAGTACCAGGTGACCGTCGACCCGCACAAGCTGCAGGCCTACGGCGTGCCCTTGAAGAAGATCATCGAGGTGATCCGCGCCAGCAACACCGACGTCGGCGGGCGCGTGGTGGAACTGGCGGAAACGGAGTACATGGTACGGGGGCGCGGCTACCTCCATGGCATCGCCGACCTGGAGCAACTGGTGGTGAAGGCGGCGGGCGGCATCCCGGTGCTGATCCGGGACGTTGCGCGGGTGGAACTGGTGCCCGACGAGCGCCGCGGCATCGCCGAACTGAACGGCGAAGGCGAGGTGGTGTCCGGCATCGCCCTGGCCCGCTACGGCCAGAACGCGCTGGACGTGATCAGCGGCGTCAAGGCCAGGCTGCTCGAAATCGCCCCCGGCCTGCCCGAAGGCGTCGACATCGTCCCGGTCTACGACCGTTCCGAACTGATCCTGCGCGCCATCGCCACCCTACGCGAGACCCTGCTGGAGGAAAGCGCGGTAGTCGCCGCTGTGTGCGTGCTGTTCCTGTTCCATCTGCGCAGCGCCCTGGTCGCCATCCTGATGCTGCCGGTCGGCATCCTGATCGCCTTCATGGTGATGCGGGCCATGGATCTGAATTCCAACCTGATGAGCCTGGGCGGCATCGCCATCGCGATCGGGGCCATGGTCGACGCCGCCATCGTCATGATCGAGAACGCCCACAAGCATCTCGAACGCAATCCGGATCAACCCCGGATCGAACTGATCCGCGCCGCCTGCCGGGAGGTGGGGCCGGCCCTGTTCTTCAGCCTCCTGATCATCACCGTGTCGTTCCTGCCCGTGTTCGCGCTGGAAGCCCAGGAAGGACGGCTGTTCCATCCGCTGGCCTACACCAAGACCTTCGCCATGGCCGGCGCCGCTCTGCTATCGGTCACGGCGGTGCCGGTCATGATGCTGCTGTTCGTGCGCGGCCGCATCCTGCCGGAAGGCCGCAACCCGGTGAACCGGCTGCTCATCGCCCTGTACCGGCCCGTGATCCGGAGCGTCCTGCGCCACAAGGCACTGACCCTGACCGGCGCCCTCGCCGCCCTGACGGCGACGCTCTACCCCGCCTCGCGCCTCGGCAGCGAATTCATGCCCACACTGAACGAAGGCACCCTGCTGTTCATGCCGACCACCCTCCCCGGCATCTCCATCACCAAGGCGTCGGAATTGCTGCAGACCCAGGACCGCATCCTCAAGAGTTTTCCGGAGGTCGCCTCGGTGTTCGGTAAGGCCGGCCGCGCCCAGACCGCCACCGATCCGGCGCCGCTGGAAATGGCGGAGACCCTGGTCAACCTGAAACCTCAGGCCCAGTGGCGGCCGGGCATGACCATCGACAAACTCGTTGCCGAGATGGACCAGGCGCTGCAGATCCCCGGCGTCACCAATGCCTGGACCATGCCGATCAAGAACCGGATCGACATGCTCTCCACCGGCATACGCACACCCATCGGAGTCAAAGTGTTCGGCCGGGACCTGGAAACCCTGGACCACCTCGCCCGTCAGATAGAGCAGACCATCGAGCACGTACCCGGCACCACCAGCGTGTACGCCGAACGCGTCACCGGCGGCCATTACCTCAACATCGAGCCCGATTACACCCAGCTGGCGCGCTACGGCTTGACCGTCGGCGACCTGCAGGAGGTGATCGCCACCGCGCTGGGCGGCGAAACGATCACCACCACGGTGGAAGGGCGCGAGCGCTTCGGGGTGGTCGTGCGCTATCCCCGCGAGCTGCGGGACAGCCCTTTGGAAATCGGCAGTCACATCCTGATTCCCACCGAACCGGGGGCCAACGTTCCGCTCGGCCAGCTCGCCCGCATCTCCGTGACCGAGGGGGCTCCCGGCATCCGCACCGAGAACGCCCTGCTCTCGGCCTACGTGTTCGTCGACCTGCGCGGACGCGACATCGGCGGCTATGTGGAGGAGGCCAGGCGGGCGGTCCAGGCGGCGGTGAAACTCCCTCCCGGCTATTTCATCACCTGGAGCGGACAGTTCGAATACCTGCAGCGGGCCGAACAGCGCCTGATGCTGGTGGTACCGCTCACGCTCGCCGTGATTTTCGTCCTGTTGTACCTGAATTTCGGTCGGCTGACGGAAACCTCGATCGTGATGGCCTCCGTGCCGTTCGCACTGGTCGGCGGGGTGTGGCTGCTGTGGCTGCTGGACTACAACCTGAGCATCGCCGTGGGCATCGGCTTCATCGCCCTGGCCGGCGTTGCCGCGGAAACCGGCGTCATCATGCTGATCTATCTCGACCACGCCTGGAAGGAACTGCGTGAGGAAGCCCGCCGGGCAGGCCGCCGGCCCGGCGCGGACGATCTCTATCGCGCCGTCATGGCCGGCGCGGTGGAGCGGGTGCGACCGAAGATGATGACCGTGACGGCGATCATGGCCGGCCTCCTGCCCATCCTCTGGAGCACCGGTACCGGCTCCGAAGTCATGCGCCGCATCGCCGCGCCCATGGTCGGCGGGATGGTCTCCTCCACCGTCCTGACCCTGGTGGTCATCCCGGCGGTCTACGCCTGGTTCAAGCTACGTTCGCTGAACGGTGCAGCCTGTAAAGGCTTCTCCGATCAAAATCCCCCAGCTCCTCCTCGACAACGGCAAGGACAAAATCGCTTGGAGCGATTTTGGACCGCGTAGCGGTTCCCGACGGGACGAACCCCAGGGAAGGGGTGAGCAATTCACCGATCGCCTGTCCGGCCGCCAGACTCCGATCCAAAGCATGAAAGCCCGGTATGAAACTCGTCCCGATCCGTTTCATCGACGTATTCATGATCGTCCGGGACTTGACGACGAACTGCTATTTGATCGGCCGGGCCGATATTTAGTGATGTCACCCGCAACACCTAGACGGCTTCCCGTCCACCGGCGGAGCGCAGCAGGCCGACTGCGAACCCGCTTCGGCCTTCGGCGCCTCGCCGAACACCGGAATCTCGCCCAGCGAATGGAAGGACTCCCACGGGATGCCCTGCGGATCGAGTACCCAGTATTTGTCCGATACCGCGTAGCAGCAGCCGGTGCCCTTCTGTTCGGCGATCGGGGTATCGGCACGGTCGAGACGCCGCTTCAACTCGGCCAGTTCGGCATCGTCTTCGGCCTGGATGCCGAGATGGTCCAGGCCGGTCTTGCCGCTGCGGCTGGAGATGGCGAAGTTGACCCTCGGGTCCTCCAGCATCCATTTGGCGTAATCGTACTTGCGCACCGTCGGCTCGGAGCCGAAAACGGCGCTGTAGAAACCGATATTCGCATCGATATCGGCCACCGAAATATGGACATGCAAACGTTTCACACCGACTCTCCTCAACGTTCATCGAAACTGTCATGACTGCCGGAATATACCCACGGCAAATGCGGACGCTTTCCACTGGCGTCCCAATCTGCGCAATGCTCGTGGATTTCGACATTTCAATGATAATCGAAATGTTCTAGCGGGACAACCCCGCCCTTTCCTTGAAGATGCAGCCCGGCGACTGCGAACCTGGTCATGAGTTCAGAAACCGCAGACCGGCTACGGTTGACTATCAAATGAGAATAGTTATCATTTCAGCCAGGATGCCGCTCTGGCGCGGAATCCTGAGAAAAGACCTGCGTTCCAACCCTGCTTCAGGAGCCTTCCATGAGTCCCCACTCTTCGACACTTACCGAGCCGCAAATCTCCACCGACATCCTGATCGGCCTGCTGCGCTCACTGTTGATGCAATACGCCCGCACCCCTTCCCCCGTGATCGCGGGTAACATCGCCAACTGCCTCGACCGGCTGCTCTCCCACCCTCGATTCGATGAACCACCCCGGGAACGCTGCACCTATCTGTACATGCGAACCTACTGGCGCCTCGTCGAGTCGCTGGGATAAACGGGTACCCCGACCAGCACGAACCTTCGAGGAACCACTGCCCGGCGTCACAGGCCCGATGGTACGACGGGCCTGCCCCACTCCCCCTCGAAGAAGTTTTCGCCCAGCGGACGGCGCTGGCGCGGGGCGATTTCCGAGTCATGCAAATCGCCGTCCAGGACCGCCGCATCCGCCTGATGGCCGACGGCGATCATGGCCATGGGGGTGTAGCCGTCCGGCACGTTGAACGCCCGCTTGACCTCTTCCGCGTCGAAGCCCCCCATGGGATGCGCCGCCAGCCCGAGCGCCACCGCCTGCAAGTACACGTTTTCGGCGGCGGCACCCGCATCGAACATGCCCCAGCGGTTGGGGGCGCCCTTGCGGAAGTGTTCGCTGGCGAGCACCAGCATCAGCACCGGCGCATTCTTCACCCAGCCCTGGTTGAATTCGCCCAGGCAGTCGAAGGCCCTCTGGAATGCGGCGGCATCGTGGTTGCGATCCCACACGATGAAGCG
The DNA here is from genome assembly GCF_051295855.1 of Methylococcus sp. S1M. NCBI lineage: Bacteria > Pseudomonadati > Pseudomonadota > Gammaproteobacteria > Methylococcales > Methylococcaceae > Methylococcus > Methylococcus sp. S1M. The sequence goes on from NZ_JBPDXO010000002.1 coordinate 542,824, forward strand.
CCACGGCTCGTCGCCATAGCAGGACGGCGCCCAGCGCGCGGCTTCCAGGAGGGAGACCAGCTGGGCGCGGCTGACCGGCCTGTTGACGTCATAGGCGCGGGGGCTCCAGCGGCGCGCGATGATGTCGTGGATGGGCTGTTGGGTAACGGCGGGTTTGTCGTGCATGGGGTTTCCTTTCTGATGGTTCGCGCTTCTACTTCTGGGCGGCGAGGTCAAACAGCAGCGCCTCGCCCACGCTGTCGGTACTCAGGTGGAGCAGGGTTTCATCGACCATCGCCGCGCCATCGCCCGCGGTCAATCTCGTGCCATTCAGCCGCATTTCTCCGCGCGCCACGTGCACATAGGCGCAGCGGCCGGGCGCGAGCGTATGCTGCACGGCCTCGTCCGCGTCCAGGACGGTGGCGTAGAGCAGCGCATCCTGGTGGATTGTCAGCGAGCCGCTGCGCCCGTCCGGCGAGGCCACGAGACACAGGCGACCGGCCTTGTCCTGCGCGCTGAGGCGCGCCTGTTGGTAGCCGGGTGTGTAGCCACGCCGGGCCGGCAGGATCCATATCTGCAGGAAGTGCACACCGTCGGTATCCGAGGCATTGAATTCGCTGTGAGTGATCCCGGTCCCGGCCGTCATGCGTTGTACCTCGCCGGCGCGGAGCACCGAGCCGTTTCCCATGCTGTCCTTGTGCGCGAGTGCGCCTTCCAGCACGTAGGTAATGATCTCCATGTCGCGGTGCGGATGGGTGGGGAAGCCCGCCGCCGGCAGCACGCGGTCGTCGTTGATCACGCGCAGGCTGGAAAATCCCGTGTAGCGCGGATCGTAGTAGTCCCCAAAGGAAAAGGTGTGACGGCTGTCGAGCCAGCCGTGGCTGGAGTGGCCGCGCTCCTGGCTGTGCCTGATCCGGATCATAGGTGCTCCAATGGTTTGCCTTCATTGAAAACCGGAACCATCATAAACATGGGTTTTGCGGCTTGATAGCGAGAATATTTGGAAAAATCATTCGGAAATGTTGAATGATCAGGATCGACCTGGACGGATTGCGGCTGCTCGACGCCATCGCACGCCGTGGCAGCTTCGCCGCTGCCGCAGAGGAAATGCATCGTGTACCCTCTGCGGTGACCTACGGCATCCAAAAGCTGGAGCAGGATCTGGGCGTAATCCTGTTTGATCGCAGCGGCCACCGCGCCACGCTGACCGAGGCCGGCCGGGAACTGTTGCAGGAAGGCCGCCACCTGCTGCGTGCCGCGGCGGAATTGGAGGAACGGGTGAGGCAGATGGCGAGGGGCTTCGAGACCGAGCTGCGCATCGCCTTGAGCGATCTGATTCCCTTGGACCGTTTTTACCCCCTGCTGGAGGCGTTCTACGTCCTCAACTGCGCAACGCGCATCAAGCTGAGCCGGGAGGTCTATGGGGGTACCTGGGATGCCCTGGCCACGAGCCGTGCCGATCTGGTCATCGGTGCGCCTGGCGAGGCGCCGCCCGGCGGCGGGCTGGCCACCCGGCCGCTGGGGGTGGTGGAGTTCGTGTTCGCCATCGCGCCCGGTCACCCGCTCGCCGGCCTGGCGGAACCGCTGCAGCGCGCCGACATCCAGCACCACCGCGCCGTGGTGGCGAGTGACAGCTCGCGCAATCTGCCGCCGCGCACCTCCGGTCTGCTCTCGGGTCAGGACACCCTGGCCGTACCGGATACCGAGGCCAAGCTGGAAGCCCATCGGCGTGGACTGGGGGTCGGCTATCTGCCGCGACAACTGGTTCTGCAGGATTTGGCACGGGGTACGCTGATCTGCAAGGAGGTGGAGGAGCCCAAGCCGCAGGTGCCGCTGTTTCTGGCGTGGCGCAGCGGCCATCGAGGCAAGGCACTGGACTGGTTCATTCAGCGCGTCGAGCAGGCAGCCGCCGCCGGCTTGCTGGTTTGATACGGTATCCGGGACCAATGCCGAGGCTGGCATCCACCCAAGGATGGTCCGGCGGCACGGTTTTGACCTTGCAGCATGCTGGACACGGCGCTGGCCCGTTTTCGCCGGCGGAAGGAGCTTACCGCGGGTGCGGGGGCACTGAGGCGGTGACCATGACCGGCGGCGGCATCGCAGGAAAGCGACCCGAGCTTTCCAAACCTGTTCTTGACGTAACACGAAGTTCCGGGTACGGTTCTCCACTTTTCACTTGCGCGCTCCCATACTGGAGCGGTTTGCAACGGGCGCCCGTAAGCGCCTGATCAGTAAAGAGGGGCCGAAGCGTGGAACTCAGCGGTGCGGAAATCGTCGTCCAATGCCTTAAAGACGAGGGTGTGGAATACATCTTCGGCTATCCGGGCGGTGCAGTACTGCATATTTACGATGCGCTGTTCAAACAGGACGATGTAAAGCACATCCTGGTGCGCCACGAACAGGGCGCGACCCACGCGGCGGACGGTTACGCCCGCTCCACCGGCAAACCCGGCGTGGTCCTGGTGACTTCGGGCCCCGGTGCGACCAATGCCGTCACCGGCATCGCCACCGCCTACATGGATTCGATCCCGCTGGTGGTCATCACGGGCCAGGTGCCCCTGCCCGTCATCGGCAGCGACGCCTTCCAGGAGGCCGACATCGTCGGTATCACTCGGCCGTGCGTGAAGCACAACTTCCTGGTCAAGGACATCCACAAGCTGGCCGAAACTTTCAAGAAAGCCTTCTACATCGCGACCACGGGACGCCCGGGGCCCGTCGTGATCGACATCCCCAAGGATGTCACCGATCCGAACGTCAAGATTCCCTACGAGTATCCACGCAGCGTATCGCTGAGGTCCTACAATCCTTCGGTGAAGGGGCATCCGATCCAGATCAAGAAGGCGGTGGAGCTCATGCTGTCGGCTCGCCGCCCGATGATCTACAGCGGCGGCGGCGTCATCCTCGGCAATGCCGCGGACGAACTGACCACGCTGACGCGGCTGCTCGACTTCCCCATCACCAACACCCTGATGGGTCTGGGCGGCTACCCCGCCACCGACCGCCAGTTCGTCGGCATGCTGGGCATGCACGGCACCTACGAGGCCAACATGGCGATGCACGACTGCGACGTGCTGCTCGCCGTGGGCGCCCGCTTCGATGACCGCGTCACCGGCAAGATCGCCGAATTCTGTCCCGGCGCCAAAATCATCCACATCGACGTCGACCCGGCCTCGATCTCCAAAACGGTCAAAGTGGACATCCCCATCGTCGGCGACGTCGCGCCGGTGCTGGCCGACATGATCGAGCTGATCAAGACTTCCGGCCGCACCCCCGATGCCGAGGCGCTGAAGGCCTGGTGGGCAAGGATCGACCAGTGGCGCAGCCTCGACTGCCTGCGCTACGACCGCAGCAGCGACAGGATCAAGCCGCAGTTCGTCATCGAACAGTTATGGGAACTGACGCGGGGCGACGCCTTCGTGGCCTCCGACGTCGGTCAGCACCAGATGTGGGCGGCCCAATACTACAAATTCGACAAGCCGCGCCGCTGGGTCAATTCCGGCGGCCTGGGCACGATGGGCTTCGGACTGCCGGCCGCCATCGGCATCAAATTGGCGCATCCGCAGGAAGAGGTCATCTGCATCACCGGCGAAGCGAGTATCCAGATGTGCATCCAGGAGCTGGCCACCGCCCTGCAGTACCGCACCCCGGTCAAGATCGTCAACCTGAACAACGGCTACATGGGCATGGTGCGACAATGGCAGGAGTTCATCTATGAAAGCCGCTATTCGCACTCCTACCTGGAGACTCTGCCGGACTTCGTCAAACTGGCGGAGGCCTACGGCCACGTCGGCATGCGCATCGACAGACCGGCCGACGTGCGCCCGGCCCTGGAAGAAGCCCTGAAACTCAAGGACCGCACCGTGTTCATGGATTTCCTGACCGATCCCACCGAAAACGTCTATCCCATGGTCGAATCCGGCAAGGCCCATCACGAGATGCGGCTGGCGCCCGGTACTGCGGTTGACAGGGAGCTCGCCTGATCATGCGTCACATCATTTCCGTACTGCTCGAAAACGAATCGGGCGCGTTGTCGCGCGTTGCCGGCCTGTTCTCCGCCCGCGGCTACAACATCGAATCGCTCACCGTGGCGCCAACCCAGGACCCGACCCTGTCGCGCATGACCATCGTGACTTCCGGCAGCGATGAAATCATCGAACAGATCACCAAGCAGCTGAACAAGCTGATCGACGTGGTCAAGCTGGTCGACCTGTCGGAATCGGCCCACATCGAGCGCGAACTGATGATGGTGAAGGTACGCGCGACCAACGGCGGGCGCGAGGAGGTCAAGCGGCTGGCCGACATTTTCCGCGGCAACATCATCGACGTGACGCCGACCAGCTACGTGATCGAGGTCACCGGCGAAAAGTCCAAGCTGGATGCCTTCCTGCAAGCTCTGCGGGACGAGGACCTCATTGAGGTGGTGCGCTCCGGCACCACCGGCATCCTGCGCGGGGAGCGCGGACTCCACGTCTGATCCCGTAGCCGGGTTTCCCCGGCGACCTGCCCTTAAAAAAAGCTCAACGAGAGGAAGTTCCATGCAGATTTACTACGACAAAGACGCCGACCTTTCCATCATCCAGGGAAAGAAGGTTGCCATCATCGGCTACGGCTCGCAGGGCCACGCCCACGCCAACAACCTCAAGGATTCCGGAGTGCAGGTCGTGGTGGGGCTGCGTCCGGGTTCGGCTTCCGCCAAGAAGGCCGAGAACGCCGGTCTCGCGGTCGCCTCGGTCGAGGATGCGGTCAAACAGGCGGACGTCATCATGATCCTGGCGCCGGACGAGCATCAGGCCCGCCTCTACAATGAACAGATCGCGCCGAACATCAAGCAGGGCGCCGCCCTCGCCTTCGCCCACGGCTTCAACATCCACTTCGAGCAAATCACCCCACGTGCCGACCTCGACGTGATCATGATCGCGCCCAAGGGTCCCGGCCATCTGGTACGTTCCACCTACACCCAGGGCGGCGGCGTGCCCTCGCTGATCGCCGTGTACCAGAATGCCAGCGGGCGCGCCAAGGAACTCGCGCTGTCCTATGCTTCGGCCAATGGCGGCGGTCGGGCCGGTATCATCGAGACCACCTTCCGCGAAGAGACCGAAACCGATCTGTTCGGCGAACAGGCCGTCCTGTGTGGCGGCGCCACCGCACTGGTGCAGGCGGGTTTCGAGACGCTGGTCGAAGCCGGTTATGCGCCCGAGATGGCCTATTTCGAGTGTCTGCACGAACTCAAGCTGATCGTCGACCTGATGTACGAAGGCGGCATCGCCAACATGCGCTATTCGATCTCCAATACGGCAGAGTACGGCGACCTGACCCGTGGTCCGCGCATCGTCACCGAGCAGACCAAGCAGGAAATGAAGAAAATCCTGCGCGAGATCCAGACCGGCGAATTCGCCCGTGAGTTCATTTTGGAAAACCAGGCCGGAGCCGCCACCCTGAAAGCGAAACGCCGTCTCGGCCGAGAGCATCTCATCGAGAGCGTGGGCGCCAGGCTGCGCGACATGATGCCGTGGATCAAGGCCAACCGCATTGTGGACACGAGCAAGAACTGATACTTTGTGCCGGCGCGGACGTCCGTGCCGGCACGACAGTTTTCCACCATGGAAGAAAACGCATCTCCCAATCCCAAGCGTCGGCGCGGCATCTATCTGCTGCCCAACCTCTTCACCACGGCCGCTCTGTTCGCCGGCTTCTATGCCATCACGGCGGCGCTCAACCAGCGCTTCGAGCTGGCCGCGATTTCGATCTTCGTCGCCATGATCCTGGATGGGATGGACGGCCGGGTCGCCCGGATGACCAACACCCAGAGCGCGTTCGGTGCGGAATACGACAGCATGGCGGACATGATTTCGTTCGGGGCGGCGCCCGCCCTGGTGGTCTACATCTGGTCGCTGTCCACTCTGGGCAAGCTCGGCTGGGTCGCCGCGTTCGTCCATACCGCCGGCGGCGCACTGCGCCTGGCCCGCTTCAACACCCAGATCGCCACCGCCGACAAGCGCTATTTCCAGGGCCTGCCCAGCCCCTCCGCCGCCGCCATCCTGGCCGGCTTCGTCTGGTTCTCTGTGGACCAGGGCCTGAGCGGCGAGACCATGCGCTACATCGCCCTGGGACTCTCCGTCGCCACGGGGCTGGCCATGGTCAGCAACTTCCGCTACTACAGTTTCAAGGACGTCGACCTGCGGGGGCGGGTACCCTTCGTCAACGCCATCTTCGTGATGCTGCTGTTCGCGGTGCTGTTTTCCAACCCGCCGCTGGTGCTGTTCCTGTTCTTCGGCGCCTATGCCCTGTCGGGCCCCGCGTTGACGCTGGCCCTGCTGAAACGGCGGCGCGGCGAGCGGCGCCCGTGACCGCCGTGCGTTGGCAAGCCGGCCGGGGCCGTGTATAGTCCCAGCCAATGAAACGCATCATGTCGATCCCGCCCACCTTCCGCTTCGATGCCGCGCCGCTCACCGGTGCGGCGGCGCGCGCGCTGTCGTCTTTCGGTTTCCTCCGCCTGCTCCTGCCCTGAGGGGCAGAACACGCGAACCTTTTCGATATACCCCAATAATCCCGGACGAACAGAACCGGCCGTCCGCATCGAACCGGCGGCCCTAGCGGAGTTTCGCCATGCACGACAAACTGATCATTTTCGACACGACCTTGCGCGACGGAGAGCAGAGCCCCGGCGCGTCCATGACCCGCGATGAAAAGGTCCGCATCGCCCGGGCGCTGGAGCGTCTGAAGGTCGACGTCATCGAGGCGGGCTTTCCCGCCGCCAGCCCCGGCGATTTCGAGGCCGTCCAGGCCGTGGCCCGGACCATCAAGGACAGCAGGGTCTGCGGCCTGGCCCGCGCCCTCGACCGCGACATCGACCGCGCCGGCGAAGCCCTCAAGGACGCCCAGCGCGCCCGCATCCACACCTTCATCGCCACCTCGCCCATCCACATGCGGCACAAGCTGCAGATGTCGCCCGACCAGGTGGTGGAATACGCGGTCAAGGCCGTCAGGCGGGCCCGCCAGTACACCGACGACGTGGAATTCTCGCCCGAGGACGCCGGACGCTCCGAGGAGGATTTCCTCTGCCGCATCCTGGAAGCCGTGATCGATGCGGGGGCGACCACGCTGAACATCCCCGACACCGTCGGCTACGCCTTCCCGGAACAGTTCGGGCACATGATCGGCCGGCTGATCGAGCGGATTCCGAACTCCGACAAGGCCGTGTTCTCGGTTCACTGTCACAACGACCTGGGACTGGCGGTCGCCAATTCGCTGGCCGCCGTGCTGCACGGCGCGCGCCAGGTGGAATGCACCATCAACGGGCTGGGCGAGCGGGCCGGCAACGCCGCGCTGGAAGAGATCGTCATGGCGGTGCGCACCCGTAAAGACATCTTCCCCTGCCACACCAACATCGAGACACGGGAAATCGTGGCCTGCTCCAAACTGGTCTCCAGCATCACCGGCTTCCCGATCCAGCCCAACAAGGCCATCGTCGGTGCCAACGCCTTTGCCCACGAGTCGGGCATCCACCAGGACGGTGTGCTCAAGAGCCGGGAAACCTACGAGATCATGAGCGCCGAGGACGTGGGGTGGAGCACCAACCGCATGGTGCTGGGCAAACATTCCGGCCGCAACGCGTTCCGTACCCGGATGCAGGAACTCGGCATCGAGTTCGCCTCGGAAGAAGAACTGAACTCGGTGTTCCAGCGCTTCAAGGTGCTGGCCGACAAGAAGCACGAGATCTTCGACGAGGACCTCCAGGCCCTCATCACCGAAGCCGGCGCAGAAGCCGAGGACGAACGGGTCAAGCTGGTCGCGCTGCGGGTCTGCTCGGAAACCGGCGAGATTCCCCACGCCCAGGTCACCATCAAGGTGGACAACGAGGAACGCACCGGCACATCAAGCGGCGGCGGCGCCGTGGACGCCAGCCTCAAGGCCATCGAATCGCTGCTGCACACGGACACCGCGCTGACGCTGTACTCGGTCAACAACATCACCAGCGGCACCGACGCCCAGGGCGAGGTCACCGTGCGGCTCGAGAAAGGCGGGCGCATCGTCAACGGCCAGGGCGCCGATACCGACATCGTGATCGCCTCGGCCAAGGCCTACGTCAACGCCGTGAACAAACTGCTGGCGCCCATCCAGCGCACCCACCCGCAAGTCGGGGATGTGTGACTATACGGACCTGAAAGAGCGGCTCCGCCTCCAGTACCTGGACGCCATGGGCATCCCGGTCTGGAAGCTGCGGAGTCAGCCGGTCCCGGCGGCCGAACCGGCAGCGGACGCACTCCCTTCCCCCCCTGGGAGAAGGGAGTGCGAAGGACCGGATGAGGAAAACTGGGACCGCCTGGCGGCGGAAGTCTCCGCCTGCACCCGCTGCGAGCTGCATCTCACCCGCACCCAAACCGTGTTCGGCGTCGGCAACCGCCGCGCCACCTGGATGGTGATAGGCGAAGCCCCCGGCGAACAGGAGGACCTGCAGGGCGAGCCCTTCGTCGGCCGCGCCGGCCAACTCCTCAACGAGATGCTCAGGGCCATCGGCTTGAAGCGCGAAGAGGTCTACATCGCCAACATCCTCAAATGCCGCCCGCCGCGTAACCGCGACCCGAAGCCGGAGGAGGCCGCCGCCTGCGAAAGCTATCTCAAGCGCCAGATCGCGCTGATCCGGCCCCGCATCATCCTTGCCGCAGGCCGCATCGCCGCACAGAATCTGCTGAAAACCACCGAAACCATCGGCAAGCTGCGAGGAAGGGTGCACCGGTACGAAAACATCCCGCTGGTCATCACCTATCACCCTGCTTACCTGCTGCGCGCTCCCCTGGAGAAGCGCAAGGCCTGGCAGGACCTCCTGCTTGCCGTCGAGACCCTGAACCGATCACCCGTCACGCCCTCGAGCTAAGACCATGGCCAGCCTGTTCGACCAGATCAAGAAGTGGATGAGCTACGACGCCGAAACCGAGTTCTACTACAAACATAATCCCAGCCTGGCCGAACGGGCGGAATACCTGCTGCGGCCGATGAGGAAGACCGACCTCCGGGCCGTCATCGACATTGAAAAGAGCGCCTACGAATTTCCCTGGGAACCGCCGACCTTCCGCGACTGCCTCAACGTGAACTATGGCTGCTTCGTCGGCGAAAAGGCCGGGCGGATCGTCAGCTATGGCATCGTTTCGGCCGGCGCCGGCGAATCGCACATCCTCAACCTGTGCGTCGCCCCGCACACGCAGGGCAAGGGCTATGGCCGTATCATGCTCGAACACCTGATCGATGAAGCCCGGAGGCGCGCCGCCGAAGTCGTCTTCCTGGAGGTGCGCCCGTCCAACCACAACGCCATCAAGCTCTACCGCAGCCTCGACTTCAACGAAGTCGGCACCCGCAAAGGCTATTACCCAGCGCGCAATGGCCGCGAAGACGCCCTGGTCATGGCGCGGATGCTTTAGCCGACAAAGGCAGCATCACGACGACCCTCAGGCCCGGGGCCGCATTCTCCGCCCGGACCGTACCGCCACACATCTCGACCGCCCGTTTGGCGATGGCCAGCCCCAGCCCGCTTCCGTTCGGCGCCGGAGCGGAAACCGAAGGCTCCGGAATCCGGAAGAACGGCTCGAATATCGACGCCAGATGTTCCTCCGGAACGCCGGGGCCGCAGTCGCGCACTTCGATCACCGCACGGCTTCCGGCCACGCGCTGCCGCACTTCCACCTCTCCGGCCGCCGGCGCATGACGTATGCCGTTGCGGACGATGTTCTCCAGTGCGCTCGCCAGCACCGGCTCCGCAGCATCGATCCGGCAGGTTTCGCTTTGGGTAAGACGCACCCGCTTGCCGGCGGCGCGCGCCTCGAAATCAGCGTCGTCCACCAGCTGCGCGAGCAGCCCCGACAACTCCAGGGTCCCGGCGCCCGCTCCTGCCCCGCCATCGTTCAGGCGGGACCATTGGAGAATCTGGCCGATCAACCCGTCGAGCCGAGAAATCTCCTGTTCGATCCGCTCGTGCTCGCCCTCCGCGCCCCCGGCTCCTTTCCGGCGCGCCAGCCCGAGGGCGATGGACATCCGCGTCAAAGGCGAACGCAGCTCGTGGGACACGTCGCGCAGCAGCCGCTGCTGCGCGCTGACCAGACGGTTCAGCCGCCCGGCCATCCGGTTGAAATCCTGCCCCAACTGGCCGATCTCGTCGCGCCGGGAGACCACGGCGGCGGAAACCGCCGTGTCCAGCTGGCCTTCGTTGATACGCCGGACCGCGGCGCGCAGCTCGCGGATCGGCGCCACCAGATAAGCGGTCAGGATGAAGCACAGCGCGCCGCTCACCACCAGCAGCACCAGAAACACCAAAGGCTCGTGTGAAATGAGCCGCCACAGCTTGTGCAGCATGTGGGTCGGCTTGGACTTGACCAGATAGGCCAGGTATTCCGCGCCCTCGCGCTCGAGCCGGTACGGCCCCAGCAAGACCTGCCCGTCCCGGACTGCCATGCGGTATTCCGTGGCGTCGCGGGTTTCCCGAAAGAAATCCCGCAGACTCCCCGGCGGCTCGCGCACGCCGAGCGGCCGGCCGGCCCCGTCGAAAACGTAGAGGGTATTGCGAAAGCCGCGCGACGCATGCCAGGAGGTCAGCGTGTCCAGCGCCTCGAACCGGTCCCCCGGCAACCGCTCCAGCACCCGCCCCACCGTCTCCAGCTCGCGGAACAGCGCCCGGCGTTCCGGCAGGATATCGGCCGGATCGACCAGCACGGACAGCGCAAACGTCAGCGAGACCATGACGCTGACCATGCTCAGCCAGAACCAGAAGAAGATCTTCCAGAACAGCCGGTTATGCCGAACCATCGCCGCGGCCCGATGGCGTGCCGATGTAGAAATAGCCGGAGCCGCGCACCGTGCGAATGCGCGGGCTGCCGTCCGGCTTCTCGCCCAGCTTGCGGCGCAGATTGCTCACGTGCATGTCGATGGCGCGGTCGAACGGTGTCAGGCGCCGGTGCAGGACGATCCGCGTCAGCTCGTCGCGACCGACCAGCGTGCCCGGAACCTCTGCCAGGGTCTTGAGCAGCAGGAACTCCGCGGCGGTCAGTTCGACCGGCACGCCGCCGCGCCGGACCTCCCGGTTCGCCGGATTGATCGACAAGTCGTCGATTTCCAGGATTCGCGTGCCGGAAGCCGGCCGAGAGTCCGGATCGGTGCGCCGCAGGATCGCCTTGATCCGCGCGACCAGCTCGCGGTGATTGAACGGTTTGGGCAGGTAATCGTCCGCGCCGATTTCCAGGCCCACGACCCGGTCGAAATCGTCCCCGCGGGCGGTGAGCATCAGCACCGGCAGGGACGATTCCTGGCGGATGCGCTTCAGCACCTCGAAGCCGTTGAGGCGGGGCAGGGTCACGTCCAGCAGAGCCAGCCGGTACCGGCCGCTGAGCGCCGCCGCCAGACCGGCCTCGCCGTCGTGCACGGCTTCCACCGCATAGCCTTCCAGGGCGAGGTACTCGCTGAGCAGCTCGCACAGCGCCGTGTCGTCGTCGATGAGCAGCAATCGGGTCATGGGCTGAAAGCCGGACTGTTCGAAGTGGGGACCATCCTGAATCGGGCGTCATCGGGAACCGGAAAGGCCGCAAACCCTCATCCCCTGCCCTTCTGAAGGGAGCCAGGCCCCTCTCCCTCTGGGAGAGGGGAAGGGGTGAGGGAAGGCGACGGTCAGCACAACATCCCGGCGCCGCCGCCCTGACGGAAATCAGGGAGACGGAGACTTGCCCGGCTCCGTATCCCAACCCCGGTGATGGCGCGCCCGGCGTTCCTCCGCCATCTTATCCAATTTCTCGCCCTGCTCCTTGCTCAAGACCGCCTTGAGGCGGCTGCGCACCTGTTCGTGCAGCGCCCGCTTCTGCTCGTGCAGCGCCTTCCGCTGCGGTTCGAACTCCTCCAGAATCTTGCGCACCTGCTCGGTCTGCTCGGGCGTGAGCTTGAGCTCCTTTTTCATGTGTTCCAGGCGCTCACCGGGATCGCGCCCGGCGAAGACCGGCTGGGCGGCGAGGGCGATGGCCAGTGCAAGTATCTTGATCGCGGTTTTCATGACGGACCTCGTGAGTTGAAAAGAAATGCGGACATGCGTCGGCATGTACGGGGCCAGTCTAGGCCGGAAAAGCTTGGGAAGACCGCAAGCCTGTGTAAAGATTCGGTAAGCGCGGAATCGCCCCGCAGCGCGCTGAAATTGGACTCTATCAACGCACTATGGGGAGGAAGACATCATGTCCGGATACTTGCGCAACCTGGGACGGCGAATCGCACCGTTTGCCCTGCCCGTCATCGCCGCGGCCAGCACCCTGTTCGTCATGATCGGCAGCCTGCTGCTGGCGCCGCTCATACTCGCCGGGTTCTGGCTCAACGATTATCTGATGCGGGAAGAAAGGGTTGTTGCAGGATGGATTTCACTTGGTTTTACTGGTATATTCGACGGGCCCATGTGGTAAGACCTGAAACAACGCTTCCGAATGCATCTCCCACCACTATTTCAACATGTCTGTAGTTGGATCGTATCCACTCTTCTACTATAGGCGATTTCGCGGTGCCGCCCGTGACGTATAAAATGTCAGGCTTAACACCTGCTTGATTCTCCACCTCTTTCATCAATGAGAGAAATACATCAAGTTCACGCTCTATCGATTCACGCAAGTCATACCGAGATATCGGGATAACAAGCTCAGGCTCGATATACCGTAGCGGAAGGTTTATTGGATCACGTTCTGACAAATGAATTTTCGCGAGTTCAGCGCTTCGGTTAAGACGAAATGTTAGTCTACCTTTTTGAAGATTTAGGATGCGTTGCACTTTCTTCTTATCCGCCGCTTGCCCCAGATAAAATAAAATTTCATGCTGAGTATTGTCAGACCAAAATTGCTCCTGTGCATTAACATCATTTATCGCAACAGCATTCCAGAATAAGATGTTCGGGATAGGCAGGCCGTTCTTCAATAATGAATTTCTGCCAAAATGAGGCATAATTTTCATTAAAGCTAATTTAATATCGATATCTGTACCTCCCACACGATCACCAGCGTAGCCGAGCACCGAATTATTTCTATCGCGCGAGTTGATATGAGATGGGCCTAGTTTAACCATTGAGCAATCTGTCGTGCCGCCACCAACATCTAAGACAAGTGCAATTACGTCTTCAGGAATACTCCGCTCGAAGTCCATGGCTGCAGCGATTGGCTCCATAAGGAACTCTACGCTCTTGAATCCCGCTGCCATTGCCGCGCTCTCAAGAATGCCAATTGCTTGATGGTTTCCTTCTTGACCTCTTGTACCATGAAAATTTACTGGGCGACCTAGAACAATATTGTCTATTTCGTTCTGAATGTTAATTTCAGCGGTTGCTTTAATAAAAGCCAATATTCTCTTAATTACCTCGAAAAATAACTCAGCATGATGAGGCTGGATTGCTGCGCCAAGAAAGGATTTTGGTGACTTTATAAAAAATCCATTTTGCGGTTCTTGGATGTGACGGAGTATTGCCTCCTCCCCGAAGACGACCTCAGTATCCGCGTATAGCACTTCGTTTATGGTTTGACTACGATATCTTTTCTTAGCACGCTCGGCCAACTCTCGTCGCATAGCTCCTCGTTCAATATTTTCTAGTTCGGCATCAGAAAGTTCTTTGAACGTCCCATTTTCTTCCTTGGCTTTTCTAAACTCAGCGGTTTGCCGGCGCCTTGCGGCAGCAATTCGTCTTTCTAGCTCTAACGTGTCCACTTCCTCAATGGGAAGAGTCGGGCGAGTTGTGTACAGTGCTGATGGCAACCGAGTACTTTCTCCTTCCAGCGGGAGTAATACAGGACCATTATTCTTCCATACCCCGATAGAGCAACTGGATGTTCCAAAGTCGATGCCAGCGTACATATCTTGCTTACTCCTTATCAACTAACACCGCCGATAACCGGCAGCAAGAAGCGTGGAGACGAAGGAGCGCGGCTTCTTGCTGTCCGAGTAGATGGGCTTGTTATGCATTAATTTCCACACCGTCCGCTGATTCAAAAGAATTCCTTCTGCCTAAGCTCCATTGTTTTTACTTTTTCTGGTTCGTGCCTACATGAGAACGACAAATCCATATTTTCACCGCCCAGTCTTACTACGATTTGAGAAATGACCTCGCCGCCGAGCCTCCAAACATCGATCGACAACCATAGGAGTTCCCTGTCGGGGAAATCTGGTACTTTCCATTCCCCTCGAATCATTGGTCACGAGTCATAATATGGACCTGCCATACTTGTCAAGTCCCGCGAGGTGATAAACCTTTTCTCGAAAGAGATCGGGGTGGGTCGACTGCCAGTGTTTCAAGGTTTCGACGGGGGTTTGGTGGCCGACTGCCCGCTGGGGTATGTGGTGGTTGTAAAGATCGACATAGCGCAATAGGGTGGAAGTCAGGTCTTGGGTGGCATAGAAGTGACGGGTTTAAAGAACCTCGGCGATATGGTCGTTGAAGCGTTCCAGCAGACCATGGGTTTGGGGATGGCGGGGCGGGATCAGACGGTGTTCGATCGCGTGGTCGGCGCAGGTTTGGTCAAACAGGTGGGTCCCAGTGGGGTGCTTGGCCTTGACGAGCAATCGGTCGGTGAACTCCGAACCGTTGCCGGTCAGGCACTTATGGATGCAGAAGGATGCGACCCAGACCAGAGCCTTATAGAAAAAATGTTGGCATCACCGGGCGCGGTAATTTCTCTCAACTCTGATCAGCAGCACCAATATCCTCAACATGAACCCGCATATCGGGGGTAATCTCATACACGGAACCCTCTGGAATCTCGCGCCAAGCCTCGTGCGACAGCGGCTCCGAGGCAATGACCACGGCGAAATAGGGATTCCCCGGCGTGTGATCGATGTGCGGGAAGCCGCAGATTTCGCAGTCGAGCAACCCCTCGCGTTCGACGTAGTAGAGCGTCCGGCCCAGGCGCGTGCCGACGAACCGGTCTCCGTCGGTGAGCAGGACGTTGAGCCCGAGTCCACGGTGGGAGGGGAACTCCTCGCACCAGGCCATGATCCGCCGGGCGCCGTCGCGCACGACGTCGAGCAGCGGGCGGTCCGGCGCCGCCTCGTGCATGCTGAGGAGCAGGTGGAAGATGTGCTCGCTGTCGGTGGAGCCGCCGATCGCCGCCCGGTGCTCCGACGTCATCGCTTCCAGCATGGGCGGCCTGATCTCGGAGAAGCGGGGGATGGTCCCGTTGTGCGCGAAGGTCCAGCAGCCGTGCGTGAAAGGGTGGGTGTTCTCGAGCAAGGGCCGGCCGACGGTGGCGTGGCGCACGTGGGCAATGACGGTGCAGGCACGGACGCTCGCCGCGGCGCGCCGGAACCGCTCGCTGTGGTAGGCTGCCCAGGCCTGCCGCTCCACGTGCGGGAGGCGGTTCTCGTAGGTCGCCACCCCCCAGCCGTGGCCGTGCCGCAGCCCCTCCCGGTCGCGCCGGCTCTGGACCATCAGGGCGTTCTGGGCATGGACCAGCGCGCATTCGACCTTGGTCGGTTCGGTGGCGCGGAAGCCGTACAGCCTGCACATATGCGGTTTGCCTGCTCCGGAGCGGATACGTAGACTGACGATCATGGCGACCAGCCGCCCCGGGTGACGACAAACCATGATCGTTTCCCTCACCCCTGCCCTCTCCCAAAGGGAGAGGGGGATAAGGTACTGCGATTTTCACGTTAAATCCTATGGAAAACCGTCAGTCGCCACCAGAGCATAACCTGTTCGACGCATTCCGCGAGGACCACGCCGTGCTCGGGCGGGGCTTTCACGAGCTTTCGCAGTGCCTGCGGGGCGCTGATGCCGCCGGCGCGCGCGAGGCCGCCGAGCGCATCGACACCACGGCCGGCGCCCACATCGCCTTCGAGGAAAAGCACTTCTATCCCGCGCTGGCGCACATGCTGGGCTCGACGGAAGTACGCCGCCTGTACTCGGAGCACGGCAAGGGGCTCGAGGCCGTCCGCGCCCTGCTGGAGCGCGAACCCGGCGCGCCGCTCCCGGAAGACGAGCGCACCCGGCTGATGGAACTGTCCCGCGCGATGGAGGCCCATATCGCGGAATGCGGGGAGATGTTCGCGGCGATGGAGCGACTTCCCGAGGAGGACCAGGCCGCGCTGTACCGGGAGTTGACGGTCTGGCGCGAACGGCATCCTCGCTGGACCGGCCTGGCCGCGTCCGGCTGAAACCGAGTCTTTGCCCCGATGGCCGCGACGACGAAGTGCCCCTCCCCCGCTTCGACGCGGCCATCCCTGCCGGTCGTGGAGTTCCCCGGCGTCGGCCTCGATGCCGCGCAAGCCCGACGGATCGCGGGCATCGCCAAACGCATGCTCGCCGACGAGCCGACGCTGGCCTCGACCCGGATGTTCGGCGACAAAGTCTCCGCCGGCGTCGACGACGCTCCCGCGCTGCTTTTCGAAGACCACGCCGAGATCACCCTGTACGCCCAGCCGGGGGCTGACCTGGGGCTGCAGTACCGCGCCCTGATGCTGGCGGGGGACGAGGACATGGTCCTCATCGGTGGACCCCGCAGCGAGGACTTCGAGACGTATTGCCGCCACACGCTGGGACTCGGAAGCGTCACCGTGCTCGGGGTTCCGCCGGCATCGGCCCTCGGCCATGCCACGCTCCCCGAGCGCTGCGCCGCCACGCCGAGCGCGCTGGAACCCATCGTCGAGACGGCGCGCAGGCACCGCCGGCTGAACCTGATCCCCTACATCGGGACCCGCCAGGCATGGCGGTTCGCGGGGCTGATCGCAGAGCGGACCGGAGCCAGGGTCAAGGTCGCCGCACCGCCGCCGCATCTCACCCAGCGGGTCAACGACAAGCTCTGGTTCGCCCGGTGCGTGAAGGATCTGCTCGGTCCGGCGGCGCTGCCGCCGAGCTACTGCACGTTCGGGCCGGTCGGTCTTGTCGGACGTCTGGGAGCGCTTGCGCGGCGCTTCGAGCGGATCGTGATCAAGATACCGGACAGCGCCGGCGGCGCCGGCAATCTGATCTTCCTTTCGGAGCTGATCCGGCGGCTGCCGCCTGCCCTGCTGAGCCGCCGGGTGTCGCGACTTCTGGCCCGGCGCGGCTGGAACGGCGGCTTTCCGCTGCTGGTCGGCGCCTGGGACTGCGAGGTCCTCGCCAGCCCTTCCGTCCAGATATGGATTCCCGCCCGCGACGATTCGCTCCCCCTGGTCGAAGGCATATTCGACCAAGCCATCGGCGACGAGGAAGGAACCTTCGTCGGCGCCATGCCGTGCGAACTGCCCGAGTCCCTGCGCAACCGCCTGGCCGGCGAGGCCCTGCAGCTCGCGCACCTGTTCCAGCAGATGGGCTACTTCGGGCGCTGCAGTTTCGATGCCGTGATCGCTGGCAACGATGCGGCCACGGCCCTGCCGCACTGGATCGAATGCAACGGACGCTGGGGCGGAACCTCGATCCCCATGACGCTCGCCAACCGCCTGCTCGGCGACTGGAAACGGCGGGCACTGCTGATCGTACAACGCACCGACTCGAAGAACCGCCCCTGCTCCCTGCCGGCGGCGCTCGCGCGCTTGGGCCCCCTCGTCTTCCGCGACCGCGGCGAGGAGGGTATCGTGATCCTCACGCCAGCCGGGCTGGAGACCGGGACCGGCATGCATCTGATGTCGATCGCCGGAAGCACGGATGCTGCCCGCAGGCAGACACTGGCCGCCGAATCGCTGCTGCGGGCCGGGCCCACGGACGGGCGAGCGGGTTCCGGCCCCCGGTAGGTGCTCTGCAAGGTGTGCTCAAGGCGCCAGCGAGAAGTCGATGATCGCATCCAGATAGTCGGCAAAATGGCGGAAACTGTGGTCCCCGCCCTCGATCACCGTCTGGCGGGCGCCAGAATACTTTTCGACGGCCTCGCGGTAATCGAGTACCTCGTCGCCGGTTTCCACCAGCAGCCAGAAGCGCTCGGGATGGCTCAGTCGCGGCACCTCGAGCCGCGCCAGCTCGGCCAGATGGCGTTCGGTGAACTCGAAAGGCTCGCCGGTATGGAGATTCCGGTGCCGCCCCACCGCCGGAGCCAGACTTCGATAGGCGAAGGCGGCCGGATTGATCAGCACCGCGCGCAGGTCGTGCTTCTCGGCCAGATGGGTGGCATAGTAGCCGCCCAGCGAACTTCCCACGAGAGCGGGACGCGTTCGGCACTTCGCCAGGACTCCCTCTACGAACTCGATGGCCTGGCGCGGGCCGGGCGGAAGCTGCTCGCACCAGAATCGGTCCGCCAGGGCGCGCTCGGCCATGCGCCGTCCGAGGAGAGTCGCCTTCTCCGATCGAGGCGACGAACAAAATCCGTGCAGATAGACGATCATGGCTTACATCAGGTGATACGCTGAAAACGGGTTCGGATTCCACAGGCGTAAAATCCGTACCGCCACCGCCGATTCTAACAGGAGGCCGTTTTCGTGCTGCGATTCCTGAGTTCCCTGTTCACACCGACGGCTGCAGGAGACGAAGGCCCCGACCGGGCCTTGATCGACGCAGCCATCGAACGGGCGGTCGACGGCACCGACCGCCGCGTGCGTGCCCTTGGCGACTACCGGCAGCGACTGCGCGAGCCCGTCGCGCGCGCGGTCGATCATGTCATCGCCCTGGTCGATTCGATGCCGCCGCCGACGGAGATCAGCGCGCAGAGTTTCGGCACCGATCCACGCATCCGGGCGTTCTTCAGCTCGGTCGACCACCTTCACGACGTGCTCGGCAAGCTCAAGGACGTCCGGGAGTACCGACGGCATTGCGCGGAAATACCGGCCGACGAAATTTTCGGACTGCTGGTGATGCAGAAGGAAGAGCGCACGGTGCTGGGCATGGAACTGGAAGGCGACACCGTCCGCAAGGACGTGGTCCAGGTGGCGGTCAGCTTCTCCCATCACCGCTACATCGCCCCGGCTCCCTCCGAAAAGGGAGCCCGCTGGGAACTGAAAAAACGGGCCTTCGACTTCCTGATCGAACGGGCACTGGAACGGCTTGCCCGGGAAACCCGGAAAAGAGTGGAATTGGAACACCAGCGCCGTCTGCTGCGGCGCAAGCTCGACGCACTGCGGGCGGGCGGCTGGGGCATCTCCTCCGCCCTGGCCGACGACGGGCTCGACGGAGGGGGCATCGAGGCGGCGGAAGCCGAGATCGAGTCGATAGACGCCGAGCTGGGGCAGGTCGGGACGAATGCTCTCGGCCTCGACCAAAGCCTCGACTGCATCGCGGAGGTTCTGGGCCAACCCGGGAAATGGCTCGATATCCGGCCGGTCGTCCTGCGGCTGGATTACCGCGGGATCAAGCTCGCGGATTTTGAGCCATCGTCGGCCGGCGAACTCCGGCTCACGGAGCTGTTCTCCGCAACCGGCGCGCGGAGAATCATCCTGCCCGGACGCATCCCCAAAGGGGAAATTCCCGACCGCCCCGATGTGGTGAAAGAGCTCTCGCGCTATCTGGGATGAAGCCGGTTTTCCCGTTCTCCGTGAACCAGGATTTGCCGGGTCGGAGATTCGCCTTGCCTCGGGCGCCCGCGCGCCGGACAATCCGAGCGCACCGAAGCACCCGAAGCCGGCCGCCCGCAGGACCCGCGGCGATCCGGGCTTCCATTCGCCAGTTCAGGAGGGAGACCATGACCGAAGTATCCAAAGACACCGGCATCGCGATGGCACTGTTGGAGCGGCTGAGGACGCAGAGGCTTCCGAGGGCTTTCGCACTGAAGGAAAAGGTCGACCGGGGTGAGCGGCTGGATGACGGCGATTTGGCGTTCCTCCACGAAGTGTTCGAAACCGCGGAACGAATCAAGCCGATGGCCGACCGGCACCCGGAGTACCAGGATATCTATGCCAGCGCCATAGATCTGTACAAGGAAATTACGGAAAAAGCCCTCGCCAACGAAAAAATCGGGCCTTCGACCGGTTGACGCAGCGGGACACCGGTAAGGAAAGACATAGCCTGGCGGGCCCGGAACGCGGGGAAGACACCGGGGAATCAAACCGCCCGGCATTTCCCTGGCCCGAATCCTCTTCCAGAGGGAAGACGAACAGGACACACCTTCTCCACGATTCCGACCCGACCGCTCCACCTGAACGATGAACCATGGAATTCAGCACGGAAAAAGCCATTGCGTCGTTTCTCATGCCCGTGGCCGTCGTCATCGACCACTTCCTGGGCGAACCACGCAAATTCCATCCTCTCGTCGGCTTCGGCCGCCTGGCCAACCGGATGGAAACAATCACCTATGGGCCGCCGGAGTGTTCGGCCAAGGCGCGGCAGATGCGCGGAATCGCAGCCGTGACCGGCCTGCTGTTACCCGCCTGGCTGATATCGCTCCTCCTGGCCGGCCATGGTGCGATCGGGGCCGCCATCGCCGGCGCCGGCCTTTACCTGGCGTTGGGCGCCCGGAGCCTGTTCGAACATGCCGAGGCCGTTCGCGATGCCTTGCTGAATGACGACCTGGCGAACGCGCGACGGGCGGTCGGGCGTATCGTCAGCCGCGACGTTCTGACCATGGACGCGGGACAGATCGCTGCCGCCACCGTCGAATCGGTGCTCGAGAACGGTTGCGATGCGGTGTTCGGTGCGCTGTTCTGGTATGCAGCCGGAGGGCTGCCCGGCGTGGTCGTCTACCGCCTGGCCAACACCCTGGACGCCATGTGGGGATACCGCAACGAACGTTACCGGGATTTCGGCTGGGCGGCGGCCAGGCTGGATGACGTGCTCAATTATCTTCCCGCCCGGCTCACGGCCATGAGCTACGCACTGTGCGGCCACCTTCCCACGGCCTTGCGGGCCTGGCGGCATCAGGGCCGGTACTGGAAGAGCCCCAACGCCGGCCCGGTCATGGCAGCCGGGGCCGGAGCGCTGGGCATCGCGCTCGGCGGTCCGGCCAGCTACCACGGCAGCCTGACACACCGGCCCGCGCTGGGTTACGGACGACCCGCCGAAACGCGGGACATCGGGCGCGCCATCTCCCTCGTCCGGCGTTCCTTGACGCTTTGGCTCTGGGCCGCCGTCATCGGAGGCGTCGCCCTTGCTTGAACACGGCGGACGTTTGCGGCAAGCGGCCCGCGCCTCCGGCACCCGCCCGGCGGACTGGCTGGACCTGTCCACCGGCATCAGCCCCCGTCCCTGGCCATTTCCGGAAATCCCGCCGGACTGCTGGACCCGTCTGCCGGAAGACGAGGACGGACTGATCGAAGCCGCCATGGCCTGTTACGGCGCCCCGGCCCTGCTGCCGGTGGCCGGCACGCAAGCCGCGATCCAGCTCCTGCCCCGGCTGCGGGCAAAGAGCCGCGTGGCCGTGCTGAGTCCGGCCTATGCCGAGCACGCGCATGGATGGCGGCTATGGGGACATGAAGTCCACGAAGTGGATCTCCGAACCGTGGAACGACAGATCGAACGGTTCGACGTCGTGGTGGTGGTCAATCCCAACAACCCGACCGGGGAATACCGTGACAGCGGGCGTCTGAAAGGATGGCACGCCACGCTGCGGAAGGGAGGCGGCTGGCTGGTGGTGGACGAAGCCTTCATGGACCCCACGCCGGAGGGAAGCCTGGCCGCTGAAACCAGGCACGAGGGGCTGATCGTGCTGCGATCCTTCGGCAAGTTCTTCGGTTGTCCCGGTGCCCGTCTCGGGTTCGTCGCCGCCCGCCCGCCCTTGCTCGAAGCCTTGCGCGATATCGCCGGCCCGTGGGCGGTGTCAGGACCGGCGCGCTGGCTCGGGCAGCGGGCCCTGGCCGATTCTCCCTGGCAGGCCGAGGCCCGCCGGAAGCTCGTCCGCGACAGCCAGAGGCTGGCGGCGCTCCTGACCCGCTACGGCCTGACGCCGGCCGGGGGCACTCCGCTGTTCCAATGGGTGCGGACCGATGATGCCCGCCGGCTCGACGCGCACCTCAGACGCCACCTCATTCTGCCACGTCGGTTCGAGCATCCGCCCGGCCTGCGGTTCGGCCTGCCGGCGACGGAAAGCGGCTGGTCGCGCCTCGACCATACGCTGTCGGCATGGCGCGCCGCCTAGCGGCGAGTGCTACCCCTCGACTCCGAACGCCCGCCGGTTCCAGCGGTTTTCGAAGACCACGTCCTCGAGGTCGCGGCGCCGTTCCCAACCCGCCGATTCCAGCAAGGGGCGAGGGTAGAACGACTCGACATGTCCCAGGCAAAGCAGGGCCACCGGTTTGCCGCCCGGCGGGATTTCCAGCATCCCGGCCAGATCCACCGGATCGAAGAACGACACCCAACCCATGCCCAGTCCCTCCGCACGGGCCGCCAGCCAGAGGTTTTGTATGGCACAGGCGAGCGAGGCCAGGTCCATCTCGGGAAGGGTACGGCGCCCGAAGACGTGCCGCTCCCGGCCGTCGGTCAGCACCGCCGCCAGCAGCTCGGCGCATTCGCGGATGCCTTCGATCTTGAGCTTCCGGAACTCGTCCGCCCTGTCGCCCAGGGCTTCGGCGGTGCGACGGCGCTCGGTTTCCACCAGGTCGTGGATGCGCCCGCGCAGATCCCGGTCGGTGATGCGGATGAAGCGCCAGGGCTGCATGAAGCCCACGCTGGGCGCCTGATGGGCGGCCCACAGCAGACGCCGCAGGACCGCCGGATCGACCGGATCGGGGCGGAAATGGCGCATGTCGCGCCGCTCGCGGATGACCCGGTAGACGGTCTCGATCTCTTCCGGCGTGAAATCGGGCGGAGTCATGGCCGCAGCAGCTCCGCCGCCGCCTCGGGACAGGACGGCAGATACCAGTGTAGGTACGACGCGGTGAGCCGGCCCTGCCGGTAGACCGCTTCGCCGGCACTGCCTCCCCGGCGCCGCTCCGCCATAAGAAACGGCGACAATGGCGTTTCCAGGCGCGAATAATGGAAGGTGTGGGCGCGCAGCGTTCCGGACCGGAAGGCGGCCGACTGCAGGCCCAGCCCCGCCAGCCGCGTCTGCATCTTCGCCCGTCCGGGCAGGATGCCGCACATGGCGCTGGTTCGCCCGTTCTGGTCCGCCAGTTCCTCCAGCAGGTACAGCAGGCCGCCGCATTCGGCGAGCAGCGGCTTGCCGGCGGCGACATGCGCCCGCAAGGATTCCTTCATTCCGCCGTTGCCGGCCAGGGTATCCAGGTGCAGTTCGGGATAGCCGCCGGGCAGGTAGACGCTGTCCACCTCCGGCAAGCTTCGGTCCCGGAGCGGCGAGAAGAAAACCGGAGTCGCGCCCATGGCCCTGAGCAGGTCGAGGTTGGCCGGATAGAGGAAAGAGAAGGCTGCGTCCCGCGCGATGCCGATGCGGACGCCTTCCAGCAGGCGCGGCGGGGTGGCGGCGGGCTCGGGGGCGAACGGGACGCCGTCCGGCAGGTCGGCGAGGCCGGTCCCGGCGACGGCATCGGCCAGGGTGTCCAGCCGCCGGTCCAGATCGCCGAGTTCGAGGGCCTGCACCAGCCCCAGATGCCGGTCGGGAAAGCCGGCGTCGGGCTGGCGGAAGAACGCGCCCCGGAACGGAATGGCGCCGGGCACGCTGGCGCGCAGCCTATCGGCGTGGCTGGGGGAAGCCACCCGGTTGGCGACGACGCCGGCGAAGGGCAGGTCCGGCCGGTGCGTCGCCAGCCCGTGCGCGACCGCGCCGAAGGTTTCCGCCATGCCCGAGGCGTCGATCACCGCCAGCACCGGTACGCCGAAGGTCTGCGCCAGATCGGCGGCGGACGGCACGCCGTCGAACAGGCCCATGACGCCCTCGATGAGGATCAGGTCGGCGGACCGCGCGGCCTCGAACAAAAGGCTTCGGCATTGGTCCTCGCCGACCAGCCAGAGATCGAGCTGATAGACCGGCTGGCCGCTGGCGGCCTGCAGCAGCATCGGGTCGAGAAAGTCGGGGCCGACCTTGAACACCCGCACCCGCCGTCCCTGCCGGACGTGATGGCGCGCCAGCGCCGCCGTCAGCGTGGTCTTGCCGTGGCCCGAAGCAGGCCCGGCGATGAGAAGGGCGGGGCAGGCGACATTCAAAACTCGATCCCCTTTTGCGCCCGGATGCCCTGGGCGAAGGCATGCTTGACGTTGGTGACTTCGCTGACCGTATCGGCCAGCTCGATCAGTTCGGGCCGGGCGCCCCGGCCGGTGACGACCACATGCTGGCCCGCGGTGCGCCGGCTCAGGTCGGCCAGTACCCGCTCCAGCGGCAGATAGCCGTGCTTGAGCACGATGTTCAGCTCGTCCAGCACCACCAGCCCCAGTTCCGGGTTTTGCAGCATGGCGCGGGCGGTTTCCCAGGCGGCCTCGGCGGCCTGCCTGTCGCGCTGCCGGTCCTGGGTGACCCAGGTGAAGCCTTCGCCCATGACCCGGTAATCGACTTCCTCGGGGAAGCGGCGGAAGAACGCCTCCTCGCCGGTGGAGAACGCGCCCTTGATGAACTGCACCACGCCCACTTTCATGCCGTGGCCCAGGGCGCGCGCGATCATGCCGAACGCCGAACTGCTCTTGCCCTTGCCGATGCCGGTCAGCACCAGCAGGAGGCCTTTGTCCCGGGTGGCGCGGGCGACCTTCGCCTCGACGACCTCCTGCTTGCGCGCCATGCGGGCGCGATGGCGCTCGTCAGACGGCGCCACAGCCCGGTCCCTGGTGATAGATCAGCTCGGCCACCGGCGTGCCGCCGACCAGGTGCTCGCGGATGATGCGGTCGAGATTGGCCTCGGTGACGTCGTAGTACCAGACGCCGTCCGGCTGGATGCAGACGAGGGGGCCGGACTTGCAGGTGGCGAAGCAGGAAACGCGGGTGCGCTTCACGCGCAGTTCGCCCTGGTCGATGCCGGCGGCCCTGAACTTCTCGCCGAGGCTGTCGAACAGGGCCTGCGACTCGCCGTTCGTGGTGCAGCGCGGGCCGGTGCAGACCAGGAGGTGGCGCCTGTAGGCGCCCATCTTGGGCTTGATCGGGTCTTGAACGTCACTCATCGGTTTCGGCCTCCGGTTCCGGGGTTTCGGTGACAGGAATGAAGGGCTGCCCGTAGCGTTCGCGGGACTGGTGGAAATGGCCCAGGGCGGCGGCGTCGAAATCCTCGTCCGGCTTGACCAGCAGCAAGGAGAAAACCGCATCCCCGGCTTCGTCCAGGAAATAAACCCCATGCTGGCGATGCTCCCGGCTGTAGAACCAGAGCCCCGCGACTCGGGACAGATCCGCGTGCAGATGGAAGTTCTCGGTGATCAGGTTGAGCCAGTCGCCGCGGCGGCTGAAATCCTGTGCCTCGCACAGCAGTTCGGTCACCGCGCCGCCTTCGTTGCGCACCACGGCGCGCAGCCGGCCCCACTGGCGGGCACTGTCCAGCAGGGCGTCGAGGTCCCGGCGCGCCACGGCCGTCGCCCTATGGGTTCCGGCCCCGTCGTCCGGCTGGGCCGCGCCCACGGCGGCGAGGATTTCGCCCAGGGGCGCGTCGAAATGGCGCGCCGCCTCGCGCAGGGAGCGGTCCGGATCGTCGCGCAGCCAGCGGCGCACGCAGCCGTGCCAGCCGGTCAGGCCCATGCTCAGGGAGCGTCCGGCCCGCTCGCCGTCCTTCGCGGCGCCGGTGAGGCCGTCGTATTTGTTGGCATAGCCCCGCGGCGTGATCATCAGCCCTTCGCGCACGAAGCTGCTGCCGTTGCCGATCAGCACCGTGCACAGCATGCCGATGTCGCAGTCGGCCATCGCCTCCAGCGTGGCCATCTGGATGTTCTGCCGGCGGCGGTAGGCGGACTTGACGATGGCCACCGGCGTGTCCGGCCGGCGGTGGCGCAGCAGGATGCGCTGCGCCTCGACGATCTGGCGGGTGCGGCGGCCGCTTTTCGGGTTGTACAGGGCCACCACGAAATCCCCCCGCGCCGCCGCCTCCAGCCGCCGCGCGATCACCGGCCAGGGCGTAAGAAGATCGGACAGCGAGATGGAGCAGAAGTCGTGGGTGAGCGGTGCGCCCACCAGCGCCGCGCAGGCGTTCAGCGCCGTGGCGCCGGGGATTACCTCCACCTCGATGCCGCTCGCGGGAGTCCAGCCGGCTTGCAGCAGCACCTCGAAGGTGGGGCCGGCCATGCCGTAGACCCCGATATCGCCCGACGAGATCAGGGCCACGGTCTTGCCCTGGCAGGCCTGCTCGTAAGCTTCCACGCAGCGGTCGATTTCCTCGGTCATGCCCTTGCGGACCACTTCCTTGCCGTCCAGGAGTTCCTGCACCAGCTTGATGTAGGTGGAATAGCCGATCACCACGTCCGCCTCGGCGATGGCCTCGCGCGCCCGGTAGGTCATGTGCTCGGGGGCGCCGGGGCCGAAGCCCACCAGCAGGATTTTGCCTTCATTCATCGTTCAGCCTTGCGATGGATACCGTGGCGTTCTTGCCGTCCGCACCCCGGTATTTGTGTTTTTCCAGCAGCAGATCACCGATCCCGCCCCGGGCGGCGAGCAGGGCCGCGGCCTCGGCCACCGCCGGCGTGCCCATGTAGCGGCGCACCGTTTCCGAGGGGTTGGGCACCGGCACGCGCGCCAGTTCCTCCGCCGTGTAGAAGCGCAGGGGCCAGCCGTGACGGGCCGCCAGTTGCAGGATCGCGTCCTCGTCGTTCTTCCTGTCGATGGTGGCGAGGCCCGCGACCGCGTCGCCGTTCAGCCCGGCCAGCGCCAGGGCCTCGTCCACCGCGGTCTGCAGGGTCTCCGGCGCCGCGCCGCGGTCGCAGCCCAGTCCCAGGATGACCCGCAATGTTGCTGAACCAAGCCCCTCTCCCCGTGGGGAGAGCGTGGCGACGGGGGCGAAACCGGTTGGGGTGAGGGTTTCGGCGCCCAAGGTTTGCGACGAAGTGGTTGAAACATTCAGCGCTGTTGCCCTCACCCTGCCCTCTCCCAGCAGGAGAGGGTTCCATGGCTCGCCGGTATCGAGGATGAACCGCGTCATGGCGTTTCCGGCGGACGGTAGACCACCAGCCGCTCCTCCAGTTTCGTCCACAGCTCGGGCGCGATCTCGCGGCGCGTCACCCAGAGCACGGCGCGAAAGCGGTCCAGATCGACGTCCTCGAAGCGCTCGAAGCAATGGATATTGGCGGGCAGCGGCGTAGACCTCGTCCACCAGTCGCGCGAGCCCGCCTCCTGCACGAAGGCGATGGGCTCCTCGTTCACCACGTGGGCGGATACCCTCGTGATGTTGAGCTTCGGCGCTTCCACCCGCCAGCCCAGTTCCCGCCCCAGAATGTCCACCGGGATGGTCTTGCCGACGTCGGACGCCGTCGTCAGCACGGCCGTGGCGCCGAGCAGCGCGGCCAGGTGCTCGGCATAGGCGTTGGCGCCGCCCACGTGGCCGGACAGCACCGGGATCACGAACCGGGCAGCGTCGTCCACCACCAGCACGCCGGGGTCTTCGTCCTTGGACTCGAGGTGAGGCGCGATCAGGCGCACCACCGCGCCCAGGGACACGAAGAAGACCAGCTGGTCGTAGCCGGCGAACAGATCGCCGATGTGGGCGCTCAGGGCGCCGGCCAGGACCCGGACGGTGTTGGGCAGGGGCGGCAGATCGGCGAACTTTTCCGTGACCACCACCTCGGCTTCCGGCAGCTTCTCCGCCAGCCGCAGCAGCTTTTGGACGCCGTGCTTGGTGATGCCCACCAGGGCGATGCGGGGTGTCGTCATGCGTCTTCCCTTTTCTTGCGGCAGCCGCGCCGTAGCTCGCCGCGCGGCCGCTCCGGGTTCTTCACCAGCAGCAGGGACAGGTAGTTCACCTTCTCGCCGCGCAGGCGGGCCACGTCGCGCTCGACCCGTTCGGCGGGCGTGCCGGCCTTCTCGACGAAAGCGGCGTGCGGCAGCAGCCCGCGCCGTTCCAGCAGGTCCAGGATGTCATCCAGCAGCGGTTTCACCTTGAGCAGCACCAGGGTGTCGAAGTCGTCCAGCAGCCGCTCGATCAGTTCGATGCCATAGCCGGCGGGGACGATCGCCACGGTCTCGTCGCTGTCGGCCAGCGGCATGCCCAGCCGGGCAGCGGCGGCGTTGAAGGACGGTACCCCGGCAATAGACTCGACGGCGATGCCGGATTCCAGCGCCCTGACCGTTCGGGCCAGGTGGATGAAGGTGGAATAGGTGGACACGTCCCCCTCGGCCAGGAACAGCACGTCCCGGCCTTCCCGCAGGCGCGCCAGCACGGTTTCGGCCGCGCGCAACCAATAGCCCGCCAGGATTTCCGGGTCGTGGGTCATGGGGAAGACCAGCGGCGTATGTTCCGCCGGCAAGGCCAGCCCCGCCTCCAGGGCGATTTGCAGCGCGAAACTGTCGGCGCCCTTTTTGCGGACCGGGTAGCTCCAGTGGGCGTCGGTCCGTTGCAGCAGTTCGAAGGCGCGGCGGGTGATCAGGCCGGGATCGCCGGGGCCCAACGATACGCCGAAGAGGCGTCCCTGCGAGCGTGTGTGAGAAGCTACTGCGCAATCCGATTGCTGCGTTGCGCGGTGCTCGGAATCCTCATGTACCATTTGTACACTCCGGTTCCTGCGCTCCGGGCGCCTTGCACTCGGACTGCTCATGACGCTTCCCACACGCGCTCTTGTTGATTTCACTCATTGTTCTCTCGCTGGGCGCAAACGATCCAGACCGGGTTTTCCGCCTGCAGGCGGTGCATGTCCAGGATGGGACGGCTGCGCGCCGCCTGCAACTGGGTGACATCCCAACTTGCCCCGGACGCCTTCAGGGCATCCACCGCCGCCGCCAGGTTTTCCAGGGTGGCGAAGTTCATCACCAGCCAGCCGCCGGTGCGCAGCCGTCGCAGGCAGATCTGGATCAGCTCGCGCAGTTCGCCGCCGGAGCCGCCGATGAAGACGCCATGCGGATCGGGCCAGCCGTCCAGTTCCCGGGGAGCCTTGGCCTGGACCAGCGTGTAGTTGCTGACGCGGAGGCTCTCGCGGTTGCTCAAGGCAATGGCGAAGTCTTCCACATTCTTCTCGATGGCGTAGACGTGGCCCAGGGGGCACAGGCGCGCCGCTTCCAGGCCGACCGCGCCGGAACCCGCGCCGATGTCCCAGACGATGCTGTCTGGGCGCAGCGCCAGCCGGGCCAGGGACACGGCGCGCACCTCGCGCTTGGTGATGAGGCCCTTGTCGGGGACGCGCTGCCGGAAACGGGTGTCGGGGAGCCCGAACAGCGCCTCCCGCTCGCAGGGCCGGCGGCGCAGCAGCACCACGTTGGGATCGGCGAAGCATTGGCCGGCGGCCTCGGCGATGCCCAGCCAGCCATGTATACGCTCGTCCGCCTGCAACAGCCGTTCCGCGATGGCCATCTCGAATTCCTCGTCCAGCCCTTCGGCCCGCAACATGCGGGCGATGCGGTCCGGGCCGTTTTCCGGACTGGTGAAGACGCCCATGAGATCGGCCTGCCGCAGCTTTTGCAGCAGCCCGTACAGGCCGTGCCCGGGGCCGGCGCCCGGTGTCCACTCGCCGGCATCGCGGCTGTGCACCGAGCCGATGGCCAGGTCCTGCCAGGGCAGCCCCAGCCGGGCGCAGGCGAGCTGGATCGTGGAGACGTTGGGGAGGATCTCCAAAGCCTCGCAGCCGAGCTTGTTGCACAGATAGGCGGCGATGCCGTGGCACAGCGGATCGCCGGTGGCCAGCACTGCGACCCGCTTTCCATTCCGGCGCGCCTCGGCGATCCAGTCCGGCACTTGCGCAAGGCGACCGCCCAGATCGCGGCATTCGGCGCCCTCGGCCAGGTGAGCTTCGAACAGGGCGAGGGTGCGTTCGGCGCCGATCACCAGATCGGCGGCGCGAAGGCTCGCCAGCGCCTGCGGCGTCAGTCCCTCGGCGCCGTTGTCCAGTGCGCCGATGATGCGGCAGGGTTCAGTCATGAGGAAGAAAAATCCATGTTAATTCCCTTCACCCTAATCCTCTCCCCGAGGGAGAGGCGATGATAAACGAAGTCCCGGAGAATCCTCCTCTGCCACTTCCGCCAGCTTGTTGGCCTCGAAATCGCACATCAGAATCCGCAGGGTGAATCGATCGGGGTAGCGTTCGCGCAGGGTGCGGATCGCCCGCCGCCCCAGTGCTTCGTAGAAGGCCGTGATCAGGCCCAGATCTTCCATGCGCTCGCTGGCGTAGCGGGCCATGGCGGAGCTCCGGATGTCCGCGCAGACTTCGGCGGGCGCGCCGACCTCGGCGGCGATGTCCGCCAGGAGGTCGGTATCCACCGCGTTGCGATTGGCGTGGGTGATGGTTTCGCCTTGGGCGATCTTGGTCAGCTTGCCAACCATGCCGCCGATCACCACATGGCGGATACCGTATCGCACGACGGTGTCCAGGGCATACTTGAGGAAATCGCCCATCTGCACGAAGCAGGCCGGCGGCAACCGCGGCAGTTCGTTCATCACGAAGCGCTCGGTGCGGCCGCCCGTGGTGAGCACCACGGTGTCCTGACCCTGGCGGGCGGCGACCTCGATGGCCTGGACGACGCTGGCGCGGAAGGCGGCGGTCGAATAAGGGTGGACGATGCCGGTGGTGCCGAGGATGGAAAGGCCGCCGATGATGCCGAGGCGGTAGTTCAGCGTGCGCTTCGCGATCTCCTCGCCGCCGGGCACGGAGATGACGACTTCCAGCCCGGCCCGCTCCAGCAAGCCCCCCGCCGCCTCGCGCACGTTGGCTTCGATGTTGCGGCGCGGCACCGGATTGATGGCGGGTCCGCCGACCTCGAGCCCCAGGCCCTGCATGGTGACGGTGCCCACGCCGGCGCCGCCCTTCAGGCTCACGACGCCGGGCATCTCCGGAAGCAGGGTCACGTCGGCGGTGAGGCGCGCCTTGTCCGTCACGTCCGGATCGTCCCCGGCGTCCTTGATCACCACGGCGTGGGCCGTTTTGCCGTCGCAGCGGCCGTCGGTGACGGCGAACACGACGCGCTGGCCGTTGGGCAGTTCGCAGTCCACCCGTTCCGGCACCGTGCCCCGCACCAGCCCCAGGGTTGCCGCCCGCGCCGCGGCGGCGGAGCAGGCGCCGGTGGTAAAGCCGGTGCGGGTGCCCTTGGGTTTCTTTTCCATCCGCCCGGCTACTGGCCTCCTTCGGCCAGGGCCAGCAAGGCATGCAATGCCGCGACCACCAGGGTGGAACCGCCCTTGCGGCCCATGGTGACGATCCAGGGAACGGTTTCCAGCGCGGCCGTTTCGGCCTTGGATTCCGCCGCCGCCACGAAGCCCACCGGCATGCCGACGATCAGCGCCGGCTTCAGTCCGTCCTCGCGGATCATGCGCACCACTTCCAGCAGGGCGGTGGGCGCGTTGCCCACGGCGACGACGCCGTTGTCCAGCAGCCCCGCCGACCGGGCCTTGCGCATGGCCTGCACGGCCCGCGTGGTGTTCTCCGCCTTGGCGTCGGCGATCACGTCCGGATCGGCGATGAACTGGTGGGCGGCCATGCCGAAATGGTCCAGGCGCGGTTTTGACAGCCCCACGCAAATCATTTCGACGTCGGCGACGAGGGGGGCGCCGGCGCGGATCGCCCGGATACCCGCCGCGATGGCTTCCGGATGGAAGCGGGTCAGGCCGTTGAATTCGAAATCGGCGGTGGCGTGGATCATACGCCGCACCACCTGCCATTGCTCGGGGCTGTAGGCGTGGACGCCGGCCTCGGCGTCGACGATGGCGAAGGAATCGTGCTCGATGCGGCGGCCCGCCTCGGTGAGCTGTTCGGTGACGATGTTGTTGCTCATGCTGCGCGATGATCGTGATGATGATGGCCGGCGCCATGCTCGGCGGCGAATTCGCGGTACTTGCAGCCGTCGCACTCCATCATGGCCTGGCCCGGGCCGGCGGCTTCGGCGAGGCGCTGCTCCAGAAGGGCGTAGATTTCCGCCTCGAAACCGAAATAATCGCCCAGTGCGAAATGGACGCGCGGATACTGCTGCTGCAACCGCGCCACCTGGCGCTTGATGCGCTCGATGAGGGTACCGGTGAACAGATAATAGGGCAGAATCACGATCTGCCCCATGTCCAGCCGGACCTGCCGCTGCACGACCGATTCCAGCCGGGGATGGGTGATGCCGGTGAAGGCGATGTCCACCAGCGGGTGTTCCCCCGCTTCGAACAGCCAGCGCGCCATGCGCGCCACGTCGCCGTTCGCCACCCGGTCGGATGAACCGCGGCCCAGGAGCACGATGCCGGTGTTGCGCGGGTCCGGCATGTCCAGGCGGCCCATCGCCTTGCGCAGATTGCGCTCGAGTATGGCGAGGATTCCCTCGCAGGCACAGAGATGGCGGGCATAGACGAACTCGACCTGGGGGTGGCGCAGGCGGGCGTGCTCGATGGCCTCGGGAATCTCCATTTTCACATGGCCCGCGGCGTTGAGGATCAGCGGGGCCACGAGCACCCGTCCGCCCTGGCGCGCGGCACGGTCCAGCCCCTCGTCCAGCAGCACGTCGGCGAATTCGATGAAGCAGACCTCGATGCGCCACTCGGGGCGGCGCTCCCGCCAGTTTGCGGCGAATTGCTCGATTTCCCGGTTGCCGGCGCTTTCCCGGGAACCGTGGCCGACCAATAAAACGGTGTCCTGTGGATTCATGCAGTCTTGTCCGCGTGGCGGAAACGATGGGAAAAACCGGCGTCGTAGAGCTTGGAGCGCCGGATGGCCGGCCACTGGCGCGCGCCCAGGGCCGGACTCACGATGATCATGGCCTGGCTGGTGATGCGCTCGGCCTTGCAGCGCTCGCGGATGTCCGCCAGCGTGCCGCGCACGATTTTTTCCTCGCCCGGCCAGCTCGCCTTGTGCACCACCAGCACCGGCGCCTCGTCGGACCAGCCGGCGTCGAGCAGGGTCTGCCGCACCTCGCGCAGCAGGGTGATCGAGAGGAACAGGCACAGAGTGCAGCGATGGCGGGCCAGCTCCCGCAGGGATTCGCCCTCGGGCATGGGGGTACGTCCCTCGACGCGGGTCAGGATCACCGTCTGGGTGACCTCCGGCAGCGTCAGGCTTTCCACCGCCGCCGCGGCCGAGGCCATGGCCGAGGAGACGCCGGGCACCACGCCCACCTCGATGCCGGCTTCGTCCAGCGGCCGCACCATCTCGATCAGTGCGCCGTACAGGGAAGGATCGCCGGTTTGCAGGCGCACGACGATAGGGTTGCGGCGCGCCTCCCGGATCAGCCACTCGCCGATCTGTTCCAGAGTCATGTCCTTGGAGTCCGCGATCGTGCAACCGGCTTTGGCCCAGCGCAGGGCGGCTTCCGAAACCAGGGAGCCGGCGTAGAGAATGGCGTCGGCGGATTCGACGAGCCTCCTTCCCTTGACCGTGATCAGCTCCGGATCGCCGGGGCCGGCGCCGACGAACCAGACCTTGCCGCCTGCAAAGGTTTCCGTGCTCATGGAAAGCCGAGCATCATTCTGCGGGACAGAAGCGCCGGAAAGCCGCGGCGGAGACTCCCCCCAGCACCCCCCAGAACAGGGCATTGCTCAACAGCGTCGCCAGCCTGAACTGGACGCGGAGAGTTTCCGGCGCCAGCCCGCCGCTCAGAGGGGGGTGGGGAGCGCCGATCAGATGCGGCAAGGCCAGCAGCATGCCGCCCAGTATCCGCAGCGGGCGATGCTCCTGGAGACAAACCAACCCCAGCCCCCCTGCTGTACAAAGGGCGGTAGCCAGCCACCAGGCCTGCCGAGCGCCGAGCTCGGCGGCAAAATCGCCCGGCAACTCCGGCGGCAGCCCCAGCCCGGGCGCGGCGAAGAATACCGCAAAGCCCGCGAGCCCCCATGCCAAGCCTTGCGCCATGCCCTTAGGCCGGCGCCACGCGTACAAACCGGTCAACATCAGTCCGTAGCCTATACCCAGGATGCCGTTCCCGACCGCCGTGGCGAGCAGACGCGGCCAGCCGGTTTCCGGCCGCCAGGCATCCGTCCCCCCATCACGGTTTTCCGTCGGCTCCGGCGCACCGGAGGCGGCCACCTCCTCGTAAACCTCCGCCTGGAGAATCAGCGGAGTCACCCACAAGGCTTGCGTCAGAGTCAGCAGGGATGCAGCCGACAGCCCCGCCAGAAAGGCGGAAAAGCCCAAAGCCCGGAACATTGGTCAGTGACAAGGGAAAGCAGCGGAATGCCGGGTGTCGTGAGCCGCGTTGTGCACGGCCGGCGTCGGCGAAAAGCCGACCATGAGCACCAGAAAACCACCGAGCGCCATCGCGGCGATTGCGGCGGTTCTGGCACCGACATGGATCAGCGAAGAATGGGACAGCGTTCGTGCGTTCATGGGGAACTTTCCGTCAAAAGGCGATCCGGATAAAAAACCGCTGGACGTGAACGCGCCGTTGGCGTCGCCGAAAAGTGCGATGCCAGTGGGCCACGCCCGCCCGCCGCGGGTCAGCACCACTGCCACGGGCCGGTCTCCGGACTTGCGAGCGACACCGGAGGCATCGACCCATCGCCTTCCCGCAAGAGCAAGCCCTTGCAGTGGCGCCGTGATGGGATTTGACTCGCTTACCGTTGCGGGGGCAGTGCCGGCCTTGTTCCCCTCCCCCTGTTTCCGGGGGAGGGAGGGGAACGCACCGGCTTCCCGTTTAACCCGGACGCGGACAGAATGCCGGCCGAGCACCCGAAAGCAGATAGGGCGCACTCTAAGAGATTTGGCCCATCGCGTCAAAATTCGTGCTGACCGGACCACGGCCGTACGGGGTGCTGCCACCGCTATGCAAGACCCGAGCGAACGGCGAGAATCTTGCGTTCCGGTTTGGAGCGGCCTTCCGCTTCACCTCGCAACGGCGGACGAATTCGACAAATGACTCACATGCTTCCCATGGGCCGGGGAGAATCCTACGGGCACCACGGAGAAATCCTGCAAGGCGCGGTGCCCTCGGCGCGCGGAATTCCGAGACCCATCCTGGTCACGCTGCCCTGCCTTCGCTACCGGGTCGTCGCCCACTTTTTCCCCGCGGCCGGAAACCGCTTGCAGACGCTTCCCGGCCCCCGCCCCAAAGCGGCGCGGGCGGCATTGCTGACGCTGTCCTGTCTTGGGTTTTCCGGCATCGGCGGCCTGCTGTTCCTGAACGGCAACATCCCGCGCGGCCAGGGACTCGGTTCCTCCACCGCCGATGTCACGGCTGCGATTCGGGCTGTCGCCCATGCCTGCGGCCGGACTTTGGCGCCGGAGCGGATCGCACGCCTGGCCGTCCAGGCCGAGGCCGCGTCGGATCCGCTGATGTTCGACGGCGCCGCCCTGGTTTTCGCGCAGCGCGAAGGGATCGTCGTGGAACGATTCGACAAGCCGCTGCCTCCCATGGAACTGCTGAGCGTCCGGGACCCGGCCAACGGCAGCGGAATCGATACGCTGAGCGGCACGCCGCGCCGTTACGACCGCGGGGAAATGAGCCTATGCGAAGCCCTGCTCGGGGAGTTGCGGGATGGCGTTGCGCAGGGAGATGCCGGCGTGATCGGTTCCGTCGCGACGGCCAGCGCGCGTCTCAACCAGCGGTTCGTCCGAAAACCGCGCCTCGACGAGCTCGAAGCACTGGGCAGACATCATGGCGCACTCGGCATTCAGGTGGCCCACAGCGGCACGGTCATGGGCCTGTTGTTCCGGCAGGGAAATCGGGAAGCGATCCGTGCGGCGAGAAGGCAGTTGGCGAGGCGGGGATGGGACGTCGATGCCCCCCCATTCGCCGGCCTCCGCGCGCGCTTTCGCCCCGGATGCCGAGGGCATCGCCACAACCGCCAGCCACTGACATGTCCCGCCGCCCCTCCCTCCCCCTTGGCGCAACGCTGATGGTTCAGGGCACGACGTCCGATGCCGGCAAGAGCACGCTGGTGACCGGCTTGTGCCGTGCCCTGCATCGCCGGGGTTTCCGCGTCGCGCCTTTCAAGCCGCAGAACATGGCCCTCAACAGCGCCGTCACGCCGGAGGGGGGCGAGATCGGCCGAGCCCAGGCGGTCCAGGCGCAGGCCTGCGGTCTCCCGCCGCATACCGACATGAATCCGGTCCTGCTCAAACCCTATGCCGATCTCGGTTCGCAGGTCATCGTCCATGGCCGTGCCGCGGGCAACATGGACGCCCGCCGCTACCATGAGTTCAAGCCCAGGGCCCTGGCCGCGGTGCTGGCCTCCCACACCCGGCTCGCCCGGCAATATCAGGCGGTCATCGTCGAGGGCGCGGGCAGTCCGGCGGAAATCAACCTGAGGACGGGAGACATCGCCAACATGGGATTCGCCGAGGCCGTGGACTGCCCAGTACTTCTCGTCGCCGACATCGATCGCGGAGGTGTGTTCGCCCACCTCGTCGGCACGCTCGAACTGCTTTCGGCCAGCGAACGCGAGCGCATCCGGGGCTTCGTCATCAACCGGTTCCGCGGAGATATCGCCCTGCTGCGGCCGGGCCTCGAGTGGCTGGAGCGCCGCACCGGCAAGCCGGTGCTGGGGGTGCTGCCCTACCTGGACGGCCTCTACCTGGATGCGGAAGATGCCGTGGCGAAGCCAAGGCCCGCCACGGACGGCGGCCACGCTCGGCTGCGGGTGATCGCCCCACGGCTGCCCCGCGTCAGCAACCACACCGATTTCGACGCCTTGCGCATGCATCCGCAGGTCGATTTCCGCTTCGCCGGTACGGGGGAGCCTCCTCCGCCCGCCGATTTGGTAATCCTCCCCGGAAGCAAGAACGTCCGTGCGGATCTCGCCTGGCTGCGCGGGACGGGGTGGGAAGGGGCCATCCTGCGGCATCTGCGCTATGGCGGGAAACTGCTCGGCCTTTGCGGAGGTTTCCAGATGCTCGGTCGGGCGATCCACGATCCGTCGGGTCTCGAAGGCCCGCCAGGCTCCAGCCCCGGCTTGGGACTCCTGGATTTCGAAACGACGCTCGAAGCGGACAAGCAGTTGAGGAACGTCTCCGGGACCCTGGTTCTGGAAAGCGCGAAGGTCAGGGGCTATGAAATCCATGCCGGCGTCAGCCTGGGCCCGGCCCTGGAGCGGCCCGTCTGTTGGCTGGAACAAGGACCCGACGGGGCTCTGTCGGATGACGGGCGGATCCTCGGCAGCTACGTGCATGGCTTGTTCGACGAACCCGAAGCCCAGACCGCCCTCCTCCGCTGGGCCGGCATGCCGCAGCCACGGGTGTTCGACGTCGGTTCGGAACGCGAACGCGGCATCGACCGCGTTGCCGACGCCGTCGAAGCCGAGCTGGACATGGAAACGATCATCGGCCTGCTGACGGACCGGCTCCGCTGACGGGCCTGCGACGAACCCGCCGTGATTTCGTCCGATGCAAGAGGCTGTAAATCCCTTGTTGACAATGAATAGGCCGACGCGCATCCTGCCCGCGGCCCCAGCGCGCAAGGCGCTCGATTCTTTCCCGGTTTGAGCGGCGCCCGGCCCAATCCGATGTGCAACGCCAAGTCCGAATCGCGCCGGCAGATAAACGCAGGCCGGAGGGAATCCACCCACGCCATGAACACCGAATCGCCGTTCAAGCCCTGTTACGACAATTTCATCGGCGGCCGCTGGGTCCCGCCGGTCCAGGGGGAATACTTCGAGAACCTGACGCCGGTCACCGGCAGGCCGCTCGGCAAGGTCGCCCGTTCCACCGCGGAGGACGTCGAGCTGGCCCTGGATGCCGCCCATGCCGCTGCCACCGCCTGGGGCCGAACCTCCGCGACCGTCCGGGCCAACCTCCTGAACCGCATCGCCGACCGCATGGAAGCCCACCTGGAAACCCTGGCGCTGGCGGAAACCTGGGACAACGGAAAGCCGATCCGCGAGACCCGGGCGGCGGACATCCCGCTGGCGATCGATCATTTCCGCTACTTCGCCGGCTGCATCCGCGCGCAGGAGGGCTCCATCGGCGAACTCGACGCCGACACCGTCGCCTACCACTTCCACGAGCCGCTCGGAGTGGTGGGACAGATCATTCCCTGGAACTTCCCGATCCTGATGGCGGCCTGGAAGCTCGCCCCCGCCCTGGCCGCCGGCAACTGCGTGGTACTGAAGCCGGCCGAACAGACTCCGCTGGGAATCATGGTGCTGCTGGAACTGATCGGCGACCTGTTGCCGCCCGGCGTGCTGAACGTCGTCAACGGTTTCGGCCTGGAGGCGGGGAAGCCGCTGGCTTCCTCGCGGCGCATCGCCAAGATCGCCTTCACCGGGGAGACGACGACCGGCCGGCTGATCATGCAATACGCCTCCCAGAACATCATCCCGGTGACGCTCGAACTCGGCGGCAAGTCGCCGAACATCTTCTTTGCCGACGTCTGCGCGGAGGAGGACGACTTTTTCGACAAGGCGGTGGAAGGGCTCGCGATGTTCGCGCTCAATCAGGGTGAAGTCTGCACCTGCCCTTCCCGCGCCCTGATCCACGAATCCATCTACGACCGCTTCATGGAACACGCCTTGAAACGGATCGCGGCCATGAAACAGGGCAACCCGCTCGACGCGGAGACGATGGTCGGCGCCCAGGCGTCCGAAGAGCAGGTCGAGAAGATCCTCTCCTACTTCGAGATCGGAAAGCAGGAAGGCGCCGAATGCCTGATCGGCGGCGAACGCAACCTGTTGGACGGCGACCTCCGCGGCGGCTACTACGTGAAACCCACGGTATTCCGGGGCCACAACCGGATGCGCGTGTTTCAGGAAGAAATCTTCGGCCCGGTGCTGTCGGTGACGACCTTCAAGGATGACGAAGAGGCGCTGGCGATCGCCAACGACACGCTGTACGGACTCGGCGCCGGCATCTGGACCCGCGACCTCAACCGGGCCTACCGGATGGGACGGGGCATTCATGCGGGGCGCGTCTGGGTTAACTGCTACCACCTCTATCCGGCGCACGCCGCGTTCGGCGGCTACAAGCAGTCCGGCATCGGCCGCGAGAACCACAAGATGATGCTCGCCCATTACCAGCAGACGAAGAACCTGCTGGTCAGCTACAGTCCGAAGGCGGTGGGCCTGTTCTGAAAGCTCCCAACGCACCGGCGCGGGTAGTGGCAAGCCCCGCCGCCCTGGCCTTGATCGAACGGCTGGCCGCAAGGCACGGCCCGCTGATGTTCCACCAATCCGGCGGCTGCTGCGACGGCAGCGCCCCCATGTGCTATCCGCTCGGGGAACTCCTGGTGGGCGACTCGGACGTGCGGCTGGGAGATATCGGAGGATGTCCGTTCTACATGTCCGCGGCCCAGTTCGACTACTGGAAGCACACGCAGCTGCTGATCGACGTCGTGCCGGGCCGGGGCGGCATGTTTTCGCTGGAAGGGCCGGAAGGCCTTCGTTTCCTGACGCGGTCGCGGGCGTTTTCCGACGCCGAACTGGCGGCGCTGGAAGAGGCGGATTCGCCGGTGCGCGGGCGGTGAACCGCCGCACCGTCGCCGGCTGGTCTCAGTAAAGGTCTGGGATCAGCCGCGAAGTTCTGGCGCAATACGCCTCGTATTCGGCGCCGAAATGCTCGCGTAGCAGCCTCTCTTCGGCACGGATGCGCGCGAGCAGCGGCGGAATCATAAGCACCGCGAGCAGCAGGCCGACGCCCGCGCGAAAGGCCAGCGCCCATCCCAGCGAACTTACGAGCAGGCCCAAATAGCTGGGGTGGCGGATGACGCCATACACGCCCGTCGTGACCAAGGCATGCCCCGGCTGGATGGCGACCAGCCCGCTGAAGCGCCGGCCGAGCACGAAGACCGGCCAGAGCCTCAAGCAACCGCCGCCGGTGAAGAGCGCTACGCCCAGCCAGCGGACGGCATCGCCGTCGAACGTCCAGAACCCGATCCGGTCCGTGTATGCCGGCAGATAGGCGGACAGGAAGCCGATCGGAATCAGGACCGCGATCACCCAGCGGTTGGCGCGGTCCTCCCGCGCGCCGGGGCTCAGGTTTCCGCCGCTGAAGACCGCGGCGGCGGACAGTGCGACGAGCACGATGGCCACGGCAATCAGGGGCGGATGGGAGAAGAAGGCGGCCGGTCCGCCCCGGCCCAGGACCGCGAGGCCGAGATAGGCGGCCACCGACGGCAGGGTTACGAACGCGAGTTTCGGTACGGACATGGCGGCCTCATGGTCTCAATCCAAAATCGCCGCCTTCACCTCAAGACACGGCGCTGCCCGGATGATACGCCTTGAGCAGCGCTCGGATGAAGCCGCTAATACCCCCACCACTCCTCGGACGCATCGCCCAAGCCGCACTGCCGGGCGTCCGGCCGGGCCGGCATACCGTGCGGGAAGCCGGGCAGGGGGATGCCTTCGAAGGCGCGGACTCCGGAAGCATCCGTCCAATTTTCCGGCGTCTTGGCGGCCGACTTCAGAACGCCGTACCGAATCAGCTTGGCGCGGATCACGTGGCGGCTCAGACCGAGCAGGCGCGCCGTCTGCAACTGGTTGCCACCGGCAAGGCGGTGCGCGGCTTTCACGACGGCGGCCTCGATCCGGGCATGGATATCGGGCAGGTTGCTTTCCAGAAGCCGCTCCAATATCTCGGTCAGCGCCTCGAAATCGTCGCCCCTGGAAGCCGCGCCCGGCGTCGGCAGGGGCGAGAGGTTGAGGTCCGATGGGGCTATCGTCTGGTTGCGCGCCACCAACAGGGCGTGGTGGATGACGTTTTCCAACTCGCGTATGTTGCCCGGCCAGGAATGGCGGAGCAGCGCTTCCGCCGCCGCCGGCGAAATGCGGGTCTCGGGATTGCCCAGCCGCTTGCTGTAGAACGCCAGGAAATGCTCGGCCAGCGGCAGGATGTCGCCGGGGCGCTGGCGCAGGGGCAGCAGCCGCAGCGGCGCGACGTTCAGACGGTAGTAGAGGTCCTCGCGGAAACGCCCGGCCAGGATGGCTTCTTCCAGCTTGACGTTGGTCGCCGCGATCAGACGGACGTCGATCGGGATGGGCCGGTGCGACCCCACCCGGACCACCTCCTTTTGCTGCAATACCCGCAGCAGCTTGACCTGCATCGGCATGGACAAATCGCCGATCTCGTCGAGGAACAGGGTGCCGCCGCTCGCGGCTTCGAACCAGCCCTGCTTGGTGGAGGAGGCGCCGGTGAACGCGCCTTTCTCGTGGCCGAACAGCTCGCTTTCGATCAGGTTTTCCGACAGGGCGCCGCAGTTGACCGCGAAAAAAGGCCGGTGCTTCCTGACACTCAGCTCGTGGATGTGGCGGGCGACCAGTTCCTTGCCGGTGCCGGTTTCGCCGATGACCAGCACGGTCATGTCGGTCGGCGCGACCAAGTCGATCCGGGCCAGCAGTTCGCGGGATTGCGGGTCTTCGAACACCAGCGCCGAGGCCCGGATGGAGAGCGCCAGTTCGTTGGGATTGGGATGGGAAAGTAAGGGCATGATCGGGGCTTGCTCCAAGGTTACAGGGCACCATAAAGCAAGCCGACTAATGCCTTCAAATATTAAAAACTTATTTTTATATTTCCATTTATGCAGACCCCTCCCGATAGCCCGGGTGCCAGCCGAGCAGCCGCCGTTCCAGGACGCGAGCAGCCCAGTCCGCGGCCTTACCGAGCAGCGCGTAGAGCAGGATCGACAGGATCACCACGTCGGTCTGCATGAACTCGCGGGCGTTCATCGCCAGATAGCCGATGCCGGCGTTGGCCGCGATGGTCTCCGCCACGATCAAGGTCATCCACATGATGCCCAGCGCATAGCGTAGGCCGACCAGAATGGCCGGCAGGGCGCTCGGGAACAGGATACGGCGGAACGTGTCGAACCCCCCTAAGCCGTAGACCCGTCCGATCTCGAGCAGCCGGGGATCGACGCTACGCAGGCCCAGCAGGGTGTTGACGTAGACCGGAAAGAACACCCCCAGCACCACCAGCAGGACCTTGGTTTCCTCGCCGATGCCGAACCACAGAATCAAGAGCGGCACCAGGGCCAGATGAGGGATGTTGCGCAGCATCTGCACCGAAGTGTCCAGCAGCCGCTCGGCCCGGCGGCTCCAGCCGGTGGCGAGTCCCAGCAGGAAGCCGAGGCTGCCGCCGATGGCGAAGCCGGTGAAGGCGCGGGCCGAACTGGCGGCGACGTGCTGGAACAGCTCGCCGGAGCGGACGAGGGAAACCGCCGCCAGCACCACTTCCTCCGGCGAGGGGAAAAGCTTGCCGTCCAGCCGCCCCGAACGCGAGGCGATCTCCCAAGCGGCCAGCAGCGCCAGGGGCAACAGCCAGGGCTCGAGGTTTGCGGCGATCCGGCGCAGGCCGGCTACGGTCAATGCGCCTCCACCGCCAGCGTGCCCGTGTCGCCGACCGGACTCAGGTGGAAAACCGGGCGGGCCTGGACTCTCGTCTCCACCTTTTCCACCGGCAGCAGGGGGAACAGCAGTTCCGCGACCCGGTAGGCTTCCTCCAGATGCGGGTAGCCGGACAGCACGAAGGTCTCGACACCTAGCTCGGCATATTCCTGCAAGCGCTCGGCGACCGTGGCGGGATCGCCGACCAGGGCGGTGCCGGCTCCGCCGCGCACCAGGCCCACCCCGGCCCAGAGATTGGGGCTGACTTCCAGATGCTGGCGCGAGCCGCCGTGCAGCTGAGCCATGCGCCGCTGCCCTTCGGAATCGGAACGGGCGAAGGCGCGCTGGGCGGCGGCGATAGTCGCATCGTCGAGATGGCGGATCAGCGTATCGGCGGCCTGCCAGGCCTCGGCTTCGGTTTCCCGCACGATGACGTGTACCCGCAGGCCGAAGCGGACCGTGCGCCCCAGCGCGGCGGCGCGTTCCCGCACGTCGGCGATCTTGCGGGCGACATCCGCCGGCGGCTCGCCCCAGCTCAGGTACAGGTCGACGTGTTCGGCGGCAAGGCCGTGCGCGGCCGGGGACGAGCCGCCGAAATACAGCGGCGGGTGCGGGGTCTGGGCGGGCGGGAAGGCGAGCTTCGCGTTTTCGACCCGGATATGTTTGCCCGTGTAGGTGACCGTCTCTCCCGCCATGAGGCCCTTCCACACGCTCAGGAATTCCCGGGCCAAGTCGTAGCGCTCGTCATGGGACAGGAACAGCCCGTCGCCGGCCAGCTCCACCGGATCGCCGCCGGCCACCACGTTGACCAGCAAACGCCCGTTCGACAGCCGGTCCAGGCTGGCAGCCATGCGCGCGGCGACGGTGGGCGCGGTCAGGCCGGGCCGGAGCGCGACCAGGAAGCGCAGCCGCTCGGTGACCGGAATCAGGGAGGAGGCCACGATCCACGGGTCTTCGCAGGTGAGGCCGGTGGGAATCAGCACGCCGCCGTAGCCCAGGCTGTCCGCCGCCTGGGCGACCTGGCGCAGATAGGGGTAGTCGACTTCGCGCGCGCCCTGCGCCGTGCCGAGGTAGCGGCCTTCGCCGTGGGTGGGTAGGAACCAGAAAACGTTCATGGCTGAATCTCCGTTGCCGATAATGCGAGCGATACCTGGACGGGCTTGGGCAGGAGTCCCAGCGCGTGCAGCGTATCGGCGATGTTCTGTTGCGAGCTTGCGAGTTCGGCGTCGACCGGATGCAGGCCGTAGGCCCGGCGCTCGAGGGCTTTCTTCAGGACCGGGACGCCGATGCCGAGCTGGCGGTCCAGCAGTTCCGCCGCTTCCGCGGTATGGGTCCTCGCCCATTCGTCGGTCCGGGCGATTTCCTCCAGCACGGTTTTCGCCAGTTCCGGATGCTGGCGGATGAAATCCTTGCGCGAGGTGTAGATTTCGTGGTTCTGCACCAGCTTTTGCCCGTCGGCGAGTATCCGCGCGCCGGCCGTCTCCTGAGCCACGGCCAGATGGAAGTCCCAGATCGCCCAGGCGTCCACCGCACCGTTGGCGAAGGCGGCGCGGGCGTCGGCGGGGGCGAGGTAGACCGGCTGGATGTCCTTCCAGCCCAGGCCGGCGGAAGCCAGCGCCCTGATCAGCAAGTAGTGCGCGTTGGAACCCCGCGCGACTGCGACCTTGCGGCCCTTGAGGCTGGCGACTCCGGCGATGCCGGAATCCTTGGCGACCAGGATGGCTTCGCCTTCGGGCGAGGCCGATTCGTAGCCCAGATAGACCAGGTCAGAGCCTTTGGCGGCCAGGGCGAACACCGGCGGCGTCTCCCCCGAGGCAGCGAAGTCCAGGTGGGCGGCATTCAGGGCTTCCAGCATGGGCGGACCGAAGGCGAACTCGGCCCAATCGACCGTCACGCCGGCTGCTTTGAGCTTGCGGTCCAGTTCGCCACGGGCCTTCACCAGGATCAGCGTGCCGTATTTCTGGTAGCCGATCCGGATCGAGGCCGGCGCGGCGTTCCCGGTCTCGCCGCTCTTGGCGGGCAAGCTGTAAGCGGCATAGAGGACGAACGCCAGGGCGAACAGGCTGGCGAGGCTGGCATGGGCTTTATTCATAGTCTTATCCCCCGATCCGGGGCGTAGGATGTGCCGACGTGAGGAGGCGCATCGGTCGCGACCGATGGGCTTCGTACCTCAGCCCATTTTACGAAATCCAATTTCTTCATGGTCTTATCCCCCGACCGACGGATGAATCCACTCGTCGCCGGCCCCGGCCAGGGCGTCGAGGTTGAGGAGATGGCCGAGCTTCTGCGACTTGGTGCGGAGATAAACGAGGTTCTCCGGGTGCGGCGCCGGCTCCAGCGGCACCCGCTCGACGATCTTCAGGCGGTAGCCGGCCAGCTCGGTGAACTTCGCCGGGTTGTTGCTCATCAGCCGCAGGGTGGTCACGCCCAGGTCGGTGAGAATCTGCGCCCCCACGTCGTAGCTGCGGGCGTCCACCGGCAGGCCTAAGTCCAGATTGGCCTCCACCGTGTCCCGGCCGCGGTCCTGCAGCTGGTAGGCCTTCAGCTTGTGGGCCAGCCCGATGCCCCGGCCCTCATGGCCGCGCAGATACACCAGGACCCCGTTGCCCGCCTGCTCGATCGCCTCCAGCGCCATCTTCAGCTGGTTGCCGCAGTCGCAGCGCAACGAACCCAGGATGTCCCCGGTCAGGCATTC
The DNA here is from genome assembly GCF_051295855.1 of Methylococcus sp. S1M. Classification (NCBI taxonomy): domain Bacteria; kingdom Pseudomonadati; phylum Pseudomonadota; class Gammaproteobacteria; order Methylococcales; family Methylococcaceae; genus Methylococcus; species Methylococcus sp. S1M. Next base: position 587,531 of record NZ_JBPDXO010000002.1, read on the forward strand.
CGAATGCACCCGCACCAGCACGTTCTCCCGCCCGTACACCCAGCCCTTGACCAGGGCCAGATGTTCGGAGCCGTCCACCACCGAGCGGTAGACGTGGGCGGTGAAGGTTCCGTACGGCGTCGGCAATCTCGCCTCCGCCACGTGCTCCACCAGCCGCTCGGTGCGGCGCCGGTAAGCGATCAGATCGGCGATGCGGATCACCGGCAGCCAGTGGCGGCGGGCGAAGGCCACCAACTCCGGCCCCCGCACCATGCGGCCGTCGTCGTTCACGATCTCGCACAAGGCCCCCGCCGGCGCCAGCCCCGCCAAGCGGGCCAGGTCCACCGCCGCCTCGGTATGGCCCGGCCGCTCCAGCACCCCGTTCGGTTTCGCCTTGAGCGGGAACACATGGCCCGGCCGGGCGAACGCCGCCGGTCCCGCCTCGGGATCGGCCAGGGCCCGGATGGTCGCGCTGCGGTCGGCGGCCGAGATCCCGGTGCTGGTGCCCTGGGCCAGGTCCACCGACACCGTGAAGGCCGTGCGGAACGGATCGGAGTTGTTCCCCACCATCGGCGGCAGCTGCAGGGCCTCCACCCGCTCCGGCGCCAGCCCCACGCAGACCAGGCCGCTGGTATGGCGGACCAGGAAGGCCATGCGCTCGGGCGTCATCTTCTCCGCCGCCAGGATCAGATCGCCCTCGTTCTCGCGCGAGGCATCGTCCGCCACCACCACGAAACCGCCGTTGCGGATCGCGGTCAGGGCCGTTTCTATCGTGTCGTAGGTCATGGGGATACTCCCGTATCAGGAATAGAAGCTCGGGGTCGGCGGCGTGCCGTTGAGGGTCCATTCCCCCAGATCGCGCAGTTTGTAGTCCGCCGGGTCGTGCAAAGTGTGGGTGCGGAGGTTGCGCCAGTGGCGGTCGAAGCCGGCTTTCGCGACGGTCGCCCGCGCGCCGGTGACTTCGAACAGCCGGTGGGTGACATCGAGCGCCGCCCGCGAGGTATGGACCTTGGCGACGGCCGCTGCCAGCGCGGCATGGGCACGCTCTTCCGGTGTCAGCGCGTTTTCCTTGGCCCAGGCCGCGTCCAGCAGCAGTGCCGCATGATCCGTGGCCAGGGCGGCGGTCTGGAGTTCGACCGTGAACTCGCCGTACTTCTGCAGCACGTAGGGGTCTTTCCGGGGGCTGTCCACGCCGGACAGGAACCAGGCGCGGGACTGGCCCAGGGTATAGGCGCGGGCTTCCGCCAGAGCGCCTTCGCCGATGCCGAGATAGATGTTGGTCAGCACCAGTTGCGCGATCACCGAGCGCAGGGTGGCGTAGACGTTGCCGAGCGGGCCGGGGTTGCGCAGGATCTCGTGCTCATGGACCCGGACCTCGTGGAATTCGACGCTGCCGCTGTCGGTCTGGCGCTGGCCCATGTTGTCCCAGTCGGCGTTGATGCGGATGCCGGCCCGGTCGCCCGGAATCGCCGCGATCAGCAGCGGCCCCGAATCTTCCGCCAGTGCCGACACGATCAGATGATCGGCGTCCATGGCGCCGGAGCAGAAGCTCTTCGTCCCCCGCAGGAGCCAGCCTCCTGTTCCGTCGGCGGCGATGCGGGCGCGGGTGTCCAGAGGATTCAGCGCATTGCCCCAGAACCAGCGGCCCCGCACCGTCTCGGCGTAATAGTGTTCCCACTGGTCGCCGAACAAGCGGAGCGTGGCCAGCAGCAAATGCTGGAAACCGAACAGATGGCCCAGGGCGCTGTCGGCCCGCGACACGAGGCGGACGATGCGCAGGGTGTCGTGCCAGTTCAGCCCGTGGCCGCCGTAGGCGCGTGGAACGATGAGGTTGAGCAGGCCGCTTTCCCGCAGCCGGTCGCGCTGGGCCTTGGCCGTGCCGCCGGCCTTGTCGCGTTCGACGGCAGTGCCGGCGAACTCCGCCGCCAGCGCCTCCGCCGTGTCGAACAGCCGCCGCACCGTTTCCCTGTCCTGCATGGGCGCCCCCACCTCAGGCCGCGGCCTTGCCGGCGCTTCCGGCTTCCAGCGCGCGCACCCGAGGCAGGACTTTTTGGCCGAAATATTCGATCTCCTCGTGGTAATGGAGGAAACCGCTCAGCACCAGGTCGACGCCGACAGCCTTGAGTTCCAGGATGCGTGCGGCGATCTGTTCCGGAGTGCCGATGAGGTTGGTCTTGAAGCCGTCGTTGTACTGCACCAGGTCGTCGAGGCTGGACTTGGCCCAGTTGCCCTCGCCTTCGGGGGAGGCCTTGCCGGCCTCGCGTACCTCGTGGCCGAAGGCCCGGACCGCCTCCGGGTCGGCCTTGTCGATGATCTCGGCCAGCACCGCCTTGGCTTCGGCCTCCGTGTCGCGGGCGATCACGAAGGCGTTGACGCCGATCTTCACCGTGCGTCCCTCTTGGGCCGCCTTGGCCCGGATGTCGTCGACCTGCGCCTTGATGCCTTCGACGGTATTGCCGTTGGTGAAGTACCAGTCCGACACCCGCGCCGCCATGTCTCGCGCCGCCCGCGAACTGCCGCCCTGGAAGATTTCCGGGTGCGGCTGGTGCAGGGGTTTGGGCTTCAGCGAATAGTCGTGGAAGCGGTAGAAATCGCCGAGGAAGGTGAACCGGTCCTGGGTCCAGATGCCCTTGAGCGCCCGGATGAACTCCTCCGAGCGCCGGTAGCGTTCGTCGTGTTCCAGCCAGGGCTCGCCGATGGCGGTGAATTCGGTCCTGAACCAGCCGCTGACGACGTTGACGGCGATGCGGCCGCCGGTCAGGTGGTCGATGGTGGCGACCTGTTTGGCGAGCAGGGCTGGATGCCAGGGTCCCGGCAGGACGGCGGCGATCACCCGCAGGCGTTCGGTCGCGGCCAGCAACGCGTGGGTGAAGGACACCGACTCGTGCTGGTACTCGGCGCCGTAGCCGGCGGTGAAGCGGATCTGGCTGAGGGCGTATTCGAAGCCGTTGCGCTCGGCCAGTTGCGCCAGCTTGCGGTTGTAATCGATGTCCCAGCTCGTGCGCTGCTCGATCTTGCTGATGACCAGGCCACCGCTGACGTTGGGGACCCAGTAGGCGAATTTGACGGGTTGAACGGAATGGCTCATATCGGTTGTCCTCATGCGGCGTTGCTGATGGAAACATTCAATGGCGCGCCATTGAGCGTGACCGCGCCCTCCACCTCGACCGGCCGGGTCAGGGTGTCGAGCACCGGGCAGTGCCCTTCCACGACCGCCACCAGCTTCCGGATCGTTTCGGGGTCTGCGGAGCTCTCGATGACGGTTTCGAAAACGATCTTCTGGTAGCCCGCCGGCACCGAATCGCTCAGGCCGAAAAGCCCTTGCAGATCGAGGTAGCCCTTCGCCGAGACTTCGACGGCCTCCAGCGGGATGCCCATGACCGCGGCGTAGGCGGCATAGACGATCTCCTGGCAGGTGCCGAGCGCCGCCAGCAGCAGTTCGACGGGGTTGGCGGCGGTGTCGCCGCCACCCAGTTCGGCCGGCTCATCGACGATCAGCGGCGGAAAATCGCGTACTTCGGCGGAGCAGCGCACCCCGTCGAGCCATCGCGTCTTCGCCCTGAACACCAGGCGCGCACTGGCCGGATTTTTTTGCAAGCCGGCGATGGCGTTTCCCAATGCCGCTTTCAGGGTTTCCTGTGACATTTCGGCCTCCGGGTTATTCGCCGCCCGCCTCGAACAGTTCGAGCGGCAGCCCGACCAGGGTCTTGCCGATCCATTCGCGGGCGATGTTGTTGGACGGTCCCATGCCGATGCCGGCGCGGGCGTCGCGGAAGATGCGCTCCAGCGGGCCGCGCTTGTAGCCGTAGCCGCCGCTGACGTCGAGGGCGTTGCGCGCCGAGATGTTGGCGACCTCGGCCGCGTGCACCTTGAATTCGGTGAGCGGGATGAGAATCTGCCCCTGCGGCTGGCCGGCGGCCTGCAAGTCGTCGAGGCGCCTTGCCAGTTCGGTCTGCCAGGGCCGGAGGCTCTCCACCAGCACCTTCGACTCGCCCAGTTGCTGGCGCAGCACCTGGTAATCCGACAGCTTCTTGTCGAAATCGCGGTGATGGGTGCCGGTGAGATGTTCGGAGGCTTTCTCCAGGGCGGCCCGTGCCACGCCGTGCCAGACCGAGCCGAGTCCGATCAGATAGACCGGCGAAACGCCGTGGTAGACGATGTCCTTGCCCTGGCCTTCCTCGCCCAGGCGGTCGCGTGCGTGGATTTTGACGTCGCGGTAGCTGATCGGGCCGCTGTGGTTGCCGCGCACGCCCAGCGCTTCCCAGCCGCCGTGGGAAATGCCATCCAGCTTGGAGTCGACGATGAAAAAGCTGATGTCGGTCGGCCCCTTGGCGCCGGGGGAGCGGGTCTGGAACAGGTAGTAATCCGCCTGGCCCGCGCTGGTGGTGAAGGATTTTTCGGCGTTGAGGCGGTAATACTCGGCGCCGTCCCGCGCGGCTTCGCTGAAGTTGAACCACCAGTGGCCGCCGGAGGCTTTCTCGCTGGTCGAGTAGGTGCCGAGCAGGCCGTCCCGTGCCGGTTTCAGCCAACGTTCCTTCTGGTCGTGGTTTCCGAACAGGTTGATGGTCTGCACCGCGCCGGTGTGCATGACGTAGACCAGGCCGGTGGAGGCGCAAGCCCGGCCGATTTCTTCGGCGACGATGGAGAAAGCCACGTGGTCCAGCCCCAGGCCGCCGTATTCCTTGGGGATCAGGACGCCGTTCCAGCCGGCTTTGCCCAGGGCGTTGAGGTTTTCGCGGGGGAAAATGCCGTCGCGGTCGATCTTCTCGGCGTTGGGCCGGATGACCTCGTCGACCAGGCTGCGGATTTCGCTGCGGATTTTGTCGTAGTCGTGTGCTGACATGGTTTTCTCTCAGGCGGCTTGGGTGGCAGGAAGGGTTTGATTGAGGGCGATGCCGACGGCCTGGCGGGCGGCGGCTTCGATGCGCTCCAGGAGCACCGGGTCGGCGAAGCGCTGTCCGTCGAACAATTGCTCGGCGGCATAGACGCCGGACGGCACGGTGAATGCACCGAAGAAGCCGAACAGCGGCCGCAGCTGGTGTTCGACGATCAGTGCGTGCTTGTCGCCGCCGCCGGTGGCGCCGAGGATGACCGGCTTTTCGTTCAGGGCCTTGGGGTCGAGCAGATCGAACAGATGCTTGAACAGCCCGGTGTAGGCCCCCTTGTAGACGGGGGTGACGGCGATGAGGATGTCGGCTGCCGCAATGGAGTTCAGCGCCGCCTTGCCGACGCTACCCAGTTCGTTGGGATTGCGGGCGGGGCCCACCACCGGGGCGAGTTCCGCCAGTTGCAGTATCTCGGCCTCGGTCGCGGCATGGCGGCGGATCGCCTCCACGATCTGTCCGGCCAGCGCCAGGGTCTTGGAAGGCGAGCCCAGATTGCCGGATACGACCACGGTTTTTAACGTACTCATGAAATACCTGTCGGGTGATGGAACGGTAGATGTCAGAAGCTGAAATTGGCGCCGGCGCCAATGGCCCACTCGCTGGCGGTGACCTGATAGTTGCCCAGCGCCAGCGTGGAGCGGCTGGTGTTTTCGCTGAAGGCATAGGCACCGAAACCGTCGAGCCGGAAATGCGGGGTGAAGGCATAGCCCAGTCCCACGGTCAGGGTGTTCTGCCAGATGACCGGCGCCAGCGTGGTCTGCACGACCTTGGTCAGGTCGTTCTGCGCCAGGACGCCGGGTACGGCGGTGTTCAGCGGCAGGGTGCCGACGCCGTCCAGGCCGCCCAGCGAGCCGTTGGGACTGTTCAAGAGCAGCGAGGAGGCATAGCTGTAGCCCGCCCGGAACTGCCAGGCGTCCAGCGTGTACTGTCCGCCCAGCATGGTCAGGAACTGGTCCTGATAGATGTCCTGGTAAAGCGCGGCGTTGGACCAGTTCTTCCAGGCCACGTCGACTTCGAGCAGGAGGTTCGGAACGATGTCGGTGGCGACGCCCCAGGTGACTTCGAGCGGCTGCGCCACCTTCACCGACTGATACTGGTCGTAGCCGTTGACGGTGGTCGACAGGATGCTGTGGTAGTCGTATTGCAACGGGCTCTTGATCGAGGCGCTTAGGGTCCATTCCGGCGCGACCTTGTAGGTGGCCCCGAGCGCGCCGCGCAGCGAGATGTTGTGCACGCTGGAGGTGGTGCCGCCGAAATTGCCGGAGAGCCCCTGCAGGCCGGTGGTGCTGCCGGTAGTGCCGAGCTGGCCCAAGCCGAAGCCCAGGGTCAGCGCCGCGCCGAGGGACAGATCCGGAGTGACTTCCCAGGCCGCGCCGAGATTGCCGCTGAAGGACAGCAACTCCACCACCAGAGGCAGCGTGGCCGCCCCGCCGGCACCGGCGCCGCCCAATCCCAGCCCTGCGCCGGCATTGACCGGACTGGTCCGGTAGTCCGCGCCCAGACCGGAATCCACGCCGATGCCGCCCGCCAGCACGAATCCCGGCAGCACCTCGCCGCTCACCGCCACGTCCGGTATCACGTAGTTGCGGGCGGCGCTGGTCGAGGTATGGCTGTAACCGTTATTTGTCTGGGTATTGTCGACGTTCGGTTCCAGCAAGCCGGCACCGATCTCGAAATGGACGCTCTTGAACCGGGTCAGGGTGGCGGGGTTGCCGAACAGGGCCGCCGAGACTTCCTGCGGGTTGGTATAGGCCGCGCCCGCCATGCCGCCGGCGATCGGCTTCATGCTCAGGTTGAGGTCGGTGCCGGTATTCAGCGCGTAGGCCGAGGTCGAAACCAGCGCGTTGGCCGCCAGCAGATAGATTCCGGGCGCCCCTGTGAGCCGTTTTGTCGTGTGCATGCTGTTTTCCCCTTGCTTGAGTAGTCCTGATTCGGATGCGCCGGCTTTCCCGCCGATTCGCGGAAACGGCCGGCGCACAGATCGCTTGCAGGGGATATCGCAGCGTTCGTGCCACTGTCTAACTCATTGATAAATATTAACCCGTGTGGTTCTTTGATGGACGTGGCTGCCGCTGCAACGGCAACGGTGCGTTCGGGTTGCCGCTGTGGCGGCAGATGTCGCCGGGACTTCGAGAGCCCGGCTGAAACGGAAGTTGGCGTCGCACCGCCGTATTTGGGACACTGTTATTTGTGAATAAAAATATTCGTTTTTAGTCTTTTAAGGAATTTAAGAATTCGGATACATTGCCCTCCCAACAGCCGAGCCGACCGGTCCGCCGGAAGCCAGCGCGTTCTAGCGAACCGCTGGCTTTTTTGTCGGCTTTTTCCGGGTCTAGCCCTTATCTGCAAAGGAAAAACAAGCATGCGAGAGCGCATATCATCTTCGGCGTGGCGATTGATCGGGTTCGCGGCGGGCCTGCTGGCGTCGGTACCGGTCCTGGCGACGGACGGCCACGTGCTGCACGGGGTGGGTTCGGTCAACCAGGCCATGGGCGGCGCCGGCATCGCGACCTCCATCGACGCTATCGGCTCGAACTACAACAACGTCTCTTCGATTTCGTTCCTGGAGAAGGATTCGGTCGAATTCGGCGCGGAATTGTTCATTCCCGACCGCAGCTTTTCGGCTTCGACGCCGTTCGCATCGGGCAGGGTCGACAGCAGCACGCGGGAAGCGGTGATCCCCAGCGTCGGCTTGGCCTACAAGATCGACCAGGACTGGACCTTCGGCTTCACCGCGCTGGGGATTGGCGGCTTCGGGGTGGATTACCCGGCGAACCTGCCCAATGCCAGCGGCAACTTCAACCCGCTTGCGGTGCCGCAGCAATTCGGCGGGTTCGGTTCGATCTATTCCAACTACCAGCTGATGCAGATCACGCCTTCGATCGCCTACCGGCTCAACCGGGATTTTTCTGTAGGTGTCGGTTTCAATCTGGACTGGGCTTCGCTCGCCGTGGACCCCTGGCCGGCCACGCCGCCCAATGCCTCGGGCTATCCCAGCGGCTCGCACGCAGCGACGAGCTGGGGTCAGGGATTCACCGTCGGCGCAACCTACCAGGCGCTGTCGAATCTGGCACTGGGCTTGAGTTTCAAGAGCCCGCAGTGGTTCAGCGATTTCGGCTGGAATTCCCAGTATCCGAACGGCACGCCGGCCAAATTCCAGTTCCAGCTCGATTACCCGATGATCGTCGGTGGCGGCTTGAGCTACAAACCGGTCGAGGACCTGATCCTCGCCGCCGACTTGAAGTGGATCAATTACAGCGGGACCAACGGCTTCGAGAAGAAGAATTTTGCGGCTTCGGCGTCCGGCCCCTACGTCCAGGGCTTCGGCTGGGAGAACATCTGGACGGTCGCGCTCGGGGCGCAATACAGGATCACGCCCCGGTTCACCCTGCGGGCAGGGTACAACTACAGCGACAATCCCATTCCTTCGGACCAGCAGTTCTTCAACGTCTTCGCGCCGGCCATCGTTCAACATCACCTGACGCTGGGTGGGGGCTTCAATTTCACGCCCGCCCTGGAGTTGAACCTCGCCTATTACCACGCCTTCCAGAATGACGTCTCCGGATCTTTCATCAGCAGCGGCGGACCCGGCTATCCGGCGATGAACCAGCCGATTCCGGGCACCAGTGTCACCAACCGGCTGGCCGAGAATTCGGTATCGGCCCAGGTGGTCTACCGGTTCGATTAGTTTGCGGCACTCCTCCTCGACTCTCGGTGGCGGGTTTCACCTCGGGTGAACGCCACCGATTCTTTTTTTGAGGTCCGAAGTCACGACATCTCCGAAGCTCATATCCTGGGCTTTCGGCGGTTGGGATTTAGGAAGCGAATCTTCCCGGCTCGCCCTCGTCACATGCTGCGGCGCCGGTTGCGGCGCGCTAGAATGATCCGGTATGTGCCCGTGAGCCTGTTCAGTCGGCGGGCCGCGCTTGCCGGGCGGTAGACGGCGGAATGGAGCCGCCGGCGCCCCCTGGCCGTATCGTGTTCAAGCAGTCCGCGCCCCGGCGGATTTTCCAAAAATATAGAGCGGCTTTGAGTATCTCATGATCCCCGCCCGCGGCGAGTGCCTCTTCCTGCCCCTGGGCGGAACCGGCGAAATCGGCATGAACCTGACGCTGTACGGCCATGACGGCGCCTGGATCGCGGTGGACATGGGCATCACCTTCGGCGGCGACGATTTCCCGGACCATGCCGTGATGATGCCCGACCCGGCGTTCATCGCGGCCCGCCGCGAACGTCTCGCAGGCATCGTCCTGACCCACGGCCATGAAGACCACGTGGGTGCCCTGCCCTACCTCTGGAAACGGCTGCGCTGTCCGGTCTATGCGACTCCCTTCACTGCGGCGTTGGCGCGAACCAAGCTCGCGCGCGCCGGAATCGACGACGCGCCGCTCGTCGAAGTCTCCCCCGGAGAACGGTTCCGGATCGGACCGTTCGCGGTCGAATACATCGTCATGACGCATTCCATCCCGGAACCCAATACGCTGCTGATCGGCACACCCGTCGGCGCCGTCCTGCATACCGGCGACTGGAAACTGGACGACCGCCCCGTGGTGGGACGCGGCTACGACCACTCCCGGCTTTCCGCCCTTCGGCGCGAACCGTTGTTGGCAATGGTCTGCGATTCCACCAACGCCATGGTCCCCGGCCGCACCGGCTTCGAGGGCGACTTGTACGAACCGCTGCTGGCGTTGGGAGCGGAGGCGGCGGGACGCATCGTCGTGACGGCCTTCGCCAGCAACATCGCGCGCCTCGTCACCCTGGCGCGGGTCGCCCGGACCTTGGGCCGGCGCTTCGGCGTGGCAGGCCCGGCGATGGAACACATGGTGGCCGTCGCCCGCGCTACCGGCCACTGGCCGGACGATCTGCCCGAACTCGTGGAAGCCCGCCACATCGGGCATCTGCCCCGCAGCGAGGTCTTCGCTGCCTGCACCGGCAGCCAGGGCGAACCCCGGTCGGCATTGGCACGGCTCGCCCAGGACCTGCATCGCGACCTGTTGCTGGACGCCGGCGATACCGTCGTCTTCTCGTCACGGGTGATACCCGGCAACGAGCGCGCGGTTGCACGGATTCATCAGCGCCTGCGTGAAACCGGTGTCCACCTGGTGACCGACGCCGAGGCGATGGTGCATGTATCCGGCCATCCCGCCCAAGAAGACCTGCGCCGGCTCTATGAGTGGGTCCAGCCGCCGGCGGTGATTCCGGTGCACGGGACGCCGAGGCATCTCGCCGCCAATGCGGAACTAGCGGCCGCCTGCCACGTTCCGCACGCCTGCGTCGTCCAAAACGGCGACATCTGCCGCTTGAGCCGGGCGGGCATACAGAAACTCGACGAGATCGAAACCGGGCGGCTCTTTGTCCAGCCCGACGGCCGGCTGGCTCCGGTGCCCAAGGATATCCTGCGGGAGATGCGCACAAAGGTGCACTGATCGGCCAGGTGCCGGACGCAGGGGGCGGAGGCGCCGGCGATGAGGCTGGAAGGCTTTGCATGACCGCGGACCTGGTTGCGTTGGATCAGGAACGTCACGGACGCCGTCCCTGTCGTCAAGGACTGCGGCGTGTACCTCCCTGCCGCCGTATGCCAGGCGCCCTATGTTCCCGGGCTCGACCAGCGTTCCGACCGGAAGACTCTGGCGATCGCCGCGGCGCGGGCCTCCTGCAACTCCTCCGCGCCCGGGGAGCCGTGGGTCTGCTCGACACCGGCGCAGGCACTCAAAGCGGTGCGCAGCAGAGCAGCCTTGGGATATTCTCCGGCGGCATGTCCTCGGTAGGCGCGGTAGTCGCAGGCGCAGAGCATCAGCAGTTGGCCGAAGCGATCCGGACGGTCGAACGCCCCGACCCGCTCCAGCATTGCGGCGATGGGCCCCGCACGCACTTCCGTGACCCGGTGCACCCGCTCGCATTCGCTCAGTGCCAACAACGCGAGTTCACGGCACGCTTCAGGCACGCCGAAACGTTGGCACAGCGCATCGATGCGCGGGCGTCCCCGCTCGACGTGGCGGTAGTGAACCGGCAGGTGCTCGGGCGGTGAGTCCGACTTGCCGACGTGCATCACCAGCGCGGCGAACCGGACCGGCAGCGGCGCGTTGCAGCGGGCCGCTTCGTCCAGGACGCGCAGCAGGTGTTGGCCGATATCGACCTGGGGCGGATCGTCCGCTATCTGCGGGACGCCGAACAGGGCCGCCACCTCCGGCAACACCCGCCCCAACGCGCCACAGCCGGAAAGCGCGACCAACATGTTCGAAGGTCTTTGCCCCATCAGGCCACGGGCCAGCTCACGCCATGCTGCGGCTGAAAGTTCATCGTCAATCCGGCCGGCCGGCATCCGCTCGAACATGAGATCCAGCGTGGCGTCGTCCGGCGGCCCGTCCGAGCCCGCCGACAATGCCGCCAGCCGCAGGACGCCGAGTAGCGGATCGGTTTCCACGAGATCCGCGGGCAGGAAAGTATTTTCGGAAGCCATAGCGGGTGGGTGTGTATCGCCAATGGCGTCAGCGTGAAGCCAAGACCGGCGGGCGTCAACCGAAAAAGGCTCCGGTTCGGTAAACTCACTGCAACTTCGTGGACAATTCCACCACCGCCGGCTCAGAGGGGGACTCAAAGTGGATACAGATCTTGCAAATCCGGCTCGAACCGTCCCTTACGCGAAGACGGCCCTCGCAGTGCTTCTGGCCGTCCTGGACGGACTGACGCCGGTCTTCTCCGGCGTTCCGGCACGAAACGATCCCCCGGCGGGGCTTCCTCGAGTGCCGCCGGCTTTGTCACTCCCGGAGGTCGTCAAAGGCGCGGTTGGTCCCTTCCCCGCCCATTCCGACGGCTACGGCAATCCCGGCGCCAGCGGCCTGGGGTATATCGCATTGATCACTCTGCACACCGGCCAGACACGAAGAGAACTGGCCATAACCGGACAAACCGGGGAAGGTCTGGACGGAACCTTGGCTTTCGATCGCGCGGAAGCGAACGGGGCTTACCTGGGACAAATCAACCTCATCGTGGCCTCGTCCTTCGTCGGCGTCAATGGAGCCATCTGGGGATATGACGTTGCCAAGGCAGCGGAGATCGGCGAACGCAAACTGTTCGAGATTGGGGAGTCCAAGACGGGCGGCACCCCTGTCTACCCCGCCGATCCGCTTCTGGACGCGGCAGCGCGTCTCCTGGGCACCCGCGATGCCCCGCGTTTTCCTTTGCTCCCCGGTGCTCAGGTCATCGCCGCCCACAAGGAGATCACGGCACCGGGCCCGGCAACGGTCTGGTGCGGCGTCGCCATAGCCATCGCCGCGCATCGCGCTACCGACGCAAGCGCGATCATGGAGCTGTGCGGCAAACATCGAGGCCGATCCGGCCGAAACCCGCCAGGGGAACACTACTTTCGCCTGATACGCCGGAATCTCGCAAAGAGCGTGCTGCGCGTCGGAGCGAATCAGGGCGTGAGGTACCGGGAAATTTTCGTGGTGGTGAAACATGAGTTCGTCCCCCCGGGCTCCATCGGTCACGCCATGGCCACAGCTCCTTACATCGTTCTCGCGAACAACGCGGTTCCGCCTGGAGGCCCCGAAAAACTCCTGGAAATGGGCATTTACGATTGGGAGCGGACGGTTCAAGAGCGCCCGTGAACGGAGCGTCCAGAGGCCGGTTTTCACCGGCCGGCCGCCACCCTTGAAGCTCGGAAACCCGCTGGCGGCTCACCGGCGGCTTCCTTGCCGTACATTCACGACGTCAACCCTCATGTTCGAAGGGCATAGGCACCACGAGGACAGCGTCGGTCACCGCGGCGATCCCGGTCCCGGCGACGTGCAGAGGATGCCCCATGAACGCGGTGATGCCGAAGTTTCGGTCCGTACCGTCCGCTCTGGACACCACCGGCTTCGACAAGCCGGAATTTCCGATCGAGCCGGACCTTCTCCTGATCGCCATACGGGCGACATCATCCCGTAAATCTTTCCCTACACACTGAAGCCCGCCACGTTCGGACCAGACCAAAAACGGGCTACGGCGTGACACCCCCCCTGGTTCACGCCGGCGTGGCAATCTTGCCGGGATGGGCGGGAATTTCCAGAGTCCCGCAGTGGCTTCGTGCGACTGCGGGCTTCTTTTGGCGGTTCTGGATTCCTACTGCTGTGGCTGCGCTTGCTGCTGTTGCATCTGCTTTGCGCGTAACGCTCCGCCCAGCAACATCGCGGCTCCCCGTCGCTTCTCCGTCTGCTGGATATTTTCCTGGACGTCATCGTATGCCCGTGCCCGCTGACCATGGACCTGCGACCCCGTCAGCTGACGCTGATAAGTCTTTTCCGCCGAATATTGTTGACGGCTTTGCTGGTTCGCATTCCGGTTCTGTTGCGCAGACTCCTGCATGCCTTGGAGGTTCTGCTGTCGGGATTGCTGCATCTGCTCCGCGCTCTGCTGGCGTTCCTGTTGCGCCGCCCGTGAGGACTGCTGCACTGCACCCCCAAACCCCCGAGCGTGAACCACAATGCCAAACAGCACGCCGGCCAAACCCAAAATCGCGCCCGAATATCTGTGATTCATGATTCCTCCTGCGTCTGTGGATGGCATAGGAAATGGGCTTTTCACCATTGGCGACCGGCCCGCATGGATTCTATCAACAGGTGGCGCGGCCGGGAGCAGCTCCGGGTTCGTCGACCGCCAGACCCCGGAACGTCCGACGTTCTGGACCCGGGGACCTTCGCCCGTTCAAGAACTCGTTTTCCGTTTCGAGCAGGACAGAAGCTCGACGGCAACGCCGGGCCGACACCGGTCACCCGGAGATCACGACATTGGCCAACATGGAAATGGAAGGAGGATGTCGGCCAAAAAGCCCGGAGCGCATCCGTCATGGACGGGCGGCCTCGGCACTTCAGCCCGGTGAAGTCATGGCGTCCCCAGGGGGATTCGAACCCCCGTCGCCGCCGTGAGAGGGATAATCTCGGCTCCATAGCGGTGCATTTCAGTCCATACAAGCTATTGTTTCTATTCACTTCCGTCCATTCGAGTTTATACTGGGACACCGAAATCCACACCGGGATTTTCCCCCAATTTTCCCCCAGCTATGGCTCGACTACCCCGCGATGCCCGACTTGAGACCCGAGAAGCCCGCCTTCGCCTTCCGGCCCCCAAAGACCGTGAACCGTTCTGGAAGCAACTGCAACCCGGCTTGTTCATCGGCTACCGGAAGAACCCGACCGGCGGCGTATGGATGGCCCGCGTATCCGCCCGCAGCGTAGGCCGCATCGATGGCGCGGCGTACATCAAGAAGACGCTCGGCACGGCTGACGACTTCGCCGACTCGAACGGCACCGATGTGCTGTCCTATAAAGAAGCCTTCGCCGCTGCCCTGAACTTCGCGGAGGATCTGAAGGCCCACGACAAGCCAGCCGACAAATACACCGTCGCCGATGCCGTCCAGGACTACATGGAAGGGCACTATGCCCGCGAGGGACGAGCGCCCCGAGAAACACAATACGCCATCGACCGGCATATCCTGCCGAAGCTGGGCAAACTGCTGGTGAAGGACCTCCGCGCCGAGACCATCAACACCTGGCTGATCGGGCTGACCAGGGCGCCAGTGCTTCGCCGCGGTAACGAGACGCCCATCGACCGAAGCGACCACGAAGCCGTGCGGAAGCGGAAGGCATCGGCAAACCGAATCCTGACGATCCTGAAGGCCAGCTTGAATCACGCCTACCGGGCAGGCAAGGCGTCCAGTGACGACGCATGGCGACGCGTCCGCCCTTTCCGTTCCGCCGACGCGCCGAAGATTCGCTATCTATCGGAAGATGAGGCCCGCCGATTGCTAAACGGATGCGAGCCGGATTTCCGGGAACTGGTGCGCGGCGCCCTGGCAACGGGATGCCGGTATGGTGAGCTGATCCAGATGCAGGCGCATGACTTCGACGCGGATGCCGGCGCAGTCTACGTGCGGCGCTCGAAGTCCGGAAAGGCGCGACACGTACCCCTGACCGACGAGGGCCGGGCATGGTTCGAGCAGTGGACCACCGGACGGCCTGGCGATGCACGGATATTCACGCGGGCCGATGGCCTGCCATGGCAGCGGGACCACCAGCACCGGCGCATGAAGGACGCTTGCGGGATCGCCGGCATTCTTCCCGCGATTTCGTTTCACGACCTGAGGCATACCTATGCCAGCTTCCTTGCCACCCGCGGAGTACCGGACCAGGTGATTGCCGAGGCGCTGGGACACGCCGACACCCGGATGACGGTGCGGCACTACGCCCACCTGAAACCCTCTTTCGTCGCTGACCAGCTCCGCGCCAATCTGCCGGCGCTCGAATCGCCTTCAAAGCCGAAAGTTACCCGACTGAGCCGGAGCAGCAAAACGAAAGCTTGAAACAGAATTGCCGCGTCTAGCCTTGGCCGGGCGAAACGGGTTATCTCACCCACCGACGCGGCACCTTTTTGAGATGACCCTATGAGATTATGGGCATGCCTAAATTCACGCCGATCCGCAAGTATTTCACACTTGACGAGCTTGCAATTCACTGGAAATGCGAGGTTGACGACATAAAGCACCTGGTCGAATTAGGGGAACTTAGCCTTGTTCATCGGATCGTGGCAAAGAGCTTTGATTTCGACTTATGGAAAAAACAAGGAAGGCCCCCCTCTATTTCTCGCGTAGCTATAACGGCATGCAAAGACCTCAACGAGTACTATGAAAAGATCGCGGAATATGAGCTGTCCGAGCATGATCCTTACGAATATGAGGCATTTACTTATCTATTGGACGGAGAATCCGTTGATGACGCGATAAACAGGAAGGAAAGCATCATCAAGAGAGAAGGTGGCTTCGATGATGTAGTGTTAATCAACGAAGTCGAGCGCTTTGAAGCGGAGTTTTCTGAACGCTTCACCGGAAAACCTACCGAATGCTTTACCGTAAAGCCTGCTGGAACACAGGCGCCAAATTTGACCGTGGAGGGTGACGGCAGCGGACGGAGACGCCGCATTCAGCGGAACCGGGCCGCCATCGAATCAGCCCGCGCTGAACTGCTGAAGGCGAAGCACCGAGAACCAACGACCGATGAGGTTTTCTTCTTTCTGGAGAACGACCCGAGCGGCACGTTCTTCGACGTCAAGAACGACGCCCTGCTATGGGAAGATTCCAGAGGGAAGACCCATTCTATGACAAGGAAGAGGCTCGAAAAGCTGCTATCTAACATCCGGAACGCCACCTAGACCCGCTATTTCCCTTCTATTTCCCCGCTATCACCCCGCTATCGTGATTTCCGAATAGACGGGAAATAGCGGGGAACCCCTCTTGTACGCTTTCTCCCGAGCCGCATGAAGTTCATGCGGGTTGTTACGAGTCCAGGAGAATGCGCATGCAAGTTGAAGCCCTCCCGCCGATGATGACGATTCCGGAGTTCTGCCGTATTCACCGAATCAGCAAAGCGATGTACTACAAGTTCGCCCCGGAGCAGCGCCCGCGAACCGTTCGAGTCGGGGCAAAGCCTTTGATTTCCGCTGCCGCAGCACAAGAGTGGGCGGCGCGACTGGAAGCTGCCGGAGCCATTACCGCCGGGAGCGAGGCCGCATGATCGCCCACGCCATCCCTCACCACCCGGCCGGCGCGGAGATGATCTGCTGGGTTGACATCGAGCACGATGCTGGCATCATGGGCAGCACGGAGCGTCAGAAACTCCCCAACAGCGTACCCCGCACACGAA
The DNA here is from genome assembly GCF_051295855.1 of Methylococcus sp. S1M. NCBI lineage: Bacteria > Pseudomonadati > Pseudomonadota > Gammaproteobacteria > Methylococcales > Methylococcaceae > Methylococcus > Methylococcus sp. S1M. Next base: position 604,074 of record NZ_JBPDXO010000002.1, read on the forward strand.
AGCCTTGCGGATTTTTTGCGCCTGAAATCCAGGCGTGCCCTCCCCGAGTTCCAAGTCGGGAGGGGGCGGAAATAGCCCTACGGGGTAATACCGCCCGCGGTCTGTTGGCCGTTCTGAACCTCCCGGCACCCTTCACCCGAAGGATCGTCAACTTCAGAAAATCAACAGGAGGCCATCATGGCCAGTAATACCTCTCGCCCGAACCAGGGCAATATAACCAAATCCCGCATCCGCATCATCCTGGCCGCTGAATATGGCCAGGAAAACGTCCGCATTACTACAAGCGGAGAAATACATGTCCGGGGCCAGATGCCCAATACCAACCAGGAGGGATGGTATCTCTGGGGCCAAGTAGGCAACCCGGATACTCAAGCTCGGCTTAGGCAATTGCCAGGCGCGGCTTTGTCTCAGTCCGACGCCGATCAGCTAAACGGCAGCATCTACGACATCGCCGACCGTCTGGAGAATCTTGTCACGCTGGCCGATGGCCTGGTGAGCTACTACCCCGCAATATCCGAGCTGCGCGAGATACTGCGCAAGGTTAAATCCGCCCATGCGGCGCTGGAGAAAACCAAAAACCCCGCCAGAGTGATTTTGAACCTGAGCACGGAAGCCGCCGCCGCGGAGGGTCGCAGCAATGGCTAAGACCCCAGTCCTTGTTTGCCTCGACACCGACTTGATTGCTCAAATCAAGGCCGTCCTGCCAGATACTAAATTCAACTCCATCGAGGACGCAATCGCCGATTTAGTCGGAGACGGCATTACCGGCGACCATGCGGTATGGGCTAAGGCTATATCCTGGCAGCCTGGCGAAGCCGAGGAAGAACCTAGTCCAGCGGATAGATACGAAATCGGCCATATCCCCCGCGAAATAGCCGCAAAAATCAATCCCATAATAAGCAGCACATCTCCTGAGGATACGCTCTGTAATTGCTCAGAGCTATGTGAAGCGATTGGTGAGATGGCATCCGAGGATCACGCGTTTTCCAGAGACGACGATTACCGCTTTTTGCTTGGATATGCCGTCGCTGCGGCGCTCAAATATGAGGCCGCATTCAGTGCTGTGAGGAGAAAGCAGCTATGAACGCGAGTGAATCCTTGTTTCTGATATTCGCCGCACTCGGCGCTGATCGCGTGGTCGAGGCTATTGCCGAGCTGATCGCGGGGGCTGCGCGATGAGCGATGAAACCAGATCGTTATTCATCCGGCTAAACAAAACCGAAGCAGACAAGGTGCGGACCCTGGCGCGCGAGAACAAGCTCTCAATGGAGGTTGTGATCGGTCGGATGGTTACCACGGTTTTGCAGGAACTCGAAGCCGAGGAGCAAGCAGCCGAGCGACTTCCGGCAGCCGAGCGCAAGCGGATGGCTTACGACGAAGCGGTTCGCGAGATTGAGCAGGGATGGAGGCCGGAATTTTGACCAGGCCAGACCCTTATCAAAAACCGTCGCGCCAAAACCGGAAATCAAAGCGGAAGTGGCGTCGAAAGAAAGGTAATTAGTATATCGCGCCCTGTATAACTATTGCGGGGCGCACATAAGTTTCATCGGGGGAGCGGGAGAAGCTTAACTACTGAGGAACTAGAGATGATACTGAATGAAGGAGCCACGCCAGGGCCGAAACCTGGCGCAGCTCAAAGAAAGCGACACGATAAAAATTATCCACAGGCGGACCACAGACCGCAACCGGTTAGGCTGCCTCCGTATGCAAAAAATTTGCGGCCGCGACCAGACCGCAGCCTGCTGGTGATCGTCGGTCGCAAGGGCTGGAGCTTGTTCGACCGCAAGAACATCAGCTACGCCATCTTGTTGCCCAACCCAGACCCGTCAATGTACCGCATGCCAGACTTGAGCGGCTGGCCGGACGCGTTGATCATCGACACCACGGATTGTCTCACCGCAGACGAGGAACGCGAGATAGCACGCGCTCTGCTGGCGGCAGGCTGCCCGCACATCGTCGGGCGCTGGTCGAGCTATGCTAGGAGGGCGGACGCATGAGCGCACCGCGCATTGAGTTTCTCGACATCCACGGCACCCACGAGGCCGGCATTGATACCAACGTCCCTCCGCCGAAACCCGACCCAGCGATGCTATACGGACTGGCCGGCGATGTGGCCCGAATTTCGGCGGCCGGCACCGAGGTTAATCCTGTGGCCGCAGGGGCGTGCTTCCTGTCCTTCCTGGGCGCAAACGTAGGCCGCGACCTGTTCCTCCCTGTCGGGAACACCTGGCACCACGGCAGAGCGTTCACTCTGCACGTGGGCCGCACCGGACGCGGGCGCAAGGGCGATTCCATGTCGCTCGTCCGCCGAATACAGCGACGCATGCGCGATGTTCATGCCGGCGCCCTGGGCCAGTCACATAGCGGAGGACTTTCCACTCGCGAAGGTTTGGCGCTGCTGATCCACGATGGATACACCCAAGGGAAGGAGGAATTTCCAGCAATCGAGGATAAGCGGCTGTGGGTGGTCGAGAGCGAGTTCGCCAACGTTTTGCACCAGGGCAAGCGCGACGGCAACACCTTGAGTGCCGCCCTTCGCGATGCCTGGGACGGCGTATCGATCCGGCCGGCTATCAAGAGCTGCCGGATCTGGGCGAGCAATCCGCACATCGGACTCCATGCCTGTGTTACCCCTGGCGAGCTGCTGTCCATGCTCGAATCCAGAGAGTTGACGAACGGCTTCGCGAATCGCTTTTTGATCTTCTGGGCCGAGAAGACCGGCTCAGTTCCCTTCCCCGAGCCGACATCGGACGCGACGGTGCACGACCTGGCCGGCCGCGTCGCAGATGTAGTTCTGTGGGCCAAGGGCGGATACCCGGCGGCGAAGGACACGCGGCGCATGATGCTGAGCGATGAGGCGTCCAGGCTCTACGCGGAAGCTTACACGAAGGAACTGACACGTTCCGAGGCGTCGGATGTGCTCACCGGCTTGATGGAGCGGGCAGCTCCATATGCGCTTCGCCTGGCGATGCTGTTCGCGATCATGGACAAGGTTTTGGTCATCCAGCCTTGTCACCTAGATGCAGCGCTGGCGTGGGTTCGGTACTGGCGGCAGTCGGTGCGGTTCATCTTCTCGGCGAAGGTCGACGCCGCAGCGTCTCAGGATCGTGCTGACAACGCGCGAAAGATTCTCACCTTCTTGACTGCGAAGCCGGCCGGCGCGACGCGAACAGAGATTAGCGCTGAATGTTTCATGCGGCACCTACCGGCCAAGAAGATTGATGACGCACTTCAAGCACTGATGGTCTCGACCCCGCCGCGAATTGAGCTATTCGAGGTTCCGAGGCCGGACGGGAAACGCGGCAGCCAGACCAAGGTTTATCGCCTGGTTTCAAGAGCCACGTGCGAAATGCGCGAATTCAGCGAAACGAGAGACGCGGCGCGGCCTTCAGAGAATTCGCACGACTGCGAAATGAGCGAAATGAGGTCGCAGGACGGAGGAAGGAATTCCAACAATTCGCAGAGTTCGCACGACTGCGAAATACATGGAAGCCGCGCCACTTCTGACATTTCGCACAATTCGCAGAGTTCGCAAGGCTCCGTAGAAAACGACGAGCCCGCACCCCGGCGCACATGGACGAAACCGGCCTGGAAGGTCATCCGTGGGATAGAGCAGCATTTCCCCGACGCCGAGGAGATTGTCATATGAGCGCCACGACCGACGTTATAGGCGCCATGCGCAATTCCGGCTTTGTCTTGGAGTTGCACGGCGACCGGCTCAAGGTACGAGTTCCTCCCGGCTGCCCGACCTTCTACAAGGACTTGCTGCGCAGCCGGAAGTCCGAGTTCATCGCGGCGTTGAAGGAGCAGCAAGAGGAGGCTACCCAACCCTCCGACCTGACCGACACCGAGCGCGGCACGCTCATTGCGATGGGTCTCAGATGGTCCTACTCGCCAGAGGACTGGGACCGCCTATGGTCGGACTGCCAAGACCCGGCGAAGCGCCAAGCCTGGCTCGACACCGCAAGGCTGGAGCAACCGCCCATGCCGGAGCAGGAAGACGCGGAGTCCACCATCACGGTCCGCGTCGAGGGCAGCTTCGGCACCGGGCGCATGCAGTTCGATATGCGCGTACCGGCGCACCGATGGGACGAAGCCGCTTTCAGCGGGCAGATTGCTGCGATGCCGGGCGCTCAGTTCTGGCGACTCGACACGCCGAAGTGCTGTTCGGATTGCCTGCACGCCCAGCCCACCCAACACGCCGCACTGGTCCGCTGCGACCAGCGAGACGACCCGCCGAGCTGCGGCATGTGGTGGACCGACGACATGAAGGTTTGCCGCGAATGGGCACCGATCAGCCGCACCGACACCCGCGGCCAGACGGCCATCACCAAATAGAGGACACCACCGTGAACGACATCATCAAATCTGACCTTATCGCCTTGGCTGCCGCAATCCGCGCCCACCACGAGGCTGCTACTTCCGCTGCTGCCGCCGCGCTGGAGCACGCCCGCGAGGCTGGCCTACTGCTAGCCGAGGCCAAGTCCGCGGTGCCACACGGGCAATGGCTGCCCTGGCTGACCGAGAACTTCGAGATGAGCGAACGCACAGCCAGAGGCTACATGCGTCTTGCCAGACTCGACCCGGCAAAATGGCAACGCGTTGCCGATTTGCCGCTGCGCCGAGCACTCAAGGAGCTGTCCCAGCCCAAGCCCGCCGAAATCTCGGCGCCGACATCGAGGCCGATATTGTCCCAACCCATCGAGGACATCCGCGGCCTGGCGCAATGGCCAGACATCGAGGCGGCACTGGTCTGGCTGCTGTTCGCGGACGGCAAGACGAATGACGAAATCGAGCGGACCACCGGCTTCGACCACTACGAAATCGACTTGATCTTAAGCCCGCGTCCGCCCGTGAGGTTCACCACATGGAATGAGATGGACGAAATCGACGCCACCGACCCCATCGCGTTCGTGGCGACGTATCGCGGCTATGTCGATTCGCTTGTGGCTGCCGTCACCGCGGACTCAATCGACAGCGCAATGAGGTACGCCGAGCGCGAAGACATGAGTCACACCGTGCCGGCGCTCAATGTCTTGGCTCGAATGTGGCGAAGCCGCGAGACCGTTGACATGGGTGCCATAAGAGCTAGCGGCTGCGATTTCGTTAAATGGATAGCCCGAGCCTTCAATGACGCAAGAGTTGCCATCGGCCTTGACCGCGACCGGGCCGAGGTGGACATGGACACCACCGACATCATCTTTAACGCCATCGTTCTCGAGGAAGACCGCAAGCTGAGGGTGCTGCAATGAGCATCTACGCACTTCTGACCGGCGAGCTGCACCGCGACCCCGTGCAGCGCACGTCTAGCAGCGGCAAGGTGTTCGTCACCGCTAACCTGAAAATTCAGGACGGCTCAGAAACGCAGTGGGCCAGCCTGATTGCGTTCGACGCTACGGCTTGTGAAGAACTGATGCGCTGCCATGCCGGCGATTCCATCGCGGCTCAAGGCAGGTTGAAGCCCGGCACCTACGAGAAAGGAGGCGAGGTTCGGGTTTCGCTGGACATCACCGCGAGCAGCATCTTGCCGCTGAAGCCGAAGCCCCGGACCAGGCAGCCGCGGCAGGCCAAGCCTGACTCGAGGCAGTTCGACGCGAGGCAGGCTTACGGCCGGCCTGGGCCAGCACACCAGGCAGAGGACCTGCCGTTCGATGACGAAATTCCTTTCGGCTGAGCGCCCACCATGATGACGACACCAACATCCACAAACCCTGCCTGCCCGCGTTGCGGATACGCAACAGTGATGTGGCGCAGTTGCAACACGGGCGACCGGCGGAATCGATAGGTTCTTCCCGGAGGGTATGTCGCCACGGGTACGCAAACTCGCGGTTTTTCCATAAATTTCGGCCCCTATGATGCTCCTGTTGTTTTTTATCCACTCAAAGAGGTATGACCATGGTAAATAGCCCATTTGAACCTGTTACCCCCGAAGCTGCCGCCAAGGCGCTTGGGCATGACGTCCGCACGGTCCTGAAGCGAATCGGCGCCGCCGGCATTAAGCCAGTCACTTCTAGGCGGGGTAAGGATGGCCGCGTTCTGGCGCGTTACAACTTCGGCGACATCATGAAAGTCATGGACCCCGAAGCTACAGCACGCGCGACCAGCGTCCTTGAGTCTCTGTTTTCTAATTGCCTGACACATCCAGGGGCGCCGTTTCTGGCCATCGCGGGCGGCAGTTTGCGCGACCGATACGGCCTTGAAGGGCCGGCGCTGGTCTCGGCCCTTGGTGAAATCATGCTTGCCATCGCCTATGGAATCGAGGGCTTCATGGGATACGGCCCCGGACAATCGTCGCTGAAGTTGGAACTCCATCAGGCATTTGGAGAGCTGATGGATTCCGATGAGGTCCGAGAGTTCATCAAGGCGCACCCGTATCAGCCGCAGGAGTGACGATGCCCAGCCCCGCCGAACACGTTCTCGCCCTGCTGGAATCCGACCACCCCGCCCCTGAGTCACTGGCCTGGCTCCGGGACGGGCTCCGTCGCTACCTGGCCGGCACCGCTGATTCACTCTCTGCCGGCCTTGGCGTTCCAGACGCATGCCCTCGCGGCCTTCGCGATGCCGTTCGCCATGCCCGCATCCGCCGAGCCATCATCGAGGCCGCTGGCTTGTTGCCCAACGAAAGCACGCCCTACTCGAAGGCCAAGACGATCCGCGCCGAGCTGCTGCGCCTACTCCGCACCTGGCCGAGATGCACCGCCCGCAGTCGGATGGACGAGTTGCTGCTGAACGTGATCGAAGCCGCTGACGGCGATCCGCCGACCGGCTTGACGACCATCCGCTACACCATCGCAAACGGTCATTGACAACGGCTTGCAGACTATTCAACCCGTTGTTTTTTAATGCGAAACTGTGTTTCATCGACCACAGATGGAGCCGACCAATGCAACTCAACCTCCAAAAACTTCGCTCCCTCGAGCGCCGCCACGCCCAGCTCGAAGCGGCGATGAACTTGGCGACCACCGAGGCCGCAGAGCAGCGCAGAAACGTCGACTTACTGCGCCACCGCTTCGAGTCCTTC